>JBEVWG010000040.1:0-27029 GCA_040506705.1 Candidatus Thiodiazotropha sp. 6PLUC1
GGAGGCGCTCAAGAAGCAGTACTTGGAGCAAGAAACCGCCTAACTACGAAGCTACCGCCAAACAAAGAGCGAAAGATTATTGACACTACCCTTGTATTTAGAATTCCTAGAATTTAATAATGTATTAATATTTGATACCCCATACACATACCAATGCCAAACCAATTGTGAATTGTATATTTTATTGTCATTTGCCCGCAAAATCACGGCACAGGATTATTAATAGCTTCTCTATAAACATCACTAGATTGTTACGTTATCTTTTTGTTCATTTATGACAAACGGGTTGTTCTTTTTCCACCATTCTTTACCTAGCTTTTTTATTTCGTCTGGCACCATTGACAGCCAATATGAGTCACGATCCAAATATAGAGCAAATCCAGAAGCACGAATTCTATCCTGCTGATTTTCGCTATATAGTGCTTCAAATGCATAGGCCCATGAAAATTGAGGTTGTATAACCTGGTAACGTTTTGCCCAGTTAAGAGCCAAGTCAAGAAAACGCTTATCATTGGTATAGTGGTATAACGATTCAGAGATCTCAGTTATTTGATACCAACTAAATAGCGGCCTCCATTTTGTATGTGGCCTTCTACTAAAGGCACTCATCAACAACTCAAGACTTTTATCTATATCTCCTGATTGAGCGGATATAATTGATTGAGTGAGTAAAATATCGAACTTGCTATCATCGCTAATTTCATACTCAGCAATTGTCTTATCTAATTTTTGCAGAAACTTTGCGTAATTATTTTTTAACGCTGACATCGCAATATACGGCAGTGTAGAATTTGCAGATAGTCGTTTCTTTAATGCACCATTACTATCGTAGCTAACCTCATCCTTTAACACTAAGTCTTGTAAATCATTTTCTAAATAGCTAACAAATGCCTCCTTATACAAGCCCGATCTGAATTTAATATATGAATCAAGGTAGTTTTCATATTTATTATATGTGTGTTGCGAAACACTCTTTTTAAATTCAGTATTTTTGTACTCTATGCAATTATTCGTATTATTTTTACAATCACCATAGCTAGCAACACCTGACTCAACAGCTATCTTTTTTAACATATTATCTATATACGCAAGAGGCATATAAGGTATATCTGGTATATTGTCTACTGCGGGAAAATTAGACAGATCTTTTTTTAATGGAACTCGATCAATAGATTTATTTAAAAAAACAAAACGAGCAGCTTGAGTCTTGAGTATATCTGTTGTTGAACTTGTAAAATATTTATTTACAAACTGCTCATTGTTAACTTTCTCTTTTGCCTGTATCCGCTGACCGACAAATAAAGAAGTCCATAATTGAGGGGATTTATATCTTTCAACAAGATTTGAAAAACCTGAGTAAGCTTCAGAGTGCGCGCCTAAGAGATGCATCATCACCAAATAATCACGGTAGCCGTATTTATTGTTATATCTTTTACCTCTCCTTAAGGCATACTCCATTGCACTATCGTAATCCTGATCCATCATCGCAATACGCTGCAGTGATGCATATCCACTTGCAGACCCAGTATTAAGATTCCCAGCCAATTTATAATATTTTTTTGTCTCTTCATGCCTCCCATGCCAATAAAATTCATTACCCGCATGATAAGCCCTATTAGCCAGGTAAACTCTATTAGCATCAATCTTACCGGAAAATCCTTCATAAGTAGAATACATCTCATCCGCTTCGGTATATTTACTTTGACCAATCAAGAGGTCCCCAAGTTGAATGTAAGCTTTCCAATTAGATCGATCGTTTTTAATGGCTTTTTGTAGTATATCTATTGCTTTTTCATCCTGATTATCAGCAATCATTCTGTTTGCAAGATAGACTTCTCTTTCCGGATGCCCTATATATCGACTCTCAAGATACTTGATGAGCTTTTCGTCACTCCATTTTTGACTATTAGCAGTGAATTTAAGTATATTAAAATTTATATTATCGTAAGGGAGCGCTTCTTGAGAATCTTCAGATAGCACTCTTGATGCAACAACCACATAACTCCTAGGAATATCTCTTTTCCTCATACTATAAAAACGTGGCGGGTTATTTTTAATTAAATCTCTAGAGGATTTCAAAACATTATTTCTGACCAACTCTGAATATAACAGGTCCAAATCACTTGCCCCAGAGTAAGTCAAAACCTTATCACTAAGCTCAAGTGCCTTTTTATAGTAGAAACTTTTTTCATTCTCAGACTTTTTGGATGCCAAACCAGCAGAAGCTTCAGCATAGAGTCTCGTATAAGTTGGATGTCCTTCTAATTTTGATTCAAGATTAAGAGCATAATCATGTGCAGTATCAAAATTACCGTGTACATTTACAGATCTATTCAACCTTCGCAATATATTTGCCAGCAAATGATTTCTGTAAAAATTCCAAAGATCACTATTTTGTAGCTTTTCATTATAGTTCAAACAACATTCATCTTTTACTGTATTCTCAAGTCGTTTATGGAGAATCTTACCAACAACATCGTTACTTATTTGGTCAATATTTAATTCACCACTCATGACCTGAGCGTTCAACTGTCGCTCATAATAGATATCGAATTTCCGATAGAGCCCTTTCAAATCAGAGAGAAACAGGGTGTTATCCGGCGCATACCAAACATCATTGTCTCTCGCCACACCTGAAATTAGACCACTCCAAGGCTTAGGGCTATTTTTGACTACTACATCTTGATCTTCTTCGATTGAATAGGCATATTGAATTTCTTTTAACTCAAAATAACTCATTAACTGAAGCAATGGTGAATCTATATCTTGCGTATACTGCTTCAAGTCCAGATAATTACCATCAAGATAGGCCTTAAGAGCCATTTCTTCAGGTTTAACGGCATCACTAAGACCACCCAACGCTACAGGTTTACGAGTCAAGTGAAATAATGCTCTTGATTTAAGTAGGTTGTATTCCTCTGATGATGGATCTACTTCTGAAAGCGCCATTAGAGATCTTTCAAATAACCGATCTCTCTCGTACCTTAATACTGAGGGTGTCATCAACGCAAACAACTGCATATAAGCAGCATGTTCCATTGGCGATATTAATTTCTCTACTAATTCATCTAGGCTTTCAGGGAGTGATTTAGATAATAACTGTTTATTATCTACAAACTGATGATTCGGTTTATTGTTAACAACCTTATTCAAATCTTTTGCAAATAGCTCTGATACAATCTTTTGCGATCTATTTTTGACCACATTTTCTAAAGGATTCTCCAGTGATGTCTGTTGCAAATCAAGAATGAACTTATTAGTTATTTTTCCCTGTTTATTCGATTTAACAACGAGTAAGTCAATCTCTTTTTTACCCATACTACTACTTGAATTATCAAGATAGAGATAGATGACACTAGCATCTATTTTTTGTGCCAGACCATTAACTGCATCAATATCAAACCTTCTTCTTCTCTCTCCAAGAGCTCGCAGCGCCAACTCAGGGGACATAACCCTCATCCCCGCCTGCATTTCTATCTCATTTGCAACCCACCGAGCCGACATAACTCGACCCACTCTATCGTAATACGGTAATTTTTGCTGTAACGGCAACACAATAACATCATATTGACTTCCGCCCAGTTGAGAGAGATGATTCTTGCTCTCTTCAACTTCCCATTCAGATAGTTTATCACTTAGACCTTTTCTAGAGGTCAGTAATTCTGATTTAAAAAACTCTTCATCAAGCTTGGCAACATCATCAAATTCTAGAAGCTTTTTGAGAACGGACGATCTATAGTCATACTCTTTCTGAACTACTACATTTTCTGAATTTATCTGTTTTTCTGATATAACCTTATTGTGATCATTAGGTGTTGAGTCAGATTTAATTATCTTTTTTGTAATTTGATTTGTTACTAACGGAGAATATATCTGCTCTCTACTGGAATCAGTAACTATCAATATAACCAGCAAACACAAAAGCAATGATAACAGTATAGCAAGGCGATTTGATCTCTTTACTTTAATCATTTATTTGTTCCTTGGTAACTCTTTCCAAGTCATCCTTATCGGTATAACTAACAGAATTAATTAATGAATTATTAATTTCCATCCTATATATACCAATGATATACAGAGTAATAGAATAACAGCTGCAAGATACATTTACTTCCTTGGCAGTACTATTTTTTAAAAATGCGTGAGATAAACAATTTATTATTGGATATAATATAAATTTAATATACTCGGAGAAAAAAATAAACCCATCCAGAAAACTGGATGGGTTTTATGATTTAACAAATTCTGCTTCCCTGCTCTATGTACATTCCTTCTTAATCATCAATAAAGTGAGCTATATTCGCATTCAAACCACGTTCGGGTCTTGTGAAGCCATGACATGTTGAACAATCCACACCCTTATCCTTGACATGCTTTTCGTGCACTTTGGAGAAACTCATACCACCCTTGTTTTCGTGACACTGAGTGCAGACCTCAGACTCACTCCCTTTCAGGCTATAGCCCAGATCATTCGCCAGATCCATTCGTAACGGACCACCGCTGAGACTTTCATGACATGATCCACACTCAAGCGCTGCAGATGAGTCTTCCACTCCATGGTTAAGGGTTTGAAAAGTGTGAACCTGCTTAACGGTATAGCTATCTCCAACCCTTCCGGTCTGTTCGAGTGCACTCTGTACCGCCGCGTCGAAACTGCCTGTGCGGAAAAATTCAAAGGTCGAATGTGCGATCAAGCTGTTTGTTGCATCATGCACTGCAGATTTGGAAGTATGCTCCTTCATAGGATAGATCTTCGCATTTTGCATATCCACCCAACCATTGGGCAGACCCAGTGTAATCGCCTCACTACCGTCATCCAGAGTAGTTGATGGGTAATCAGCCAGGTTTTCTCCGAGTACATAGACTTGGCTGGTACCATCAAACCATTGATATGTCGGAGTGAGATCTGACGCTTTGTCCTCTCTTGGCAACCAACCACCTCGACCATTACATGCCGCAGCAGAGAAGTGAGGATCTTCCCAATCACGATTGGTCTCTGTTGGCATACCCTTGGCATAGGTTGGAATGTGGCAGGTTTGGCATGCAACCCGTGTAGCATGTTTATCACGACTGCTTCCGACGCGGTTACTGTAATCACCATGAGGCTGATCGTGGCAGCTCTCACAGGTAAAATGATCCGCTACATCATTAGGCCTGAGATCGAGCCCACGCCCTTGCAACCGATGTCCACCCGCATCATGACAATCAGAGCAGGTAAGATTCTCACCACCAGCACTCATGTGGATATCGATTTGTGGATCAGGATCGATTAAAGCCGATGACATGTCACCTCGCTTGGTACCATCACCACCACCAGCCTTGGCGTGGCAGTTGAGGCATGCCTTCCTGGTTGTCGCATGTACAGATTGTGCTGCACTTACTCTGTCTTGCATCAAAGGCGTGCCTCCAAGACCAACCAGAGTACTGTTGGCATCTGCCGGCTCAAAAAGGAAATCAAGACTATTTTGATCTACTACAGGTATACCCTGCGAGCCGGTTCTAACAATTGGATCCAGGCTTGGATCAGGTTTTCCATCCGCGCCAATCGAGACGATTTCAAGTGGCTCGAAGTCACCCGTTGGGAATCTTTTATAGCTATCCTGATGGCACATCAAGCAGTCTATATTACTCAGTTCCGCCGATCTCTCAGCCTCAGCCAGAGGCAGTTCCGAATTGGGGAATCTTCCATTACCCACATGACAACCCGCACAGGTAAAACGTGGGGAGTTTTCATGAGAACCGCAGTAGGTATTGATACCAATGGCACCATCACCACGTTCACCGGCACGGGGCAAGCCATTACTGCTGAACGGTGTGACGTCATTGATAAGATTTATGGCATCTCCCGACTGCTGATAGTGCACTGAACCATGCATTGCAACCGCTTCATCTTCATGACAACTGATGCAGGTTGCAGGGCCTTCATAGGATGTGATGCTGGCATGCGCCTCTTCCGCTGTAGTGAAAGGTCCTGATAGTGTTGAAGCAACAGTAATCAGCACACTATCGGCGATACTTGATTCGCCTTCGGCATCAACCACCACCAGTGAATACTCGTATGTGCCCTCAATAAGGCTCACAGTGGGAGAAACCTCATCAGCAGGATCAGGTGAACCAGACCAAATGTAGTCGACGACAGAGCCGTCAGCGTCTGTAGAGCCGCTACCATCCAAAATCACCTGCAGGCTTGTTTGCCCAGCTTCCAGGGTATAAACCTGATCTATGCCTGCATCTGCTACAGGTGCCTCATTTACAGCTGGAGGAGGTGGTTCGACTGGCGCCGCTTCGACAGTAATCCTTACACTGTCTGACTGACTCAATTTACCTTGATCATCTACAACAACCAAGCTGTACATGTGAGTACCTTCACCCAGGCTAATGCTTGAGATAGCATTGCCAGCTGGCTTAGGTGTACCTTCCCAAATGTAATTGACAATCGAACCGTCAGGATCGGATGAGCCGCTGGCATCCAGAGTCACAGTAAGGCTTGTTTGTCCTACTGCTAACTGATGAAGCTGATCGATACCTGCATCTGCAACAGGCGCTTGATTTTCAGGTATAGGAGGTGGTTCGGATGAGCTTGTTGGTGAACAGCCTTGCGGGATATTTCCAGTCTCACTACTGATTACATTCTGTTCCAGTGTTTGAGCGGTATCTTTATTGACCACCCGAATCCGACAAGGAAGCTGTGCTGGCGACCGTAACCTGGCTTTCAGGGTCTCTTTTCGCAATTTACTGTCTGCAAGCACCTGGGTAGGGTCATAAGCATTATCTATAAGGAGCCTCTGCCCCTTCTCGGCTCTGGCTTCAACGATGAGAACAGATCTTTCCGCCTTCCATAGCGCCCTCTCAATCTTAAAGTCACCACCAACTGCTGACCCATTAAAGAGAAAAAAGAAAATCACAATAGACAAAAACCAGTAAGATAATCTGCTCATATTCCACATCCTATCGTCTTTAGGTATTAAACAAGGCAACAGCTGTTGTCCTGTGGCGCCAAGCACTATATCGCCTTTTTTATGATTGCTTAGCACTCAATTGAAGGGAAAGGTCAACCCCAACAACGTTAAGGAAAATGCTAATTAAAGCCGCAGTAAAAATCTGTGAGCCGGTCACCCCATTAGTGTATTAGTATCTAGTGAATGTTGATTTTGGGAATTTGGTCACAATTTTTTTAGAGCGGGATTCTCACGATTCAGTGACCAGTAAAGCTCTTAGGAATTTAAAGTTATGTAGAAAATATATATATAGAGATAGATAGTAGAACCGGTGTTACTTACCAGATGAAATCTTCTGCATTTCCTAACTGATAACTTTCGAATAGAGTGTTGATCCTCCCCCTCAATAACAGACAAATCTTTATAAATAAGTTTTATCACAATAGATCGCATAATTGTTTTCCAGGTATATAAGGGGGTACTCCACCTTCAATAATTTATAACTTGAATAGTGTTTTTTATCGGTTCGATAAGTTGTATTTAAAAAACAGCAAAAGTGCATTTTGCTATTGGGCAAAAAGCATTGTTGCAAAGGTAGCGATCAAGACCATACTCTTTAAGAAGTGATTGGAGATTTGCTAATAGATATTCAAGGGATATTTTCAGAGTCTTCCAGTAGGTTAACTCAATAAAAACAAAAGAGACCGGCAATGGCTTTATACAGCAACCTGAAGTTGGTACTTCGCGACCGGTTTCTTCGCCGCATCTTGGTGCTATCTACGATAGTAATCTTAATTCTACCTGCCGCCGGACACTTCTTTGTCTATCCACTGTTCGAACTTGCACTCATAAAAAATACCGAGCGCGAGGCTGTTCGAGCAGGACGTTTCTTGGCAGTCCATATGAATTTAATAGAGACTCGTTTAACTAAGCAGAATCTACCCAAGGATCTAGAGAAACATGGCAAGGACGCAATAACTTACCTGGGACTGGTCAAACTCAAGCTGTTCTCAGCCGATGGTACAACCCTCTTTTCTACTGAGCCTCGCGATATCGGTATACGCAATGAGCACGACTATTTCCATAATCAGGTATCAAGAGGGCAGCCATATACGAAGATGGTAGAGAAAAATCAATTGTCTGCGGAAGGGCAAATCTACCAGGCAGACGTAGTTGAAACCTATGTACCGATAATGTCTCAAAAAGGGGAATTCGATGGTGCCTTCGAGACCTATTACGATGTCACTCCGCGAATCACCTATATCGAAAAACTCACCAACTACCTCACACTCTCCAGCATAACAGGTGGCATTATTCTACTGGGGATATTGATAATGTTGCTGTTCCGCGCCAGTAGCGCTTCTCAGCAGCGACGAAGAACAGAGGAGAAACTGCGAGAATTGAATCGCCAGAATGAGATGATATTGACCACGGCAGGTGAAGGAATCTTTGGTGTCGATCTTCATGGCAACATGCTTTTCGCTAACCCAGCTGCAATATCCATGATGGGTTGGCCAAAGGAGACATTGCTAGATAGTAATCACCACACCCTGGTGCACCACACTAAAGCCAACGGCGAGCCAAATCCACCAGAAGAGTGTCCGGTTCGCAAAGCATTCACTGAGCTGAAGACAATCCACAGCGAAAAAGAGATATTCTGGCGCGAAGACAACTCAAGTTTTCCTGTGGAAATGACCGCCGCACCGCAACTGGATGATGGAGAAGCTTCCGGTGCAGTGGTGATATTTCGGGACATAACCAGTCGCCTGGCATCTGATCGGGCATTGCAGGAGGCCAATAAAAAACTGCAAGAGCTGGCTCGTATAGATGGGTTGACTGGAATCGCCAACCGACGTTCCTTCGATGAGCTACTGGAAAACAGTTGGTACGATCATACCCGTTCCGGGGAAGAGCTCTCCTTAATAATGGTGGATATCGACTATTTTAAATACTATAACGATTCTTACGGACATCAGGCTGGGGATGAGTGTATCAAGCAAGTAACACGAGCCCTGAGCGAAAGCCTATTTCGTCGAAACGATCGCCTGGCCCGTTACGGCGGCGAGGAATTCGTACTGGTGCTGACCAATACAAACTCTCACGGTGCAATGCTTGTGGCAGAGCGTCTGCGAAAAGCAGTGGAAACTCTTCAAATCAAACACGAACATTCAAACGTTAGTGACTGGGTAACAATCAGCATAGGGGTTGCAACCATTATGCCTAGCTATGAAATGAAGTCACAGAGCTTACTGCGCCAGGCGGATGAGGCACTCTACCAAGCCAAGGCAGAAGGAAGAAACCGTTGCATAGCGTCTGAATTTGTTACAGCAGATTAGCCCTAAATTCTTTTTGTTCAAGGTTCATCGAATGCCTTGGATATCCAATAACCAACTCTTGCTATTCATCGTAAATAATATTGGGGACTGAATACCGATAACCAAATGAGTAAAGAGAACCAAACAGCCTATCCAGCATGGCAGATACTACTGCATCGCCTGGTCTCGATTAAGCCTGGAGAGGGCCCCGCTCTGTTCTGGTCCTTTCTGTACTTCTTCTCGCTTCTCAGCAGCTACTATACTCTTCGCCCTATCCGGGATGAGATGGGTATCATTGCTGGAATTGAACAGATGCAGTGGTTATTTACCGGTACCTTTATTGCTATGTTACTGGTTGTACCTCTATTTGGTTTGATCACTTCCAGACTACAGCGTAAGCAGTTTCTACCATACGTCTACCTCTTCTTTATCATTAACCTGCTACTGTTCTATCTGATTTTCGAAACCGGCTTCTCTTTGACTTATGCGGCCCGTGCCTTCTTTATCTGGCTAAGTGTATTCAATCTGTTCGTTGTTTCTGTTTTCTGGAGCTTCATGACAGATCTATATCGAAACGACCAAGCGAAACGACTATTCAGCTTTATTGCTGCTGGGGGTACTATAGGCGCCCTCACCGGCCCTCTACTGACAGCAACGCTGGTACAGCGGCTTGGAACCAGTCAGATGCTGTTGATCTCTGCTGGATTGCTTGGACTTTCAATCCTTTGTATTCAAAAATTAATAAAATGGCAGAGAGAAGAAGAGAGCGAGGTAGCAGTAACCCAAGAGAGAGAACGTCCCCTTGGTGGCGATATATGGGATGGTGTTTTGCTGGTAATGCGTTCATCCTACTTACTGGGAATCTGCCTGTTAATGCTGCTATTCACCCTCCTCTCCACCTTTCTCTATTTTCAGCAGGCACAGATAGTCAAAGAGGCAGTAGCAGATTCTGAGGCGCGTACAGCACTCTTCGCAACGATTGATTTCGCTGTCAATAGCCTGACTCTGATTATACAAACGCTTATCACAGCCCGCCTGATCAAGGGACTGGGGCTTCGTTGGGTTCTGGCACTGATTCCCCTGCTACTCAGTATTGGGTTTATAGTGCTGGCCCTGTTCCCTACACTACCGGTACTGATAGGTCTACAGGTTATGCGACGTGCTGGTAACTACGCAGTGATGCGCCCTGCGAGGGAGATGCTCTATGTGGTACTCAACCGGGAAGAGAAGTATAAAGCGAAGAATTTTATCGATACAGTTGTCTATAGAGGAGGCGATGCAGTCAGCTCGTGGATCTATACCGGTTTCCGAAGTATCGGCATGAGCCTGCCACAATCGCCTGGATAGCCGCCCCCATATCCCTCATCTGGGCATGGGTCGCCTTCAGACTGGGTGAGAGACAGGATCGGATCGCAACTCAATTCAACTCGCCAAAAGGAGATGAGTGATATGAATAAAGATAATTTCCAAACAGCAAGACGGACTCTTCTGAAAACAATTGCTGGTGTTGGTGGCAGTTTACTTCTTACCCCAGGCGTATTGCTTGCTTCTCCACGTCGTCTCATCGAGAAAACCATACCCGTCAGTGGCGAAAAGCTGCCGGTGATCGGCATGGGTACCTCCCGCACATTTGACTCAGGTAGTAACCAGTCACAGTTACAAAACCTGGGCAAAGTGTTGGAGCTATTCTTTGAACAGGGGGGAAAATTGATCGACTCCTCGCCAATGTACGGCAGTTCTGAGCAGGTGCTCGGCCGCTTACTGAAGTCAATATCAAAACGGGAAGCGCTGTTCTCAGCAACCAAGGTCTGGACTGACGGTAAGGCATCAGGCATCCACCAGATGGCTATGTCTAAGAAGCTCTGGGGTATTACGCGCTTTGATTTGATGCAGATTCACAACTTAAGGGACTGGCAGGTTCATTTAGAGACCTTGCAAACAATGAAAGCGGAGGGACAACTTCGTTATATCGGCATCACAACCTCTCATGGTCGGGATCATGATGAGCTATACCAGGCACTTGAGAAACATCCATTCGACTTTGTCCAATTGAGTTATAACATCGCGAACCCGGAAGTGGAACATCGCCTGCTACCATTGGCCCAGGAAAAGGGCATTGCAGTTATTGTCAACCGACCTTTTGCACGGGGTAGTTTATTTAAATTGACAAAGGGCAAATCACTACCGGACTGGACTGAAGCATTTGGTTGCCACAGCTGGGGACAGTTTTTTCTGAAGTATGCTGTATCCCACCCAGCAGTTACCTGTGCCATTCCAGCAACCAGTAAGACGCACCATATGGTTGATAACATGGGAGCTGGGTATGGATCTCTACCCGATGCAAAGACTAGAGAGAGGATGGCACGCCACTTTGCATCACTTTAAGTGCCACTCAGATGGAAATCAATAGCCTGCGATGACCTTGTCTTTTAGACTGATCATACCGGGTCTGACAACGCTTGCAGTAATCCCCCCATGCCCACGCATTGCATTGTAGCCACCTTCACCTAAAACTAATTCCATTTTACTACAGGGATGACATTGCCCCCTGTATTTCAAAATAGCTTCACCGGTTTGAAAGTTCTTATTCTTAAGCGCCAATAGATTGATTCCTGAAACGACTATATTTCTACGTAACTCTTCCGGTAAAACAGAGTCTCTATGGAGATAAGCAGCTATTACTTGTAGATGTTCATATTGAATCAAAGTCACCTGCCTGGCACCTCCGGGACGACCACTGAATCGATCACCGAGCAATCCTTTATCAAGATCCACCTGAACTGAATTGAGACTATCCATAGGTTTCCCACGTGCAGGTCTAACACCAATCCATTCGACACAGCCTGTCTGTGGAAGATTGCTCATGAGGTCATGAATAGTTTTTAACTTAGGCAAAGTGTACACTCTTAAATTAAGGGGTTAGCGGTAATACTCACTCATAACAATTGCTATCCTGATGACAATAGTGCTTTTTTTCACTCCCTCATCCTTTGCCTGATATGCTTATTAAGGCGTATTCCTAAATAGAGATGTGAAAGCATAACGCATTAGGGAGGTAAAGATTATAAATAGCAGCGTGTCTGATATGAGGAAGGGTAGCTCCCCTCTCACCTTGTGGGAGAGGGGCCGGGGAAGATGGGGGGGAAGTATTCATCAACCGCATCAAACACTTGATGTCCAACCTCTCCTCAATCCCTTCCCTATCAAGATAGAGTGGTTATATGCTTGTTTCTGGATGATTGAGTGTTAAAG
Organism: Candidatus Thiodiazotropha sp. 6PLUC1; assembly: GCA_040506705.1. Classification (GTDB taxonomy): domain Bacteria; phylum Pseudomonadota; class Gammaproteobacteria; order Chromatiales; family Chromatiaceae; genus Thiodiazotropha. The sequence continues at coordinate 12,506 of JBEVWG010000040.1, forward strand.
AGATAGCAACAAATTGGTCTAATCTTTCTCAGCCCACTCCCGTATCTTACGCTTAAGCTTCACCTCCACTTTGTCACTAATTTCCCCCCACTCCTCACCTGTTTCAGGCAACTCATCCTCTTCTGCCCACGCTTTCAATTTCCGCATAACTTTCTTTTCGACTTTTTCACCAATTTCATCCCACTCTTTATCACACTGCTTCTCTTTTTTAGTTTTACAGCTTGCATGGCACCCTCCTCCCCAAACCATAATAACACCCAGCAAGAAACCAAAATCGTACCAACCGCCGCTATTATCTACTTCATATACAGCAACAGTGTCATTAAACAGATGTATAATCAGACTGATAACTGAAATCACACCGTGCCAGAGGCCCCAAAAGAACCCAGCGGGGGTCTCATTTGAAAATTGAGCATCACCTGCAGTGCATGAAGTGACCAGAATAATTACAGGAAAGACAAGCAGAAATCTTGTCACATAAGGTTTAAAAACAGGCATCGAAATCACCCCTATTGTTGCTTCTCGACTTTCTCCAAATCCACTCTCAGTTGCAGAAAAGCACACAACAAATCTTAGGGCCTGTTAACAGGCCCTAAGATAATAATAGCTCAATCTTATAAAAAACGGGATTTTATGGTAAGGCCTACAGGCGATCAACCATGCATGATCCAACTTGTTTAATCAGAATGCATGCTGCAATAGTTAACGGCTCAGCACTGCTTCATTTACAATAGACGCTGACGCCGGATCATCCGCTTCGCTTCCTTTCATTAACCGGCATATCTGCTCTTAAATTCTCAGCACCACCAACTGGATGATCAGCTACATGCTTTAACTGTCTATTATGAATATTAGACAACACTATTATGGAACATATTGACCCTAGTAAAGCCAAGCCCATATCTGATTGTGTATCCCAAACATAGCCCTGGGTTCCAAGAAATGCTTCAGCATTTTCGCCTGTAGCCAGGGCTACCCACCACTCTATTAACTCGTAGAACGCACTAAAGGCTAAGCAGATTGAGATAATTATTATAACCAACCAGACTTTACCATTGACTATGTTTTTTCGTATGAGTATTTCCCTTGCGAGAAGTGCTGGCACAAAACCCTGAAAAAAATGGCCCACCTTGTCGTAGTTATTCCTCTCTGCGCCAAAAAGTCCATCAAAAAATGGTACTTCAGCATAAGTGTAATGACCACCAATCATCAAAACGATGCAATGTATTAATATAAAATAATATAGTATCGGAGTTAACCTGAAGGAATTATAGGTTAATGCCAGCAACACCCCACCAACCAGTGCGGGAGCAACCTCAAGAAACCAGGTGAAGTGATCTTTCGGATCCACACCAGACCACACCAGAACGGCTAAATAGATAATTATCCAAAAGTACTTAATCTTAGATACTCCTTTCAGCACTTATTAGCATCATTTGAATTGCTGTTCGACTAAAATCCTCAAGCGTATGGATAGCTGTTGGCTTTCAATTTATTCAGTCAGATTCAACATAAAAACAATTTGTTAAACATAATTATAGATGACTGGTATTTTTCATTTCCACTCATACCGTAACTCGTTGTGAATAGGATGGCTTTTCAGGAATATTACGATTGTTCTTTCCTGGCGCATTCATAAATATGGTCTTATATTTACATTTGGTCTCAATGCACTCTATCGATTTGACTAATTTTACTGATTGCATCTGCTACCAACCGTCTGAAATGACTACAAACTCTCTTAAATGTTAGATTTCGGCCTAAACATGACACTATCACTTCAGACTACCGGTGCAGATTACTGGATTAGTGGTTCGGCATGTGATCCCCATGTGAGGTATCAAGTGGGATAATGTACTCAAATAATTGAGGGCCACCCTATGCCGTTCCTGTCGTTTTTCCCCATCTCACCTAAGTTGTTTCCTAAACTTCTACTACTGACCACCATTCTGCTGCTATTGCCCGCCTGTGGTGGCGGCTCATCAAGTGATGATGACTCACCGAATGACGATGGATCATCGGGGGAAGACTCACCTTCGGAAGATAGCGGACCTCCAGGGGATGATAGCCCCTCTGATGACAGCGACACCTCTAACACCACACCGGGTATTGCAGGTAGAACCTGGATATTCTCAGCACCATTTCCCGGAACCCTCAGTGCTACCGCGTCATTCAGTTTTGCTGGTCCCACTGGCGCTACTTTTGAGTGCAATCAGGACAACTCTGGGTGGAGCAGCTGTAGCAGCCCACACGCTGTTACTGATATAACGGCCGGAGAGCATCTTTTTCAGGTACGGGCCAATGTCAACGGTTTAGTCGATAGCCGTCCTGCCAGTTGGCGCTGGGAGTATCTCGATGAGATCTCTGCAGTCGCATCCGACACTAGCCCTTTCTACAACATGGGGACCAGCGTCCCAACTATTTCAAGTCTCGGGAGATTAACCACCCAGTGCGAGGCACTTACCACACTTGAGCTGTTCAATGATCAGACTGTGAATCGAACCTCAGAACTGGCTTGGAGCGGAATTGCCATACCTCGCGAAGTCTCACTCACTGACACTGAAAATCTTGTACTGGTAGGCCCAGGTGAGACCCTTGTTGCTGCCCAGTTTCGCCCGCTTGCACGCTGGAATGCAGCACTATCCGACAGCAATGCACCGCTCAAATGGCTGGAGGTGGCAGCGGTAGTAGCCACTGAACCATCCACTTTATCTAACTACTCTCTTCGGTACTGCGCAACACTACCGTCAGTCACTGACACAAATGCTCTACAAGTCACTACCAACCCCGACGGTACATTGATTGTGGACACCGGCATCAGTCAGGTAACCTTCGACCCAACAGCAGCGACAGGCATCAGTAGCGGCCAGGTGGGGGCGACGACCTTTCGCAGCAGCTTGCTGATTGACGGTGACACATCTCAATCAGGCTCACCTGCTGCTGACAGCACACAATTTCTGTTGGAGGAGAGCGGCCCTGTTAAGACAGTAATAAGAGCCCGAGGTCATGTTAGCGGTTTGACCGGCCCAGGCTGCACCAATCCTCCCGGCTACACCCTGCGTTGGACGTTGGTGCGTGGTAGCGCAGACATGGGTGTGGAGAGTGACTTCGTCAACGAGTGCGGTGATGGTATGTTCGCCGCTTCACCGGGCGGTGCGATCAATGGTTCCGACTGGTGGAGTCGCACCCTCAACATCAGCAACCTAACCCTAACATTTGATTTCAGCGGCATTGACGGCGAGACGGTTACTACCCGTTCAAGCAGCGATATCAGTTCTGTCAGCAATCTTAGTGACACAACGATTGTATTGAGACAGAACAAAGGTGCTGTGGGTAACCCTTCAGGTAGCGATTGGCGTTGGGCACGGGAGACCAGAACAGCCTTACAACCTGACTCCTCTGTAATCATCGACGCTGAATTTTTCTCACTGCCAGTTGCAGGAGTGAGTGATAGCAATCTGACATTACTGGTGCAGCAACCCTGGATGCGTTTCCGCGAACCACAAGGGCTTGCAGCACAAAGCAGTTATGGCTCTGACAGCGTATCTGTCAATATCTATCCTGTCATGTCAGATCTATCCGACCCGTTTGTCCTCGGTGAGGCTCAGGGAATCTGGGGACAAGGACGCCTATCCATCGACACTGCCAGATTGAGTGATGATGAATTCTCTCTCCGTGCTGCTCGCAACAATGCCGCCATGGAACGAGGTCTGTTATGGCGCACACCGCTATGGTATCTGAACCAAGCCAAAGTATTTCCGCAACTGCCGGAGATATCCGCCGCAGAGATGGATATCCTGGTGCCGTTGATTGAGGGTGCTCACGAGAACACTATCATCGATAGTATTCTCGGCGGCGCACAACGTGATCGTATGAAGGGCTACTCTCTGGTCGGCTGGATAGACTCAATGCAGGAGGGTATCAAGGATGTGATCAACACCAGCCTCGATGAATACTCACCCAGCAGCAATATCTGGAGTCCAACAAATAGTGAACTTTTACTGTGGTTTATCACTGGTGATCCGAAGTGGGCATGGGACTATGCTCTACCTGCCGAGTGGAACCTGTGGAAAAGCAATGCCTACAATACAGGCAGTCGCGGTGTAGTCGGAATCCGTAGTGGACTGGTAATTGCGTCAGGGAGTATTGGTGACGGTGCCCGTTATCGGTCAGGTTATGGTTCCGATGACAAGTTTTATAACCAGGGTTCAGGCAAGGCCTATGTGATCCGTCCACATCGCTCACTGGCAGAGCGATTCCAGGCAGCGGGTGAATCAGTGATCAACCGTTATGTTGATGCAACTAACAGCCGCGAGGAGACAGTTTCATCACGAGTGATGACCCGTCAGGTGATACAACATCTCAATGCTCTACGTTTTGCCGCCGAATATTCACCAGTGAATGACACAGCTCTACGTAGCAAGTTCAATGCAATGACAGAAGAGTACACCACAGACAACCTTCCCAATGGTCTCTTTTGTTATAGTGATGATGCCGATACAAACCAGATCGACTGCGCCTTCGCACCAAGCGGCGTATTCCATTACGTTGCTCTATGGCAGGAACTCTTTTACAACCGTGCTCTCGATCTGCCACCGGGGAACAGTGAGCGCGAAGCAATTATCAATGCTCTGGCCAAGACGGCACGTCTGATTGATTCCGGCATCCCACGTGACAGTAGTGATGAGATTACAGATTTCTCACCTACAGCCTGGGGTGACAGCTACGTGTGTGACTTCAGTAGCGGAAGTGACATCGTTGAACAGTGCATCAAATATAACTGTACAGGGATGGTTGACCCAAGCGGAGGTAGTTGCCCCACTGATCCTACCTACGATAACGCTCACCTCAACACACTTGGAACAGTGATGCTTGGCAACACACTAGACCCTGGACTGGTGAGTAACGAGCGCTGCAGTCAGGTAAGACGAGGATTTCACACTAATCTCAACAGCTCAACAGTAGCTAATCATCTTCGTGATAGCGGTTACGGCTGGCACAAGGATGCCTCACAGATGGTACAAACAGTGTTTTATGCTATAGCAGCGGCACAAAATTGCAGCTTGGACTGATCTGAATCTATCACTGCAACTAAAGGGTAAAAGAGCTCGGAAGCGGATTAGGCAAAAGTCACTGCGCTATAGTTAAGGACACCTCTAATAACTGCTTATGCCCTCTGCGTGACCTGAAGCGTGTGGCTGCAAGGCGTGATCCAAAGCAAAATGGTTGTTCCATTCTCAAGCATCACAACGCAGCAGATGCATGCTTCAGGTCGCGCTCTACGGGGCTTTACGAGCCCTCCAGACTCTGCGTTGCGCTTTTTCGACAGGCAATAAGCATGGCTTCAAAAGCACGCCTTGATTCTGAACAGGTCGTAAAGCCAGAGGGCACAAGCAATTAATAGAGGTGCCCTTAAGATGGCTTTAAAACAAGTAATATCTTGGATGGTTTGGGCCATGCTCCATCCTATTGCACTTTGTATTAAATATAGACCAAGAAATCTAGTGGAGTAGTCCACGTTGATGAAAACATGTCTATATGTTGACTATTCCAAACAGTGTATCAGCATTTAATTCTATAACACCTCTATTTAAGCTCTTTTCAATTTCTTTAAGATGCTCTTGTTTAAACTGGACAAGTTGTTCAGGACTCAATTGATCTATTAAGGATTTGTATCCTGCATTATTCAGTAAAGACCACCACTCATTTATTGTTAAGGAGTAACGAATCGGATAGAGTTCTACAAAGAAGTTTTGATAATTACCAATTGCGATCAACTCATTGATATGCTGCTCTGTCTTAAGTCTCTCTCTAAGTCGTGATGGAGCTACGACTTTGTAATCTGTTTCTAACCTCTTCAGAAAACTTTCTGCATATGGATTAAATGCTTCTTCTGTAAACGAGGAAAAGGCAAAGGTTCCGCCAGGTTTTATTGTTTTGCTTATTGATAAATATGAGCCATTCATATCTGGGTAGAAGAACAAGGCGTAACCACAAGTTACTGCATCGAACATCTCTTTATCATAAGTGATGCTCTCCACATCGCACTGTCTAAATGTGATGTTATCAATACCCTCTTTGTGTGCCTTCTTCTCTGCCTGCTTTAGCATGCCTTGAGATAGATCAATAGCCTCTATTCTTGCATGAGGGTGCTTTCTTGCTACCTCAATGGCAACTAAGCCTGTTCCAGTAGAAACATCAAGAATATTCATACTTTCAGAATAGGGCACTAATTCTGCCATTCGATTTGCCGATATAGCGAAGAACTTGTTCTCATCATATCTTGTTGAAACATCATCAAATGTCTTTTCAAGATTTTTCTTTAATTGATCTGTATCTATATCTTTCATATTTCGAGTAATATCAGCCTTTTGTCATCATATGTGATGGAATTTGCAATAAACCACAAATTATCTGAAGCTATTTTTCAGCAATACAAGCCGCATAACTGTTATGCACTTATTTGCAGAATCTACGTAAAGAGATAAATGAATTTTATATATTGACTAATTAATTACCCGTTTTTCTTCACAGTTTAAAGCCCTATATACTTGCGCCAGCATTGTAGTCAGAACGTTAAACGAGATAGGTTTTATTAAAAAATCTGTGAAGCCAGCATCAAGAATAGCTTTTCGTTGCTCAGGAAATGCATGGGCTGTAACAGCTATCAGTATCGGAGGTGATTTAAGCTCCTTTAATGCTTGATCAGCAACTTCAAAACCGCTGAAATCCGGCATTTGAATGTCAAGTAATACAACATCAAAATGGTCGGCTCTCATATACTCCAAGGCCTCTTGTCCATTGGCAGCTTCAACAAATTGGATGCCAAGCTTGGCTAGAAATGCACTGAGCAGCATACGGTTAATTCCATTATCATCTACGATTAATGCCTTTAGATTAACCCATTGCTCTGCTGTTAGACCTGGTTTGGCTTGAAGTTCTAATTCTGCTTCTACTACTTTACCAGGCTCAAAAGCCAGTTCGAAACTAAAGCAAGAACCCTGACCAGGTTCACTTTTAACATCTAAACTGCCATCTAACATATGCACAAGGTTTTTTACTATAGCCAGACCTAGCCCTGTTCCTTCTGTTCGTCGTGTTTCAAAACCTTCGACACGGGTGAAATTATTAAATATTGTATCCAACTTATCTACTGAAATACCAATACCGGTATCCTCTATATCAAAACGCAGCTTAATTTTACTCCCCGAATTATCGACACAACTGACATGAAAGACCACACCTCCAACGTTAGTATACTTGAGTGCATTAGAGAGAATATTTGCCACTATCTGACGAAGACGTTTAATATCACCACATAGATCATCCTTTACCTCTTCATCTATCTGTAATTCAAGATATAATCCTTTCTTGCTAACCATAGGTTGAAGCATGATTACCAGGTCATTTAGTTCTGAACGAATAGAAAAGGACTCTTCATAGAGACGAATTTTACCTGCTTCAATGGCGTTGATATCTAAAATGTCATTGATTATGTTTAATAGCGTTTTACCTGCCTTACTGATCTGATCAAGATAATGCTTATGCTTTACTTCTTGCACTTCACTTTGCAGTAACTCAGTAAAGCCGATAATCCCATTCAAAGGGGTGCGCAGTTCATGACTGACCGTTGCCAGAAACTGACTTTTTGCATTATTTGCTTTAAGAAGTTTATTTTCTACCAGTTTTCTATGGTCAATTTCCAGGGTCAAACCCCTGTTCGCCTCATCAACTTCTGCATGGTATTCCCTAAGCTCTTTAATGAGCTTCTCATTATCAAGCCAGAGCTGCGTCTTGCGCTTAATCGTCTGACTGTAACCTTGTGCTGCCCAAAACATAAACAGCATAAAGACCATAAGCATCACCGACATTATATATGTTAGCGCTGTATCCTGATAAACAAGCAGAATAGTGGTTGGCAACATAACGCAGAGCAGAGAGATAACGTAATTTTTGAATATGGGGGCACGGGCAATGAAGCCTGCAGAGGCCATAAAAACCAAATAAAACATGCTGAGTAGAACGTATTCTATATCGTTTATCAAGTTACTGATTGGACCAAGAAACCCCCATGGGGTGTCATGGATTACGACTAGAATGGTATAGATTCGTAACCATTGAGCTGCATTTTCTTCTGTACCGTGCCGTTTAAACCAACGAGCAGTCAACAGAAAAAGTGTTGCGGTAAAGTAGTTTATACCTACCCAACTAAGTAACACCGTTGTGGATAACTTACCCCAGAACAAATAGGTAATAATAGCGAGTAATAGATAAAACGTGTAAGTGGATTTTATCGCCAGCTCATACGACTCACTTGCCAATTCAAGTTCTAGTTTAGCATCCATTATCTAACGTACACGCTTCTCTAACTGCAGACTGCTCTGTGCATGAGTCTGAATGTCTCGCTCATCAAACCATATTGGACGTAATCGTGGCTGCTCAGAATAAATTTTCGTTTGATCATCATAATAAGGTGATGCTGGATTCGATGCCTGCGAATAGCTCAACAGACCTCTGGCGTTTGGGCCAGTGGGCAGAAATTCGACCACCATCATCCAACTGGAACCATAGGAAATCGGATACCCCGCTGCCTCAGCACTCAACTGAGACCCTGGCAATGAGGCATAGAGATGACGAGGCAAGAGGGTTCCGTCATTATTTAGATTGGAGGAGAATATATTAAACCCTCCCTCAATTTCGTTCGCGCCAGCCCATGAAAGCTTTTCACCGGAGGCAGTTCCATCCAGTAGGCTTCGTTCAACATACTGCACTTCACCCAATGAAGCATCCAGTGATAACCCAGCGGATCGAACGGTTGCTATAGCTGTAGCAAATTGCTCCATCACTGTTTGATTGGTAGCGAGGGTATTCGGGGTGCTCAATGGATCAGCTGGATCGAAACTATTTAGCCACTGTGGATTCGTTGCAAAAACTTGTGCGAACTCTCTGAAAAGATGCGCACCACGACTATCCAGATTCATCAAGCCGTCCCACTGGTAGAGTGCCTGACAACCAGCTGCTACATCTACCGCTTCATCACCAATCGTCACTTGTGTATTCTCTAGAGAGTCACATAGTCCCAGTAAGTCATCCTGCACCTCTTCGCCAAGATAGTTACGATTGTTAATCAAGACTTGTTCTAGTTCGTCCAATGAGAAGAGATTATCCTCACCGGCAGCATCCTGCAACAACCTTTGCCCCATCCGTGAACGTAGTGTCTGCTGGTAATCGACAGGTCCATAGAGTGTGGAATAGCCACTCAATGGTTGATGTGGATTGGTCAGCCAATAGCTGTCATTGGAGTTCTGCACAAAATCACTTCGCGCCAGCTTGGGCGCCTCTTGATAGGGAACCGGACCTTCGAAATCAAACACTGAGCTATCTCCCGGCAGGATAACAAATCCCGCCATCTCACGCATTGCGATAAGTGTTGGATCTGTGGTCAAGGCAGCTTCTGCCACATCGGATAAATTGGGCACGGTGGAATCATCGATATAAAAGGCATTTCCTTTTCGATCAACTGCCATCGTATTATTGAATATGACACCATCATAATCCTGGAACGCCTGTTGGAATTGACTCATATCACCAGCGAGATTGAGCGCCATCCAGAACTCCATCAGGTCGAGATTATCCTCATTGACGTCTTTGATACTGTAAGCAGAGAAAAGACCTGTTGATGCATCTATACCCCACCCAAGTTGATCAGGTACCACTATCATGGGACCAAAATCACTATAATAGACCTCTTTAGTAAGCGGTACATTCATACCATTAACATTGACATCTATAGTCAATAAACGACTCTCTATCTGTTTGCTTTGACCATCGACCAGATAGGTCATGCCAGAGGTATCCGTCTCGTCCAGACTTAAGCGGTAGACGATAAAGTGCTGCGCGGTAGATACTGTGTGAGTCCACGCTACCTCACGATTAAAGCCAATATTTACAATACCTGGCATACCGGCAAGACTAGCCCCCATCGTATCCATAGCTCCGGGAATCGTCCCCTGGAATTGCCAGAACCGTAGATTACCTGTATGGGGAAAATGGGGATTGGCCAACAACATACCTCCCTGATTTTCACTCTTATCCATACCCAGAGCCCAGCCATTCGAACCCAATCCTTTTGGTTTACTCTCCGGTAACTTTACCTGTCGTAGATCCAATCTCTCTGGTTGATAGACCAGTGCGGCCGAACCTTCCACTGCCGACTCAGGCAGGTAAGACTCGCCAGGAGGTGCAGCAACGAATAGAGGTGCCAGAAACTGACCGGCACCGGGTAGTAGAGCAATCCCTACTGCAAAGGTCACCATATCAACTTCACTGATAGGTTGGAGCCAGGGTTGACCGGCACAACGTGGATCCTGCTGACTGACAGGAGTGACCTCAAGATAGTGGTTGTATCCTTGCGTATATCCAGACAACATGGCACGCAATCTCTCACTCATTAGAGGAAAGCCAGCCTCAGCCTGTGCACGGATATCCAGCGCCTTGTAAGAGAAATCATTAATAAGGTTGAGTGAATCGCCGCTACCCAATTCCTGATCCGGTCCAAAATATTTCGATCTCTGGCTACTGTACTTAACTACCTGATCAGCCAACAGACAGAGATTATCCTCTGCAAAGGCATACCCTAAACCGAATGCCAGGCTCTCGAGATTATCCGCAGTAACATGGGGAACACCAAATTCTGTGCGAATGATACTGACCTCAAGAAAACCATCTTCATCAAAGGTAGTAGGATCTTCATTGTTAGCACTCTTGTCATCATGACAGCCGGTTAATACCAGTGCGCATACCAAAGCCAAGGTAAAACAGTTTTTCCAAAAACATACCGTTGTTGTTATCATGAAAATCCTTATATTTTAACCATTTAAAGTGCATTTAAAATTATGTCGTAATCCATATTCTATTCTGGGACACCCAAACTTTGATCCTAAAATTCTACTGAAAAACGATACCATAATTGCACAATACCCTCTCAAACTATACAAAATGATAATTGCTTTTCGCTGCACTTTGGCCCTGAAACCAACACTTCTCCAGGTATTGCGCATAAGCCTTTATCCGATCAATTGCTCCAACTGCTGTAAAATAGTCCCTACTATAGTGCTTTATACTTTTTACCCAGGAATTTGGGTTCAACTCCAATCGTTCAAGAATGGGTACTAATTCCTCTGGTACAGAGCCTTTCTTGTCATCACGTATCGCTCTACCCGTCCAATCTACCAATCGATAGTACTCCTCTTCATCGAAATCGATTCCATTCAAGGCTTCATTACCTTTTGATTTTACGAATGGAAATAGCTTTGTGGATTGTTTTGAGCAATCTGATCTCTTTTTCTGGATGTAGACTTTGAGACGCTCCTGTATTGAGGTAAATTCTGAATCTTCTGGCGTTTCTGCCATGGAGGCTCGTATCGGGTTGAGATCCACATAGCTCATACAGGTCAGTAGCGCACCCTCATCCAGTAAGGCCTGACTCTTGAAACGCCCTTCGAAAAATCTACCCTTACACTTATCCTCTTCATTTGCTTTCTTCGCTAAGTGCTCATTCAAGCAACGCATGAACCAACTGATATCAATAACAACCTCCATGTTGTTTCCTAAATTTCAAGTTAAAACTTATATCATTCCTGGGAGTGTTGTAATAATTTTACGGGTGTCCCGTATTTTCTCTTAGTCGAAAAAGCTTGATAGTTGATTAGGATTTGCACGATTCCATTCAAACGCTGAAGTAATCGGCCATTCCAACGGTAATAATTAGAATTATTTTGCATTCATAAGAGGATTGCATTTAACTGGGTGTATAGTTAACTGCGTCTCTGCGAGAGACTTTTTTTGTTTTTCCGGACTCTCTGAACCTTCCCTGACTTTCCTGTCGTACGACTACGGGCAGGCGCCTTCGGAGTGTCTCTCAAGCCACTGCCATAGAAACCAGTCGTCCTCCAACTGCTCCACGGTGAAATACTTTGAGAAAAACTCGAACACCTTACTTTCAGCGTTTGGGATGCCCAATGCCTTGTCGGTCCAACAGTACTGAGTTATAAGATAGTTTGGTGCATGGTCTGGTAGCTTTTTAAGGAACATCAACCTTAGCTCCAGACCTAAATGGGCACCGGAGTAGACCATCGGAGATTCAAAGTAGGTTGTATTCGATATAGGAAACCACTCTGCCCACTCAGACGAATTCAGCAAGATGTCGCTGGCTGCATAGGCTGTATCGTACTTCCATGGGCCGGCAGGGACTGAGTCGCCATGACTGATCCAGGCGTCTTCGGTCGGAAAGTGAATGCCGGCATCGCCGCCCTCGATACTGGGTATAGTCACAGGAATATTGGCAACCCGTAGCAGCGCTGCAACCAGATAGCCGACGCTGCCGCAACCCGCAGACCAGTGAGGATGTGTTGTAGTGGTGCCGTTGAGAGGATGAGGACCCACGGGTACATGCCCATTGAGTAACACCTTGGCGGGCGGGAGGGAACGTTCCGTCCAGTACCACTCATTGACGAAGGCCGGGGGCGGAAGTATCCCCGCCTGGAAATGTATGAGATTGACTCGCTCCCACTGTAACACCGCCTCGATAGTCTCCAGGCGTGTGGCACCTAGGAATCCGAACAATTCCAATTTATCCCAGGTCAGACTGGCCTCCATCGGGATAACACCTCCGCTACGGGCACGAAAGGCCGTGTCTGCACAAACAAGACCATCGGGCTTTTCAAAGAGATAAACCGATTCATAGGATCCATTCAGGGGAACACAGGCGCGGATGGTTTCGTAGTAATATTCTCGAGCGTCAAATAGCGCTGTCAGAGAGGTGGCGTCATCAGTCAGGTCCAGGATGGACCAGGGCACCAGTCCGGCAACCTCGGTGTGTAGGCTACCGGCAATCTGGGACAGATAGAGCCTACGAGCATCTTCATCTCGTACCGCCATGCCTCTGACCTCGTCGAATGCGTTCAGCTGCCAGGCATTCTTGATGGTGGGCTCTATGGGTTCGGTACCCGTAGCGATCTGGTCATAGGCATCCCTCAAGCCTTGCTTTAACTCTGGGGACCAATTTGACCAGGCGACCCAGCCGTCATCGTAGCCATCCCAGAAGACCACGGCGTCAGCCGCTGCAGTATTTGCTATTAGAAAGTTGTCTACCGGGTGAACCGGGCAGGTCAGTAGTGTGGAATCGCCGATGCAGTTCACCTGCTCGTACCAATTGCCGCCATATGGACCACCATAGGGGCCGATATCTGCAACTGTGCCGTCAGGGTCTGTATACCAATGGCCGGCATCCACGCAGGCTGGACCCGGCTGCCAGGCGTGAGAAAAGGGTGCGCCTGTCGCGCCGCACGTTGCGTCGAAGTTCTCAAGCGCATAGCCATCGGGCACACCAGAGACATCTATAGCCGCGGAGATGGCATTGCGGTAGACCAGAATATGCCCTGCGTCGATCTGACTGGCCCGCACACCATAGCTCGAGTCTACGATTAGGTTTTGAACGGCAAAGGATGTCGGAATCGAATCCAAGTATCCATTGGCATAGATACCCCAGGTGAAACCATTGATATGGTTGTGGAATGCTTGGAATCTAGAGTTATACGCCATGATTCCAATGCCTAAACTACTAGGGGATGCCACAAGCACGTTGTTCCAAACCATAAGCGGAATCGTGGTCCCGGTTCCAAGGGCAACCACCGGATAATTGGTACCAAGGAAACGATTGTGTTTGATCCAACCACCCGCTGCCGCACCATTGATCCAGATCCCGTAGGCCATTCCCTCAAATTGGCAGTGCTCTACGTTCACCGTGGTGATCGAATTAATGGCGGTAACAGATGATGGCCCGGTGAATCGTAAACCGGTTATCGATACACCGTTTGCTTCGACTCGCCAGGGTTCGTCCGTCAGGACGATCGTAGAGAGTAACGGTTCCTCGGCAGCGATACTTACCGCAAAGTCAAGGAGAGGTGACGGTTCTTCATAACGTCCGGGCGCAACGGAGATGCTATCCCCTGGCGCGGCAACGACCAGGGCGTCGGCAATGCTGTGATAGGGGTAGGTGGCTGTGCCGTCTGTGAGAGCGTTACTGCCGTCATCATCGACGTAGATAGTAGCGGCAGTGGCGAATGAGGGGGGGAGCACCCCCAGGAGTAAGCAGAAGACGAAAAGTATGTATCGCTGTTTGTTCAGCAGCCCCAGGAAGCCTGTTACATCCGGGTTGACGTTGCACCACATGTTCACACTGGCCATATCCTTATCCCTTTATTATCGAATTTAGCCCAATTTAGCCCAATTTAGCCCAATTTAGCCCAATTTAGCCGTGACATTTAGCCGGATGACATTTAGCCGGAGCATTTAGCCGGACACCCATTTAGCCGGACACCCAGTCCTAATTTGCCAAAATCCACACTGTATGGCAATCTTCAGTCACCATCCGTTATCAAGGAGCGATACGATGCCCAAACCAAGGAAAGTCCAGATTCTGCTGGAAGAAACCCCCTACTACCACTGTGTCTCCCGCTGCGTA
>JBEVWG010000017.1:0-26108 GCA_040506705.1 Candidatus Thiodiazotropha sp. 6PLUC1
GTTACAGTTCCACTGGGGAAAGCCACCACCCGCACCGGAACCTAGAATGTGTATTAGCATATAGTTTTGTTGTTATATGTTACCACCTGTATTACAGGTGGTAACAGTAGTGACCTGCTAGCGGTTGTTGATATAGAGATTTATTTCAAAACCAAAACGCAGATCTTCATAGGAAGGTGTAGACCATTTCATGTGACATCACTCCTCAAGTTTGTAGTGCTTTTTAGCGAATTAACTCTGTTATAACTTCACTATCAGTCTCTGACAGCGTAACCACTTCATAGCAAATGTTGTGCCTTTTAATTGAAATGGTAGATTTATACAGGTTTTTTACCCTATATGAGGGTATGACAGACAATATGGCAGAAAATGGTTGGGAAATTTTCCTGTCGCACTTGTCAACTTGGGATATTGTTGACCGGGGGGTGTGCCACAAAAGGGACAGTTGAATCAAAGATGACTGATAACATCGGATAGTTTTTAAGGCCCATCCTTAAAAATATAAAAGGAGGATGGATATAATCATTTTTCGACTGGACCATTGGCTTGTCAGAGAGGAACAGAATATCCAGGAAATTGGGGGCGCAGAGAGTAGTCTGAGCTCTATGAACACCAGATCAGTATCTCTCCCTTGCCATCACAGCTTAGATCTCCAAGCCAACGTTGAACCCGTGTTCCCTTTTCGATGAGATTATCGAATCCTGAATCAGACGGGATATTTTGGCTGAGCAGGGCAAGAAAACTGAGTGTCTGTTGACCATTGTCGTTGAATGTAGCGGGTAACGATGTCGGCTCATTGCCAGTAATCAGCGTGCCACGGCGCATAGCCATGCCAGTCTGTTTTCCACTTTTACCACCTACGATGATGGTTCCAGCAACCATTCGTGAGGCACAATAATCGCCACTATTACCACCAATCAGGATTGTTCCTCGACGCATCAGGTCGCCAGCCCGGTCACCTGCATTACCTTTAACGATGATCGATCCACCACGCATTCCCTGACGCTCTCCTGTAAGGGCGCCACCAAGAAAATCCCCGGCGTTACCTTTAATGGTCAGTCGGCCAGACTTCATGGCACAGCCAGCGGCAACTCCTGCGTCTCCTGTAACTAAGATCTCACCACTTTTCATGGCGCATCCCAGGTAGGCGCCTGCACTACCTTCAACAATGATTTTACCACTGCTCATATCTGCACCAATGCAATCAAGTCGGTCACTCTCAGACTGAATGATTAACTGCTCTGATGCACTACCCTCTATCTCGAACAGCTCGCCGAGGTCTATCTGCCGGTTACCCTGCCAAACAGGGATGCGGGCAATTTCATGTGCTGATTTTCCAGCGAGTGATTCTGGGGTGAACGGACTCATGTCGATTCGTTGAGCGAGCGGATACTTTAATCTCAAGGTCAGGCAACTCATGCCATCACCTCCCGTAAGTGGAAGTGAAATTGACCCAATTTACCCCCATAATTTCCAGCAGAAATGCGCTTGATACCTGCCTCTGCACCCAGTTCACAGACTGCACTGATACCGGTGCGGGTAGCGAGCATTACATCGGTATCCGTTAAACCGTTAATAACAATCTCCATCACTGAACCGATATCTTCATCAAGATTGGATTTGACCAGACCTCTCAGAGTTGGGCAGTAAGCATCATTGGTTGAGGCCATCAGTGTTTTGTACTTTGATCCGACTTTTGATCCTGAACGAACGATACCGCCAGGAAAAGGCATAATGATATTCGGAATAATGCTCATTGCCTCTATAGCCTTTTCACAGGCGGTTAATGCCTGCTGTTGACTCTCAGCCAACACCAGAAAGTTACCACCACCTACAGCAGGCACCCTGGCGACACTCTCTTCGCAAAGAAACTCACCATCCATCACCGGCACCCGCCAATAACGTGAGCCACCAATCTGTTTCGAAATCTGGTAGCCATCACCAAAAAAGCGCAGATTCTTACCCAGGGGTATCAGTTTTTCACCCTGCATGCCTGAGAAAATTGCAGTGGTGGGGCAGGTCAATATACATTGACCGACTCGGGTCTCCAGCTGCTTTGCCAGGGCTTTACCCGACATACCAAACAGCAACACACTGACACCTGGTCGTCCATCAGGGGTTTCATCCTGCTCCAGTTCCGCTTCGATACCCGCTTCTACGCCACAACCAATGACCGATGTGGCAAAGCCGGTCATGGTCTCACCGGCGATGCGCGCCCAACGGGGATTGATTGCGGTGATGATGACGCGGGTTGCACTCATGCCGAAGGCTTCGGCAAAGGTATCCTCGATTTCAGTACCGTTAATGATCATGCTCGGCTGTCCATACAGGGGTGAATGTTGACCGGACTGCCAATGCCTTCAGACATCTCATCATCTGAAATCATAAAATTCTGCATATCCATACTGTGATAACGTTCAAACCAACGCCCAATCACCTTCTCTATACCTGGATCGAACTCTGGTCGCACCACTTGGGTGGCTCCAGTGACTGGTGCTGTGATCCGACCCTCCTCAACAATAACCTGGCCCTGTTTGAAAACCATCATAGGTCGCTCAAACATCTGCTCAGGATTACTGTTGGCGTGATAAACGGTGATATCTGCCATGGCCCCAGGCGCCAAGTGTCCACGGTCTTTCAGGCCTAAAATCCGGGCTGGTGCAGCACGGGTCATAATTGCGATTTCGTAGAGTGAATATTCCCTATTCATACTCTTCAGGTGACTGGCAGCAGCCGCATCGGGATTAATCTGTGCCAAGAGATCATTGCGGAAGCTGCGGTCCATTAAAAGTCTTATTAAATGGGGATAGCTGGTAAAGGGGGCACCGTTCGGATGATCCGTTGTGAGAAAGACACGCCACGGATCGTCTACCATCAGAAACAGCTCCAGGCCTATCGCCCATTGCAAGGCGTTGACAAAATTCTTGTCCCGATATCGAAACGGAACCACACCGCAACCGGCATCGCACTCGATGTCCATACAGGTCCACTTGTTTGGGTGGGCGTGGCTATGGTTGGCATGTTGCGCCATGGTGTCGCCAGAAACTGTAACTGTCTGACCGAACATCACCTGTCCGACATCAATGGAGACATTAGGCTGCTTGTTGACCGCTTCGGCAATTTCTGCAGCTGAAGAAGAGAATTTCTTATCCCCTTCAGTGCCGTAGCTATGGAACTGGATATGGGTCAGATGAATCGGGTATCCCTCTGTTGCATCCATGGTGGCCAGTGTTGACTGATAGTTACCTGGTACACCAAGGTTACTGGCATGAACATGCAGAGGATGAGGGACGCCAAGTTCATTCAGAGCACGGCTCAGAGTACGTACTATATCGCGAGGCCTGAGCTTGTAATGTGGATGTAGATCATCAACATCCAGTTTCCGCTGATTGAACTTGAAGGCATTGATACCACCTGGGTTGACCACTTTTATGCCGATGCACTGCGAGGCTTTCATCGTCCATGCAACATAGTCATTGATCGTCTGCTGTTCAGCACCCTCGGCCATCAGTTGTAACAACAGGTCGTCATTACCGAGCATTGCATAACCACCTGTGTCGATCATTGGGGTATCTGCCATCTCCATATGAGCCTGTCTTGCGTTCACAGGCAGTACTGCAGGTTCGAAGCAACTGGTATAGCCCATCTCTGCATAACGATAACCTGCCGACAGGGTAGAGGGCGCTGCATGTCCACCTCCTGAGCGGGTCAGGTCGGTTTTCAATCTGTGGTTGCCTCGTTGATCCTCAGGCAACATGGTGCGCGCAATATTGACTTTACCGCCGCCGATATGGGTATGCAGATCAATAGCACCAGCCATCACAATCTTACCCTCAAGGGAATAGGTCTTCTGTATGGTCTCATCACTTTTTGGAGCAGGGACAATGATGCCGTCACGAATATAGATGTCTCTGATTTCACCTTCGACACTGTTTGCTGGATCGTAGACTCTGGCGCCTGCAAGCTTAATCAACATGCGCTTGTCCTCTCTGACGCTGTCTTGTTCGATTGCACCCTTTCGAGTAACTGCTGCATAACTCTGGCGACGGATGGGAGATCGCTATCCCTCAACTTTCCCAGAGGTAGCGGACAGACGGAATCACTTCGATACCAATGTCCATGATGATCTATACCCGGCACCCCGACCGGGATAAAGAGCGTAGGTTGTTTCTCAAATTTCATACCGGCATGACCCAAAACAATGGTTGGAGATTCACTGACCGGTGGTAGCGCCTGAGGTGATAAGGATGAGGTCCAGATCAACAGATCACTCTCACCACGGCTCAATAGATCCTGCCAGCGGTTGAGGCGTGGATCATGCTCAGGATAACCTCGATTCAACCGGGTACGCAGAGGGTATCCAAGCTGCCAGGTACAGACCTGATTGCTGGTAATATCCCCTTGGCTTCCGGCAAGGGGGAGGGCAGCGCTGCGGTTTTTTTCATTGAGTGCTTTTGCCAGTTCTGCCAAACCTTGCACAATCAACTCAGCATGGGGCATATCGAGTTCTGCAGCACTCCAGCAGATGACACTGTATTTCGCCTGTAACAGTTGTTCGGCCAAGCCAGTCAGGGAATCACCCAGATGACCAGGATTAACGGGTTTGCCGGCAACCAGACCGCGTAGCAAGCTGACAGTATCTGATATAGAGTCGATTTCAGTTGCAATAACCGTTGGATTCAGGGCTGCCAACTCTCCTGGTAGATCCTCATCCTGCCAGGGACCCAGTAACACAATCTTTCGTTGACCTTGCTTGGTGAAGAGCGACTCCTGAGGATGAAATACCCGTTCGACGAGACGAGGAAAACGATCGGTAGCCTGCTTACCCACCAGGAGCACCAGATCTGCTCGGTTACGTACTTCAGAAAAGGTGGTGGTAAACCAGCCGTTATCCTGCACCACGCGAAGATTCCTGAACATGGCATCGCCATTGAGATGATCCAATGTTGCACCACAATGGTCGGCCACATTCAGTATGCTACGCATGCCGTTTACATCAGTTACTAAACCCGCAAATAATGGAGAGACAGAATCCCGCAATAACTGGGCGCCCAGTGACAATGCTTCATCCATTGTGCTTGCGGAGCCTTCAATCATAGGGGTTGGGTCAGCATTATCGAAGGCTGTGTTGTAAAAGCTGCGTGCCTTTTCACAACTGTTATTCAATGATTTCAACTGACCATCATCTACCGTGATCTGCAGATCATCGCAGCTCAATCCGCAGCCGGGGCAGGTCACTGAATTCATGGTTTGTTGTAATGTGTTATTCCACATGTGGTATCAATGATCCTGTTGGCGATGCGGTGAATAATCCATGCAGTAGTGCAGAAAGTGTGCCACTTTATAAATAACCCGTACTGCAGGAGCATCAATAGGGCACCTCTATTAACTGCTTATGCCCTCTGGCTTTACGACCCGTTCAAAATCAAGGCGTGGGCCGCAGACAAGGGTTGCTCCCTTGAGTTATGTTTCTTTATCAATTTGCAAGCTAACTGGTCAAAACCTAATGTGTTTTTGTACTTGCACATTCATTGGGAATGGTCAACTGTTTAATGCTGGGGCATGGCATGTGACACATTGATTCAAGTCAGGTGCATTGAACTGTAGGTCTGGAAAGGAATTAAACACTTATCACAACCCCCGTTCCAGTTAACACCATTTACCAACAATCAGGACTCATCGAGCAATGGATGCTGCATATGAAATCAGTTGATGACTACTCTAAACACCCTCTGAATCCACTCTCCAATCTCTCATGCTTGCTGTCAATAGCTTGTTTTTCGTTACTGGTTGCGCACAGGTTATTTGTGACAATCTCTTCTCTGTTTAGGTCACATAGCACTCTAGGCAAGAGTAGATTTTGCATATTACAAATCCTATTGAGAGAGTGTCGATGCTGACGGTTTATAGCTTTCAGTTTTGCAGGCATGCAAATTGCAGGAGGTGAATTGATAATGAGAATTAATGAAGGCGACCAAATGATATACCCGTCCATATCCAGTCATGAAGGACTCCAGGTGGAAGTTGAGGCACCTGCACGCCTGCATCTGGGTTTCCTCGATCTGCACGGTGGTCTGGGGAGACGATTTGGCAGTATAGGCCTGACCATCGATACTCTGGCAACTCACTTAAGGGCTGCAAAATCAACAGAAATTACTGCCAGTGGCCCAGGAGAGGCGCGGGCAATCAAATATGCAAGACGATACCTTGAGGCTCGGGGCTTGAAAGGTGGCGTCGATATCAAGTTGATGCAAGCGATTCCAGACCATGTGGGTTTGGGCTCAGGTACCCAGATGGCGCTGGCCGTAGGAACAGCAATTGAACGCCTATATGGTGGCGATAGTGATAGTAGAGCCATTGCCCAGTGTATGGAGCGCGGTGTTAGATCGGGAATCGGTATAGGCGCATTTGAGCAAGGTGGTTTCATACTCGATTGTGGTCGGGGCGAGATTGACGCTGTCCCCCCAGTTGCAGTCAGGCTCGATTTTCCCAAAGCATGGCGAGCTTTGTTGCTGTTTGATACTCGGGGGCAAGGGTTACATGGTGAAGCTGAGTTAACAGCATTCTCAGACCTGCCGGAATTCCCGGAGCAATCTGCAGCAGATCTGTGTCGACTGGTGATGATGCAGGTGATCCCAGGTGTCATGGAGGCTCAACTCTCTCCATTCTCAAATGCGATTGGAAAGATTCAACAGGTGGTTGGTGACCATTTCTCTCCGGCCCAGGGTGGACGTTTCACCAGCCCGGTGATTTCTGCTGCTTTGGAATGGATTTCAGATCAGGGATTCAACGGCATTGGTCAGAGCTCATGGGGCCCCACCGGATTTGTGCTGCTCGAAGATGCTGATCAGGCCGATTGGCTTGAACAATCACTCAAACACCATTTTGGCGAGTTCTCATCATTCCGTTGCCAGCAGGTTGCAGCTCGCAACCAAGGTGCGGATATCACCCTTTTACAACAACCCACAAGACTTATAAACAACAAGCGAGCCCGTTGATGGAAAGACCTTATTTGCTGCATATGCTGAGTGCAGTCAAGAATCTCAGCCCTTTTGACGTAAATATGGCGTACGACGCCGGGTGGACTGCCTGTACACCCTACATCAACGTGACTGTGGATGAGGTACAGGATCTGGTTCAGGACGCAATCTTCTCTCGTGGTCCCAAAGGGGTTAAGCGGACAGGCATATTCATTGGCGGCCGGGATGCTCATGTGGCGATGGAGATGATGAATAGAGCAAAACAGTCGATGGTGCCACCTTTCGAGGTATCCCTGTTTGCAGATCCCAGCGGCGCCTTCACAACGGCTGCAGGAATGGTCGCATGTGTAGAAAGAGAGCTCAAGAAGCTCGATAGCAAAGGATTGCAGGATATGCGTGTGATGGTATTCGGTGGTACAGGGCCTGTCGGATCCACAGCAGCGATGCTCGCCTCCAATGCAGGCGCCGAGGCAGTGATTGTCAGTCATGACACCCTGGATAAAGCTGAAGGTTTAGTGGCGTTATGCAATCAACGATACGGTTCTACTATGTCTGCCGCTGTGGCGAGCAACGATGAAATGATTATTGAACTTGCCAGCCAGGCTGATGTGGTTTTCAACGCAGCCAAAGCGGGTGTTCAGGTGCTGAATAAGAGTCATATACAAAAAGCTGAACGACTCAAAGTTGCCTGTGATGTGAATGCGGTACCCCCGGAAGGTATTGAAGGGGTAGGGGTGATGGATGATGGTGTGGCAATCGCCGATTCGCAGAGTGGTGCTGTGGGTATAGGCGCGTTGGCAGTAGGAAATGTGAAATACCAGACCCAACACAGATTATTGAAACAAATGTTTGAAACCGGTAATCCTGAATTTCTTGATTTCAGCAGTGCCTTTGAGGTGGCAAGAGCCTATGTCAGTTGAGCATAAAGCGTTATTGGTTCTGGCTAACAGCGGTAGAGCTATAGCAGAGTCAGCAGTTCGCAGTGGTTACCAGGTCACGGTACTTGATGGTTTCTGTGATCAAGACACTCTGGCTATAGCTGATTGCTGGCCGGTCAGTCAAGGGTTCCTGCGACAAGATATGGATATGTTCGTCGACGAAATTATCACTCATGCCCCAGACGATATCAGTGGGGTAATCTTCGGTGCGGGATTGGAAGAATCATCTGCATTGTTGAAGCGATTATCAAATGTTTTTCAGCTTTATGGCAATGATCCCGATGTGTTTGAGATATTAGGAAAACCACGTCGCTTTTTCTCTTTGCTCAACAGGTTGAGGATTCCCTATCCTGAAGTAAGTTTTACCCCGCCATATTCAGCGGTTGAAAAAACCTGGCTGATAAAACGAACAGGTAGTTGTGGTGGCCAGGGGGTAGCCTATTTTGATCCTCAGCACTCAGCGGCAGATTACAAATGTTACTACCAAAAACATCTCCCAGGGCAGGTGATGTCAGTTCTCTTTATTGCCGATGGCAAACGGCACAGAACCATTGGCTATAACAGGTTAGGAATGGACTCAGCCAATGCGCCCGCACCATTTCTTTACACCGGTGCTATAGGCCAGGCTTCACTGAATGGAATTCAGCGACATCAGCTGAACAATATCATAGAAAAGCTGGTGTTTGAGTTGGGATTACGCGGTGTAAACAGCTTTGACTTCATACTCAATGATAATGATCTCTACCTGATAGATCTTAATCCAAGGCCAACAGCGACACTGGAGTTGTATGAACATCTATTAACTGACGGTTGGATTAAACACCATATCCAAGCTTGCCAGGGCCAACTGCCAAATGTGCCTATGGTAAGCAGTGCTGTTGTGCATGGTCATCAAATTGTCTATGCACCAAGAACGCTTCAAATTCCATTCTCTATGAACTGGCCTGACTGGGTAAAAGATCGTCCTGCTGACGGAACCCGCATCGTCGAGGGACAGCCACTGTGCAGTCTGTTTGCCAGCGACACAAGTGTGGACAGGGTAGAAGCTGTTTTAGAGAGTTACCAGGAAGATGTTTTACAAATGTTTGGCACATTCTCCAGTGAATCGAAGCAACGTAAGGCGGTGGTATGAAGATGCCCAGTATCAATGCGTTGACTCAACCCTTGGTGGAATCACTACAGTCTGATGCAGACCAATTGAGAATTGCAGTTGAGCGCCTGGAAAACGGCTGTGTCATTGTAGACGCAGGGATCAATGTACCAGGCTCTCTGGAAGCTGGACGCAGAATAGCAGAGATTTGTCTTGGTGGTTTGGGCCGTGTCAGTTTAAGTGGCAGTGGGCCGGTGGCCGGTTGGCCACTCTCTGTTCACGTACAGACAACGAATCCAGTTCTCGCCTGTCTCGGCAGTCAGTATGCAGGCTGGAGTCTGTCCCACAAAGAAGAGGGTCAAAAAGGCTTTAACGCACTGGGTTCCGGACCCGGTCGTGTACTGGCATACAAAGAGCCTCTGTTGAAAGAGATGGGTTATCGGGATCAGGCAGATTCCACCTGTCTGGTGCTCGAGGTTGATCGATTTCCACCGCAGCCCCTGTGCGAGAAAATCGCACGGGATTGCGGAATAGATGTAGCGAACCTGACACTGATTCTGACGCCTACCAGCAGTCTTGCTGGAACAGTACAGATCGTTGCCAGAGTTCTGGAAGTTGCAATGCACAAAGCCCATGAATTGGGATTTGACCTGGATTCTATTCAAGATGGATTTGGTAGTGCACCGTTGCCACCGCCAGCACCAGATTTTTTAAATGCCATGGGTCGAACCAACGATGCAATTCTATTTGCCGGTCTGGTGCAACTGTTTGTCAATGGAGAGGATGGGGCAGCCGAAAAGCTGGCAACTGACCTGCCCAGTAGTGCATCACGAGACTATGGGCGTCCATTTGCCGAAGTTTTCAAAGCCTATGAATATGATTTTTTCAAAATTGACCCGATGTTGTTCAGCCCGGCGAGGGTAGTGGTGAGTTCGCTTGAGAGCGGAAACAGTTACGCAGGGGGTAAACTCGATAATACCCTGCTTACGGCCTCCTTCGGTATAGCACCATGAGTAATCGTATTGCTATTTTTACCGATGATCCAGGTTGGCATGGGGCTCGTTTGCGCGAGGCTTTCAATGCCCATGGATACAGCAGTGAATTCGTCTCTTTACAAGAGTGCGGGTTTACTCTCAATAGTGGTCGACACGGTTTGTTGATACCTGGCTTCGAAACACTCCCTGACGGGGTTTTCGTTAGGGGCGTTCCTGGTGGAACACTTGAGCAGGTTGTGCACTACCTCGATATTCTGCATGCCCTTAAACATCTTGGTGTCTGTGTCTACAATGATGCACGAGCGATCGAACGCAGTGTGGATAAAGGAATGACCAGCTTTCTGCTGCACACAGCAGGCATACCGACACCACCAACCTGGGTTCTGCAAGCTGGACATGATCTGCAGAAGATTGCGATGAAAGAGTTCGAGGCAGGCCATGAACTGGTACTTAAGCCCCTGTTCGGTTCCCAGGGGAATGGACTTATGAGAGTCAGAAACTTTGAGGAACTCCCGGATTCGGAGTCATATAACGGTATCTACTATCTACAGCGTTATATCTCCACCGGTAGAGAAGATGTCCATGATTGGCGCGTATTTGTCATTAATGGCAAAGCAGTTGCAGCGATGCTGCGTCGAGGAAAGGGATGGATCAGTAATGTGGCTCAAGGGGCACGCTGTCATGCAGCAGTGCTGGATCAGGAACTAAAAGAGCTGGCAGAAGCAGCTGCTGGTGCCTTGGATATGAGCTATGCCGGTATTGATATTCTGCGCGATGGTAGAGATCAGCCCTATGTTTTGGAAGTCAACAGTATTCCGGCCTGGAAAGGATTACAACAGGTAACACCGCATGATGTAACTGATCTACTGGTTGAAGACTTTCTTGGTTGTTGTCAAAACAAACCATTGACGGAGGTGGTCTGGTGACCGAGTTCCTGATAGAGGGTGGTGATCTAAGGCAGCAGATAGAAGCAGCTTATCATCAGTCTTGCCTGAGTGAACTTGATGCCCTGAAACCAGGTAATGTCCATCGCTACGCTGATGGACACGGCATGACCCTGGAGGATTTCACAAATAGCGCTAATGTCAGCGCTAAACCTTTGACAGCGCCTGGCTTGGGATTGGGAGAGCGTATCTACCGAGCCGTTGAAGCTACCCACGATGCAGTGGGCTGCAATACCAATCTTGGCATTCTGATGTTGTGTGCGCCACTGATTCAAGCAATGCTTGATAAAGACAGCAGTAAAACCAAGTTGCGTGACAGATTGTGCAATGTTCTGACTCAGGCCAATGAAGAAGATATGGATTGGTTGTTTCGTGCGATTCGATTGGCTGCACCAGGAGGGCTTGGAGCGTCAGCGAAGCATGATGTTTTTGAGACACCCACAGGTCATCTGCTCGAAGTGATGGAGCATGCATCAAATAGAGATACCATTGCACGCCAATATGCAACCGGCTACGCAAATCTTTTCGATTTCGCACTTCCACAGCTTCGTGAATATGAGCAGCGTTGGCATAGTAGAGAGTGGGTTATCACCGGTCTGTTTCTCAGTTTATTGGCGCGCTTTCCTGATACACATATTCAACGCAAGCATGGGCTTTACAGGGCGACTGTGATCAGTCTCCATGTGGCAAAACTGGAAGAAGAGTTGTCCCATGCAAGCACACCCGAACATTTTCATTTACGTCTGTTACAAACAGACTACGAATTCAAACGTAAAGGTATCAATCCCGGTACCTCTGCAGATATGACTGTAGCTACGCTATTCATAGCGCATCTGGAATCGATATCTGCTGTGTTTGAACTTAATACGGGAACTTCCCGTGTCCGCGATTCCCGCCCAAATGAGGTGGGAAACGAAGTTAACTCTCAATAAAAAGGTAAGGAGAAACTGAATGTCAGTTATCAATAGAACAATGGTCGGAGAATCGCTGGTCGGAGATGGCAACGAGGTTGCACATATCGATCTTCTGATTGGTCCTCGTGGATCTGCTGTAGAGACAGCTTTCTGTAACGGCTTGGTCAACAACAAAGATGGTTTTACTGCACTGCTTGCAGTGGTTGCTCCAAATCTGGCTTGTAAACCAAGCACCATGATGTTCAATAAAGTAACTATCAAAGGCGCTAAGCAGGCAGTACAGATGTTTGGCCCAGCACAGCGTGGTGTTGCCATGGCTGTTGCTGATTGCGTTGAAGATGGCACTATCCCTGCTGATGAGGCTGATGATCTCTTCATCTGTGTTGGTGTTTTCATCCATTGGGAAGCCGAGGATGATACAAAGATCCAGGATTACAACTATCAGGCAACCAAAGAGTCTATCAAGCGTGCTGTAAGTGGAGAACCTGCGGCCAGTGCTGTTGTGGCTCAGAAAGGTTCAGCTTCACATCCATTTGCTGCTCATGACTAATAGATTGATATTGGTTTTAGCATAAGGATCTGATCCGGCCATGCCCGGAATATTAATTCCGGGCATGTTATATTGAGGTGGTTTGTATCAGTTGTATTGGCAGATTAAAAATGCCGTCATCGTCGCCATCTCGAATCAAATCAATGATCTTTACAGTCGATTTCAATTCGATTGTGTAGGATGAATTATGCAATGTCTCGAGTGTGGTACTGAACTAAACCGTCTCGACAACAGTCATTTACTCTACTGTTGTTCGCTGACACTTCATGAATATGCAATCAGGCATCATCTGCCACTCGATCTTCTGCTTGAGCGGGATCAGGTCAATCTGGAAGAGAGGGTTGATGATTACACACAACCTCAAGCCTATCCTTCGGAGCGCGCCCGAGCCCTTTTCAGAGGATTAAAGTGGGCTGGATTGCTGCACAATGATGGAGAATTTACTTTAGTACCCGGCGAGATTCGTCGCTTGGATCTACTCCTATGGAGTCTACAGTGGTTACGTGAATATGGATTTCAGTTCCGCCAGGAGTATCGATATGCAGACACAACCCACAGGGTAGTCTCTCTGAATAGACTGAAGGTGCCCAGTGCTTTTCTTTCTCAGACTGTTGAGGCTCATTTGTCACCAGTACCGCCTCCCGATTTCGTCTGGAGTCTCGCTGTTCTCATTGCTCATGTCGGTGAATTGCAGGCTGGATATCTTTTCCTTCAGTTTCCAGGCCAGGCAGCGGGTAAGAGTGTGATGGCAGAGGCATCACAGCGTGGTATCAATTTTAAAGAACTGGATGCAGCTGACCATACCGATGGCCTGCTTCTACGTACCTTAACCATTTCCGATACAGATCGCTTATTAGACTTGGTAAGTGAGATTTTTACAGAGATGCCAGGTGTTCCGCAGAGGTTCGACCAGAAGACGCCACAAGTCACCGTCTCTAAAGAACTGGTTTTCGATGCAGCGCACTTTATTACTGACCATCCGGCCAAGTGCTCCAACCTGCATGGTGGCAGATATCTACTGCATGTCAAAGTAAGAGATCGCATAGATCCGATAACAGGTTGTGTGGTGGACTATGGATACCTTAAGCGGGTGGCAAATAGGCAGGTGATTGAAAAGTTTGATCACCATAACCTTAACTATGCAGCTACAGAACTGTCATGGCGCTCAAGTACCGAAATGTTATGTGTCTATATCTGGGAACAGTTAATAGAGTATCTCCCCGGATTGATAGAACTTGAGTTGTATGAAACGCCACAGTCATGGTGTAACTATACTGGTCCAAGTTTAGAGAGTTTTCAGCTGCAGGGTAGCGATCGTTTAATGACCCACTTTCTCGATGAGAGACTGGGGAGGTCATCATTAAGAAACCTGATTAAGGAGAAAACACCAGCATTGGAAGTTATTCGTAAATCAAGCGGCTAATATCAACTACCCAACAATAGTATTGATCTCAATACTATTAATTGCGCCTTGATGAAGGGCAGTGGAGATCAGAGCACCAGTTATGCCGAGAGCACTAAGCATCGTCAGATCTCTTTGGTCTCTGATGCCGCCTGCAGCGTAGAGATGAGTATCAGGTGAGAGTTTTTTCAGTCGTTCAAGCCTAGAGGTATCTGCACCTTTAGCACTACCGACCCGGGAGAGGGTCATGACGATAACATCTTTCGGCCATAGTTCCGTCAGATAATCGAGGTCATCCGGGCCTTTGAATTTGTCGTCGAAGAAATCGAGTGAAAGTATTGGCTTTGCAACCGAGGTGACCAGATGACTAAGATGTTCGATGCTGTTGACCGATTCAGTACCAATTACTGGCCTGGCAATCTGTGTAAGTCTGGCCAGCTCAGTCACTCCATTATCCACCCAAAAGGTGATTTCTTTATGATCATGGTGGAGCCTATCAATCACTTCAAAATTGGAGCCATCTCCTCTAATAGCATTGAGATCAGCGATGTAAACCGTGTCGAAAGCGTGAACCTGCAGCAGTGCGGAAAGGACTATCTGGGGATCGCTGGAGGAACAGAGCGGCGTATCGGAAGGCAGATAGGCTTCACGCTGACCTCTGATTGCGGTCACCACATCTCCGTTCATCAAGTCTATGACTGGAATAAGCTTCATTAGTATGGATAGCTAGCCATGAAAGTATTCGTCTTTGAGTATATTACGGGTGGTGGATTGCTGGACAGCCCTTTACCACCCTCCCTTGCCGAAGAGGGGGATATGATGCTGAAGTCATTAATCTCCGATCTTGTGGAAATCGAGGGTATAGAGGTGTTTGTAACACGAGATGCCAGATTGGGGCAGCTCGATCTGCCTGTAGTATGTCATATGTTGAATAGTATGGAGGATTTCACTGCTGCTTGGATAGAGTGTCTTGAGCAGGCTGATGCGGTCTGGCCGATCGCGCCTGAGTTCTCCAATGTGCTGCTGCATATCAGTGAAACAGTGGTCAACATGGGCAAATTACTGTTAAACAGTCCCCCCTCTGCAGTACAGATGACAACCAGCAAAATGTTGACATCCATCTGTTTGAGAGAAGAGGGTATCTCGGTTGTGCCCACCTACCGTTTCGAAGAGGGTGTGCCTGACCATCTGGGCAGTTGGGTGCTTAAACCGGATGATGGTGTTGGCTGTCAGGGAATCAGAATCTGTCGTGACCGGGATGAGCTTTGCCAGCAGTTTAACTATTTACCGGTGGGTGGAGACTATGTGGTTCAACCCTTTATCCATGGAAAACCTACAAGTATCAACTTATTGGTAGCTGGTGGTAAGGCACTACTGCTGAGTGTCAATCATCAAAGAATAGCAATGACAGACAATGGATTCATGCTTTTGGGGTGTGTTGTGAATGGCCACCTGAAAGATAAAAAGTGCTTTAGAAATCTTGGTAAAGCCGTAGCAGCTGCAATTCCGGATTTGTGGGGTATCATTGGTATCGATATTCTTGATACAGCAGAGGGCTTACAGGTGCTGGAGGTCAATCCTAGAGTGACCACCTCATATGTTGGGCTAAAGGAGTCTACCGGGGTCAACCCGGCTGCTTTGGTGTTTGACCTGTTGCAGAATAAACAGTGCTTGTCAGAAAAAATGCTTAATTCGTCCGTAGTAGATGTAAATCTGGAGTTTGCCGGTGCGGCATAATGCAATATTAGGTTGGGATCTCGGTGGCGCCCATACTAAAGCAGCCCTGGTCAATCAGCATGGCGGCGTGGATGCTGTGTTGCAGATAGCTTGTCCTCTTTGGCAGGGACTCGAGAATCTGCACTCAAGTATCGATGAAGTTCTGAACCAGGTTGGAGAGAATATCGGCTTGAAACATGCCGTCACCATGACAGGGGAGCTGGTCGATCTGTTTCCTGACCGTGAGAGTGGTGTAAATGCACTGATCGATAGTATGAGTCACCGCTTTGCAGGTGCAGACCTGGCAATCTTTGGCGGCATGTCGGGATTTTTGGATCACCAGGCTGCCAAAGTGAATACCAATCAGGTTGCATCAGCAAACTGGCTTGCCACGGCATCCTGGGCTGCCAACCGTCTGCCCGAAGGTTTATTGATTGATATGGGAAGTACCACCACCGATCTGATACCTTTTGCCGATAAGCGGCTGTTGGTTTCCGGCTATTCCGATCATCAGCGCCTGGTAGAGCAGACAATGATCTATACCGGCGTTGTGCGCACTCCATTGATGGCAATAGCAGATAAGGTCCCTTTTGCTGGGGAGTGGGTAGGTTTGATGGCGGAACACTTTGCAACAACTGCTGATATCTACAGACTCAATGGTGATCTGCCTGATGATGCAGACCTCCTGCCCAGTGCGGATGGTGGTGAAAAGAGTTGTCAGGGGAGCACCCGTCGATTAGCCCGTATGTTAGGTCTGGATGCGGATGCCAGCGACACTGCAGGTTGGCGAAGCGTCTCTGAGTTTATTGCTGAAAAACAGTTGCGATTGGTGCAGGATGCCTGTGAAAGGCATCTCTCGGCTCCTGGGTTGTCCACAGATGCCCCTCTGATAGGTGCAGGAGCAGGGCGCTTTATGATCGAGAAGATCAGTCGCAGATTGAATAGACCATACTTGGGGATAGAGTCACTCTTTTCCTGTGAACAAGAGATTCAGACCAAAGTGGCAGAGTGTGCGCCTGCAGTTGCTGTCGCCAGCCTAGCGATGGAGGGTTCAAAATGAAAATTCAGGCCCTCGACTTCCCCTACCGGCAGGATAGTGCCGAGTTGTTTGAGGCGATATGCCATCTTCCCTGGGCTGCGATGCTGGATAGTTGTCAGCCTTACAGCCAGCAGGGGCGTTACGATATCCTCTCGGCTGATCCAGTGACTGTATTGGTCACACATGGAGAGCATACCCGAATATCTTCTAATGGCAGCAATATGCGCCTCACTACAGAAGACCCTTTTCAACTGCTTCGTGAAGCCCTGGGGCCTCTGCAGGAAGGGATTGAGGGATTACCGTTTTGTGGCGGTGCAATCGGATATTTTGGCTATGACCTGGGGCGTCGTTTGGAACGGATGCCGACAATCGCTGAAGATATGGAGCAGTTGCCTGAAATGGCTGTGGGAATCTATGACTGGTCTTTGGTTGTGGATCACCAGCAACAGCGTAGCTGGCTGGTTGGGCAGAATCCCACCAGACTTGAGAAATTTCGCAGACTGATGTTGGGTGTTGGAGAGCGTTCGGCTAAATCCCGAGCAACAGAGCCTTATCGTGTATTAGGTGAAGTCTGCTCAAATATGACCCAGGCTGAATACCTGGAATCGATACAACGAATCAAACGCTATATCCTCGATGGCGACTGCTATCAGGTCAATTTCGCACAGCGCTTCTCGGTAGCGGCAGAAGGCGATCCCTGGCAAGCCTATAAAGGGTTGAGACAACTCAATGCGGCCCCATTCGCCGCCTACCTCAATACCCCTCAGTGTAAGGTGATGAGCTCCTCGCCAGAGCGCTTTCTGGAACTCCGGGCTGGCACAGTTGAAACCAAGCCTATCAAAGGAACTGCTCCCAGGGGAGAGGATCCGATCGAGGACATGATGCTTGCAGAACTGCTCAAAGGCAGCACCAAGGATCAGGCTGAAAATTTGATGATTGTCGATCTGTTGCGCAATGATCTGGGTAAGGTCTGTGCAAATGGCACTGTTAAGGTACCTGAGTTATTTAAGCTTGAAAGTTTTTCCCGGGTACACCATCTGGTGAGTAAAGTCAGTGGTGAATTGGCTCAAGGAGAGGATGCCTTCTCACTGTTGCGGGCCTGTTTTCCCGGTGGCTCAATTACAGGTGCGCCAAAGCTGCGTGCGATGGAGATCATAGAAGAGCTTGAACCACATAGACGCGGTATCTACTGTGGCTCAATCGGATATGTCAGTTTTGATGGAGATATGGATAGCAACATCGCCATCAGAACTATGGTGCATGCAGATGGCATCACTCGATTGTATGCAGGTGGTGGCATAGTTGCCGATTCTGATCCCGAGGCTGAATATCGGGAGACCTACCATAAAGCTTCTGCACTGCTGGATCTCCTGCAGCGAATGGAACAGATGAATTCCGAAAAATGTGGGTAGTCAAGTTCGGTGGCAGTCTCTTCAATGCAGATAATCTAAGAGAGTGGCTGGCGCTTTTTGCCGATAACCGCTCTCTGATCGTAGTCCCCGGTGGCGGACCTTTTGCCGATCAGGTGAGGCTTTCCCAAAACCAATTTGGCTTCGATGAAGCCACTGCCCATTGCATGGCCCTGCTTGCCATGGAGCAATATGGAAGGATGTTGTGTGGGCTACAGCCTGGATTACAAGTTGCCACCACACAAAAGGAGATTGAGGCATCCCTTGAAAGGGGGGTTACCCCAGTCTGGATGCCAACATCGATGGTCATGGCAGATCCAGAGATTGAACAGAGCTGGCGTGTCACCTCTGATTCGTTGGCAGTGTGGCTTGCAGGACAACTCGGTATAGAGAGAGTGTTACTGGTGAAATCGATCACTTTCGATAAACCCAGTCTGAGCACAAAGATGCTAAAAGAGCATGATGTGGTGGATGATAGATTCGAGCACTACCTGCGGATGAACCCTGTTGAGGCTTGGATGGTAGGGCAGGAAGTTCATTCCCGTTTCAGTGAGTTACTCAACAACCAGTATGAGTATGCCACCAGGGTAGTGATCTCTAAGCCTTAATTTACCCGACAACCCGCCATACTCACCACAGAAACTTAAGGGTATCTCAATTAATAGAGGTGCCCTTAACTTATAAGCAGCAAACGCCAGCGGCTTGCAGGCAGATATCCAATCAAATTGAGACTCACTCTTTCGACTCTCAAGCTATCGCTTACTAACTACTTAATAAAATCAAATTGTGACCATGCACTGTTATGTGGCGTGTTTTTGTCAGCTTTGAACTGATTTAGACAGTTTCATTAATAAAGTAATTTATAAATAAAGCATCATAACCTAATGAAATAATTGCATAAACAATTATCAATGCATTGCTGGCATATGTTATGCAGAATATTAGTAAGATCTGATGTTATTGGTTTTATTTGGTTTTGCTGTATTAGCTATTTCTAAAGTACTGCTGCAACTGCCCGATATATTAAACATCAGACTATTGATGGTCTTGGATATGCGGCACGGATTCCTCTATCAGACAGGCCGTCCTTGTGACTAAATTGTCGAATATGATGCAGAGCATAGAGGTATCTTATGGAATTATGCGCAGTACTACTCTCCTGGGTGTTCACCCTCTCCGATCTCGAACAAGTCGAGAAAAATACCTGTCCCGAAATGCGTATGGTGGCTCACAGCTGGCTCGAAGAACAAGCCTGCAGTGGACGTTCCTGCAAGGTACTTGGTTGGTATCCTGGTGAAGGGGATGTGATCTATCTAGATGATCGTATGGATCTCGAAAACAACTTGTTCCACTCTTCTGTCGCACTGCATGAACTGGTTCATTGGCTTCAGGGTAAAGAGGGTGCACTGCTGCAAAACTGCGAGAGAAGTATCGAAGCAGAGCGTCAAGCCTACAGCATACAGAGCAAGTATCTGGTCGAGTACGGAACCTACTATCCAGTCGGAAGGGTTGTTCCTATGCTGCGTTGTGAGGATAAAGAGCCCATAGAGACATCTTAATCAGGATATCCCCATCAAATGACCAATCCAGGCGGCTATTTCTCATAATAGCCGCTCATTTTCCAATAATTTTGAGTTACCGCCCCCTTTCCACTGTTGCAGATTGTGAACACAGCTGTGCCAAAGCAATCTGAATTTTGAACCTTTCAGCACGCGCCATAAACAAGTGTTACATTTTGCGTAGGGTGGGGCCATGCCCCAGCAAAAGTCGCTAAAAGCTAGCAAATAATGTCGATCATGAGTAAAAACAGGGATAATTTCACACCGTTTTCCTCCTCAATCCAGCAGGTACGGCCCCACCCTAAGAGCTTTTAATAGGGGGATGATCCGCCTATCTCATCTCTAGACACCTGAGTGCCTATAAATACCTGATTCTGCTATCCGTAATGAGCAGCTAAACTGATTCTTTCGAAAAGCACTGATTGGATCTATATTTGCATACTATTTGTTGAGTCAGGTTGACGCTTACCTGGCACCCCAGGATACTTGAGGAACCTGGGAAGCAGTTAAAATACTTATAATATCGGAGCCAACCGTTGCAAAATCACGCGCAATCATTTGCAGTTAGTGTGCATCCGGGTGAGTTACACTTTAACTCAGCCCACTTCATCACATTTAACAACAGTTGTGAAAATCTTCATGGTCACAACTTTCATGTTCGTATTCAGGCCAATGGTGACAATAATGACGATGCCTTCGTCATCGATTTTGTCCAGCTCAATCGCCTCGCTGCAGAAGTCTGTCTGCAACTTCACGACAAGATACTTCTGCCTGGCAAGAGTAGAGAGGTTGATATAGAGGAGGTAGGTGAGCAGATCGAAGTCAAAAGTTACGACAAGCAGTTCTCCCTACCGGTTAGTAACTGCCTGATTCTCCCGATTGCCAACGCCACGGCAGAAATGCTC
Organism: Candidatus Thiodiazotropha sp. 6PLUC1; assembly: GCA_040506705.1. Lineage (GTDB taxonomy): Bacteria > Pseudomonadota > Gammaproteobacteria > Chromatiales > Chromatiaceae > Thiodiazotropha. The sequence continues at coordinate 20,442 of JBEVWG010000017.1, forward strand.
GCCTGGTACATCATGGAATCACTACTGCCGAAACTCGAATCAGACAACGCCTTGAACCATGTGGAGACCCTCGAGATCGCAGTGGAAGAGGCTGATCAGCAGTGGGGTATCTGTCGACGTGATTTCCGCACCAATTGAGATGGCTATAAAGGGTGTAGTGTAGTGTCAGAAAAGATCCTTTTTCTTACTGGTTCCCTGGCGGAGAAACAGCTCGTCCGGGTATTGCAGGAGATGAACGCTGATGCCTTCGAATGGCGAGTCCATAATCTTGGGCTCAAAGTTGCAGCACTGATGACAGCGGATATGATCAAGCGTCGTCTCACCGGTATTGGAGATGCACAACGAATTTTAGTACCTGGCCGCTGCCGCGGAGACTTGGATCAACTCAGCCACCATTTTGGAATTCCAGTTGAGCGTGGCCCGGAAGAGTTGATGGACTTACCCCGATATTTCGGTATGGAGGGTAAGGCGCCCGATCTGAGTGGTTATGATGTTCGAATCTTCTCTGAAATCGTCGACGCACCAAATCTGACGATTGAAGCAATTATTCTGCAGGCAAAGGCGTATGCTGCTGATGGTGCAGATGTGATCGATCTGGGCTGTCTGCCTGAAACACCTTTTCCTCACCTGGCAGAGTCCGTACAGGCGCTTAAGGATGAGGGCTATCAGGTGAGTGTCGATTCTATGTTGTCTGAAGAGTTGCTGGCTGGCGGGGAAGCTGGCGCTGATTATCTTCTCAGCCTGCATGAGAATAACCTCTGGATTGCCGATAAGGTTGATTCAACGCCAATATTGATTCCTGCCCAGCCAGGTGATTTGGATTCCCTGCAAAAGGCGATGAAACAGCTTGATGAACTGGGTCGTAGATACATTGCAGATCCGATTCTTGATCCGATCCATTTCGGTTTTACCGACTCAATCGTTCGCTATCAACGTCTGCGTAGTGACTATCCAGATGCTGAGATAATGATGGGTGTAGGTAATATCACAGAGCTGACAGAAGCAGATACTACAGGTATTAATGCGGTTTTAATGGGCATTATTTCAGAGCTTCATGTCACAAATATTCTATCTACCCAGGTCAGTCCACACTGTCGAAGTGCGATAAGAGAGGCAGATAGAGCACGACGGATCATGTATTGGGCGAGAGAGGAAAATAGATTGCCTAAGCAGGTTGATAGCGGCCTGACCGCTTTGCATGAAATCAAGCCATTTCCCTATAACGCCTCTGAGGTCAGTGACCTTGCCGCGGAGATTCGTGATCCCAATTTCAGAATACAGGTCAGTGATGAGGGGGTTCACTGCTTTAACAGGGATGGGATGCATACCCATAGTGACCCCTTCGATTTCTACCCGCAGCTGGGTGTTGAGAGTGATGGTGGTCACGCCTTCTACCTTGGCGTTGAGCTTGCCCGGGCAGAGATTGCACAGCAACTGGGTAAGCGCTATGTACAGGATCAACCACTAAGTTGGGGTGTCGCCCTACCTGAGGTCGTGCGGGATCTGAATCGCCAGGAGGCGCCTGGTACAACCATGAAAAAAGTCAGCCAGAGCAGGAAAAGATCATGATCCAGGAAGTTATCGTTACCTGTCGCAGTACAGATGGTGAAAACCAGATTGCACCGATGGGTGTGGTATGGCGAGAAGAGGAGGTTGTAGTTGCCCCCTTTCGTCCTTCACGGACACTCAATAACATCCTTGCCAGTGAATGTGCAGTGATCAACTATTGTGACGATGTAAGAGTATTCGCAGGCTGCCTTACCGGACGTTATGACTGGCCACTGCTTGAAGCTGAAAAGGTCTCCGCGCCAAGGCTCGCCAATGCACTGGCTCACACTGAGGTTCAACTGATGCGAGTGGAGGAGGATCCAATCCGCCCACGCTTGATTTGCAAACCACTATTTCAAGCCAACCATAGACCTTTCCAAGGTTTCAATAGAGCCCAATCAGCAGTATTGGAGTTAGCAATTCTTGTCAGTCGACTGGGCAGATTGTCGCATGAGAAAATTGAAAATGAGATTGCCTATCTCACCATCGCCATAGAGAAAACTGCAGGGGATCGAGAGAAGGAGGCTTGGGATTGGTTGATGGTTCGGGTTAACGATCTTCTGCAGCAACAGTCTAGGGAGAGAATTGTATGAGTAAACTCTTAGCGAGTGTGATTGATCACCAGGAGATGGAACTGGCAATTGATGCCGGAGCAGACATTATCGACCTAAAGAATCCTCACAGTGGCGCTCTCGGTGCACTGCCGATAGAGACAATAAACAGCTTGGTACTGCAATGCAGACATCGTTGTCCAGTCAGTGCAACCGTTGGTGATCTGCCTGCTGAACCCGCACAACTCACCCAGGCAATAGGAAGAACAGCAAGGTGCGGTGTCGACTATGTTAAGGTGGGGTTCTTCAGTAACGATAATTTGACTGAATGTTTACAGGCTATCTCCAGCCTCACAGACCAATATGCGGTTGTGGCGGTACTCTTTGCTGATCTTCAACCCCCACTGCATCAATTGAAGGCTTTTGCTTCTGCTGGTTTTCGTGGTGTTATGTTGGATACGGCAGGGAAGGGCGGAGGTGGGTTACTCAGCCACATCGATCTGGAATCGATAGCTCATTTCGTAGTAGAGAGCAGATCCCTTGGGATGCTGAACGGCTTGGCCGGATCACTCTCTTTACAGGATATTCCCAGGCTACTGCCACTAATGCCAGACTATCTTGGATTTCGTGGAGCACTTTGTGACCAGTCAGAGCGAACTGCGGGGATTATGCCGCATCGGTTGAGTGAAGTTCGCAATGCATTCACTTATAACGGCCAACCGGTTGAACAGCAATCCACATTCACAGGGGTGAATTATGGGGATTAGTTACTGGCAATCTGAAACTGATAACGAGGCCTCTACTGATTGGGTCGAGTCCCTCTCTACTTCACCCAGTTTTGTTTTCGATGAAAAACGTTTGGCTGAAAACCTTGCTCTATTGTCGCGCATCCGTTTGGCAAGCGGTTGTCATATGCTCTATTCAATCAAAGCATGTCCCTTTAAGGGGCTGTTGGAACAGATTCGTAATCATGTCGATGGCTTCTCCGTGAGTTCGCTGTTTGAAGCCAGGCTCGCCCATGAAGTCACAGGGGGTATGGGCGCAATGCATATCACCACACCGGGATTCCGACAGGATGAGTTAGCAGAAATTGGGGATCTTTGTGATGCAGTGAGCTTCAACTCACTGAGTCAGCTGGAACGCTTACCATTTCATTTAGCCGGCCGGGCAAAAATCGGTCTAAGGATCAATCCGCAACGCTCGTTTCTAGATGATCCACGCTATGATCCCTGTCGCGCCCACTCCAAACTCGGAGCCCCCTTGTCAGAAGTCGTTAAACACTGGCGGGAGGGAACCCTTCCAGCAAGTGGCATCAGTGGTCTGCATCTACATACCAATTTCTGTTCCAGTTCCTTCGCACCATTGCAATCGACAGTGGCCCATCTGCAAGAACAGTTACCAGAGTTGGTAAGACAAATTGAGTGGATCAACCTGGGGGGAGGTTACCAATTCCAGGTTGCACAGGATCTGGAGATACTGTTATCAACAATAGCTCATATTCAATCTGAATGGCAGGCTGAGGTCTATATGGAGCCTGGTACATCAGTAGTGGATGATGCAGGGGTATTGGTATCAACAGTCATTGATACTTTTGAAAGCGAGGGTAAATCGATAGCTGTACTCGATACCTCAGTCAACCATCTACCTGAAGTTTTTGAGTATCAGGTTAAACCCAAACTTCGCGGAGAAAAGAGTGAAGGGGCTTATTCGGTAATCCTGGCGGGTTGCACCTGTCTGAGTGGCGACCTGTTTGGTGAATACCAGTTCGACCGTCCACTTAGAATCAATGACCGGCTTATTTTTGAAAATGTTGGTGCCTACTCGCTGATAAAAGCTTCCCGCTTTAACGGTCTTAATCTGCCATCAATCCACTTTCTTGATGATAATAACCAACTGCGCTTGATGAAGACTTATGACTACGCAGATTATCATCAGCAATGGAGTGGAATGGATGTCGTTCAACAGACTTCCAAAACCAGTGCAGGGTAGGTTATCTTGAACAACTATCAGCCCAAGGATTTTGTCGAGACCGCTGAAGGGTTGATCTTCGCTGTAGTTACAGAAGATCAGGAAGATCAACGTATCCTCTCTTCTCTCCGCTATCAGCGGACAACCAATGGATATAAGAAACTCAGTACATCAGAAGCTGAAAAGCTGTTGCAAGATAGCTATCCCTACTATCTCTACTACTCCACAACAAGAGATGTCTGGCTGCATGGTGTAGGTGTTGATCGAATCGTATATCACCACCAACCCAGGCTGCGCTTACTGGAGATTCTACAGGCAGAACCGAACGACCAAATAGAAGCCAAACTGCAGCGATTGATTAAACTCTTTAAAGCGGAGGGTTTGGAAACAGGGGAGATTGGCGTGACTGGCTCCATGCTGATAGGTGCTCAAAAGACGAGTTCTGACATCGATCTAGTCTTCTATAAGCGAGAGGTGTTTTTCAAAGCCAGAGAAATCATCAAAACTCTAATCGCTAAACAACAGCTGCAACCGCTGCATGAAACACTATGGCAGGACGCCTATGCACGACGTGGTTGCGCTCTGACATACGATGAATATTGTTGGCATGAACATCGCAAATATAATAAAGCAGCAATTGAAGAGACAAAATTTGATATCAGTCTGCTAACAGCTGATAGGTGGCAGGATCTCATACGCTATAGAAAACAGGGCAGGGTCAACTTAAAGACAACTATTGCTGATGATCGTAACAGTTTTGATTATCCCGCCCGCTATAGCCTAAGTCATCCGGCTATAGATGAGGTAATCAGTTATACCGCAACCTATAGCGGCCAGGCTTTAAGAGATGAACAGGTGGAAATTCAGGGGCAATTAGAGGTATCGATTGCCGGGCATCTTCGTATTGTTATCGGTACCAACAGGGAGGCATCCCATGAATATATCAAAGCACTATCATCACAACACCATTAGTTTTTCTCAACGAATATCAGTGGCTATTCCCACACTTTTTTTGCTAGCTGTTTTTTTAAGTAATAGCTCAGAAGCTGCTCACAACGAGAAGCTTGTTGTATTACCGTTTGAGATTGTTGATAACACACCTGTGCCTGGTGGCCAGGAGAGAAACCAGAAGATGCTCGATAAAATGACGCGTTACATTGCTCAAAAAATCGAAGAAAAAGGTTTATTTAAAGTTGTTCCGCAAGATAGAGTCAACGAAACCGTAAAAAGTGCCCAGTTAGGCACCGATATTCGAAACTGTAACCTATGTGAATACGATCTGGCGAAAAAGGTTGATGGAGAAAAGGTTATGACAGGCTGGATATATAAGATGAGTATTCTGGTTCTGACCATGCATATCGAAATCAAAGATATAGCCACTCAACAGACATTTATTAGCAAAGCATATGACTTCAGAGGTGACAACGAGAAGGCATGGCTTAGAGCTGCGGATTATATGCTCCGGGATTTGTCTGAGATGATGACACCATCAACGACCAGGAAATAGAGCTACTCTAATCTGTTAGCTCACCTTCACAGGTAGGGTGGGGCCATGCCCCACCAAAGAAGGTGGTTACAAAACCATAAACTTTATTCGTTA
>JBEVWG010000037.1:0-25888 GCA_040506705.1 Candidatus Thiodiazotropha sp. 6PLUC1
TTGTTGGTCTTTGGTTCGTTTGGTCACTTACCATTTAACCAACGAGGCCACCGCCTCTTCAAATGTGCGAAAGAAATTTTACGTTATCGATACTCATTCATGTTTATTGCGTTGATTAGCTTAACGTCCTCCTCTTGTTTCGATTATATGAACTCTCTTAGTCTCATACTATTACCTGCTGTTAAGTAGCATTAGGGCCATTAAATTCTTCAAGCTTTTCTATTGCTTCAATTAATTCCCTTCTAGCTCGATCATATTCAAATTCTGGATTTGCTATTTGTATATCAACACCAAGGTGTTTTGACGCTTCTTCTAGGCCATATAGCAAAGGGTTGAGCCTATCTCGAATCATTTCAAAAGCAATAGAAGCTTCTTTATCTGATATCTTAGATACATATACTTCTGCATTCTGTAATGATTCAATTATTGATTTTATTGTATCTAACGACACCAGAGCATAAGGCTGTGTTTTGCCCTCACGTATTACAGTACCGTTTTCTCCATATTCATTTAGCAACTTCAGAGACATATTATTCTGTTCCTATAGTATGTAGTCGATAGCTATAAAATAGAGCGTATTTACCTCATTATCATTTTTTAATAGATTTCTTGAAGAGATTACCAAAACGCTCATTGCCTTCTGTCATTGCCAGATCTAAAGATGAACCCCGAGATACTTCGTTGTTATCATTTACATCAGCACCTGCTTCCAATATGAGTTTTGCGCACCTTAGATTACCGAAACTGACAGTGGTGTATAGTGGCGTACATCCCATATCACCTTTTGTATTTGAATTAGCCCCATGTTCAAGAAGGATTTCTATTGCTGATACATCACCCCAATAACACGCGATATGAAGTGGAGTATCGCCATCAAGCCTTTGAGTATCAACTTCTACTGGCGGCTCGAATCCTAGGGCATTTTCACCAATATACAGTAAGAGGTGATCAATACTGTTCCAATTACAGTTATACTCAAAACCCTGATTCCAGATGCGTTCATTAAAGTAGTCTTGCGGATATGAAGATGATTCAAGTGAGTCGTAAATGTATTTTGGTATATCAAAGAACTCATAGATTTTTTCGTAACTATGATCCCTAGGAAATGCGACTACTAATGTAAAGTTTGTCTCGTTGTATGAAATTATTTTCATAATGGAGAAGCCTTATAAAGACTCCACATAGTAAGTGCCTCTTACGAACAATGGTTCTCTGACCGGGTTTTTTCGTCTTGACTAGTTCATGTTATACAATCTTAACTTGCCTTTGATCAAATAAAGCCTTCCAAGCCTTAAACGCTTCTTGTTCTTCCTCAGATATATCTCCAAAGCCTATATATCGACTGTACTCTGGAAAAGCTGTTGTTCTACATACCTGACACTTATTTGCAAATTCCCAACTCTTATCTTCAACAGCTTTTTCAAGCAGTTTAAAGCTACCAAAAGGTTTGCTGGTCGAGTAAGCCACAACGAAAAGATAATCATCAGAAGAGGCTGTTACAGTTTCGTGTTCGAATTGGATTTGATGTCCTGCGGCAACATCAATACGATATACGGATATTACTTTTAATAGCCGCCATTCATTTTTGGCTTCAACTGCAAGAAGCGTTTTGTTAGAGCTATTAAACCGTTTGTATTCTTCTGGAAAAAACGGAACATTTCCGCTTTTAGGCGTATGATCGTGTTTCGTCCATTTCAAAGTATTTAGGTTCAACTCAAAATCTAATTCATTCAATCTATGAGTCTCATCATCCCCTGTTTTTTCGAGTATTTCCCCACCCTGAATTCTTATAATTGATTGACCTAATAAATTTGCTGAGTGATTGTGAATCCATCCTGGGCATTCACCATTAGTTTCGATATATTGAATTTCGAAGGAATTAATATCGAGCCTATAAACCGGTGTTGTCCCATAGGCTCTCTCTGCGGGATAGCCTAAATTACCAATAATATAAATAAATTCATTTGCTAAAACAGCGGTGTGAAAATCCGTTGGCGGAAAAATATCTTCTGGATATTGATATATTGTAAATTCACCATCTCCTTTGTGATGAAATACTTCGTTGTATATGCAAAAATCAGGATCATATGAGTCCTCATGCTCTCCAGCTATTTCAATGAATTCACCACCTCCGATAGCGGTAATAGATTTTCCAAATCGTTCATAGCACCAAACGGGTTGATCATTGAAGCTATCCTTATCATCAAATTGTTCTCTCGCGTTCCACGCAGCCGCATTACAGCGCACCATATCGTACCAAAAAGTAACCTCGCATTTTTGTGGATTTGACTTACCAAACGTTCTATACTTTTGAGCAAGGTATTCTTCTTTACTTACAGACACTTTCTCCTGGTTCCCAATTTTCAAGAGATTGGCCCTAATTTCACTCTTGATCTGATTTATGTCATCACCAGCTTCTGCAAGAACTTCTGCAATTTCTAGATTGTAGGCGTGAGCAATGGCTGTCTTTTGTGAAAATTGAGAACGATCTTTCTTGTAGATATTTGCACCATGCTGCAACAAAGCTTTTACACAGTTGATTGCTCCATCTGAAGCCGCCTGTATTAAAGGTGTATAACCGAACGAATTGTACCTTTCAAAGTCCACTCCTTTTTGTATCAGAAAGGAGAGCATATTCACATCATCCATCTGAATTGCATATTCCAAAGCTGGTTTTTTACACCACCCTGTATCGCCGATATTAGCGCCTGCATCCATTAAATAGCTAACTTTATCTATATTACCGCTTTGTACAGCAAGAAGTAAGGGAGTACGTTCCCATGTATCCCTAGCACTTATGTCTGCGCCGTCTCTCACGCAATCTTGCACCTGTTGTAAACTGCCATAGGCAACAGCATGAAATAACGGCGTCCAATTTAAATGTGAGGGGTCTGCTCCAGAATCAAAGAGCAGTTTGACAACTTCAAAACGCCCTAAACGGGAAAATACTCGTAAAGGTGTCTCAAAATATTCAGTGCACTCATTAGGGTCAGCACCCGCCTGAAGTTGAGACTTCACTTGTTCAAGCAAATTCTCTTCGTTTGCATAAACTGTTTTGAACAGCGAGTTATTATATTTCATTCTTTAAACTTAATACACCAAAGCACCCAGCATCAATGAAATATTTCAATCTTCGGCCATAAGCGGACACACACCCTCCTTTCGATACTTCATAAGTTAATTTATTTATTTACAACATTACGAACCAAAAAACCCTTGCCACTTTTATCTTGACTAATTTGTACTTTTAGTTGCTTCCCAACTCTAAGGTTGTCTAATGTTTCTTTATCAATATTAGAAAAGTGAAAAAAAGCACTTCTTCCACCGCCAGTAATTTGCACAAACCCATAACGCCTATCTGGAAATATCCTAATAACTTCTGCGTCAACAGTTTCTACTGTGTTCTCTTTGGCTTCTAAATCATGAACTGTTTTAACAAATATTCCCTTCTCATTCTTCGCAATATCACAAAGTAATTTGTCACCATCAAATACTTGATCCACCTTACAGTCTTTTAAAGCTTCAAAATGCAAAAATGCTTGGTAGCTTTTTCCTTCGACGTCAACAAACCCATACCCTCTATCTAAGTCCCACCAGTCCACTGTTGCAATAATAGCTTTTGCCAGGATTTCTTCAAATACCCTATCTACAGACTCCTGTAGATTATTGTCACTTAAAGTAATGAATTTTGATAGACTATTTACAACTTCTCTTTGAGATTCAAATTGCTCTCCATTTTCAGGAACAACCAAGTTTGCTGCGTCCTCTCGAACAATATAGTTGTAAAAAACACTTCTAATTTTATTCATTTTCTCCCTATAGCCACAGTCTGCGTGATATATCCCTCGAATTTGATCAGCCATATCGTGATTTACTATGGCTGTCGCAAGCGCCATTTGTTCAAAAAAAATAGAATTGAATAAAGAAAGTTCCAAATGCCTTAGTCCGCTATGTGTTATAGCCACTCTTTGATTTGGTTCTATATTTTTCACAGAAGAGTCAAAAGGCTCGATCAAACCAGCCTCCAAAAGACATAAGACTGCCGCATCTAGCGCTGCTTCTGAGCATCCTAATGAATCGAAATAATTCGACAGAGACTGCATATTCAAGTGTTTATCTTCAACAGTCCTAGCGGTATTTTTAACAGCCTTCAGCAACGACAGTATGCGCACGTTCAAAAGAGGAGATTGTTTAACAGATTCGTTTACCTGAAATATTGGCAATATAAAATGATTGTCATTCGGTTTATATACCTCATAATCCCCCTTCATTAAAGCATTCATGAATTTTGAATAACTAAGATTGGCAACCCCACCTGACACTACAGCTTTCAACAAATCACCAATTTGGTATACCGTTGATGTAATTACTCTTTGCGATAACTCCAAGGTTCTCCTAATATTATAATTGGCAATTTCACCAATTGCTTTCGAAGTATATTCATTATTAACAAAAACATCTTCAATGATTGACGCAAAACCTTCAAGGTTCTTAATTGAAATACGAATGCCTTTTCTCGACATGTACTCACGTCGATCTTTCTCGCTAGATAACGCCTCAATTTTGTTTCTAATAAAATCAATCCTCTTTCTAAATACTTCTCTCGGTGGTGGTGTTGGCAGAAAGAATGACTTAGATTTATAGATTGAGTACAAATCTGTTTTAGAGAATGACCATGCTGATTTATCAGTAACTGGAAAAAGTAAAATACAATGATTCACAGCTCGACGAAGAGACTGAGAAAACTGGAATATTTCTTTTTTAAATTCAGGAGAAAACTCATCTGTATTGTCTATCAATATTATCGGCAACTTTTTTCTATTGCTGACAACGTCAGCCAAAATACGCCTTAAATATCCTTCTCTATCATTTTCAACTTTTTCATCAAGATATACACTAAACTTTTCCTTGAATGCATCAGGGTCTCTCTTATACAGGAGAGCATCTACACCCTTACTACGACGTTTATAGTCAGAATAATATAATCCTCTAAGTTGCTCCCATGATGGGGAATTCTCATCGTAGAGAATAGATTCTAATTTACTTATCAATGTTTCTGTGAGCCATTGTAGTGCTGTATCTTCCCTCCCAGATGAATCTAAACAATTTACACTAACCACAACACATTGTTTTCTCAAAATGGGCGATAATGTTCTTTTAAAGAAACGATCAAGAAAAGTTGTTTTTCCAGCGCCAGTTTGGCCTACTACAAAAACAGTCTGACCACTTTCTACCTCAACAGCCTGCTGTATAAGTCTATTCAGTTCATCATCTACTTGTTTATCAGGTGGCGAGATATTACCAAGAACATTAGCTGTTATCTTTTCGAGGGCAAAATCTGCTATACGACTTTCTCTCGTTTCAACAAAACACTCTAAGAGCAAATCCTCGTCTTGATCCCCTGTAAGACGACTAAAAAATGCTGTAAAAACTTGATCTAGATCAAATGCAATATCTGACTTAGGTTGGATTTTTATTTCACGTTCTTGTAAAGGCGACTTCAATGTTTGCGACAAAAGTATTCTATTATTTTGGATCTGATCGAAATGCGTGGAATAAAGTTTTTTTCCAAAGCAAACTTTTGAAAGCAACTCATAGAACACAGTAAAGTCATTCTGAATAGCCTCAAAACTCGGAAATACAAAGGATTTTTAGGACTTATAGTTGGCTCCTGAAACAAAGCTTTTAAATATTATCCAACGAATGCCATCTGAAAGTACGGCAATCGTTATTCCATTTGGCGCAGCATAGCCCTCTGCTTGCTCTATTCCGTCTTGAACATCTAGTAGCGTGTTGCCTGATAATTTTAAATGTCTAACTTTTGTTAACTCTTTAGTGGGTACAGATAAAACCCCTAATCGTTTTGCCTCTAAAACAAAGGCCTCTTTATCTGCTGATGATACAATGAAGTCAGAAAACCCATAATCCTGTTTCCTTTCTGCACCAATGTCTGAATAAGACCATCCCAGAACATCTGTCAAAATTCTTAAAATAATCTGTATCTTTGCATCTTCTTCTGACGTTATGTTATCAATATTCTTTTTCACATCTTCAACTATTGAAGAAAATATTCCTTGTGCATCATCTACGCTCATTTGCTAAATGCCTTCTATATTATCAAGTTAAGAGATCTTGAATCTCAACGTCCGCTTTGGGTCGATATCAGTCTTCAATATAGCATTCAATATGGTCTGCACAAGGGTGGAAGCGAACACTACATTTGCGAAGCGTAATAGACTGTAGACCGGCCATAAGCAGACATTAGGATTTATTGAATTATACTGCAGCTGGGCCTTCTACCTCAGGGTTTTCTTCTGCATTATCATTAGTGCCTTCGCCAATCGTAGGTAGCTCACTATCACCCATCATCATGTTATAATGCTCTATGTGGTTTGATTTCTGAAAAATCCCCTTAAATACATCTAGGTATTGCTGCACCGTTGCATCGTCGGTACTAATATAAAGATCATCATTGGCGAAATGAGAACCATTATTAATCCAAGCAAACAGTGAGGCACATATGAGCTTCTCTTTTCCTTCAAACATATTGATGATGTCATCTTTATCGATGTTGCCAAGAATTTTGAAATAATTCTCAAGTATCCTTCTCAGGATATTCTGTATTGTTAGATTAGAGATATTGTCAGACTTCAGCTCTTTCCAAAGAAGCTCATAGGAAGTCATGATAGGGTTTTCATTCTGCTTTTCGATGTATGTCTGTTCATTACTCTTTTTTACTATCCAAAATGTTTCTTCGTTCATAACACCATTGGATCTTATTTGGTTGAAAGAAACTTCTTTGTGAAAAAATACATTATGCGTGAGAACAAATACCTGCTTTATGCTTCCTTCTTGATTTCTAATTTCCTCAAATATTCCCTTTATTAAATTGCTAACAATAAAGAGAATGTCACTATCCAAGCTTGATACTGGATCATCAAAAACAACCACTCTTGGTTTTGTGATTGAATCTTGCTGATTGCTGCCTTTTAGAAGGTGATAGAAGTAAAGGAAAGTAATGAACGATTTTTCACCTTCGCTTAGAGTATCTTCAACTACAGACCCATCCGATCTTACAATCTTGTAAAATCCCTTCTTCTCAGATTTATCGAGCTTAAAGCCTTCAAAGCCAAATGATTTAAGCAATGCGTTTATTTCATCAATTGTTGGTTGTATGCTTGTGATGTCTTTTTCTAATTCTTGGCGCTCTGTATCTTTTATTTTTACTTGATCTTCCTTCGTCTTAATTCCCGCCTTCAAACCATCTATGGCTTTTTGAAGGGCCGTGTTTTTAGACTTGTATTCATCATAATCAGCTTTTATTTCGTTGCAGACAAATCTCCAAACTTGTAAAGTTAGGATCTTTTTCTCTTTTTCAATATTTTCGACAAGAGAATTGTGGTTACCAATTATCTTGTTAGCGTTAGATATCAGATCACTAATATCTTGAAGAACTTCACCAAGGGGTTCCAATGAAATCACTGCACTTGCTTCATTAGCTTTTCTTTCAATATGCTGGATGTTTGCGGTAATTTTAGTGCTCAAAAGATCGTTCAGAGTTTTAAGCTTTTCTACTTCAAGCTGTTCTGGAGGGTTGCCTAATATCTCTTTCAGAACCTCAAGGAGGTTTCTGGAATAAGAGCTATAATTTATCTTAAACGTCTTAATGGATTCCATGCCCCTAATATACGACTTATCGAAATACTCTGAGAGTTCTTCATACAAGCTTTGTTCAATAGATTGCTGACAAAATGGGCACTTTTCACCGGATTCATCTAGGTATTCCATACCTTTTCTAACCCAGTCGCTGTTATTAAGTTTCTTAATCAAGTCTGCTAAATCTATATCATCTTTACCAACTATCTTCTTAGATAAAACAGAGCTAGATTCTAACGACACAAGGTCTTGAAAGCTTGGCTCAGGGATTAAGCTGACGCTTTTTAAGCTTTCAGAAAATACTGTCGTTGCTTTATTTTTGAGTTCTTCCAGTTCTAGGAGGTCTTCTTTATTGCTTTCAGACTCAGAAATAACTCGATCTTTAAATTTTAATTTTTTATCTCTTACGCCTTTGAAAGCATCTTTAAAGTCGCTGTCGTACATAGTCTTGTATGTCCAGCATTTGGTTTCAAAAGAAGAGTCCAGATCGGACTTTTCCTTTATTTTACCACCGCCTCCATCATCTCCTTGGTGGTTTCTCCTAAGTTTTATAATTTCTTCTTCCAGTGTTTCTATTTCAGTGTTTGTTGTTTTAATTTTCTCTATTATTTTAGGATCGGTTTCGCCGAGTGTAAAAATACCTTTCAACTCAGATGAGAGATTAAAGTTTTTAGAGACAAAATCCCTGTTGTATACGAAAGCATCTATCTTGTTGCCGCCTCGCCAAGTAATAGTGCTATCAGGGTAGTCATCTTCATTATCAATGATCTTCGAGATTGTTGTTTTTCCGGTGCCATTGCTCCCATAGAAAAAATTATTGTTAGACAAACCCGATAAGACCTGCCCTTCTTCTGAGTAACTAGCCACATTCCTAATTGTGATGTTTTCGATCATTGAAGGCCTATAATTTTATCCTATTGAGAAATATCCGCTTTGGGTCGTAAAGGGACACATTTTCACTCAAAAATACTTATCTAATTAGGAATCGTGTGGCGATCAGACTACCCCAATCGATAAATACCGACTGGTTGGGAAAGACGACAACGGGACATCAATAGCTGAAGACCATCAAGATCTGCTTTGCAGAGTGCGGGGTATTCCCTTTCTCTAAACTGTTCAGGCACCATTTCCCTAAGTTCCATGTATCCAGAATAGAAGTAATTATAGACACGACTTGCCGACTTAAAAAGGCGCTAAATAACTAAAAGAAGAGAAAATAGTCGTTTTATTCATAAACAACACCTGATGGTAGATTTTATAAGAATTCCGAGAGACTGGTTTCGGGGTTTAGCCCTCCCCTTCCTCCTGAGTCAGCCATGGTTACCTCTGAGTATCTCAAATCTGAAAATATGGATGAGTGATCAATAATCATGGATGTTCGGTCATTAAGCATCAATACAACTCAAGCCATACTAGATTGCACCAACTCAATAGTAGGTAATTGATCCTTTTTGACCAGGAGACCAACATGAACACTCAGATTACAGACCTTCATCAAGACTTCGATGCGATTATGGCTAGATTCGAGCGCCTGTTCAGTCAGGGCGACCTAGCTGAAGTGGCTGCTTTCTATTCCGACAATGCAATGCTACTGCCGACTGGCAGTGATTTCATCAAGGGGCGTCAGGCAATCGAGGACTACTGGCAGGAGGCCGTCGACATGGGGATAAGGAGCATCAAGATCGATCTGGTGGAACTGGAGCAGCATGGTGACTCGGCCACTGAGATCAGTCGATACACTATGCTCGATGCCAACGATGCGGTGGTTGACCATGGTAAGGGCATTATGATCTGGAAGTATGATGGTGGAGCCTGGAAGATGCACCACGACATCTGGTCGAGTAATTAATCTGGAGCAATGCCAGGTATTCCGTAGCTTGCTGTGTGCCAAAATATTAGGGGTTGCAATTGACTCCCCGCCTCCCGCAGGATAGAAACTGGAGGCTGGGATGCCCTCCCCGGTTCGTGCTCTTCTTTGACTTGTGGTGCTATCGGTTGGCACATTTCAAATAGTTGAATGTAATAACACAAATCAGTCATGCTGTTTTTTAGCATCGACTTGGTTTGCCTGGTTAGGGTCAAACATGTCGAGTATTGATGAACACTTTTCCTTTAACTTATTGATAATATGAGGGTATTGCTTACATATTTCGTCGTTTGCGATTCGAAATATGATTCTTTGGTCTCTTTCTATTGCCTTGCCTAAATGTTGTTCAGCATTCCCTTTACTGAGTAGAAGCCCATACCAGCCAAGAATGAACTCAGGTTCAGCCCAAGTAACATCTGCATCGGAGGCAATCTTTGCGTAACTAACAGCTTCGTTATACCTATTTTCGTGATATTTCCAGCGAGAAAACTCTAAATATGAATAAGCTACATCATAGCCCTCAAATGGTTCAATTCCTTCATTGGCAAACAATATCAATTTCTCTTTAAGGTCAGTTTCTTCGATATGTTTTGCACTATCCACTCCATGCTTCATAAACTGCCACCAAATATGGTGTTCCATTCCAGGAGTGAATCGATCTTTCTTATTTCTAAAGCGTTCTAAAGCATATAGAGATATTTGCGTTGCCTTTTTATAGTCCTTTTTATCCCAGCATCTGAAGATACTTCCAGATAGACCACCAGAGGAATTTTCTATCTTTTTTCTCACATACGGAATCTTCGCCAATAACCTAATCAATCCAATAAAGAAACTTGAAAACCAAGGCTCCTTGAACGGCTTTTTGTTAATTTCCTCAATATCTCGTGAAGATAATGACATTCAAAATACCTAAACTCTACCAGCTTTGATAACAAATCCCCTTGACTTTTTATGCGTTTATAAGGCTTGCTTTCATTTGAATAGCTCTCTATTACATTGATGTTTTTCGTAAATGTATTTACCACCAGAATCAAGACAGCGATCAACTTTGCTATGATGCTTTAAGATTGGTATTACATAGGACAAGACAACACCAATAATTATTGGAGCCACGAACAACCAGAGCATTATTTTAGCTTCTCTGGAAAAATGTTTATTTATGCTCTGCATCTATATACCTAATTTAATTTTCTTCGCTGTTCCCTGAATGTAGTCATTCATCTTCCGAACTGTGAGCACCCAGTACTGACCGGTTCAGGCGACTGTTATCAAATAGCATCTCGTTTAACGCCTGATCAACGTCTTCAGCCTTAACCTCACCATCTCTACCTCGTTCCAAGGAGTATTGGGCAAATCTTCGCATTAACTCCTTGATGAAGGATGCGCTGACATCTTGCGTCCTGTTTACAACATTTTCTGCAATCGTTTCTGATACCGACAACTTGCCGCCATACAGATCCATCAGGGCACGCCTGCCATCTTCGTCTGGAAGTGGAAATTCGATGAGTTGGTCGACTCTCCCAGGGCGTGCGATTAATGCTTGCTCAAGAACTTCCGGCTTGTTGGTGGAGAGTACGAATAAAATGTCGGCGTCCTCCTTCAATCCATCCATTTCGTTTAGCAGATGATTCAGTAGCATCTCTTCACTTGCTCCGTGTAGCATCTCTCTCGATTTTGCCAAGAGGTCGGCATCTTCAATGACGAATATCACAGGCTGTAGTAGCCGTGCCAAGGAGAAGTATTCGGGCAGCAAGCCGATCTGTTCTGCGGTGACAAGAAATGTTGTATGTTCTCTGAGTTGGCTGGCGAGGTAACGGATGGTGTGGGTTTTTCCTGTCCCTGGTGGCCCCCAAAACATTACTCCGCGCTTGGTTTGCAGACCAAGCTCTCTGAGTTGATCACGCTGTTTGCAGAAACGAATGACGGTTCGGTCCAGCTCCTCTAACGTTTTTTCAGGAAGGATTATCTGCTCTCGCTCAACCAGATCCATCTTATGCACAGTGATCCCAGTCGAACTGCCCCCATAGTGTGGAGATTGTTCAAGCGACAGAACCTTGCCTCGATAGGATTGAGCATTTCGGATATGTTCCTCAATAGAATCAAACACCCTTCTTGTTATATCTGCTGTTGCAGTGCCCTGAGGACCGGAGATTTCGAGGTGAATAGAATAGCTTCCTCCATAATCTTGCTCTCGTGACAAAACTGCTGCGTATCGATCTTCTCCATCAGCCAGCATCCACAGACCATTGATTTGACATTGTTTAGGTATACCTTCGCCAATATCCAGTTCTTCATAGGATATCGGCGCGACGCCCATGGCATTCCGACCACTCCGCCAAAGTGATGACAGGTCACACTTCTCATAGCCATGCTGCTGCTTAAATCCTACTGACCTAATAGCTTGAGCATCAAATAGCGTTTCTACGGCGACCTGAAGATCTGCCCTTACCCGCCCTGGATAGGTGCGAACTGTCTTAACAAACTCACCAATTGCCCGATCACCAAAGTGCCAATCCAACAGTTCCCAGATGAAATTTACACGTGCTGTAGGCAGCATACTAGCCAAGTTACCAGCGCTCCGAGCTACACACTCCGAACATATATTGGCATGTTGACCGGTAAACATCTTTGACACGACAGAGCTTGATTTGCCACAGAATGAACATGTAATCACGCCGCTCTCATCGGGCATGGCGAGATCAACCATTTCGACCAGCAGTGGGTGCCTGGCTAAGCCGATCTCTTCCTTCGCAGCACTATAGAAAGCCTCAGCAACAGGCTTACTGTAAGGGCCAAACACATGTTTTCCCGCTAGTTGAATCCTTTCGGCTACCTCTTGGGCTTGGTACAAGGGTAGACCGGTCATACGACTGATCAGTTGAGAAACAAATTGTAGTGGAGTGGTTAAATCATTGTGGATGATGATTTCGAATGATGCAGGCTGACTTTTTTGTGAACTCACGTCCTTTGTGCTCCGGTTATTGGTAACTACTTTTTGTATTTGATTTAGTATCACTGCTGTTCTGATAACTTTCAATCATCTCAGAACAGCTCTAAAAGCCCCTCTCCCTTTACGGGAGAGGGGTTGGGGAGAGGGTGTACGCGAAGCGTCTCATCTGGTTAAAAGATAAAGCCGCATCGATCCTTCATCTTAATCGTACTGATTGTTGATGAAATAAGGCTGTTCATTCTCTACCCCCTCTCCCCCGGCCCCTCTCCCGCGAGGGGAGAGGGGAGTGACTCACCCTACCGGTTTGATACACCGATGATTTGTTAATTATTTCTGTTCATGATTCTTCTCTGCTGCACGATGCTTTTTCATGACTCAATTCTCTTTCAGCAAGAGAAATCCAAAGCAATTAATCAGTTACAACTGTAGTGTTTCATGTAAGTTGGACAGCAGTGATAAATTCTACTTTATAGAAAAGGAAAGTAAGCTGGATTTCTCATGCATTTCTTCTATACATCCGTACCATTCCATCGTCCATCTCTTCCATATCGAGACAACCAGGCAAAAAGCTGTTAATAGTCTCTATGTTGGTCAGTGTATGTTGCGTCGGTTTCGCGGTTACAAAAGCACCACCCGCGATGGCTATCGGCAGCAACAGTTGGTCGGCAAGATGGCCCCCAACCGGTGCGCCTGCTTGAAGGTAGGCCTTTATCTGGCGACAGAGTTTACCCGCCACCTTCTCAGCACTGACCCCTTTCTCACCAAAAGCTATGAAGAGTTCGGTGACATGTTCATGTTCGATCGTTGCCACTAGGACGTTGCCCGGCCCCTGGCTATTGTTGAGGCCTCGCAGTTGAAGCTTGGTTGAATCCCATCCCATGGTGCGGCGAATGGTCTCCAGCTCCCGCTCGGCAATGCGCATCGGTAGCGCTGCGATCAATGCCTCGGCGCCCACCTGGCGCAGTTCGCCACGGGCCAATAGGTTTAGGGGTTGTAATTGACTCCCTGCCTCCAGCTCTAACACCACCTCACCGCCTCCTGCGGGGTAAAAGCCGTGCCGTATCAGGTTCATTTCGATTTTAACCCCCATTCGACGCAGCAGTGGCAGATAGGCCCGCTGCAGAAAATCGGCAGGGGGCGCCATTGGATTGTGGGTGCCGCCACTCAGATGCAGCCGCGCCTCGACGCCAGCAGCCAATAGGGCCGGTAGAACTGTCTGTAGCACCAGTGTGCAGCTACCCGCTGTGCCGATGGCGAAACGATAGTCGCCACCGTTGATGGTTTGCGGCTGAAATCGCAGTGCCTGGGAACCAGCACCTGCACCGTCGATCTCCGCCTCGCCAATGGTTGCAGCAGCTTGTACAGCAGTGAGGTGTTGCCGCATCAGACCTGGCTTTTTCCGCTTGGCGCGGATATTAACCATTTGAAGAGGGCGGCCGGTGATCAGTGACAGCGTCAATGCGGTACGTAGCACCTGGCCACCCCCTTCTCCTTGGGATCCATCGATGGTGATGAGGTTGGTTGGATTATTCATTCTGATCTCTATCTGTTCTATCCTTTAACGCAGACCACCTGTCTCAGGGTATGCACAACTTCCACTAGATCACGCTGGGCATGGATCACTGCATCGATGTCTTTGTAAGCCATCGGGATCTCGTCGATCACTGCACTATCCTTGCGGCACTCAACACCTTCGGTTGCCTTCTTCTGGTCTTCCAGGCTGAAGCGGCGTTTGGCTTCAGTTCGGGAGTAGACTCGGCCCGCTCCGTGTGAACAGGAGCAGAAACTCTCCTGGTTACCCTTTCCGCGCACGATATAGGAGCGAGCTCCCATGCTTCCCGGAATGATACCCAACTCCCCTGCCCCAGCGCGCACTGCACCCTTACGGGTTACCCACACTTGCTCACCATAGTGTGACTCCTGCTGCACATAGTTATGGTGGCAGTTAACCGCCATTCTATCGGCATCGAAGGGCTTATCGATAACCTGGCGCAGAGCACCAATAGTCGCTGCCATCATCAACTCTCGGTTACGTCGGGCGAAATGCTGCGCCCAACCCACTGCTTCGACATAGTCGTTGAAGTGGTCGGTCCCCTCGGGCAGGTAGGCCAGATCCCGGTCGGGTGGGTTGATGTGCCAGGTGCGCATATCTTGCTTCGCCTTTTCGATGAAGAGGCTACCGATGGCGTTACCGACACCCCGTGATCCTGAGTGGAGCATAATCCATACTGCTTCGCTCTCATCCAGGCAGACTTCGATGAAGTGGTTGCCAGTTCCCAGCGTTCCCAGGTGAACATGGTTGTTGGTGTTCTTCAAGCGGGGATATTTTTCCACGATACGCCCGAAGGGTTCCACTAACTGCTTCCACACTTCGTCCACATGGGCTGGTGGCGTCCCCCAGGAGCCTTTGTCACGTCGAGACTTGGTTCGACCGTGGGGCACTGCCTGCTCTATAGCGCTACGCATTGGCGCCAGGTTGTCGGGCAGATCTCCGGCCTGGAGGCTGGTACGTGCCGCCATCATTCCGCAACCGATATCGACACCGACCGCTGCAGGGATGATCGCACCACGGGTGGGAATCACCGAACCAATGGTCGCCCCCTTACCAACATGCACATCGGGCATCACGGCGATCCATTTATGGATGAAGGGTAGCTGAGATGCGTTCAGCAACTGCCCTTTGGCCTTTTCGTCGACCGGTACGCCCTGGGTCCACATCTTGATTGGATACCCCTGCTCTGCCTGCATGACGTCGTAGTTTCCAGTTTTCATCTTCTTTCTCCATTGAGCGGGGGTTGCATAAGACCCTTACAACGCCCTTGAATAGGTGCGGCGACCAGATTTGATGACGCGAGTTTTTCCGCCACCCGGCCAAAGCCGGACCGGGGCTTGAACCCGGACCCCTTGCGGGACCTTGCCCTTAGTCGTAACAGGCAAGGCGCGTCTACCAAGTAGCGCCATCGGCATTCGCCGCGATTCAGTTTTCATACACCCCTCGCTTTGGGGTGTAACAAATAGGTGGGCGACAAGTGTTGGTGAAACATCGTGCTCTACCAGACTGAGCTACACCCCCGTCGTAGTGGAGGTGGCGGGATTCGAACCCGCGACCACGTCGTCCATAGCGATGTAGTTCCACCTGCATTCGCCCGAAATCGTTAGGGGCTGCTGCCCCGGTGGGGCGGGCCCCATTGCCCGCCCCGTTCTCTATGCTGTTGCCAGCTGCTGACTTTCAATCACGCTTACCCAGTGACCCGCTTGCATCTTACCTCTGGCGAACTGGTCGATCAGGGTGAAGACCGCATCACTGAAGCCGCCGATATTAAGCACATCCTCACGCTCCGGCGCCTGGGTAGTGACATAGGGCTGGATGTCGAGACAAACCAACCGCGCTGCTGGATTACGTCGCCGAAACTTGGCCCACTCCTGCATCACCGCAGTTGAGCCACGACGACTGGAGTCGACCCAGGACTCGTTATCCGACACCAACAGCACCAGATCGGCTCGCTGCTGACGCTTATTCAGCCACTTCAGCGGCGCACTGCAATTGGTCCCGCCGCCACCGAAGGACGCCAGCCGGGTGGCGTTCTCCATTACCGTTGAGTCCGCGTTTATACGTACTCTGGCCACATCCCAGTCGAACGGCAGTACCAAAGTTCGGCGATCCTTGCGCAGGAAGGCTGCCGCTACCAGTGCCGCCACATCGATGCAGCGGGTTACGCTGGTCGCTCCCCGACGCCAACCAGTGGCTGGACAATGCATCGAACCTGACACGTCAGGACAAACCACCACCCGACCCGGCAGTTCAGGTACATTGGTCAGGGCGATCTCCATCGCCTGTTCCAATGCCTGCCGGATCTTATCCGGAACACCTGTCGCCGACTGATAGGCGGTCAATAGCTGGTAGGGAAATGCCCTGGCCTTGCTGATTGCCTGCGCATCGGTCAGACGACGCGCCAGCTTGTTGATCATCTTCGGCTGTTTAAACACGCCGTGACGCTGAAAGCTGTTGAGGTTCATCCGAACCATCTGCCACCCCCCTCGCTGTGCCAAAGTTGCCCAGTGCGACTCGGTCAGCGGCAACGAGGTCAACATCTGAAACGGCACCTTTGGCAGCTTGCCGCCTTCACGCTTGTAGCGCTCGAAACTGTGCACTGCAGCCGGCAGTGATGCGGTATCGTAAGGCTTACCAATCAACCAGGCGAAGAAGGCTGAGCGCCAGGCTTCCACCGGTTTCGGATGAACCATCTTCACCACATCGGCCAGTGAGGGTGCATTGCCTACTGCCGCAGCCAGTAGCTGTTGCTCGCTGGCCCGGTTCAGCCAGGCTTGTACCAGGCGCTTTGGCCGGCTACCCAGAGACTTTCGTCCCAACGCCCCGCTGCGCAGGATCTGTACAAAGTTGCGCAACATACGACCGTTATCGATGACCTGATCGAAGGCGACGGGCAACCAATCGCTACCGCGTGCGGCCAGTATGGCGCACAACAGGGCCGGCATATCCTTCATTCCTCCATGCCGGCGACACCAGACTGCAGTGTGGGCGATGAACTCAGGCTCCACCCGGTTGCACAGTTTGACCACCTGCTCCAGCTGAGTCTCTGCTCCGGCGTAGTAAGTACCATTGAGGCAACCGGTAACCGCATATTGTGCCAGAGCGTGTTTATCGTTCAGGCGATAAGCCGTTCCACCAGCTTCGTTGACGGTATTGGTCTTCAGTGAACGCTGAGCTGCACTGGAAAAAAGCATCTTGTTAGCCATCTTGCTGCCTCCTTGGTTAGAACAATAATTTCTAAGTTGCTCTAGCTATTGCGAATGGCATGCCAGGTTTTTTGATATTTATTTAACCTATTGTATTAACAGGATAATTATCTATTTTCATGAAATCTTATCCCTTCAAGCGCTGGCTGGTATGATTAGAAACTTATAATTATTTATATATAATTATATTTTTTTATCTTCTTAGGATGAGACCTGCCTGGATTTCATCGAAGGTGAGTGGGGAGTTGGAAATGAAAAAAACGGTTGTGCTGGGCTTTATTGGCACGGTGCTGGATGAGGGGCGTGGTAAGGGCCGTTGGGAGAAGTGGCGCCCAAGCGTATCGCTCTGCCAGCAAGAGGATCTACTGATTGATCGTCTGGAGCTCTTCTATCCGCCCGATAGATATAAGCGTGCCATGGAGACCGTAACCAAGGATATCGCCACTGTATCACCGGAAACAGAGCTGGTGTGGCGCCCCATGCCCCTCAATGATCCCTGGGATTTTGAACAGGTCTATGCTGCGCTGCACGGATTTGCCCGTAACTATCCGTTCGAGCCGGAGAAGGAAGATTACCTGATCCACATCACCACCGGCACCCATGTCGCCCAGATCTGCCTGTTTCTGCTCACTGAATCGAACTACTTCCCTGCACGACTGCTGCAAACTGTGCCGCCGCCCAAACAACGTGCAGGCGAAGTGGGCAGCTACGCCATTATCGACCTCGATCTATCGCGCTATGATCACATCGCCCAGCGCTTCGCCGAGGAGCGAGAGGAGACCCTCAACCTGTTAAAGTCGGGTATCGCTACCCGAAATCCAGCTTTTAATCGCATGATTGATTCAATAGAGCGGGTGGCCAATCGCTCCCCTGCCCCCATACTGCTACTCGGCCCCACGGGTGCAGGTAAGTCGTTTCTTGCTCGCCAGGTCTATCAACTCAAGCGCCAACGCCACCAGATCAACGGCCCCTTTGTCGAAGTCAACTGCGCTACTCTGCATGGGGAAGGCACCATGTCGGCCCTGTTCGGCCACACAAAGGGGGCCTACACAGGATCGGTTGGTGAGCGTGAAGGACTGCTGCGCCAGGCCGATGGCGGTTTACTGTTTCTCGATGAGATCGGGGAATTGGGGCTGGACGAACAGTCGATGCTGCTCAAGGCGATTGAGGAGAAACGCTTCTATCCAATGGGATCGGATCATGAGGTAGAGAGTCGCTTTCAATTGATTGCAGGTACCTGCCGCGACCTGCGCATCGATGTGGAGCAGGGCCGGTTCCGTGAAGATCTCTATGCCCGCATCAACCTCTGGACTTTCAATCTTCCAGGCCTGGCAGAAAGGCCGGAGGATATCGAACCCAACCTGGAGTTTGAACTGGAGCGCCAGGCGGGTGAGCTAGGCCGTCGACTGAGATTTAACAAACCGGCACGACAACGCTACCTCGCTTATGCTACAGCCCCAGACACCGCTTGGCGCGGCAACTTCCGTGAACTCTCAGCTTCTGTCTCCCGCTTGGCCACACTGGCCGAAGGGGGGCGTATCACAGAGCGTGACGTTGAGGAAGAGATCAACCGTCTTCGCAATCAATGGCATAGTGCTGATACCAGCAACGATGAACTGGAAAAACGCCTACCAGCCGAAACGCTTGTGCAGCTCGATCTGTTTGATCGTTTGCAACTGAATTCGGTAATTAAGGTCTGCGCCAAGTCAGCCTCTCTCTCCGAGGCAGGACGCAGCCTGTTCAATGCTTCCCGCCAGCGTAAAAGCAGCAGTAATGACGCGGATCGATTGCGGAAATATCTGGCTAAGTTTGGTCTGACCTGGGAGGACGTTTTCTCTTAACATTGGGGGTCGGAGTCGAAAGCTACCATATCGTGAATCACCTCGAAAAAACCCAAATGCATATTTCTCCCAAGCCACTCCGTTCTAGATTCGACTCCGACCCCGGAGGTACAGGTGGCTGTTTATTTCAGGGCTGCAATCAGGCCCTGATTGATCCAGCCCTTCAACAGGCCTGCAGCCCTCATTGGTACAACTTCTATATCTATCCGGGTTGCCAGTAACTCACATGCATCGTTGAACGTTCCGCCACTACGAAGGGTATCGAGTAGCAACTGTTCATCTGCTTCAAGTGAACGAAATCGTGTCACCAGATCCTGGCGCCAGATCAACCAACCACTGGGATTCGTCTCTTGTATTGCATCAATCTTAACCGGGGGATCCGCAGTGAGTGCTTTCCACATTTCAGGTACATTCCATTTCAGGTCTAGCCGACCGACGCATGGGGCGAACTGAAATTGCAACATTGGCCAATCTTCAGCTGGGACTGAAGCCATCTCCTGCTCTTCAAAGCAATCACAATCGGCGGCATCGAATGCTTCTCCCAGCTTCCACTCAAAGTCTGCCAGTTCTGACAACCACGACATATTATGGTAGGCGGGATCAGTATCTACCTTCTCACACAGATAGTGTCTGAATCGACGACCAAAATCGCGAAGTGTGAATGAATGTGAGGGGTTTTGTTGGATATAACCATCCGCAAGAAGGTCGAATTGATCACTGCTGATGGCCATATTGACCGCAGGATAATCATTCATCAATACCTCCTTTAAACGTGAGGTATAGGCATTCGCATAAACTGACAATTGATAGGCCGGTGTTGCACGTCCTCCACTGCTTACCCATCCATTCTGTTCATCGTTTCTCGGATCCAGTAAAAATCCCTGGAAGCGGGCTTGTAATTCATCAAGGTTTTGCATCTTTATCACTCAAGCGACCTGTTCGGTAATAGCGGTTTCACCGTTCTCCCGGACACGTTCCAGTTCACGTAATAGTTCGGCTAATGGCGGTATATTGTCATCTCTTTCAATCATGGTGCTGACGCGACCAAAGCGTTGTATTGCATCAGCATACAATTCAAATACCGGATCTGCGATAGGATGATCGTGGGTATCTATAATCAGATTATCCTCCTGTGTGTGGCCTGCCAGGTGAATCTGGTAGATGCGATCAGCGGGCATTGCTTTTAAATAGGTGCGAGGATCAAAGTTATGATTGAATGCACTGACATAGATATTATTGATATCCAGCAGCAGCAGACAATCAGCACGCTCTGCAACTTCTGCTAAAAAATCCCACTCACTCAGTTGAGATTCGCTGTAGCTGATATAACTCGATACATTTTCCAACAACATTTGTCGCCCCAGATACTCCTGTACTCTGGTGATACGCTCTACAACATGATCGATTGCCTCTTCTGTATAAGGTAATGGCAAAAGGTCATGCATATTTAATTTGTTGATGCCTGTCCAGCA
Source organism: Candidatus Thiodiazotropha sp. 6PLUC1 (assembly GCA_040506705.1). GTDB lineage: Bacteria > Pseudomonadota > Gammaproteobacteria > Chromatiales > Chromatiaceae > Thiodiazotropha. The sequence goes on from JBEVWG010000037.1 coordinate 20,545, forward strand.
TAGATGATCGGAGAACCACATCGGTTCCACCCACCCCATCAACGCCTTTAATTTTTTAAGGTAGTTGTAATCAAGTGGTTCTATGCTGCCAATCGATAACGACACCCCGTGCATTACTATTGGGTAGAGTTCGCGAATTCGGTTTAAATAATGGAGCGGTTTACCCCCCTCCACCATATAATTCTCGGAAATAACCTCAAACCAGTCCACATCCGGTTTTGAATCGAGCACATCATCGTAATGCTCTCTACGCAGACCCAATCCATAACCGAGAAAAGGCCTTTGATTACCATCAGCTTCGATCACAGCACATCTCCAGATAAAAATTATATTTGTGATTAATGAACTGGTATCACCATCTTTGTGATGGCGTACCAATCCATCACTGCTTGACTTATCCTTTCGGCTTATCGACAGAGCCGCCTATCTCTTCACAGGCATGCTTAGACATATTCACAAAGCCCTGTCCTTTACAAGCTGCGTGGCCTTTACAAGCATTATTCGCGGTTTTGCAATCATTGTGTCCTTTACATTTATTGACACCAAAACAGTGCACATTCGCATCACTACCCGCTTGAACCGATTTCATCGGGGCCACGGCAAACAGGGTTGCAGCGGTTGAGGCCAATGCAAGTGAGGCTAGCTTTCTTCGTGTAATCATGGAAATCTCCTTTAGCTTTGATAAAGCTGTTTTAAAATCATTTGCCCGATGGTTTTTACCAAGGTGGCGACCCAATTATTGAAAGCAAATATCACGTAAGTGTCACAGCCAGTTCACAATACTATTAGGGCCTGTTAAAACTAATCGAATCGGCCCTGCTGAGAATTTTTTCTTCCAGCAAGGCAGAATAAGCGATAGGCGTTGCACGTCGTTCATTTGGAGTGACCAAACCTCTCTCCTAGCGCCCGTAAGGGACCCTTTGGTCGCGCCTTGATTGGCGCTTTTTGAGTGGTAATAGGGCCGATACGATTAGTGTTAACAGACCTCAGGTTAGAGGCAGTGAGCTGTCCCCATTATTGGTGCAGGCATTAAATGATTATTAGCCTGCTTTAATCAGCAATTTCTCAAAATACTGATCATTTAGGTGGAGTGGTTTGAGTTCGCCCCGCGACTCTCTTATTTCAAAGATTGTCGTGAGAAGCTATTTACTAATAGTCTAATTAGCTGTCCAGTTCGTAGCCTTAAATTAGCCACAAACAACCAATATTGAGCCGGAATCTAGCCCTAAATTAGCCGGTAATAAACAAATATTTACCTGATTACCCTCCAAAGTCAGCTGCAGTGATAGTTAAGAGAGGTGCCGATAAGGATCTACGGAAGGTTGCTGGCGGTTTTTGTGAATTTCCAGCGCGATTTGGTGGGGCAGGGCCCCACCCTACCTGTCGATATAAAGTGTAGGGTGGGGCCATGCCCCACCAACTGCACTAGCCGCATACTACGGCTATACAGGTTGATACTCTTTTGCTGAGTATGGGGGGTAATCAGGAATATTTATATCTAATCACCTGACCTGACAGCCATTTACCAAGTAACTAGCTCGGATAAACAGCCATTAACCCTGAAAAAAGGGAGGAAAAAATTCGGTGCAGAAACTACCTCGATCGTTGAATTTAACGTTAAATGTCGACAGTTTCCCTTAGTATTGCATTTATCAACAGTAAATATCGTTAAATTTAGGGTGTAATGTCGACAACTTTCCCTTATATTGCGCTGCAGCATCTATACCCTACCCACTTTAGCGTTTGATGAAACTGGAGCCAGCCGTATGACAATACATAAGACAGATGTTCTTTTGATTGGCGGTGGCATTATGAGCAAGACGCTGGCAATGCTGGTGACACAGCTCGATTCCTCTCGCCATGTCACCTTGGTTGAGCAAGCGGCAACATTAGCCACAGAAAGTACACATGCCTGGAATAATGCTGGCACAGGGCACGCCGGTTACTGCGAACTCAACTACACTCCGCAGCAAAGTAATGGTGATATCGCTATTGAAAGAGCGCTGGGGATAAACGCCCGGTTCGAGGAGTCTCTGCAGTTTTGGAGCGGATTGGTTCGCAAGGGTGCTCTTTCGAAACCTACAGCTTTTATCAATCCTGTGCCTCATATGAGTTGGGTGGAGGGGAAAGAGAATGTCAGTTACCTGAAGAACCGCCAGAAAGCACTGGTAAGCCACCCTTTATTCGAGGAGATGGAATATGCGGATGATCCAGCCAGTTTAAATCATTGGTTACCACTGATGATGGCTGAACGTGATATGGGACAACCCATGGCCGCTACCCGCGTGGCACATGGAACCGATATCAACTTCGGCGAGTTGACCCACTCGATGGGTGAATATCTGGCACATGAGGACTCCGTTGACTATTGGCTCTCAACAGAGGTCCTGGGATTGAAGAAGGTTGGAGATCGCTGGCATGTAAAGACCAAACACGCACTTGCAGGAACAAGGACCATCGAAGCACGTTTCGTATTTGTTGGTGCGGGTGGGTGTGCATTGTCTCTGATGCAAAAGGCGGGCGTGGATGAAGTTCGAGGTTATGGCGGTTTTCCCGTTTCAGGTATCTGGCTTGCTAGTGAAAATTTAAAAGCAGCGGCAACCCATAACGCCAAGGTATATGGCATGCCACCTGTGGGTGCTCCCCCCATGTCTGTACCCCATCTCGATACCCGACTCATCGATGGACGCCCTGCCCTGCTCTTCGGGCCCTTTGCCGGTTTCACGACACGTTTTTTAAAGAAGAGCAGTCTCTTTGACCTGATCAATTCTATTCGATCCCACAATCTCAAACCCATGATGGAGGTAGCAAGAGAACATTGGGCGTTAACCCGTTATCTCTTCAAAGAGGCCATGAGTTCTGGTGACCAACGTCTCGAACAGCTGCGTACCTTTATACCTTCGGTGCAGCCAGGAGAGTGGCATCTTCGCCCCGCAGGTCAGCGAGTGCAGATTATCAAACTGGATAAAAACGGACGCGGCAAGTTACAGTTTGGCACCGAGGTCATCAAGACAGCTGATCGCTCCTTGGCAGCTTTGTTAGGCGCATCTCCCGGAGCCTCTGTCAGTGTCTCTGCCATGTTGGATGTTATCGAGAACTGTCTACCTGAATTGGTTCAAGGTGACTCAAGACAGCGCCTGGAGGAGTTGATTCCATCCTATGGCCACTCTTTGGATGATGATCTCGACTTGGTTCATGCTGTACGACGTTATACTTTGGAGACTCTGGCTCTGGATGAGAGAAAACCTGCAGAAATCACCGCACAGGATACGTTTTTGAAAACTGGTAGCTGATGACATGGTCTCATCTGTTTCAGTGAGATCGGTCCAGTTATTCTTTCGATAAAAACGGACACAAATTACTCATGAGGATTACCCCTGGTTTAACAAAAGACCATTGATATTAATTGGTGGTATTTCATATTTTTCTTTGAACTTTTATTTTCCAAATCATGAGAAACTGGCTCCTAGACAGAGAGCAATTGTTTCCAATATTAGAGAATGACCGAATGGCATAGTACTAAGCTGGAAGCCAATCAGGTTCAAGAAGAGTCTCTGCTAAGTCGGCTCTTGGCATGCGCATGAGCCATTGAGCGCTTCAATTTCTAGATTGCGCGCCCACAATCTTTAATCATCCGCTCAATCTCATCACAGGCATAGCGTGCTATTTTCCGCTGAGCTTTCTGTTGTTTTATTGTTGATGCATCAAAACTTCCCAGGATAATGATGTTCTCATCATTCAACAGATTAGCAGATCCGGTATAGTTAAAAGATCCCGCAATCACTACCTGGTTATCGAGCACCATTAACTTATGGTGCACCTTGCCAAGCTTGTCTTTATTCCCTGCTGCAAAGAGCTTTGCTCCCTGCTTGGCTAAAGTCTTAACCGGGGACCAATCCTGAGCGCCCTGTTTACTGTCGAAGACACCTTTGATCGGCATGCCAATTTCCAGAAGGCGTAACATGGTATCGTCGATTCCCGAACTCTTCGCGAATGTGAAGATCGCAAAATCGATCCGCTGTCGGGCCTTCATCATCTGCTTCATGATCTCCATTTCTGGATTATGGTCAGGTGCAAACAGGATTTTGATCGGGATATCCGAGACAACGAGTTCTTTTGGATGGGGATCATGTCCTTCATTACGTCGACCAAACCGCCCTTCCTGGATCTCTTTGAACTCCCGCGCATAGACTTTTGCGACTTTGGGGTTTTCAACGATTACAATATGATTGAGGTTTTTATGAGTTCCCGTGGGGGTGAAATTGGTAGAACCAGTCAGAACCGCTTTCCGATCCCGCACGATAAATTTCTGATGGAATATATTGCTGTTGTAGTCGACCTTAACGTCGATATTACTGCGTAAAATTGCATCGTGAATCTCTCGATTAAGCTCATTCTTGCCGCCGGGATTCCAGGGATCAGCTTTTGGAGGGGTGCGTTTCAGATAACTCTGTTCGATGACGAGCTTGACTAGCACTTTACGCTGACGTGCCGCAATGATCGCCTTGGCGATAGGCTCGCTTTCCAACTCCTGCACTGCGATTTCCAGACGTTTCTGAGCCTGATTGATGAAGTCGACAACCACCTTCTCGAGATCGTCTGGCGCCCCCTGGGCTTGTGGCCCAGCGAAGAAAGCGACCTGCCCGACCCGTATTCCCATGGGTCTCTCTCCTCTTTATCTGGTGTTATTTAACAGCCACATCACGTTCACTGGTGAGCTTAGTACATTTCCAATGAAACTCAACACTGTAAAAATAAGATTTAACAACTATTTAAATGTGGTCGATAGGGTTCAATGTGCCATCTACCAATCAATGACCAACAACTGCCAAAGAGGGGATATGTCGATTTATAGACTGGCCAACACAGCTGTGGATTGGCTAACGGAAGAATAAAAAAGTTGGTATGTTTAAGAACTGTAACAGGCAGTAGTGGGCCACTCGGTAAATTCGGTCTCCCTCAGCCGCATCACAAGCGTCATTCGCATTGGCAATGCGAACGTAGGACTAGCCGTTGCTATGCTGTTGGTTTCTATTGCTGATTTAGAATTGAGACATGAAAAGCATCGTAAAGCAGAGGGTTACGGCTAGAAAAAACCTACAAGTCATCAGTATCTCAAATAGGTGGGGAGAGAAACTCCCCTCTCCCCACGCGGGAGAGGGGCCGGGGGAGAGGGGGAGAATGAACACCCTATTTCCCCCAACAATCAGCAAGATAAACATAAACAATCAAAGCAGTTTTTCTTTTTCAACTACATGAAACGCTTCGCGTACACCCTCTCCCCAACCCCTCTCCCGTAAAGGGAGAGGGGCTTTCAGAGTTGTTCTGAGAAGATTGAAAGTTA
>JBEVWG010000084.1:0-25032 GCA_040506705.1 Candidatus Thiodiazotropha sp. 6PLUC1
GAGCAACGTATCATCACCAGCTGGCGTAAACAGCGCTGCTTGAAGAGCTGCAGAATGGGCTATTTTGGCACCTATTCAGAGGTGGAGTTCTGTTGAGACAGTTCATGGTGCGGCAGGGCCGCACCCTACGACTCTACATAGTTTTTTGGTGACGGCGTGGCCCTGCCCTAAAGAATTTCAGCGGAAAAAAAGACGCGAACGACCTACCGTTAATAACCGACGGGTAGGGTGCGGCCCTGCCGCACCATCACACATCAGAAACCCATAAAACAACCAAAAATATCAGTAAGGATAGTCCGCCAATCCTGGATTACCCTTCACACCAACCAATTTAGGTGTATTGAGTTTGTCGATCTTGACGGTTTTCTGATCACGCAGATATTTCGCCACCACATCCCAGATCGGTTCACCTGGGGATTTGGAACCGACAGTGGCCCAACCGGAAACCGTGTAATTTTTACTCGCCTCAACTTTGGTTCCATCATCCAGGGTCATATCGGTTATGCGCTTGCCAAAACCAGCACCAGGTTCACAGACATAATCGAGTCCACCTAAGCGCACCATGTCACCACCCTGTTGATAGTAGGGGTCCTTGTTGAAAAGATTGTCACAAACATCCTCAAGGATTGCCTTGATCTCACTCCCCTTCATCTCCCTGCGATAGGTCTCAGGATAGGTGATGCAGGTCTGATCCATGACATTGTCCATGGTTATCTTCTGACCTGGGAGTACCGTTGTACCCCAACGAAAACCCGGTGAGAGGGAGATCTGAGCATCATTCACAGTAGTCAGAGCATCACAGATCACCTGGTCAAAGGTACCGTTGAAGTTACCCCGACGGTAGAGTGTCTCTTCGGTAACTGCCAGCTCCTCATTGAGCTGCTTCGCGTAAGGGGCCCGCACCTCATCGATATAAGCCTGCATCTGTTTATCTGCGGGCAGGATATTGGAAAATATCGGTAACAATCGATAACGAAAATCCCTAACTTTGCCACCCTTGACATCCAGATCCATAACGCCAAGAAACTTACCGTTCGAACCGGCATTCGTCACCAGGGTCTTTCCGCCTGAGTTCTTAACAACGGTGGGAGCAGGCATACCATCATGGGTATGACCGCCGAATATCACATCGATCCCGCTAACTCTGGACGCCATCTTAAGATCGACATCCATTCCATTGTGCGAGAGGACAACCACGACATCGGGTTTCTCATTCTCCCTTACGCTGTCGACAACATCCTGCATCAGATCATCCTGGATACCGAAGGTCCAATCGGGTATGAAGCGCTGTGGATTGGCTATTGGGGTATAGGGGAAGGCCTGTCCAATTACGGCAACACGGGCACCACCTACCTGTTTGATAACATAGGGCTTGAAGGCATTGCCTTCATCCTCGTCAAAACCTTCAAAATCGGAATAGTTGTAGTCGAATAGTGCCTCGTCACGAACCTTTACGTTCTGAGCGACAAATTCACCCTGAAACTCGTTGACGTTCTCAATCACCTCTTTGTCTAGATAGGTGAATTCCCAATGGCCTGTCATCACATCAACACCCAACCGGTTGCAGGCGCCGACCATATCCTTGCCTCGAGTCCAGTAGGCTGTCCCTGAACCCTGCCAGGTATCCCCGCCATCCAGCAACAGACTATTGCCAGGACCTCGGTCGTCACGAAGACGCTGCACTAAGGTCTTCAGGTGGGCAAAGCCACCTACCCTGCCGAACTTACCCGCTGCAGAATCAAAATCGAGATAACTGTAGGCGTGTGATTCGATACCACCTGGCGTGATTCCGAAATGTTTCAACAGATTGTCGCCAACCAGATGGGGCGCCTTATTGAAGGCATATCCAATCCCCAGATTGACATTCGGTTCGCGAAAATAGATGGGGTTGAGTTGGGCATGGGTATCAGTGATATGCATCAGTGAGAGATTGCCAAACTTGGGTACCTCATAGAGATCCGCGGGCTGCTTGGCAGCTGCGAAGACAGATGAAGGCATCATTCCGGCAGCTCCGGCAAGCCCCATCAGGCGTAGAAATTCACGTCTTGAAATAGTCATTCTTATCTCATCCTCCAGTTATATGGGATGCTGAACCCGCATGCCGCGGAACCGGCAGCTCTTGGGTTCACAGCTATCAACGTTTGAGGTACCTAGTGGTCGGAATTAGTCCGAATCCAATCGATTAGGTTGCCGGACTAAAAAAACCAGTTGAATCACCGGAAGGCGCCTGTTTGAAAAAAGCCCTCCAGCCATCCAACTGGCCGACATCCCCTCTCTTCGCTCCGGGCGTTCATGGGGAGGCGCTATTATCCAACCCTTTGTGGTCCCTTGAAATACCAACATACTCGACTGGTAGTTGTGGTTTTCCATAACTCATTTATTCAGAAGCCGCTCTTCACTATATTGGTCGCTGCGGGGCAATCACAAGTTTCCGGATTGATTGTCTTGATCCGGCACCAGTATGTGAATCTCTTCTGCCAGAGCAATCTACTCCTGCTCCAGGGTCAGCATCATCCTCATCAGATGAGAGAGGGAGTCTGCCTGCATCTTCTCCATTACTCTGGAGCGATGGGCCTCAACGGTGGAAAGAGTGATTCCCAGCTGCTCTGAAATATTCTTATTACGCATTCCGCTGATGACCAGGTCAAGTACCTCCCGCTCTCTGGGTGTCAGCTGATCAAGATGCTCACGAATCTCTGACAACCGAGAGGCCTCTCCCCGCATCTTCGCGTCCATCTCAATCGCCCTATGCACACTATCCAGCAAAATCTGATCACGAAATGGCTTTTCGATGAAATCCACAGCGCCTGCCTGAACTGCGCGCACTGCCATCGGTACATCCCCATGACCAGTAATGATAATCACCGGCGGAAAAATCGGATACTCGTTCAGCTTCTCCTGCATATCAAGGCCACTCATACCTGGCATTCGGATATCCACCACCAGACAACCCGGCAGGGCGCCATCAAATCGATCCAGATATTCGAGTGCCGATGCAAAACAGATTACCGGCAAGCCAACCGATTCGAAGAGTAACTTCAATGCACTCCGCACCTCTTCGTCATCATCCACTACGAACACTGTTGGTATGCTTTGATCCATCGCGTTAACCTGCCTCCCCGACTGGCAAATTGAAACTGAACTCGGCTCCGGTTCGATAGTCCGGATTGATCGACAGTTTACCACCGTGCGCCTCAATGATCCCATAACTGATGGAAAGACCGAGCCCCATGCCATCAGACTTGCTTGTCACAAAGGGATCAAACAGGGTGGATTCCAGTTCTGCTTTGATACCCGGCCCATTATCCCTAACCCAGAGTCGTATAGACTCCTTCGAATCCTCTCTTGTGACGATGTGTAGTATACGTTCTCGGTCGCTCACTTCAGCCAATGCCTCTATCGCATTACGTGCTAAATTTAGAATTACCTGCTCTATCTGTATAGGCTGTGCAAGCACTTTCGGCAATGGCTTCTGCATATCCATCTCCAGTCGCACCTCCGCGCGGTTTATATCAGGGCGGATCAGAACCGCTACTGCATTAACCAAATCGTTAACATCCACCTCTGCATTTTCCAGTGGCTCTTTGCGTACCAATCGTCGTAACTGGCGGATGATCTCTCCCGCACGATCAGCCTGAGCGGCAATCTTCTCCATCACATCCACACAGACATTGATATTAGTTCTATCGGATTCCAGGATACGCATACTCGCCTGAGCATTCGTAGAGATCGCCGTCAGTGGCTGGTTCAACTCATGGGCTATCCCCGAAGCCATCTCACCCAAAGTACTCAAACGCCCTGCCCGAGCCAATTCGATCTGATGTTTTTGAGCCTTCTCCTCTGCATTTTTGCGCCTGGTGATATCGCGAAACACCACAACACTACCAACGGTTTTGCCGCCTTCATCCCGTATAGGCGTACTACTGTATTCCACTGGAAAGCTGGTACTGTCCTTGCGCCAAAAAACATCATCAGAGATATATCTGGCTTCGTTATCACGAAAAGTCTGATAGACAGGGCAGTCCGTCGCACGATGAGGAGAGCCATCCTTATGAGAGTGGTGCAGGATCTCATGCTGATTTTGTCCGATCACATCATCCGCACCCCAGCCGGTGATCCTTTCAGCTGCCTTATTAAAAAATGTAGATCGACCGTTCATATCCACGCCGTAGATACCGTCTGCAACGGAGTCAAGAATTAACTCATGCTGTAACTCAAGGCGATCTTTCGCCTTCTGTAACTCGTTATTCAGTCGCATCACCCATAAGGTCATCACCACCATGAACAACAACATCAGCAATCCCCCCATCAACCAGTATCGATAGCGACTGATCGCATCCACCAAGGTAAATTTACCCAGATACTGGTAGGGGGGTAATTTCAATGACATAAAGAGATCGTGTACTGGCTGATAATCGAGCGGTATGGTCCAGCCCGCATAAGCTCCAGCCAGGGCAGCATGATGATCATGAGGCATATTCAGCAGTGCCACTGCAACCTGTTGTGCAAGATTATCCGCAGTATGTGCGACCTTACTGAAAGGCCACTCAGGATAGAGCCGGGTACTCAGTGCAAATGGAAATTCGCTAACCTTTTGGGGATTAATAATCCGGAAGTCTTTCAGATCGATGGTTCCAGCTGAGGCCATTCGCTCCAGGATGTCGGTTCGCACGGTACCAATATCCACTTCACCGTTTAAGACAGACATCACCACACGATCATGAATGCCACCAAACCTAAGCTCCTTCAGATCGGAGTAGGGATCGATGTCATGTTCAACCATTTCACGCATAGCCATCTGAAATCCACCCAGTGAGGTGGTATAGACTGCCATCATGGTATGTCCGCGAATATCATCAAGGGTATTGATTTCTGAGTGATCATGGCGGGTGAAGATTACCCCCCCAAAAATCTTGTAGGGCACATCGTTTCGTCGATTGTAGAGCGTGGCAATACGCGACACCCTGTATTTCACTTCAAGATTGACATATATCCCTGGATTGACCAGAACAAAGTCGACCTCCCCAGCAGCGACAACAGGATTGACCTCATCAAATTTCAAGGGCCTGATAATAAAATCGTGTAAGGGAATGCTGGCACTTAGATACTCTGCTGTTGGCCCCCACATCCTCAGCGTTGCCTGATCCCCCCGATGGCTAAGCACACCGATACGGACAGTATCGGCATATACCAGTGAAGAGCAGCAAAACTGTAGCGATAGTAACCCAAAGAAAAACAGGTAGCGGAATGAATCACCGAAAATGGTCATTCACTGAGAGTATGTGAAAAAGCTGATTCTGACAAGCTATCAGCCACTTATTGATAGTGGCGTGACACCAAAGTGCTCAACTGCCTGGGATTGTCACCACAGTTCATAAAAGCTACCGATTGGTATGCTGTAAGCCCTGAAATAAACTATTTGCTCGCCAGGTCAATCGCGTCAGCGTCGGTCTGTTAACGATTTCAACTTACCGATCAACGATTTTTCGTGAATCTGCTCACGCTCAATTTGCTCACGAATCAAGGCTTCCTGTAACTCGGCCTCACGCTGAAGCTTAGCCTCCTCCAGGCGTTGACGAATGGAGTTTCTTTGAGACTCATCTATATCCAGGTCAACCATATTTGCGCGATTGCGCAGAAGATAATTACCCAGAGTATCGAGCCAGGCTTCATCCACCTTTTCCGGCTGAATGAGACTCTTCTCCACCTTAAAACCATTGAAATTGGAGACGAACATTCGTATGGAACCCAACTCAGGATCGGCCTGAAACAGAAAGTTCACCTTGACCTTTACACTCAGTTGTAAATTCAGACCAACAACCCGCTGTTCATGATCACGTATTGGCCACTCAGTATAACGCATTGTCTGGGCATCCAGAAAAGCGCAAGCCTCATCCGCCTTCGATTTGGGTGTAATCGCAAAAGTCAGTTCATTGTCAGAAATACAATTGAATCGTAATCGAACAACCCTTGTATTCTCTGAACTATCTGCATTCACGACATAGTCGGAATTCAGTAAACCTGTTATCTGACCTAGCCCGGGCAGGGAGTAATCGTGCCTCACCTCATGTTCAAGTATCTTCAACTGATCGGTCAGCTCGGAGAGATACTTCATGATGGATCGCATTGGGGATTTGAAACGCGACTGGTAGAGCTCTTCGAGTCTGGTCGCTTCGCAATTGGCGCCCTCAGCTTCTTGCTGTTTGCGGGCTTCCTCTTTTAATTTTTCCAAAAGTGACATGGCAGAGTCCTCTAACTTCCCTATTCCAAGGTTCTGTAGTACACATTCTATCGAGAAACTACCTCACAAACCAAATTAAAATGCTAATCAATAATCAACTAATCAGACCATAAGTATTACGACACTCAGCCGTCGTGTATTGGCTCTCGGCAAGGCTACAAGAATGGCTCAGCTCGGTATTGCGGATCTTGACAAGGGAGGGCCATTCCATCCTTAGGTCCGTAAACGGCACATCCACGGCCACTCCTGCCTGCGACCCACGCCTTGATCTGAGCCATTCTTGTAGCCCTGAGCGTCTTAATACATATGTTTTGATTAGTAACCCTGATATCCATAGAGGGTTGCAATCTCATCCGCCCATAGCGTGTCATCTATGGTCTCCAGGATCAAAGGAATATCGTCAAAACGCTCATCCTGCATAATATAACGGAACAGTTCCCAACCAATCTTCCCCGCTCCAAGACTATGGTGACGGTCTACTCGTGCCCCCAACTCCGGCTTGCTGTCATTCAGATGCATACCACGCAGGTATTTAAACCCGACGGTAAGGTCAAATTCCTTAAATGTCTTTTCACAGGCTGCAGCCGTACGTAGATCATAGCCTGCCACAAAGGTATGACAGGTATCGAGACAGACACCAATTCGGCTCTTATCCTCAATCCCATCAATAATGGTCGCGAGGTGCCCGAAATCATAACCTAAAGTGCTACCCTGACCAGCTGTATTTTCAATAACTGCCGTCACCCCTTGAGTCTGATCCAGACACCAATTGATCGAATCGGCAACCCGTTGCAAACTCTCCTGCTCACTAATTTTTCTTAAGGTTGCCCCAGGGTGAAAGTTTAGCAGTGGCAGCCCCAACTGCTCACATCGCTGCATCTCTTCCAGAAAAGCAGATCTGGATTTCTCCAGCCCCTCCTTTTCAGGATGTCCTAGATTGATTAAATAACTATCATGTGGAAGCACATGCCGGCTTAAGATACCGACGCGCTTAAGGTTCGTTTTGAAGGCCTCTATCGACTCTTCGCTCAATGGCTTTGCTCTCCATTGGCGCTGATTTTTTGTAAATAGAGCAAAAGCTCTGGCACCTATCGACTGAGCATTGAGGGGTGCATTCTGAACCCCCCCGGATGCACTGACGTGCGCACCAACATATTTCATCTGATAATCCCTAGGATCTATTGAGACTTCGATTATCCAGCTTTAAGAGCGCTTGGTTGGCGTCCAAATCTCTTGCCGGGTTCCAGAGAGATACTTTACCCAGGCTGTCAGTATCGATATGTTCACTGAGACAAAAAAGAGTGGAACCTTGGTTATCGGTAGTGCCTTTAAAACTGACTCATTCATTGCTGCTACCGCAGCGATCCCATAGAAAGCAATCTGCAGGATAAACAGAAACCCATAAAAACCATCGCCTAGCAGAAAGATATTGCTGACCAACAAGGAAATCAGGAAAAAGGGTACCAGCCATCTGATCAGTTTATGGGATATCAGATATAGGGAGAAACGGGAATATCTAAAGGGGTTTAACAGATTGGCTTTTTTGAAAAGAGCAGTAATGCCCCTTATGAAGGTACGTACCTTACGGTTAAACTCATCTTTCTGTGATTTTGCAGCTTTCATATACCCAAATGATTCGGATATTGAAATTGCCCTGTAGTCTTGTTCCACAGTATTGAGAACCGAATAAAAATCGGGGGCCACACCCTCTATAAATGGCGTGACTATCTCTCGTCTCTGGGCATAGAGAGATCCACTGGCCCCAACAATAGAACCTGTCGCAGACTCCTGTCTTCGCAGGAACAGTTCATATTTGCCATACAGCCCCTCACCGCTATCTCCTTCGATGATATCCTCTCCAGAAACACAGCCGATTTCTGCTACAGCAAAAGGTCGTACCAGTTCGGTAATCGCCCTTGAATCTAGCATGATAGAGGCATCTGAAAAGACAACAACATCTCCAGTAGCCGCTTCCAATCCTGCATTCAGTCCATTCGCTTTGCCTTTTCTCTCAGCCAGTTCAATGAAGGTTATCTTCTTTAGCCCTTCATAGTCCTGCACTATCTTCGCCGTATCATCGGTTGATCCATCAGAGATGATCACCACCTGTAAATCACCAGAAAAATCCAACTCTCGGGTATTATCGAGCTTTCGCGAGATAACCGCCTGCTCATTATGCACAGGAATAATCAGAGAAACAGATATATCTGCTGGATAATCAAGGGATTTATAGTCAATTTTACTACTCAAAGCATTGACTAAGGACAACAGAATCGGGTACCCAAAATAGGCATAGAAAACCACGAAGAATGAGCCCCAAAGCACAAATTCCATAATAACTCTGTATATATAAAAAGTTTATATTGTCTTGGCGATTATGACATTTCTAAGCTCATTATGTAATAACCTTTTGCTATCTGGAGAAGCTTGAACAATCACCTGTTTGGGCGACGTATACTGCAGCAGTTATCTCCCTTAGCAGTAATCAGGTAGAACCTGACCTGCTCTCAATCTCACTTTAAGTAATCCCATCTGCGTAGCAGGTAATTTGCCTCAAATAGGAGATCAGTAATAGAATGGCTTACACGGCACCACCTAAGCCTCGTGCAGCTTATACCTTGCTCGGTAGAAGAGCGATTTAACCTGAGCCAAAGTTATAATATCAATCATGGAATCCACTGCCGACTCTCACGATAAGAATATAGCGCTTTCGTTCATTATCCCCACAATGAATGAAGAGGAGAATATCGGGCGACTGATAGACTCAATCCATCTACACAACAAGCATATTGCTCACGAAGTGATAGTTGTGGACAACGGATCAACTGATAGAACCAGGTCAATAGCCGAAGAAAAAGGCGCCACTGTTTTGTTCGAGCCAGAATTGAACATCGCCGGCCTTCGGAATGCAGGCGCCACTAATAGCAGTGGAACTATCTATATCTTTCTTGATGGCGATGTAGAATTAACTCAGGAGTGGTCTGAAGAGTTTCCTGTAACACGCAAGATGCTCGAAGAAGATAGAAATATTATCACCGGATCAAAATGCAGTATTGCAAACGAAGAGAACTTTCTTGAAAAATATTGGTTCTCCTCCAGTCAGGGAGAGTCAGGAAACTACATCAATAGTGGTCACCTTATCATTCACAAGCAACTCTTTGACAACATAAATGGGTTCAATCCTGACCTGGTTACAGGGGAAGATACAGATCTTTCAATAAGAGCAAAAGCCACTCAAAACGCCAGAATCATCAATAACCAGAAATTGAAGGTCTTACACCACGGCTATCCGAATGACCTCTATACCTTTGTTAAGAGGGAGGCTTGGCATGGTACAAGAACCAGAAAGTTTTTCGATGTAATCTGCTGCTCGAATGTTCAATTCGCAACCAATATTTTTCTAATCTTACATCTCAGCTTAATCTTCACTGCCAGTATGCAACTGAGTCTGCTCTCAGTTGTCATCCTCATATCCATCGTTTTACTACTGCTTGCATCTGCACTCTACAAGTTTGGCCCTAAACCTAAACTGGTCCTGATCAACAGTATAATATTCTACTTCTACTTCCTAGGCAGGAGCATCTCGATATTTAAGGTTTTATTCAAACTCTAATTGGAAGCTGTTTCAGACCATCTTGTTGTAGATAGAGGCCATCTTTTCCAAACGTACCGAAGAGTCAAATTTTTCTCTGATACGCTGCTCCCCCATATCTACTTTTTGCTGATATTTCATAGGATTATCCAGAAATGATCTTAGCTCATCGACAAGCTGCGACTTGTTATCGGCTTCGATCAAGGTACCCACATCCTGACTGTTGATTATCTCAGCGGTACCTCCCACATCTGTAGCTATTACAGGTACCCGCATCAGCATCGATTCGAGAACAACATTTGGCATACCCTCAGTTGATGAGGTTTGAATCACCAAATCGAGCTCACTGTAAACAGGCAGCATATCCCGAATAAACCCTTTAAATTCAACCACATTACCCAACCCCAGTGACTCTGTCAGCTTTCTGAGATGATTCTCATCTGGACCAATACCGATCAGAAGTAAACGAAAGTCATGCCCCTCATCGACAAGTTGTTTGACAGCTGCTAACAGCAGCTCCTGGCGCTTTTCTGGACTTAACCTGCCAATCTTCGCAATCAGAGGCGTTTTCTTCGTTATATTCAGGGATTTCCTGATCTTACCGGAATCTTCAATATGATAGTTTTGAGTTTCAAGTGTGTTATGAACAGTAACCAGGCGAGTACTGTTCGGACGAAATTTTCTTAGTTTTTTCTGCGTCTGATCGGAAACAGTAATCACCGTGTCGAAAAAATAGGACAACAGGAGCTTATCGGCAAATATTTCAATTTTTCGCAATAAGGTATTGGCAACCCATCCATGAGCAGTTGTGATAATGGGCACTTTTAATTTTTTTGCAGCAAACAACCCATACAGATTCGATCTCAGATCATGAGTATGAATAATGTCAATCGGGGTCTGCTTATTATATTCAAGAATCTGACCGATAATGGTGAAATCCAGGGTTTTGGACTCCTCTATCTCCAGACAGTCGAGACCATCCTCTCTTGCCTTATCAAGGTAATCTGATTCACGACGATTATCTGAGACAAAACTTGCAATTTTGATCTCGATCCCTTGTTCCCTTAAACCCCGTGCTACTTCAATTATTGTCCTCCCTGGGCCATCACACCAGGGAGAATCTCTAATATCCAGTACAACAACTTTATCTTGCATTATTTGCACATTCTTCCCGAATTTTATTCCCACAAAGAATAACTTAGCTGTCTAAATCCGTCCTTTCATTTTAACCTTTACGACGATTTTGTAAATCTACGATTTAATCACCTCATCATAGACGCCACAGATACCATCAACATTTATTTTAATTGTAAAATTATCCCGGAACCTCGTGTAACCTGCCTCACCGAGCATTTTTCTGCGCACATCATCCCGAATCAGAGAATCTAATTTTGCGGCCAAATCCTCGACCGACTCTATATCAAACAACAGCCCGGATTCACCATCTACAATAATCTCCTGTGGCGCACCGATATTCGAAACAATGACCGCCTTCTTTAAAGCGAGTGCCTCAATGATGACGATTCCGAAAGGTTCCGGCTCCACCGAAGTATGGACAAAAATATCAAATGAGTTAACGTGATCAGGTACATTTTTTTGATACCCGGTTATGACAATATGATTTTGTAACTGATGCTTTTCAATCAATCGCTCTATTTCAGACCGATAGGATGAATCTGTGATGGATCCAATTAGAAAACAGCTGAAATCTTCATGTTTTTCCTTCAGCAAAGCGACCGCCTCAACCAGCAGTTTTTGACCCTTCCAGGGTTTGATATTTCCAACAACACCAAATATCGTCTGCTCTTGTTTTAGATCATACTTGGAGTTCAGATAGTTCTCTTTAACCCCATCTGTAATTCTGTTTTCATTAATCCCATCGTAAATCAGCGTTATATTTTCATCTGAAACACCTTGATTAAGCAGGTTCTGTTTTACCGCCTTTGATATTGCAATGATTCTATCTAACGAACGACTGAACAGAAGCCCGAGTTTATTGATTCTTGGTTCAATACCCCGCACATGTGAAACCACAGCAATTTTTAAAGATTTCGCTGCTATCAAAGCGTCATGATCCGTGGAAAATGTATTATTCAGATGCAATATATCTGCATTTTCCTGCTGTAGAATTTTCCGCCATTTGAATACTCTCAATACCATCATATTGAAATAGTTCACTGGCAGTCTAAAAACTCTTCGAAGTGGCGCAGGCAAATTCTCGCCGAACTGAGAAGCCTGGAACGGCCCTTCAATTCTTACCTTAAACCCCGTATCCCTGAACTCTGAAACCAGATCATTCTCTTCGTAGAAAACCACAGTGGCATCATAACGCTCTTTATCAAGCGCACGACATATTTCCAGTAAACAGTAGTGTGATCCACCGATAGTATGATCAATGCAATGTTCCAAATAGACTATTTTTGTCTTTTTCAATTTTGCACTCTCTTCAATAACGGTTTGATTTTATCGTATATACCCTGCCTTTCACTGGCAGTAAATATAATCCAGAAGGAGATAGCCAAATAGATCAATGATGCCCCTGCCACAACTGCAAAGAAAACAGCCAAACTGTCAAATTGAAGATAATGTTTAACATACAAAACCATTCCCAAGAAAGGTATTGCAGCAATGATTGGCCTGATATAGCCCAATAGGTAATATTTCAGCAGATCCATACCTATCACTCTAGTCGTGTAAATAGGCAATATAATGGCTGTTAATATTATATGTGGAATGGTTGTACCCAATGCTACACCAGCAATACCGTAGATCTGCAAAAGTACAATACTCAGAATCAGATTGGTTATAGCTTCACCAATTCTAAAAAATGCAAGCATTTTGTGTTTATCCATCCCATACAAAACGCTGGAGAGTGTTTGGTGGGGTGCGGAAAATATTTGTGACACAGCAAGTATCATTAACACCAATCCAGACAACTCTCTAAACTCTTCACCCATCCAAAGTGCGATGAATTCACCACCGAGCACGATGAATACCAAGGCAACAGGAAATGAGATAAACAGGGTCAGTTTAGAGCCGTCGACAACAGTCTTCTTAATACGCTCCTGGTCATCCAATGCACTATAGTGGGCTACCATAGGCATCAGTACCTGAGCTGTAACGACAACCAGCTTTCTTAAATATTCGATTAAAGTCCCGGCGATTGCATAAAAGGTGACTGAGGCAACCGGCATAAAAATACCAATAACGATAGCGTCAGTCATAAATACAATTTTCTGGCCCAGATTATTGATCAAGACAAAAGCGCTATAATTCACCACCTTCCTGGCAACTTTGCGTAATCCTGCATCAAGTCTGAATCTGAGTTTAAATTGCACATCATGCTTGCTGGCAGCAGATTTTGCAGAGTGGAGCAGATAGAGCCCACCCAAAAAGCCGAGGATCATTTGACTGGCTGCCATTGCCACAATCGTATACCCAAGCTTCAGCAGTATCACAAAAGCTGCCGCTTTCGCGAGTGTTGTAAGAATATTTACAACATTGAAAATGTCATAACGCTGCAACCCCATCAATACCCCTGAAAAAATATTGAAGATAAAGAATTGTGCGATTGTCGCTCCAACCAATAAAACGGTGATCGATGCCACTTTTGCTATAGATTCATCGACACCAAAAATCTCAGAAAAATAGAGTGACAGCACTATTGAGACAAGAATTGTTCCAATGGATATAAAAAAGTAGATAATAAAAGAGACACTCAATACCTCTTCCAATATCTTAGGGTCTTTCTTGGCTATTGAATGAGATGTATATCGAATGACCGATTCACGAACACCAAAATCAAACAGATACATATAGCCTGTAAACTGATTGATAATGGTCCACACACCATATAATTCATTGCCTAAATTGTGCACAACGAAAGGTGCAAGAAAGAAAGAGACGACTATTGAGATTAATAGACCGGACCAATTCGAGAATAGGTTTTTTATTATCCTGCTCTTTTCCATTTTAAATCCAATGAGCCGTTTATAACTACAGCTTATTCACAATCTCACAAATACGCTTTGCATCATTGTCTGTGACAAAGGCATGGGTAGGTAGTGTTACGATCTCTCGTGCCACACGTTCAGCACCTGGACATGCCTCTCTGGTTACCAGATGCGCCTCTATTTCGGATAAGAGATTCAAAGATTCCGGATATGAGGCTGATATACCATACTGACGATACTGTGTTAACAAATCTGAACGCAGATCACCATCATGAACCAGTATTGGATATCTAAGATAAACTGGCTCTGTGGATTCCAGTTTGGCTATTTTAGATACGCCGCTACCCGGATTAAGGGTCTGTTCGTAGAATTCGCCGCGTGAAACACGTGATTCAGTAATCAGCTCCACTCTGTCAAATTGAGCAATCGCCAAGGATGAGAGAAACTCTGGATAGGCCTTGACTTCAACCTCAGTTTCAAACCTTGTCTCACCCAGCCCGGAAAAACTGATATTTGCAGGTATTTTGTAAGCATAAGGATTGAGAAACAGAAAATAGACAAAGACTTTCACAAACTCTATGAATTTGCTTTTACTGCTCAGATCGGAAAGCTGCTCTGAGGCCTTATCCAGATATTCAGCAAGCTCACTATCATTCGTCACAATCAATCCACCCTGCATTGAGGTGACATTCTTGCCCTTGTCTAAACTCAATATACCCGCATATCCATAAGTCCCCACATGGCGCCCATCTATCTTTGAATTGAGTGATTGCGCAGCATCGTCAATCAATAGCACCCCATGTTCCATAGCAACTCTCTCAAGCGCCCCCAAATCATTCGGCAGGCCGTATAGATTGGCACTAACAATTGCAGCTACCCTTGAAAAATCTATTTCACGCAGCTTTTGCAGATCATAGGAGAGTGTCTGCGGATCGATATCACACAGCCTGATTTTTAACCCTGCGTTTATGGCTGAGCTTGCCACAGAGTAGCAGGTATATGCCGGCAGGATGACCTCATTTCGCTCTCCATGCTTACCGTGAAGCGCCTTGACAGCTGAAAGCAGCTCAGTCATCGCGCCTCGACCTGTCGAATAGAGAAAACTGTACTCCCTATTCAGCAACCTCTTGACCATATTCTGGAGCTTGGCCCTATTTCCAGAACCACTGAGTGCAGAATAGAACCAGCTAACCAGTTCAAATAGTTTAATTGGTGAGCCAGTAGGAGAGAGGTGTTTCAACATATGAGGTTCTAGGGAATACTCTTAGAGATAAGGGGGCCGATCATACTTACGACAGGTAGTGGCAGTTTTTTCCACACATCAATGGCTATCTTATATTTTCTATTATCCACATTCAGCTGAGGCATCTCACCGCCCTGTGGCATGTGGTATTGCCAGTAGAGCTGCTTCATTTCAGCATTCCATTTCTTTTTGAATGCCTCACCTGTTGAATCGGCTGTAGATCTGCCAAGATGGTAATCAACACATCCCATCTCACAGCTGTCCTTGATCATCTCCCAGTATAAGGCGTAGGTTGGCTGAAGTTTGCGGAACTCCTGTACAGTACCCATCCACATCCCCTCAACCGTCTTTTTGTAGTAGCCATTCAACGCCACACAGATCGGCTTGTCTCCCAGATAGGTAACAAAGATCTTGATATCATCTTTTGAGAAAAGATCGAGCAGTTTCTGAAAGTAGCCTTTTTTATAGAATGGCGTACCGAGGTCTCGCCAGGAATGACTCATTACCTGGTAGAAGTCTTCCAGTAATTCGGCATGGCCTGAAACCACACGAATGTCATTCTTATAGACCCTTCTAATATTGGTTCGATGCTTCGATTTGAAAGCCGACCAGAGCTTTTCATGATCATCTTCCAGCTTGATCGACATGGAGACTTTTTTAGTCGATTCAGGAAGTCCCAGAGGTGAACTCTTCGTCGTCCTCAATTCCAGATAATCCACCTGATGCTGGTCAGCGAGTGAAATTGCATGTTCTATCAACGCTTTTTCGGTTTCGATTGAGTCTGCGCAGGCGCCGCCAAAGTTAACAAAGGGCATGGAACACAAAATCTTGCCAAAAAGTCGGCTCTCTATCAAAACCAGGGGCAGCACCCCATCTACCTGTTTACTATCTTGCGACGCTATCGAATAGACCTGATGCCCAAAATGGGTTTCATTCAACTCCTGCCATTCAAATCTCTGGTAAAAATTGGCTTCGGTGGCCCTGTTCAGATAGTCATTCCATATCTGCCTGCTTTCCAATGTACTCGACAATAACTTAATATCTGACATTTCACCTGATCCGAAAAAATATATAGTATCCGTCTATTTTACTACGGAAGCATCTCTTAAGTGTCATCTCAATCTACCCTGCAGGATCAACCCGGACTTGATCCAATTGAGCTATTTCACCCTCTTTATGTCAAGTGAATATGACACAACCGCGCTGCTTATCGTCCAAAACGATCTTTTTGTGATACAACTCATATTACCAGAGTTGCCTGCCCATAGTGTCACGCCCTTTATAAAATAGCCCAATCGCCCCCTTCTCCAGATAGATAGCTGACTTAATCACTGCACTAGTGTTTCAATCAATTTCAAAGAACCTCTGATAGATTCCGGATCGAGTGCGTAGTGAGGTGAAAGGTTTATAATCCAAGGAGAAAAGCGAGCTTATTAACCCAGCGACTAAGTATGTTGTCTTCAGCCGAAGTGTGCCTGCCTGCGGCAAGGCATCAAAACGCCGCTGTAGCACTCCTACAGCAAGTTTTGATAACGCAGTCTGCAGGCAGGCACACTTCGGCCTCTCTTTAAAAAATCATATTGTTAGGGGTTTCAAGCCTGAAGACGACATACTTAGTCGCCGAATAGCCCACTATATGAAGCTTTTTCTGCAGAACTTGAGCCTTTCAGCCAAGCTGCACCAAATCGCGAATTGATCAGAGTAACCCTAGGAAATATAATGACTGGCTGAAAGCACAATGCGTTCTCCAGCCAATCATCAGTTGCAGCAGTTGCAACTCACCCGAGTCGAGCAGTCAGCCACACCATGCTTTTTTTTATTTTTCTATTTTTGATTACAAGCGAATATGTTGGAATCGGCCACTACTTGCCGATCTACAGCAAGCTTCCTATTACACTGGGATTGGCAGCACTGCTACTGTTGGCCGTTGTCAGCAAAAACAAAATTTCCGATTTTTTCAAATATAAACCTGCCAGTTATACCCTGGTTTTCGTCTTATTGACCGGGTTTGCCATGTTTCATGGCTTTGTAAGAAGCAGTGCTGTTGAGCCATTTAAGGTTCAAATTGGCTATTTCATCTACACCATAATCTGTGCCTACCTGATCAGTGATAAAAAGAGCTTTAGAACCTTCACTCTGGTATTTACTATCGCCCATGCAGCGCTGGTCATCATCAATGTGGATAAGCTGGGCGCCGAACGGGTTGGACACTACCTGGCAGGCTTTTTCCTGGGGGATGGAAATGACTTCGGCTGGTCGATGAATTTGGCCTTCCCACTCGCCCTACATCTTGCCTCAACCACCAAAAGCACCCTCTATAAATACCTCTACTTTGGCTTGGCCGGTATCATTGTAATAGGCATTATTGGTACCCAGTCACGGGGTTCCTCCCTGGCTCTTGGAACAGGGCTTCTCTACTACCTCATCTTTATCTCCAGCAAAAAGCTCGCTGGTTTCTCGCTGTTAGGCCTTATTGTCCTTGGTGTTCTACTATTTTCACCAGCCGACTATTTCTCGAGGATGGGCACCCTGGCCAACTACGAAGAGGATACTTCTGCAATGGGCAGAATCAAAGCCTGGGGTACTGCTACAGAGATGGCGATAGACCATCCTATTCTTGGTGTGGGTGCGGGTAGTTTTAACTCTGCATATGGCAGAATATATAGAAAACCTGATGACCCCGTCAGATGGATATCGACACACAGCGTCTATTTCAAGGTTATCGCAGAGTATGGATTTCCTGGCCTAATCATCTACTTACTGACTATCTGGCATACCATTAAAGTCAACATGAACAGTTTGAGTTTAATCCGGCAAAACCAGGATAGAATAGATATCACACCAATATGGCCACAAAGCCTGATCTGGTCCACACTCGCCTGGAGTGTTTGCGCCGCCTTCCTGACCGGCTATCTCTACCCACATCTCTTTCTGCTTATGGGCCTGACCATTGGTATGCACAGAATGGTATCGCGTGAAGTGGCAGAGGCAGTGGAGCCCCTGGAGGCTGTCCCAGTAAAAAAGGTTCGAAAATTCTGAAACTTACACAACTTAAATTGGCTATAAGCCTGGCTGAGCAGTCTGCCTTCAGGCCCCTCTATTGAGGATATTGGCATTCAACCACTTTTTTGTTTCATAAAACCACGGCCCTATATCAGATAGGCGCAATATCTCGAATCTCTGCCCCCTGCTCCAGGGTAACAGAATGGAGAGTATCGACTTCAAT
This sequence comes from Candidatus Thiodiazotropha sp. 6PLUC1, assembly GCA_040506705.1. Classification (GTDB taxonomy): domain Bacteria; phylum Pseudomonadota; class Gammaproteobacteria; order Chromatiales; family Chromatiaceae; genus Thiodiazotropha. The sequence goes on from JBEVWG010000084.1 coordinate 18,256, forward strand.
CTCCCAGGGTGTCCTTTCGGTAGTTTCAATACCTCTCCTTTTTTCAGAAGATAGATCAGAAGTAGATCGATATCGCCCCAAAACCATCTTGTTTTAACACCCGCTTTATACTCGGGAGGCTCAGATCGACTCTCATCTGAAGCAAGGGAGAGCAAAATTTGTGGGAAATCCACACCAGCATCAATTGCCAATTGCAGAGATCCCCAGAAACGACCATTGATCTCCATAATATAGGCATTGCCGCTCTGTTCATCATATTTGAACTCGACCATAGCCACACCATGCCAACCCAAAGCGCTCAACAACTTCTGACTGTAATCATCAACTACCGGATCTATATGCTTGCTTTCACGCAACACGCTCACGCCACCTGATGGTGGTTTTTCCCGAATACGAGAGTGGGCGAACTTAGCGATACACTTACCTGAATCAAAGCAGTAGAACGCCCCATAACCGATACCGGAAACTCGTTCCTGTAATATTATCGGATAGACTTCTGCCACATAACTCATCAATTTCGATTCAAGCTCCACTCTATCTTTGGCGTAGTCGACGGCGGTGGAGACCCATCGATTACCTGACTTGACTCTCGAGCGTACCGGCTTCAGCACTACAGGGTAGCTCAGTTCATCTCCCGCCAGCTTCTCTTCTATTTCCTCTTTGGCGGATATAACCAAAGAGGCGGGTACTGGCATACCAATGGACTTTGCCAGTTCCAATATATGGTTTTTATCTGCTGCCGCATTGATTGCTGAGTCATCTGCTATCGGTATTACACAACTCTCAGGAAACCTATGCCTATGCTTCGAAACCAGCAACAGACAGACATCAGTCACAGGCATCAATACCTGGATCTGTTGCTCCTCTACCACCTGAACCAGAAAATCCAAAAAGGCTTCTGGGGCTTCTCTTGGACTGGGGTAGGCCAGCCCCTGATAGCAATACTTAGAGGAGGAAGCCAATGAGGTTTCAGATTCGGAAGCAACAAAAATCTTATGTCCTGTGGATCCAAGGGATCGGGTAACCGCAAGCGCAGCCCGGGCATACCCGTCTGTTACAAGAACATTCATCTCAAGGAACCTCTGAGCAACTCTTGACCAAATAGATTGTCGACCCTAAAACGTCGATTAAAGCCACACCCCATGGGCTTTTCATTCGAGGCACGAACCCCATACAACGCTCCACCATTGTGAAGATCCACAATGCAGAAACAGCATCTAGTGATGAGGTATCGATCCATGGCCTATTCAGAAGATGCTTAGAAAATATTCAGGATGGTACATAAAAAAACGGGCTTGTTGCGGGAATTATTGGTATGGACATTAATTCTCGGCAGCGCCATCGGATTCGAGTCTTGCGAAACATACCCTCCTCCCATGATGAATCCCATCTGGAAACCGGACTCAGCGACAATTTTCTCGATGGTAGTGTCACAATTTCCGTTTGGATAGGCAATTGCATTGACTTCAGTACCAATCTTCTCTTCGATAAGTTTTTTCGACTCTGAGATTTCATATCGGGCATCATCAGGCTCAATCTGAGTAAGAATCCGGTGACTCAATGCATGTGAGCCAAAGTTGATGTTCGACGCAGCCAGCTTCTCTACCTGCAGCCAAGTCATATAGGTGTCATATTTCAGATTAACCAACTTCTCTTTCTGGTGCTCTCTCAATCTATCCAAGGTATCGTAAATTTCTGCATAATCCCTGCTTTTCATCGCGGTAACTGCACTGCGCAAGGTATGTGTGTCCGACACCGCTTCAATTCCGGTAAGTTGTTTGAGAAGCGCTCTATCCGCATCATCCTCACTGCTATTCAATTGGGAAAACCGGGCCAGCATCTCTTCCTGCCAAAATACCTGTTCTTCACCGATATAGTTATAAGGAAGGAATATGGTTGCTGGAATCCCCTCTTCTGCTAATGGCGCTTTGGCATATTCATAATTATCCTGCCAACCATCATCGAAAGTCACCAGACAGCCATTCGAAACCATCTCTCTGCCGTTAAGCAAGAGATCCTGCACCTCATCAATGCCAATAATATGAAATTCACTTTTCAACCAACTCAACTGCCTGCGAAAAAGATCACTATCTGTAATAATCCCGGCGGTCGAGTTTATTTTTTCCAGCATCTTCTCTGGCAAAATACGATGGTAGGCGAGTACAAAAGCCTTATTACGGAGCTTTCTGTTTTTAACAAGTGACAATAGCCCTGAATAGTATAAAAAGTAGGCAATGGTATTTTTTATGGTCGTCTTTATCAGTCGCATAGGGTGCGCGCTCTTGTTAAAAAATGGATATTTCCATGCAGAAAAAGCCCTTGCCTCAACTGGCCCAGGTAGAGGGATCAATCAGGAACATACTCATGTATCCGACTATACAGACCGCTACAATACTCCACTTTCAAGCTATTCCCAAGTCCTTGCATTGACCTCTCCCGACTCCAAATAACTGTTATAAATACAATCGATTGCAAACACGTAGCAACAAATAATTGCTGACTACAGAGACTGAGCACTATGAGTTGCTGCATCTTGCTCTGGATTGAGAATATAACCCTATTATATCTGTTGTAGTGTATTAGCCAGACAACATCCGATACCATAGGGCGGAAGGAACAGGTTCATTGGACGTGTCATCTATGACTCACCGGGCCTGAAGTAGTGAGCATCATATTTGGAGTCCGTAATGAGTAGCGAGATCGACCAGTACCTGATCAGCCAGGAGCCTTACTATCAACCTCAGGAAGACGAAGTCGAACTCTATATGGCAGCCTACGCCGAGAGATTACCCGTCATGATCAAAGGGCCAACGGGATGCGGCAAATCCCGTTTCGTCGAACATATGGCCTGGCGACTGGGCAAACCGCTGATTACTGTCGCCTGCAATGAAGACATGACCGCATCAGACCTGGTGGGAAGATATCTTCTCGATGCAGAAGGAACCCGATGGCTGGATGGCCCATTGACCATTGCTGCCCGTATTGGGGCAATCTGCTATCTGGATGAAGTGGTTGAGGCGCGTCAGGATACCACCGTGGTAATCCATCCCCTAACCGACCATCGACGTACTCTGCCACTGGATAAAAAAGGCGAAGTAGTCAATGCGCACGACGACTTCCAACTGGTGATCTCATACAACCCTGGTTACCAGAGCCTGATGAAGGATCTAAAGCAATCCACCAAACAACGCTTCTCAGCGCTCGACTTCGACTACGCACCAACCACACTGGAATCAGCAATCATCGCTAAAGAGACAGGCATCGATGAAGAGAACGCCACTAAGCTGGTTAAGATTGGTGAAACCGCCCGAAATCTTAAGGGGCATGGTTTGGATGAAGGTATCTCCACCCGCCTCTTGGTCTACGCTGCAAGATTGATCAATCGTGGCATCAGCCCCAGAGCGGCCTGTCGTATGGCCCTGGTCAGACCCATCACTGACGATCAGGATATTGTTGCCACCCTGGATCACGCTATCGAAGCAGTTTTTGGTTAACCCGTAGCAGATGACGCCATTGGCACAATGAATGATTCGCAATTAACAGCCTACCGGGAAACACTCAGTTGCGGTTTTGAACAGATCGACCCGATCTTTCCTGATTGTATGGAGCAGGCAGAACAGTTACTGACCTCCAGCGGGGTTGAAGCACTACTGGCAGGGGCATCCCTCACCTGCAAGATTGGTCGGGGCGTGGAACCTGTAATCGTGTTTCTCGAAGAGATGCCTGAAATGGCAACCCGGGTAGGTGAACAGGTCATACCACTAGTTTCCCAGACAGTGTGGAATATATCCCGTAGCCCCAACGGCAAGGCGATTCTCCCTTTCTTGCAGATGCTGCCTGAAGCAAGCCGCAGACTCAGTAGTACGGATCTCATGGAGCATTTCATCCAGATGATTCTGGATATGATGGCGCAGACCTCTGGCTCGATTCATGGATTCCACTCCACCATACCCAGCCCATCGCTCCCTGACCTGTTGCATAAACTTCCCTATCTGTTGAGTCAGCTCTCTTTTGAAGGTTTGAACAACTGGATCGACTACGGAGTTCGTAACTACCGTACTCATCCACAACGGCAGATCGACTATTTCAGCCTGCAATCTGCTGATAGTCGCGCCATTCTCCAGAGGGAACGCCACGGCACCCTGTTCGCCGACAACGAACGTAAACTCGATCTCTATCTGAAATCCATGTGGCGCAGTAAAGCCCATTTCGTGCCCTATTCAGAAGGGTTTGATGAGATGCGTAAACCCATGCCCTACTTTGACTCCCTGGGCATTCGGGTACCGGATGTTTATGACGACCAACATAGTGTTTCAGGTATCGACCGCTATCGAATACTGCTGGCCCATATCGCAGCCCATCAAAGCTGGACCACCCCTATTGTGGCTGATAACTACAGCCCATTTCAGCGGGTAGCTATCGAAATCTTCGAAGATGCCCGTATCGATCTGCTTGCCATCCGCAAATACCCTGGCTTGCGTTCAACGTTGTTAAAGCTGCACCCCGCTCCTCGAGAAGAGGATTGTGACCCGGAAAAAGAGTCATGCATACGCCATCGCCTGGCGATGTTCTCCTACGCTACCCTGAACCCGAACCATGGCTATACCAATCCGGACCTACTGGAGTTTCTGGGACGTTTCCATGACGCATTGCAGGCAGGTTTATCAACCACTCAGGAGATGGCCAGCCTGGCAATATCCTACATTGCCCGTACCCGCAGACAGGCTGATCTCTCAGCAAATGTCTACTTCACTGATACTGAAGTAAGCTACCGTGACGATAACCGGCATATGTGGGTCTTCATCGAAGAGGGCGATGAAGAAGAGATGTTCAACTCTGAGCAGAAGCAGAAACAACTGGAAGAAGAGGTTCAGGGACTACCCCCTCGCCACTATCCTGAATGGGACTATCAGAGCAAGACTTATAACCCAGACTGGGTCAGCCTCTATGAGAGCTTACACCCCCAGGGAGACCCTGGCTTCATAGATGCACTGCTACATAAGCACCAGGCCTTGGCAAAGCAGTTGAAACGCATGCTGGATCTTCTAAAACCGCAACACTATGTGCGTATTCGTTATCAGGAAGAGGGTAGTGAACTCGACCTGGATGTAGCCATTCGGTCGCTGATCGAATTCAAAAGCGGTACTAATCCCGACCCCAGAATCAACATGAGTCATCGAAACGATGGCCGTGATATTGCTGTAATGTTGCTGATTGATCTCTCAGAATCGGTGGATCAAATCCCTGAAGGCTGCCAGCAATCCATTCTGCAACTCAGCCAGGAAGCAGTATCCCTGTTGGGATGGGCTATTGAACAACTAGGTGACAGCTTTGCTATTGCCGGTTTCTCATCGAATACCAGGCATGAGGTACGCTATCAACATATCAAGGGGTACGGTGAGCGCTGGAACGATGAGGTGAAGGGACGTCTGGCAAGCATGCAGGCTGGCTGGTCGACCCGAATGGGGGCGGCAATTCGTCACTCCGCCCACTATCTGGGGGCAAGGCCTGCTGATAAAAAGCTGTTATTGATTCTAACAGACGGCGAGCCGGCTGATATCGATGTGCACGACGACCGTTTGCTCATAGAGGACAGCCGCAAAGCGGTACAGGAAGCCGATCAGGATGGCATCTATACCTACTGCATCAACCTGGATCCCAATGCAGATAGCTACGTCCGGGATATCTTCGGACGTCAATATACGGTTATCGATCGGGTAGAACGGTTACCGGAACAGCTTCCAAAACTGTTTATGGCCCTGACCAGATAACATCTGCATATAGCGAAGGGAGGGGCAAAGTATCAAAGCGCCTTCTCCTACTGCTCTTCTTGGCTGCATGCCTCTGCACCGGTTGACTCAGCACACCCCATAATATTTATCCGTTTCGGTAATAATAACCTTCTACTGGATTCCCAAAAAAACAGAATAAAACAGATATCACCGATTCAACTTATGCATGTATAATCATTTGTTTTTCGACTCAATAAGATACCGGCTTCCAGCGCAATGAAACAAACTGACGATCTTCGTATCAAGGCCATCAAGGAACTTACTCCCCCGGCTCAAATCCATCAGGAACTGCCCCTTACTGAAAAGGCCTCAAATACAGTTTTTAACACCCGTCAGCAGATACACCAAATTCTGCATGGTGAAGATGACCGTCTACTGGTGATTATCGGCCCCTGTTCAGTACATGATCCTGGGGCCGCTCTGGACTATGCCCAACGACTTCAACTGGTAAGAGAGTCCCTGAAAGATGACCTTGAGATCGTGATGCGGGTCTATTTCGAAAAACCACGCACAACGGTAGGCTGGAAAGGATTGATCAATGACCCAACTCTGGACGATCGATTCGAGATCAATAGCGGGCTTCGCCTTGCACGAAAGCTGCTGCTTGATATCAATGACATGGGAATACCGGCTGGTACCGAGTATCTTGATCTGATCAGTCCGCAATATATCGCCGACCTGATCAGCTGGGGTGCGATCGGTGCACGCACCACTGAGAGCCAGGCTCACCGCGAACTCGCCTCTGGTCTCTCCTGCCCTGTTGGATTCAAGAATGCGACCAATGGAAGCATGAGGGTGGCGCTGGATGCGATACGCTCCTCATCACGCCCGCACCACTTCCTATCGGTGACCAAAGAGGGCAATTCAGCCATCTTCTCCACCCATGGCAATCCCGATTGCCATGTGATTCTCAGAGGTGGCAGTCGCCCAAACTATGATTCTGAAAGTATCAACATTGCCTCAGATGAGATGGAAAGCAATGGAC
>JBEVWG010000056.1:0-23715 GCA_040506705.1 Candidatus Thiodiazotropha sp. 6PLUC1
TTTGTTGGTCTTTGGTTCGTTTGGTCACTTACCATTTAACCAACGAGGCCACCGCCTCTTCAAATGTGCGAAAGAAATTTTACGTTATCCTTTGGGGGCTTTGCTATTGATGAATTGGTATTAATCAACCAGCCCACCTGCCCATCAAAAAGAGCAATATCATTGAATTCCTCAACTACTTCCCAGTCACTCTCCACTTGAATGTCAAAGTATTGATCCACTCTGGGGTTGAGTCGGTTCATTACAAAAAAAACAGAAATAACCAACACCCCAAATACAGTGGAAAGGAAAACCAACTTGGAATGACTTGAAGTTATCTTCATATACGAGCCATATAACGCTCACCTCACAGGAAAGCAAAAGCTGAGCGAAGCGGCGCTTTTGATTTTCCTGTGGAGGTGCTTGTTATACGATTTAGAAGGCTGTTGCATCATGCCCAACTTGTTTAAACATAAACTTAAAATGCGCACCAAGATATTGTTCTCTGTTACCACCAGTACCTTTAACAAATAGCTCTAAGCCATTAGGCCTCACTGTAGCTTTTAGATAAAACTTAACAAAACCTTCCATTAAATAATCTCTGAATAAAACTTCTCTCTCAAATAAGTCTTCTATTGTTGCTGTTTCCATACATATGCCAGTAAGTCCCAGTTTGAGTTCTCCTTCTGGGTTAACTTCGATGATGCTTTCTAGAAGTTCATTGGGATTTCCGTCTATATGTACTTTCATCATTTTGTCGTATAACGCCTACAGCAGAGGAAAACCGCAGCGCAGCGTAGGTTTTTCCTGCTGACTGTACTTGTTAAGCATTTGGCAAATTTGGTAAATATTCTCTCTTTGGCAATTTTCCATCACTTAAACCTTCTAATATTTGATGCATTCTATCCATTAATTTATGCAACTCGTCCAATGTATAGTTTTTTATTTTATAACCATCATTCTTATTCTGATGATGTACAATATTTTTGAGTACGAATGAAGTCATTATACCGAAGCGGATAACTGTTTCCTTAGGCATCTTGCTATTGTGGAATTCAAATGACTCCCATAACCACTCTTCAAGGCGAAAATACTCTTTGGTATCAACAACTCCTTCTTCGTGTAATCGCCCTATAAATGATGTATCTCGGAACAAACCGCTTTTATGATTATTTTCATCGAATATGGTCATGGTCTATTTATGCTTAACGCCGCACTCAGCGGGAAAATCGACCGCAGGGAGATTTTATCCGATGCAGTGCCTTGTTATGTTTATTCACCGCTGACCTCAATTAGCTTTTGTTTAATGCATACTGCATTTTGATGTGACGATGCATCTGCCCATTTTACATGGCCTGCAGCTCGCATAAGACCGTGAACATCAACAAGCGGCAGTGTTACGGCACCTTTTACCCGATAATCACTTTCAAAAATAACAATTGCGGCATGATCAAAAGCCCCTGGCTTATACCGTTTAAAGTTAGTTCTATTCTGTGTCGTATCAGTACCATCTACGCGGCATTTGACCTGCACAGTTCCGAGACTATTGCACTTGATGTCATAGTCAGGGTTATTTGTAAGGGCAAGCTCGCCATCAAGAACGGCACAAACTAACATCTCCGCATACCAATCAGGGTGCCCCACTTTATGCTTTCTGAGTAATTCACCTTGCGATCTTGCCACCTCAATTATTTTCTCTTTTCTAAGCACTGAATTTCCTAGAAACATAACAGCAGTATTAAAAGGCCAATGCCCTTCTAATACATATTATCGGGATGACCTTTTTAATTGTTGTGTAAACTACTCTAGTTCCCATCTATCTGAAATCCTTAATGATTATAGATTATGATTGTGGCATGGCCAGTAAAAAAGGACAATGTCCCTTTTGACTTCCTAATTAAACAGGATGCTAAATAATGTCGCAGTATCAAAATCTGCAGATTATATGAAAAATAATTGAGGTCGATTCAGGATACACTATTATTTATTCAAATAACTTCAAGCTTGGTCACTACTCCCTCAACACCATCCACCTCAATAAGCTCACCATCACTGAGTTGTTGCAAAATCCCCGGTAGATTGACAACCGCTGGAATTCCAAACTCACGGGCTACTATAGCGCCATGGGACAGATAGCCTCCTGTCTCCATTACCAGTCCTCCTGCTTTCAGGAAAAGGGGAGTCCATGCGGGATCTGTCGAGGGGGTGACCAGGATTTCGTTATGCCCCAACCGTTCGCCTTGCTCTGGGTTGTGTAGGATTCTTGCAATGCCTCTGGTTCGGCCTGTACCTACCGGGATACCTTTATAGCAATCACCACCTGCCAATGTTGCACCACGCTTCTCTATCTGCTCTATGTTTTTACCATCGGGTTGTTGCATGATTACATCTGCTGCTTCTTTTTGCTGCCAGGTTTCGAACTGTCTGCGGCGGTCAACTATCCTTGGCTTTACTGCTTCTCCCGCTAGGGCGTTTTCTAACACAGCAAAAATCTCATGCTGCATCAGGTAGAGGATTTCATCCCTCTTCTCAAGCCAGCCTGCTTCAACCCAGCGCTCACCTAAATGGAGTAACATCTGACGAAGTGGGTCCATCATTGCGATCATCGCACTGCGAGCCGCTTCCCGATCATTGCTGCCACGTTTGGCTGCGCCTACCATGCTGTTGAGCATTGGGCGTTTCCACCAGGGCAGGGCGTGTTTCACTCGCTCTAGTGCTTTATTCCGCGCCTCCTGTTGTATAAGCGACTGGGCCTCAAGGTCGGTCTCTGCCAGCTGCAGGAGGTTATCCAGGAGATAGTCGGGTTGTTCATGCCAACGCGGATTGCGGGTGTAGGTTTCGTAGAGGCCGCGATGTCCATGGCGCTTTAGAAATGTTGTGAATCCCTGTCGCAAAGGGTTGGACTTGGGCAGTTGACGCCAGTCGAGTGCTTCACCTCTCTTGCGCTGTTGCAGCCACTCTTGGGTGAACGGGTCTGCTACTGCTTGCTTTGCGAGTGTCACCAGGTCGTATCCCATTTGTGCGGTGACACTGGGAGAACCACCGGCCATCAGCGCAGCGGCCAGGGCATGCCCTTCACCAGGCAGCCTCTCATCTATGGTATCCACCAGAAAGCTGAGCGCGCTACTGGCAGATCCCTGGAGGAAGTGGAGGTCATGTGCATCTCTACTGTAGCGGCAGTATTTGCGTAGTGTGTTTGCGAAATCTTCTTCTGTTTCAGGTAGTGGGTCGTTTTTCCATTGTTCGACTTTTTCCATGACCTGGTTGATTGCTGCTCGTCCCGCTTTGAGTCTGGCGGGGGAGTTGATGAGATAGCGTATCAGGTTAATGCCCTGTGCCAATCGCTGTCGCTTTGATGGGGAGAGTTCTATTGTTGGTTGATGACCACCGATCAGGCGATTCATCGCTTCTGGCATGACCCCAACAGAGGCGTAACCCTCCCACTGTAACAGAGAGAGGTTGATATAGAGTCGGCCTTTAAATAGCCCAGCTCGTTGCACGCCTGGTTGTAGTTTAAGCCCGGCGAGCTTAAACCCCTCTTTTAGTATTGCGTTGACCAAGCGTCGGGATGCACTCCAGTCGAAGGGGGAGAGGGGGTAGGGCACCACATCTTTGGTGTTGCCTCGTGACCAGATCTCTGGCTGGGTTGCCAGCTCAGGGTAGGTGCATCGATTTGTTGCTGTGATAGGCCGGGCCTGCAACAGCCAGAACTGTTTGCCATCCCAGGCCCACTCCAGGTCGAAGTCAGGCTTGGTGTAGTCAAGGGCAGAGGCTGCCAGACGCAGCTGTTCACCTAGTTGCAGTAATTCAGTTTCATTCAATGCTGGGGTGTTGTCACTGGGTAGCTGAAGTGCTTCGGTGCCGCCACCAGGCTTGGCATCGATCCGCAGTGATTTATCGCCAGGGGTTAACGACAGCAGCTTCAGGCTGTCATCCTGTAGATCCTCGGCCAGGACAATCTCATCCCCCGTTGTACGACCGCTCACCAGGCTCTCACCAAGGCCTTGGGTGGCGTGGATTACCATCCGGTCGTCACGTCCGCTGCGTGGGTCTTTGGTGAAACCGATGCCGCTGACCTTGGCTGGTATCAGGGGCATGATCAGTACTGCCATCGACGCCTGCTCATGGGCCAGACCGATACGCTCGCGATAAGCAATGGCAGTGGTTGTCCAGAGCGAGAGCCAGACCGTGCGAATTGCCTGCTCCATGGCTGAATTACCTTGAACGTTAAGGCAGGAGGCGTGGATACCAGCGAAGGAGGCGCGGGTGGAATCTTCTTGTGGCGCTGATGAACGTACCGCCATTGGGCTATTGGCTAGTGACTTCAGTTCAACTCCTGTAGGGAGATGGATAAGTCTATCTGTCACTTCAGCCAGGGCTTCAGCTCTTACATCTTGGGGTGATCTTGCAGCTTTCAGTAGTTCAAGTTCAAGCTTGGAATTATCGAGCCATCGCCGATACGCCTCTACACTGACCACCTGCCCAGGTGGTATCTTAAATCCGTAACGATACAGTCGCGCAAGCTGCCACGCCTTGCCGCCAACCTGTTCTGCTCCTGCCTGCAGGATCGCTTCCCAGCTGTTAATGATCATGACGTCAATCCGTGAAGAAAGAGATTGAGCATGGTGTGGCACTCTTCATGGAGATCGATCTCTCTGTTGTTGAGCCAGCGCATCAACGAAGCGAGGTAGAGAAACTCCAGATATTGGGCAGCAGTGGCAGCTTCAAGGTCATTGCGAAACTCACCGCTCTCCTGACCTTGTTTGATAAAGTTGGTGAAGAGCTGCTCTACGCCACTGCGTTTCTGGCTGTTGGGGTTGTAGGGGATACCGGCCTCTCTCATGCGTAGAGTGAGGTATGGGCCTATGTGTTGACGATGCTTTATCGACCAGTCTGCACTCAGATCAAGAAACCCCTTTAACTGCTCAGCAATGGTTGCTAAGTCGGAAAGCTGCTTGAGTATCCCTGGTAGTGTCTTGGTCAGTTCTCGGTGAAATTGGTGGCGCAGCAGGGCCTCTTTCACTGGGAAGTATTTATAGAGTGTCCCCTTCGCTACATCTGCTGTCTCGGCGATTGCCTCCATGGTTACCGCCTCAAATCCTTGGGCCTGGAATAGAGCTCAGGCGGTATCCACCAGGTGATCTGCTGTCTGTTGACGCTTGCGCTCGCGACGACCTATAGCGCTCATTATGCAATCTCCATGACTGTCCAGTGCTTATCTCTGCAGTTTAGAGTTGCACTCTTGTTGATCGGCACTGCTTGGTTGGAATGGGTAGAAGTGGCTTGTTTTGGTGGGTTGTTCAGTTGAGTAGCGGCGTTGTGACTCTTCACTGATTTCATGACAGCATCCCTGATAAGTATACGACGTAAAAATATAGACGACGTATAATAATATGTCAAATGTACGACTGCTCCAGGTGAGTATGGTGCTATGTAGTCACGCATCCATGGGCTTTATTAAGCTTTTCTGTCTAAAGAAATCTCACCCAATTGATGTGACGGTAGGCGAGTAACCATAGAGTGCGGTTATGGATTTGGAATGGAGATGGCTAGTGGGCTGATCCACTAGTATGCGGCACGCATCTGGAAGCGTGCCGCTTGATCGTAGGGTGCGACCTGAAGTATGCATCTGCTGTGTTGCGATGCTTGAGAATGGAACAACCATTCTGCTATGGCTCACGCCTTGCAGCTACACGCTTCAGGTCACGCAGAGGGCATAAGCAGTTAATAGAGGTGCCCTTAAATGTTTTTAACGAAATCAGAGTACTCTTTGAATGTTGCCTCCAGTTCTGAGTGGGGGTCGGAATCAAAAGAGACGATATTAAGCTCGATAAAATATGAGTTGTGTTTCATATAGAAAGCAGATGTTTTAGTTCCAAATGAGGATATTGAACGCAGAGTCACTGCAGTTGTATTTTTTATATCATATTCGTTTTTATCAAATTTTGTGTTCGTCCAAAACCTAGAGGCAAACGCTTCATTTTTAAAAGAGCGAATGGAGAGGGTAACGGTGCTCTTTGCATCGCTTTTATCATATTTATATATCTCAACATCCATCAGTCCAGATTGTTTTTGAACATTTTTCCATGCCTCTATTCCCTGCATGGCGATGACCGTTTTTTTGTTTGTTGTTAGCTTAAACGGTGGGGTGTTTGCATAAACGAATTTTTTAAGATTACCACTGCTTGGAATATCGGTTGCTTCTTTATAAATGGCGCTTAAGGTCTGTTCTCTACTTCCCTCTTTACACTTATTACTCGAATAGCTGATCTTGCCGTTACCATCTTCACATTTGTAGGTTTCCGCATGCGTTGAGAACCCAATGCCCAGGCTCAATATCAACAATAGATACTTCATATTGTTCCTCTTTAACTTCTATGTTTTTTGGGTAAGGCAAATATTAATGGCCGTGACCCTCAGGTTTACTAAGTCTGTGATTATTTCCAAAGTTATATCTGCTCTTTTTATCGGGTACTCCTATGAAATTTATCAATATCACTCAGACAGGGTAGGCGATCAAGGTGGTATTTACCACCTTGTATGTTCTGGAAGAGTTCAATCACGCCATGCACCACCCCATGCGACTACATCACTGGGTCTATAAGGTTGCACAACACGATTTGGGTCCATATTCTCACGGCAGCAAAGCCAAAGGAGGCGTCCTGTTAAATGGGGTTTTCTGGAGTAAATGATTTCACTCTGCCGCATCTGTTGTCCAGCTGGAATGGGCAGGGATGGCGCTTGTCTTCCCGCCCGGTATATACCTGTCGGATATCCCTGGAAAACAGGATCAGCATCTGCACCTTGATGCTCTGCGCCAAATGCAATGTAGTCAGGAACAACCTGGTATGGTCCTGCGATCCGCTTAACATAGGAAGAGCAGATTCGACCATAACCTGTCTGTCGTGTCAGGTCACAATATAGAGGCACTGCGAGGGAGTTCTGTAACACGGTCCCATCTGCGCTATAGAAGTGAATTTCGAGATCATTAGGTATGACAAAAGTGCCGGTGGAAGTGCCTGCGTCACGTCCTCCATGAGCTGAAACAAAATATTCGTTCATTTCCTGTCTCCTTTATGTAGTGTTTATTTGGCTGTCTAACACGAAGTTGTAAATGGCTATTTCGCTGTCAACAACATCTCTTTAAGAGTAAAAGTTTCCTGGAACCTTGTAGTTAAGGGCACCTCATATTAATTGCTTGTGCCCTCTAGCTTTACGACCTGTTCAGAATCAAGGCGAGCTTTTGAAGCCATGCTTATTGCCTGTCGAAAAAGTGCAGGGCCGAGTCTGGACGAGTCTTAAAACCCTGTAGGGCGCGGCCTGAAGCATGCATCTACTGCGTTGTGATGCTTGAGAATGGAACAACCATTCTGCTTAAGCTCACGCCTTGCTGCTCCACGTTTCAGGTCACGCAGAGGGCACAAGCAATTAACAGAGGAGCCCTTAAGAAGGCCTGCGAGAAATATATTTAGAACGGCGCTAAGTTCTGCCTATCAATTATTAATAGTAGTAGCTGATATCTTCATTTACAGCAGAAACAGATGCATAAGCCCCTCTCCCTTGACGGGAGAGGGGTTGGGGAGAGGGTGTGCGCCAAGCGCTTAATGGTACTGACGCATATGCGGTACGATCCGATCAATCCTTGTCGTGCTGAGTAGTGATCTAGATGATTATGTTGTTGAATACCTCCCCCCTCCCGCTGTATAGACAGGAGACATGGGTAACACATTTAAAATTCATCGATGCGAGTTCCTCAAGTCTATTTCAGCGACCTGTATCTGGCAGAAATTGACTAAGAATATACCCCCCTCTCCCCCAGCCCCTCTCCCGCGAGGGGAGAGGGGAGTAAGGGTACAAACCGGTAACATCGTTTACAGATTAGACCGGGTAGATCGTTTACAGGTAGATAATGCATAGGTAAGGAGGAGAGACCCCAATCGATCAAAAAATGGTGTTAATAGGCGACTGGCTGGGTGATTTCAGCAAGTCTGAGCTGGCGAGATAGTAAGGTATCAGTCGATATGTGCTGGAAGGTAACAAAGGTCTTTAGGGCGAAGAGACTTGTGCGGTATCTACCTAAGCAGAGCCCTCAATCGGTCTGGTCAGCATCCAGGTAGGGTGGGGCCATGCCCCACCAAAGGGGGTTGGAAATTCACTAAAAAGTTGATAATTACTGTAGGTCTAAAAAATATATCCTACAATTTTTCTCTATTTCCAACCTTATATGTTGGGGCTTGGTTGGTGATTCAATACATTTTTTAATGATGAGTCTATTTTATATAACGACACCTCATTTAGCGTTGGCTTCTCACGCAGCTGTGCAGAGTTCATGAATGGTATGAGCTGTGCTGTGGCTTTTCATCCCGGCAGCATCACAATTTCGACATACCTCTGCATGTGGTACCTCTTCCTGCAATGCTATGGCTGTTTGGTGCTGGATTGATTGGAATGTTGGGTGCAATAAAAAAATTGACCTCTGAAGTTCAGGTATGAATCTGCGTTTAAGTAACAGGGGGTAGCGGTTTAGTATCTCGTAACTGTTTTAACGGCGGGAAATCGTTATCAGACTTTTTCAGAATCTCTTAGTGTTTATACGCAATCTATTAACCATTAATCGTATTCAAAACAAAAAAGAGTATGACAAAAAATCCACCGACCATCATCCAGATACGATTCTGTATGTTGTGGCGTTTTTTCAGTTTTGTTGTTTGGGCTTCGATTTTTGCAATTACCTGCTCGTCAATGGATGGGTCTATCCATACTTGCTTATGGCGCAGTTCATCTGCTTGGATTGCTGAGATGGCCTCTGCTATATCAGCCTTGTAGAGTCTGCTGTCAAGGTCGACCAGTTTATGATTCAGTTCATTATGCAGGTGCATCAGGGCTGCTTCGACGTCGTCAAAGCGTGCGATGTAGCGAATCGTTGATCCCTCTTCGGAATCCTGAGTGTTGGGAAGCTCAGCCCTGATTCTGGCTCTTATCATGCCGGTATGATCAGGGTGTGTTTCCAGTACCAGATAACCTGTCTTCATTATTCAACCTGTTGATGGGGCAGATGTGATCTTACGTCTGGTTTATCATAGCACTGTATGTTTTATCGGGTTAAGTTGTGGTGGGAGTGCTCAATGGCTGAGTGTTGGAGTGTTAATTGCCTGGTTAGTCGTATGCAGGAGATGGTGCGGCAGGGCCGCACCCTACGGGTGGAATAGTATTTTGTAGGGTGTGTTCCTGATGCATCTGTGTGTTTTGTGGGGTTAAGTTGCGGTGTGGTAGGGGGGCTCAATAGCTGAGTGTTGGAGTATTAATTGCCTGGTTAGTTGTATGCAGGAGATGGTGCGGCAGGGCCGCACCCTACGGGTGGAATAGTATTTTGTAGGGTGCGTTCCTGATGCATCTGTGTGTTTTGTAGGGTTAAGTTGCGGTGTGGTAGGGGGGCTCAATAGCTGAGTGTTGGAGTATTAATTGCCTGGTTAGTTGTATGCAGGAGATGGTGCGGCAGGGCCGCACCCTACGGGTGGAATAATGTTTTGTAGGGTACGTTCCTGATGCATCTGTGTATTTTGTGGGGTTAAGTTGTGGTGTGGTGTGGTGCTCAATGGCTGAGTGTTGGAGTATTAATTGCCTGGTTAGTTATATGCAGGCGATGGTGCGGCAGGGCCGCACTCTACGGCTGGAATAGTGTTTTGTAGGGTGCGTCCCTGACGCACCTTTTCGATGCTATTGGTATTCACTTGCCTATCAATATGATGCTCTTCTATTCATCCCCCCAGACCAGCTCTCCAGCTTCACTCAGATCATAACCCCCCAGGCGCTCTCCCATGGCCAGAGAGTCTGCCGAGCGTAGTCGGTTGATGAGATCCTGGAACAGTCGGCGAAACCAGATGTTCCTCGGCAGCGCCAGGTCGAATGATTCCCAGCCGAAGGGGATAAACTCCAAGCCATACTCTTTGGCCGCTGCTCTCGCCCCCGGTGCGGCGTCGGCCTGGTTCATTGCAATGCTGGCTGCAGCCTCCCGCTCTGAGAGGGCAGTGCATACGCTATTCAGTCGATCTACATTAACACTGTATTGGCTCAGGACTTCCAGCAGAAAACGTTGTGCGCCTGCACCGGTCTGTCGCATGGCCCATCGGTAAGAACCCTCCAGTAGGGTTTTGGTATCTGGTCGTTGCTCTCCAATCTCCCGGCTCACGATCAATCCCTGCTCTCTGCGAAAGAGTCGTATCAACACCCACTGTCTGAATTGAGGGTATTGACGTAACAGCGCCGGGTGGCGGGTGTCGCTCTCTTGGTTTGGCCCCCAGTGGATGCCACAGGCGTCAACACGGTTCGCCTGCAGTAGATCAAGGCCGAGTCTTGTGCCTGTCGGTGAGTAACTGATTAGTGCATGAGCACCGGTCTCTTGTGCAAAGTTCATGATCAGACGATAGAGCAGGGGATCATCGCTACCGGCGATAACCAGTCGGTTGGTCATCAGGCCACCATGGGCAGAATCGAGCATCCAGCGATCAACCAGTTCCCTGGGAAATAGCCATTTTCCAGTTATTTTCGTTGCAGGAATACGCTCCTCATTGACCAGTGAATAGATCTTCTTTTCATTCAGGTGCAGATACTCCGCGACCTGTTTTACATTCATGAATACATGCTGGTCCTGAGAGATAACTGCTGCCATATTTTCTCCTTACTAATCCAACACCCAAATAGTTTTCTTTCAGGTTGCCAGGTTAATATCATCAGCTCTTGGCGTGTTCCGCCGGTTTACTGTCTGAGGCTTTGAAACGTACCTGAGGGATTGCATCGAATGTGATGTTTTCTGCGCCGTTGTAGATCAGAAAATGTTTTCCCTTTGCTCGGGCAATCAAGGTGACCCCCACCTGTTTGGCAAGATCGACTCCCATCTGGGTGGCTCCTGAGCGGGAGAGTAGAAAGGGTATGCCCATCTGTGCAACTTTGATCACCATCTCCGAGGTCAGTCTTCCAGTGGTATAGAAAAGTTTGTCTGCGCCTGTTGTATGGTTCAGCATCATATGCCCGGCAATGGCATCAACTGCGTTGTGTCGACCTACATCTTCGATAAAGAGTTGGATCTCTGCACCACGACAGAGGGCGCAGCCATGAACTGCACCTGCTTTTTGGTAGACTTCGTTGTAGCTGCTGAGATTTTTTAACAGTGCATAGATGCCTGATTGAAGATGGCGACGCTGGGGCAGTTCGATCTTATCCAGATCTTCCATTAAATCGCCGAAAACTGTGCCCTGTCCACAGCCGGTGGTGACTGTTTTATGCGCGGTCTTTTTATCCAGATCCGCAATGCCATCGAAGGTTGTGATTGCTGCAGACTCTGTCTCCCAGTCCACTTGAACCGCCTTGATCTGATGGATGTCGGTAATCAGTCGTTGATTATGTAACCAGCCGAGAACAAGCATTTCCGGTCGGGTTCCCAGGGTCATGAGGGTGACCATCTCCCGCTTGTCCAGGTAGACGGTGAGCGCCCGCTCGGCAGCGACCCGACCATGGCGGATTTCGCCAAATTCATCAACGGCTGTCGCTGGGTGAGCTGCACTCAGGCCGGCATCTGTGAGATGAGGTCGATATTGATCAGAGTTTTGTCTGTTCATCACTGCTGACTCATCCGCCAGTGGCATTCATATGTCGGAACAGAACCGGTTGAGCGCTGAGATCGAACTCATGTCCCTTGGGTTTGATCTCCATCGCCTCGATTATGGATTGTCTTAGGGGTTCATCATCCAGTGGATTGGCACGAACAACACGGCGCAAATCTTTTGAGTGTTCCTGGCCAAGACAGAGCAGTAGTTTGCCTTCTGCGGTCAGGCGAACCCGATTGCAGGTGTCACAAAAGTTATGACTATGTGGAGAGATGAATCCTACCCGGGCATTTGAACCGTTGAGTCGATAGTAGCGTGCGGGGCCGCCTGTGTTTTCAGTAGTCGGGGTCAGCTCATAGTGTTGCTGAATATCCTGCATTACCTGGTCACTTGAGTAGAAGAGCTCTTCTCTATCATGGTCACCTATCATTCCCAGGGGCATCTCTTCAATGAAGCTGATGTCCATGCCACGGCTTTCAGCAAAGCGAACCAGATCTGCTACTTCGTCGTGGTTTCGATTTTTGAGTATTACAGAGTTGATCTTTAACCGTTGAAAGCCAGCTTCCAGGGCAGCATCAATGCCTGCCATTGTGCGCTGTATATCACCGACCCGGGTCATTGCATGAAAGCGGTCGGCCTGTAGGGTGTCGAGGCTGATATTGATGCGCGTGACGCCAGCTGCTTTGAGTGGCTTGGCATAGCGGGAGAGCAGGGTGCCATTGGTAGTGAGGGTCAGATCTTTCAGACCCTCTAACTCTCCTAGATGTTCGAACAGTTGCATGATTCCCCGACGGGTCAGGGGTTCGCCGCCGGTGATGCGGATCTTGTTCACCCCCATGTCGACAAAGTTTTTACCTACCCGATAGAGCTCTTCCAGTGTCAATAACTGTGATCTGGGAACAAACTCCATATCCTCAGACATGCAGTAGACACAACGCAGGTCGCAGCGGTCGGTGACTGAGATTCGCAGGTAGGTGATTTTGCGGTCGAAGCGGTCTGTCAAAATGCTTCGATCTGTTGCCTGGTTATTGTTTGTATCGGGCATAGGGGGTTGTCTCTCCAACAAGCTCTCTGGATCTGTACGCAAAAGTCATACCGAAATAGCGTGTGCTGCTAGATCAGTATCTGCAGGCCGAATGATTGTTGTGGTGGTATGAAATGTCCCATTCGAAGCGCTGAAACGGGACATTTTGCCCTGTTTTGCCACAACCCCTTTTTTCGGACTATTTTCCTGAACCGCAAATACCCTGGTTATTTTCCGAATGTTGATAGTGGTATGTAACTTGCGATCCACTCATTAAAACTCATCGATTCAAGAGGCATCGAATATGTCTATTTCAGAAAACGAGATCGGCAGCGCCATTCCCCAGGAGTTTTCGGTTTCGGTAATCATGCAGCAGTCCCCCAGCAGCAATATCTGGGTAAGCAAACAGTGGGAAGTAGTTGGCATCCTGGCGGCTAAACGAGGAACTACAGCTGAGAGTGAAGTTGAGTTGATTCATCAGGAGGGGGAGGTTTGTCGATATCTCCATTCCGGCTTTACCCTGCGCCTGCATGTGGATGAGTGCGAAAGCTATTACCACAATCTGCTCTCTACTGAACCCCGCTGTTACGTGGTAGCGACAGAGAGTGATGATGGTGTGCCCACACCCTTTCTGGTGAGTTTCAGTTTTGATGAGGCCCATGCCTATCTCGAAGGGGATGAGACCGTCTATGCCGTGGCTGTGACCCCAGAGATATACCGTTGGGCTGAAACATTTGTGCTGACTCACTATGTGCCTACAAAGCGTACAAAACGCAAACGGGCCGACTGGAAAATGAGTACAGAGAGGCCCCATGGATCGTGATGAAAAGTCATTGGATGAAGAGAAATCCAATCAAGGTGATGGTTTCTATAGTCGTTGGTCAGAACGAAAACTGGCCTCTCAACAGCCGTTGGTTGCAGAAGCGCCAACAGTAGAGGAACCCCAACCATCTGATGAAGATATGCCCCCTTTGGAAAGTCTCAATGAAGAGTCGGATTACAGCGGCTTTCTCTCTCCAAAAGTCTCCGAACAGTTACGTCAACTTGCCTTACGAAAACTGTTTCATGGCGCTGCTTTCAATGTCTGCGATGGCTTGGATGATTATGCTGAGGACTTCACCCAGTTCGAAGCGCTTGGGGATGTAATTACAGCTGATTTAAGGCATCAAATGGAGCTTGAGGCGGAACGGAAAAGAGAGGAAGAGGTGGCTGAATCAGAAGATCAGCCCCAACCAAAGCAAACCCAGAGCACTGGTGCGACTGAGTCTGAGCAGGAGGAGGCACCGCAAGATGTGGTGTCATCAGAAGAGCGGCTGTCGGGTGAATCAGGGCGTGATGATGACATTAATCAAGAGACCCCATCATGAGCGATATGAACAAACAGACACAACAACAAATAGATCATCTGGCTCGGCAGGAGGCTCAGGCCGCTATGAATCGAGTGCGGATCGAGGCGACTGGCCTGGTCAATTATCAGTCCCGTGGCAGATTGGCAATTATCGGTAATCAGCAGGCCCTGGAAATTGCACCTCGACTAAGTGACAAACTTCATCCAATGGTGATTTTAACCGAAGGTGCTGAAGAGCCAGGTGTACCTGTAGTACCGGGAGGGGGGCGGCCTATTGCCATAGAGGGTTATCTGGGGGCATTCAAGATCCTGCTGGGAGAGGAGGGGCGATCGAATTTCGAAATCATTGCAGTGGATTTGGTTCTTGATCTCACACCTGAACCCCTGATGGGCCAGGATTTGACACCCCCTGGTTATTTCCGAGCCTCTTTTAATGAATCAGAACTTGATCAGGTGGTGGAGACTCTGGCCGATATGACCGGCCGTTTCGAAAAGCCGCGCTACTTCGACTACGACCCTCAAATCTGCGCTCATGGTCGCTCAGGTAAAACTGCCTGTACCCGTTGTCTCGATGTCTGTCCGGCGGAAGCGATCAGTAGCCTGGCTGAGACTATAGAGGTCAATGCTTATCTATGTCAGGGGGGTGGCGCCTGTGCGACAGTTTGTCCAAGTGGCGCCATACGTTATGTCTATCCAGGTGTGAAAGATACCCTGGAACGTTTGCGAAAACTGCTGACTGTCTACCGTGAAGCGGGGGGTGAGCATCCCATAATTCTGATACGAGCCAGTTCAGACGCCCCAGTTCCTGCACCGGAAGAGGGTAACTATCTGACGATGGAAGTGGAGGAGTTGGCCAGTGTGGGGCTTGAAGTTTGGTTGTCGGCGCTCGCTTACGGGGCGCAGGCGGTTTGGTTGGTCAATGACAATCAGCTACCCGATGATGTAGCCGACGCCCTGCAGCAGCAGTTACTTACCGCCGAGGAGGTGGTCAGTGCGATGGGGTATCCGGCGGGGGTTGTCAGATTGGGCGCACTGGAGGAGATCAAGGATTCATCCATTATGCCCGATTTAAAGCCGGCTGGATTCTCCGGGCTTGGTGATAAACGTCAAACGGTCTATCTGGCAATCGATCATCTGTTTGCCCAGTCTCAACGAGCCAAGCCCATGGCAACTCTAAGTCAGGGTGCGCCATTTGGTGAGGCGGTTGTCTCAGCTCAGTCATGTACTCTATGCCTCTCTTGTGTCGGCGTCTGTCCAGGCAAAGCGCTGCAGAGTGGGTCGGGAGAGCATCCTCAGTTGCGTTTTGTTGAGGCCAATTGTCTGCAGTGTGGTCTCTGTACCCGCACTTGTCCCGAAGATGCGATCTGGATTACTCCCAGACTGATCTTTGACACTGAACGACGCAGTCATCCTCGAACCCTGCATGAAGAGCAGCCCTTCCACTGTGTCTCATGCGGAAAGCCATTCGCTACTCGTTCGGTGATTGAAAAAATGCGCAGCAAGCTCAGTGGACACTATATGTTCCAAAGTGAGCGCGCTCTAAGACGCCTGACTCTTTGTGATGAGTGTCGTGTGGTTGATATTGCCCAGGATCCGGAAGCACTTGATGGCCAAATTCGCCAATAAAACCCTATTGATTGCCCATTATCTACCCAATTTGTCATTTTTTTTCCCGTGGATCTGGTCTGCGGTTTGCACTTGTCTTATCCGAGGAGACTGTAGATGACTGACTTGAGCCAAACGGCGCAAAACAATCAAAGCATAAGCCCATGGGCATCCGATGAAGCAGCCTTTGCCGCTCGGGAGCACTCTCTGGATGAAGCGCAGCAGTGTCGTGTCGGTGCCTACGGGATGTTGGCGCAGCTGTTGAGAAATTCACCGGACCAAGAGACTCTGGATCAGGTAGCAATATTTGCTGACCTCTCTTCGAAAGCCGATGAGCTGGCGCTGGCTATGTCGATGTTGGGACTCTCTGCAACCACTTCCAGCAGCGAGACGGTGGACGATGAGTTTCATGATCTGTTCATCGGCATGGGGCGAGGTGAATTGGTGCCTTATGGCTCCTGGTACCAGACAGGTTTTTTGATGGAGCGTCCATTGGGAAGGCTCCGTACCGATCTAAATCTGTTGGGATTTCAACGCCAGGATGGGGTGACTGAGCCAGAGGATCATGTTGCAGCCCTATGCGAAGTGATGGCTATGTTGATCCAGGAGTCCCAGAGCGTACAAGTTCAATCGCAGTTTTATGAAACACATCTGGCGAGTTGGTTAGCTCGCTTTTTTACCGATTTGAGTGAAGCAAAATCGGCAATATTTTATCGGGCGGTGGGGCGTTTTGGCAAAGCTTTTATTGCCCTCGAGAAGCGCTATCTGAATATGACAGTCTAGTCTGGGTATCTCATCCTGATAATGAAAAACAGAGTTAATTAATACTTTATGTACCAACAGCTGATTGAGTTTTTATCCAACTACAAGCGGTTACCAGGTAACGCTGAACAAGCTACTCGAACCCTGTTCCCGGATGAAGTATCCGGACTGACTAACGCAGATATACAAGTTTAATGCATCGGAGGAAGAGTCCATGAAAAAGCGGTCAAGAAAATCACCGGATAACCAGCGTAGAGCCTTTCTGCGTACTACCGCCGGTGCGGGTGTCGGTGTGGCAGTTGCAGCGACTCTTCCCGGTCTGACATCAGCATCAGTTGAAGAAGAACCTGAAGAGAAGAGTCAGGTTCAAAAAGGATATCGACTGACGCCACATATCGCCGCCTACTACAAGACTACTAATCGTTGAGTCGTTGAGGATACCGGAATGAAATTGCAAAAAATCTCTGACTCTGTGACAGATATCAATACCGATATAACCTCCCTCAAAAAGCCCGCCGCTGGTATCGCCATGGATCGTCGTAGTTTTCTACGCAACTCCGGGTTGATGGCAGGCAGTGCCGCACTGGCGACCGGTTTTGCGCCAGGCATGATTAAAAAGGCCCAGGCAGCAACGGATGCAACAAGCGGCAAGGTTGAGCTGAAGAAGACCATCTGCACACACTGTTCTGTTGGCTGCGGCATTATTGCTGAAGTTGAAAACGGTGTCTGGACAGGACAGGAACCTGCATTTGATCATCCATTCAATCTTGGTGCCCACTGTGCCAAGGGGGCATCAGTCAGAGAGCATGGGCATGGTGAGC
The DNA here is from genome assembly GCA_040506705.1 of Candidatus Thiodiazotropha sp. 6PLUC1. GTDB lineage: Bacteria > Pseudomonadota > Gammaproteobacteria > Chromatiales > Chromatiaceae > Thiodiazotropha. Next base: position 17,143 of record JBEVWG010000056.1, read on the forward strand.
GGCGTCTGAAATATCCCACCAAACTGGTTGATGGTAAGTGGAAAAGGGTCTCCTGGGAGCAGGCTATTAATGAGATTGGTGACAAGATGCTCGAAATCCGCGAGCAGTCTGGCCCTGACTCAGTCTACTGGCTCGGGTCTGCAAAACATAATAACGAACAGGCCTATATGTTCCGCAAATTTGCTGCCTTCTGGGGCACCAATAATGTAGATCACCAGGCACGAATCTGTCACTCCACCACCGTTGCCGGCGTTGCCAATACCTGGGGTTATGGCGCCATGACCAACTCCTATAACGACATCCATAAATCCAAGGCGATTCTGATTATCGGTGGCAATCCAGCCGAGGCCCATCCGGTTTCATTACAGCATGTGTTCAAGGCCAAAGAGGAGAATAACGCGCCACTGATCGTTATCGATCCACGCTTTACCCGTACTGCTGCCCACGCCGATCAATTCCTGCGCCTGCGTCCGGGTACCGACGTGCCGTTGATCTGGGGTATGTTATGGCACATTTTTAAGAATGGCTGGGAAGACAAAGAGTTTATCCGTCAGCGTGTCTACGGTCTGGAAGAGGTAAAAAAAGAGGTGGCCAAATGGACGCCTGATGAAGTAGAGAAGGTGACTGGTGTACCGGAAAACCAGGTCTATTCCGCTGCAAAAACCATGGCGGACAACCGGCCCGGCACCTTCATCTGGTGCATGGGTGGGACACAGCACACCATTGGTAACAACAATACCCGTGCTTACTGCACCTTCCAGCTGGTCCTGGGCAACATGGGTGTTGCTGGCGGTGGAACCAATATCTTCCGTGGGCATGACAATGTTCAGGGTGCAACAGATTTTGGCGTTCTCTCACATACCCTGCCGGGTTACTACGGGCTCTCTAAAGGCGCCTGGACCCATTGGTCTAAGGTTTGGGATGTGGACTATGACTGGCTCGCTGGCCGCTTCGATCAGGCCAGTTATGAGCAGTCAAAAGGTAAAGATGCCCTGGTGATGAACACCAAGGGTATACCGGTATCCCGCTGGATCGATGGTGTGTTGGAAGAGAAGGGCAATATTGCGCAAAAGGATAATGTTCGTGCCATGGTTCTTTGGGGCCACGCACCCAACAGTCAGACCCGTGGCCCAGAGATGAAAAAGGCGATGGAAAAACTGGATGTGATGGTGATAATCGATCCCTATCCAACTGTCTCTGCGGTTATGCATGATCGTACAGATGGGGTCTATCTGCTACCCGCAGCGACCCAGTTTGAAACCTACGGCTCGGTTACCGCTTCAAACCGTTCGTTGCAGTGGCGCGACAAGGTGATCGAACCCCTGTTTGAATCCTTGCCAGACCATACCATCATGTATCGTCTATCGAACAAACTCGGTTTCAGCAATGAGTTATTTAAAAATATCAGTGTGACCAATGAAGAGCCCTTGATTGAAGACATTACCCGTGAATTCAATAGCGGTATGTGGACCATCGGTTATACCGGACAGAGTCCTGAACGGATGAAGAAGCAGCAACAAAACTGGGGTACTTTTGATTACACCTCACTGCTTGCTGAAGGTGGCCCCTGTGATGGTGAGTTCTATGGTCTTCCTTGGCCCTGTTGGGGAACAGCGGAGATGGGACATCCTGGCACACCAAATCTCTATGACACCAGCAAGGCAGTAGCCGATGGTGGTCTAACCTTCCGTGCCCGTTTTGGTGTGGAGCGCAATGGTGTAAGTCTGTTGGCCAACGGTGCCTATTCGAAAGGATCTGAGATCAAGGATGGTTATCCTGAATTCACCGATAAATTGCTGAAAAAGTTGGGTTGGTGGGATGACCTCTCTGCAGAAGAGAAAGCCCTTGCAGAGGGCAAGAACTGGAAGACCGACCGTTCCGGTGGCATCCAACGTGTGGCGATCAAACATGGTTGCGCCCCCTTTGGCAACGCCAAGGCACGAACAGTTGTCTGGACCTTTCCCGATCCGGTGCCGATACACAGAGAACCGCTCTATACCAGTCGCCGCGATCTCGTGGAGAAGTATCCCACCTACGAAGACCGAAAGTCGTTCTATCGCTTGCCGGTGCGTTACGGTTCGATCCAGGCGAAAGACTACTCGAAAGATTATCCGATCATACTCACCTCAGGACGCTTGGTTGAGTATGAGGGTGGTGGTGATGAAACCCGATCCAATCCTTGGTTGGCTGAGTTGCAGCAGGATATGTTTGTCGAGATGCATCCCAGGGATGCCAATAACGCCGGTGTCAAAGATGGCGACGATGTTTGGCTTGAAGGTGCAGAGGGTGCGCGAATCAAAATTAAAGCGCAGGTTACCCGACGGGTTGCCGCCGGGGTGGCGTTCATGCCCTTCCATTTTGGTGGACATTTCCTGGGTAAAGATCTACGCAGTAAGTATCCGGAAGGTGCTGATCCCTATGTTCTGGGTGAAGCTTGTAATACTGCCATGACCTATGGCTATGACTCCGTTACACAGATGCAGGAAACCAAGTGTAGCCTGTGCCGCATAAGCAAAGCGTAACTGGGAATTAATAGAGGATATCTGACATGGCACGAATGAAATTTTATTGTGATCCCGAGCGCTGTATAGAGTGTAACGCCTGTGTAACGGCCTGTAAGAATGAAAACGAGGTTCCCTGGGGGGTGAACCGTCGACGGGTAGTCACCATCAATGATGGCGATGAGGGGGAAAGATCCCTCTCAGTCGCCTGTATGCATTGCTCCGATGCCCCTTGTGCAACTGTCTGTCCGGTGGATTGCTTCTATACCACTCAGGATGGTGTGGTATTGCATGACAAGGATATCTGTATCGGTTGTGGCTACTGTTTCTACGCCTGTCCCTTCGGTGCGCCTCAATTTCCAGAAGATGGCGCCTTTGCATCCCGGGGCAAGATGGATAAGTGCACCTTCTGTGCCGGTGGGCCGGAAACCGATAACAGCTCGGATGAGCATCGCAAATATGGTTCCAACCGTTTGGCCGAAGGTAAGCTGCCTTTGTGCGCAGAGATGTGCTCGACCAAAGCCCTGCTGGCCGGTGATGCGGATGTGATCTCTGATGTCTATCGCAAGCGCATTATCAATCGCAGCGCCAGTGTCATGGCACGTGGTGTTTCATATCGTGATTCATCATTCCGGGCACCAAAAAACGTGGGTGGAAAGAGTAGTTCAAACGAGTAAGACCTGACCGTAGTAATGATGTTTATGCCATTAGGATGAGGTTCATGATAACTAGAATAGAGAGCATCAGTAACAGGCTTCAACGTATCTCATGTGGTGGGCTGTTGCTGTTCTTACTCTTCTACAGTCTGCCCGTAGAGGTTCTTGCTGAGACAAAAGTTAATCGTGATATGCCATCAAGTGCAGTGCTTAATCCCGCAGCAGAGCTATGGCGGGATGTGCGGCAAAGAGAGAGTGGCAGTAAAGGAAAGAGTCAGGTCAGAGGTGTTGATAGCGGTGTGCTGATCAATGCCAATGGTGATCGCTGGCGAAAGTTCAGAATGGAGCAGCTGATTCCTGTTGGTGGCTCTGTTCTTCTTGGGGTGGTAGCCTTGCTGGGGATCTTCTACATGATCAGAGGCAAGGTGCTTATTGAAGGTGGCCCTTCAGATCGTAAGTTGTTTCGCTACTCGACTTATGAGCGAATGATTCATTGGTTTCTCGCTTCGATTTTTCTGTTTCTTGCCATCTCTGGTTTAATTCTTCTGTTTGGCCGTCCCCTGCTTATACCTGTGCTGGGTAAAGAGGTATTTTCTGTTTTGGCGTCAGCCAGTAAAGAGGGGCACAACCTTATAGGGCCACTGTTTATGCTTGCTGTGGTGTTGATGTTTATTCAGTTTGTACGTCGCAATATCTATCAGAAAGGCGATCTCAGCTGGTTGCTCAGAGGTGGTGGTATTATCGGTTCTAAACATGTGCCATCGAACTTTTTTAACATGGGTGAGAAGAGCATGTTCTGGCTGCTTATTCTGGTAGGCAGCGTCATTATCGCATCAGGTCTGATGTTGGTGTTCCCCGTTTTCGGACAGGGAAGGGAATGGATGGAACTTGCCCACGTAGGACATGCCCTCGGGGCAATATTGATGATCACAGTGATCATTGGACACATCTATATCGGCTCTGTGGGTATGGAGGGGGCCCTTGATGGTATGACCACAGGCTACTGCGATCTCAACTGGGCAAAAGAGCATCATGACCATTGGGCAACTGAGGTAATCGAAAAGGGAGATGATCTATCGCAGGCTGAGGTGGAAAAATTAGAGGGCAGTAGTTTACCCGAGATGACAATCGTAAAACTCCAGGAGAGTGGAAAGTGATCGGGCAGTTTATAGATGGCCCACTCTGGAGCTTCTCTCTGGGCGTGTTTATTATCGGCGTTATCTGGCGTATCGGTTCAATCGTACTAAGCGGCGTCAAAGCAGACCTGGCAAATCCGAAGGGAAGTGCAAGCAGTGGTGCCTTTCGCACCCTGTTCACTCGCTTTGTTCCTGAGCGAACCGTGACGAGACGTGGCAAGCTACAGCTGATTGCAGGATATGCCTTTCATCTTGGACTGTTTGTACTGCTCTTCTTAGCGCAACCGCATATAGATTTCATAGCAGACAGGATTACCGGTTTTGCCTGGCCTGCAATACCTCATTGGGCCTTTATTATATCAGCAGAAGTTGCATTCGCCGGTTTGATTCTGCTGTGGCTGCACAGAGTACTCAATCCGGTTACCCGTCTTCTATCAGACCTGGATGATCATATAGGCACCATCCTGGTGTTCCTGGTGATGTTGAGTGGTTGTCTTGCCCTGGCCCAGTCATTTGAACCACTTCGTCTACTACACCTGTTGCTTGCGGAGCTGTTGCTGCTCTATTTTCCATTCAGTAAATTAATGCACGCCTTTACCTTTGTCATGAGCCGTGGTTATACCGGTGCGGCAATGGGTCGTAAAGGTGTAAATGCTTAGGTTTTACCGAACGGCCCACAGCCTTAGGAGAGATTTCCATGAGTGACCCCTTTGAACAAGGCGTAGAGGCACTGAGGGAACAATTGGATGCAAAAGTAGCGTCATACTTCTCCAGTTGTGTCCATTGTGGGCTTTGTGCAGAGGCCTGTCTTTTCTACACCGAGACAGGAGATCCCCGGTATACCCCAATCTATAAACTGGAACCGATGAAAAAACTCTGGCGTCAGGAGAAGACCTTCTGGGGTAAGTTGGGTACGTCATTGGGAATAGGCAAAACATTGACGGAAGATGATTTTGCGAAGTGGGAAACACTGGTCTACGACAGTTGCACACTCTGTGGACGCTGCTCCATGGTATGTCCTGTGGGTAATGATATTACCTATATGATTCGTAAACAGCGGGAAGCCTTTTCAGTCGCTGGGTATGCGCCAGAGGGTATGAAAGAGGCGACCCGGCGTGCTTTAAAAATCGGTAGTCCTATGGGGGTGACCTTTAAAACCCTGCAAGCATCACTGGCCCATGTGGAGAAGGATACAGGCTTATCGATACCTATAGATCAGAAGGGGGCGGACTATATGACCCTTTTCTCATCCATGGAGATTGTCAATTTTCCAGAGTATATAGAGAGCATTGCAAAGATATTCAAAACTGCCGGAGTGAGTTGGACGATCAGTAGTGAAGCATTCGAAGCGACCAACAGTGGCATTCAGATTGGTAATAAAGAGGCCGCTGCAGAATTGGTGGGTCGGGTAGTGGATGCCGCAGAAAAACTTGGCGTTAAGGCTGTAGTCAGTCCTGAGTGTGGGCACGCCTATACTGCTATACGCTGGGAAGGGCCAAACCTTATAGGACGTAGCTACGATTTTGAGGTGGTACATATCCTTGAATTATTGGAGCAACTCAAATCAGAGGGAAGAATAAAAGTTGCCTCCAGGGACGATACCCCAATGACATTGCATGACCCTTGCCAGATCGTTCGACGTGGTGGTGTGATTGATCAACCTAAAGAGCTGATGAATAGTGTTGCTGTGAATTTTAGAGAGATGGAAGATCAAGGTGTAATGAATTGGTGCTGTGGTGGCGGCGGCGGTGTGAGTGCCAATGAAAGAGCAGAAGAGCTACGACTGCAGGTATTCACGCGGAAGAAAAAGCAGATCCAGCAGACCGGTGTGGATACACTGGTCACTGCTTGTGCCAATTGCCGGATTATCCTGGAAGAGGGAATAGAGCACTACGAGATGGATACCGAAGTGATCAGTTTGACTGAACTTCTGGCTGAACATATCCAGGAAGAGTAAGTTACCTTTTAAAATCCTGTTATAGAAAAAGATACCCACAACTATCCGATATAGAAGTCAGGTGTGCCCAGCCACAGTAACCCAACCGAAACAAAACTCACCAGACAAGGTGCGGTCCTGTCAATTCAACCGATATAAAACTCACCTGACAAGGTGCGGTCCTGTCAATTCAACCGATATAAAACTACCTGACGAAATGTAGGGTGCGGCCCTGCCGCACCATGCCCAACTAAAACCAAAGCCACCTGACGAGTCGGTGTAGAGACGCTGCAGGTAATGAAGCAAAGTATCTGGTTTTTTGGTGAATTCTCACCCCTATGGTG
>JBEVWG010000072.1:0-23391 GCA_040506705.1 Candidatus Thiodiazotropha sp. 6PLUC1
GGGCAGGGCCCCACCCTACGCCCTGAATTGAACGGTAGGGTGGGGCCCTGCCCCACCAAAACGGCTTAAGTAAGTGCCATTCGGGCCATGCCCCACCTTTACTGCAGAAATATTGAGCAACTAAGGTTTAAAAGAAACCTAATGGGTTCACATCATAGCTGACCAGCATATTCTTGGTCTGTTGATAATGGTCGAGCATCATCTTGTGGGTCTCCCGGCCTACACCGGATTTCTTGTAGCCACCAAAGGCGGCATGGGCTGGGTAGTGGTGGTAGCAGTTGGTCCAGACGCGACCTGCCTCGATACCACGGCCCATTCGGTAGGCTTGATTCATATCCCGGGTCCATACCCCAGCACCGAGTCCGAATTCGGTGTCGTTGGCGATGGCCAGTGCTTCAGCCTCATCTTTAAATGTGGTGACAGAGACCACCGGGCCAAAGATCTCCTCCTGGAAGACGCGCATCTCATTACTGCCTTTGAGCAGGGTAGGCTGAATGTAGTAGCCAGAGCTATGTGCTTCATCCATAGACTCAGTGTCACCACCAATAAGGACTTGGGCGCCCTCATCCTGACCAATGCGAATGTAGTCGAGGATCTTATTGTACTGCTCCTCGGAGGCTTGGGCGCCTACCATGACATCGGTATCCAGTGGATTGCCTCGGGTGATCTGATTGGTTCGCTCAATCACCATTTCAATGAACTTCTCATAGATCGACTCTTGCACCAATAGGCGTGAAGGGCAGGTACAGACCTCTCCCTGGTTGAAGAAAGCCAGTACTGCGCCTTCCACACACTTACTGACAAAGTCATCTTCCTGGTCAAGCACGTCCTCAAAGTAGATGTTGGGCGATTTACCACCCAGTTCAACGGTTGAGGGGATGATGTTATCTGCGGCGTATTTCATGATCATGGAGCCGACAGGTGTAGAGCCGGTAAAGGCGATCTTGGCGATACGTGTACTGGTTGCCAAAGCCTTACCTGCTTCCTGACCGAAGCCGTTGACCACATTCAGTACACCTGGCGGTAAAATATCCTGGATCAGGTCGACTAGTACCATGATAGATGCGGGTGTCTGCTCCGCAGGCTTCAACACTACACAGTTACCTGCAGCCAGGGCTGGCGCCAGTTTCCAGGCTGCCATCAGAATTGGGAAGTTCCATGGGATGATCTGGCCGACGACACCCAGTGGTTCATGAAAATGGTAGGCAATGGTCTGTTCGTCGATTTCACCAATACTCCCTTCCTGGGCGCGTACACAGCCAGCAAAGTAGCGGAAATGATCCACGCAGAGTGGGATATCGGCATTTAGGGTTTCCCGTACTGCTTTGCCGTTGTCCCAGGTCTCAGCGATGGCCAATGCTTCCAGGTTGGCTTCCAGACGGTCAGCAATTTTCAACAGCATATTTGACCGGGCAGCAGGGGATGTCTTGCCCCAGGCTTCACGGGCGGCATGTGCAGCATCCAGAGCAAGTTCGATATCCTCTTCTGTGGAGCGGGCGATTTTACAGAAGGGTCTGCCGTTGACTGGGGAGATGTTGTCGAAGTACTCCCCTTTTACAGGGGCGACCCACTGGCCGCCGATAAAGTTTTCGTAAGTCTCTTTGAAGTTGATTACCGCGCCTTCGGTGTTGGGGTTGGCATATAACACGGTTGTTCTCCTCACAATTGGTGATGGGTTATGTCTTTTATATTCAGGGGTGGAATCCCCAGCTGTTAGCACAGAGTAGAGTGACTAGGTTGGGAAAAGGTTGGTTTGGTGGGGGCAGCTGCTGCTGGAGATTACCTGCGCTTTAAATTAGAGAGGCGATCCCAGGATCATATGCGGGAAAAAATAGAGAGCGATATTTTCAGCTAAGCTGAGATTAATCTGGCACCAAATGGGGGGGCTATGAATCTGGATAAACTTCGTGATCAGGCTGCAGCCTCTATCCGTCTCTGGGCCCCTGAATTGGGGGATGCTTCGATATTGGTGGATGAGTGTCTGGCCAGCGCTGCTGACTCTTTCAGTAATGATTTCATTCTCAGCCTCAGTCCACAGGCTTGGGGAAAGATAACCATCATCTACCATAAACATTTTCTGGATACAGAGAGTGATGTGCCCGTGGGAGAGATGGTGGCTGAGGTGGTGAGAGACGCTATTGATACCAAGCGAATCGACTTTCTCACTCAAAGCCTGGCACAGCAGTGGCAATACCGAGAGGATAAGTCAGCCGGTGTAAGAAGTGTACTTTCGCTGGTCAAGAATAAGAAATAAGATCTTGAGCCTGGAGGCCAGCAAACGCTGCTCGATCTTCGTTAACGAATTGTCGTGAAGAGCGCTCTATTTGTAGTAAAGCTGACAGATTAAGGGCTGGATCTCTGATTTACCCAGTAAAAGTACGGTGGTATCTCTCTTGCATCCCCCCCTAACTCATTTGCAGAGTGACGAGAAATCAAATATGAAAACCTACCTTGACTGGTCCGAATATACGGATGCCGGTATGGGGGATGCCTATGCTGATATACCCAAATATGGTGGTGATTTTGCCAAGGCGGTAGCCGTTTGTATCAACAGCCGCCAATGCGAGAGTAGTGGCAGAGGTGTGATGTGTCCCAGTTTTCGACTGGATGAGGATTCGGCGCTTTCAACAGGAGCACGTGTGCGCTTACTCAAAGCGGCACTGAATGGTGACCTGGGTAGTGAAGCATTTCTGCAATCAGAATTGGTTGAGGCGATGGATCTCTGTATCAGCTGCAAGGGGTGCAAGCGGGAGTGTGAAAATAATGTGGATATGTCCCGCATCAAAATCGAATACCTGGCACAGCTCAATGCATCAAAAGGGCTCTCACTGAGAGCGCGTCTTTTTTCAGATCTCCCGAAACTGCTTGCCAACTATCCCTCGCTTGCCAGGTTGACCAGCTATCGCAACCGACATCAGTGGTTTGCGAAGCTGATGCAACGTCTTCTGGGGATCAGTGCAAAAGTAACCTTACCTGAACCAGTTGCTTATTCTTTACATCAGATCACCCAGAAAGCGGATAGTGACAAAACGGTGGTTCTGTTTGCGGACACCTTCTGCAAGCACTACTCCCCAGAGATTGTTGTCGCAGCAGTGGAAGTTTTGAATGCTGCTGGTAATCAGGTGAGGTTGATTGGTGGGAGTGGCGGGGTGGCTGGTTCATCCGCTCTCTGTTGTGGTCGAACCTACCTATCACAGGGGCGGGTGGATGAGGCGCGCAAACAGGCTCAACAGTTACTGGATGTGCTGCTGCCCTATGCTGAGGAAGGCGTGCCCATCATAGGGCTTGAGCCCTCGTGTCTGCTTACGCTACGGGACGAGTACAGTGCGTTGGGGCTGGGCAATGCAGCGAAAGTAGTTGCCAGTCAGTCGCTACTATTCGAGGAGTATCTGGCAAAAGAGTTGACCTCGGGAAAGGCTCAGTTGCCTTGGCGAAGTGAGTCTTCAGATGATGAGAGTATTCTGGTACATGGCCATTGTCATCAAAAGGCGGTTGGTGCAATGAAGTCGATGCGTAAGGTGTTGAAGCAGGTGCCAGGACTTAGGTTTGAAATGATGGAAGTGGCCTGCTGCGGTATGGCAGGTAGTTTTGGCATTGAAGCGGAACATGCCGAGATGGCCAAAGGGATGGCTGAACAGGCGCTACTGCCTGCCTTACAGCAGCAACCGGATGCGGTGGTGGTATCGAATGGATTCTCCTGTCGTCATCAGATTGATGAGGTGTCAGATAGAAAGGCTATTCATCTGTCACAGTTACTTAGATCCCGGCTGTCAATTTAATGTTTAATATCTACTGAAGAGGTGTGTTTGAACTCTTTTTGTTACCATACGTTACCTGTTTTTTTAATTTAAATGGAGTGATTGGGTGATTAAGGTCTTAAAGTATCTGTTGGGCGGTTTACTCCTGATTGCCAGTGTCTCAACCGCTTTGGCAAAAGTAATCGACTCTATTGATAGCTATGGTATTTATGTTGTTACATCGAACGGCTATGTCAAAGTGGAGTCGTATTCTCATGATTACGACTTCGTAGACTTTAACTACGCCAATGAGATCCCTTTTGCTGCTCGCGGCGATGATGCTCTGAAACTTGTTGTCTATGCTAAGAAGTTCGATCCAAACTCTGTTGAGTTGGAGCTTCGCCATCTTGATGTGGTGGTCAAACGTGAGAAGATCGGTTTCAGTGTTAAGCCACTCGATAAAACTGATATGTACGAGTTGCATGCTGATGCACCAATTAGCGATGGCAGCTATGCTGCATGTACGGTCTTGGTTGCACTTCGATAGAATGGGTGTTGTCATGCTTGGCGACACCGAAGCAGAGTTGGTCAAGTTCTTTAGCCAGAAAGAGATGGAGAATGCAACTGCTGTCACTCAGTATCTGGATGACGCACGAGTCGCGTTTCCAGATAATGACGAACTCAAGGTGCTGTCAAAATATTGGAAATCCGCAGCCAAAGCTGAGAAGGATATTCAAGCTTATACCTATGTTGAGGAAAAGTGGCAACAGTACGAAAATGCAGAAAAGCTTTCACTCAAGGCGCGTTACCTTAATGCTGTGATGGGTGAAATTAACGGCTATCTCAATCAATACCCCGATGGCGTTAAAGCAGAAGAGGCGGAGCAAAGACGGCTTATTGCAGAAGAGAAGCTTGAAGAGTATGAAAAATTACTTTAGCAAAAAAGCGATATGAGCTGACATATTAGTATTACTGAATGGTGTTTTTAAAGATTCAGTATGAGATATGCCGGATGTCACCGGCTTTGGTTTTTTTAAGTCCATATTGATATGAATAGATGAACTGTGCTGTTTATCACGTAATATGGATCCATGGTCTTTGTTTCTGACGGCGCTGCATGCCAGACTCATTGTTGAAAATTTGGAAATACTTAGTTAGAAAGTATTTCATGATATATGGAACTCAAGGAGAGAAATATCATGATGGTTCGTGGTGAAAAGAAAGATAATAAAACCTGTTTAATTGGTCGACGACTGTTATCTGGGTTGCTGTTGGGGGCAAGCATGATTGCTCCACTTGGTGTGAATGCAGCAGCATGGATACCAGAAGAGCTGTTTGTTGTTGATCTGGTAAACCTGCAACGTGGGTTTCATAATCTCGATCCGGTTCAAATGGATCAACGCCTACACGATTCTGCCTTGGCAACTTCCCAGTCGATGGCGGATTACAACTATTTCAGTCATACCACTTTGGAAGGGCCTAATGCTGGACAAAATCCGGCGCAGCGTATCAGTGATGGAGGATATGACTATAACCGCTGGGGTGAGAATATCGCTGCGGGACAGGGTCGTGCGCCAACCCAGTTCAACACCCCCTCGCCGGCTATCGATGCTGCACATGATGTGATGTACGGCACTGAAAGTTTTGAAGAGATAAATGCCTTCTTTACTATCAATTCCAACGTTACTGCAGCGGGCTGGGATGATTTGGGTAGTGGCCTGGATGGAGATGACTGGGATGACTGGTATGTCGCCCAGGACGGTTCTGCAGGCTGGATGGGGAGTAGTGGCCATCGTAATGCCATTCTAAACGGTATGTATGATGACCTGGGCGTAGGTTATGTTTGGGATTCGACAGATAGCCTTGTGAGTGCGAGTAACCCGATCTTTCTGGACGGGGAAGGGGAGTTTACTTTCCCGTTATATACCTATTGGACTCAGCATTTCGCGAGCGGAGACTCAGTCGAGGCACCGGCCCCTGTGCCCCTGCCTGGTGCTTTTTGGCTACTGGGTTCAGGTCTGTTTGGCCTGATCGCCATGAGTCGTAAGAGAAGAGCTTCTGCTTGAGGTTTTTCTCTATGCAGCAGGGATTGCTCTGCTGCAGGTGCCTTGATGGGAGCATGCAGTTACAATGAGGAGAGGGTGAGCCAGAGTGCCCCTGCACATAGAAGAGGTTGGGCATGGGATGGTAAGCAGACGAGAGAGCTAACCGCCTGGTGAATAACTTGTTCGGGACTATAAAAAAACCGGCCAAAGGCCGGTTTTTTTATTTCCAGACTTTCAAAATCAGCTATAGGGCTTTGATTTGAACATTCAGGCGGCTCTTATGGCGAGCAGCCTTGTTCTTATGGATAAGTCCCTTGCTGACGGCGCCGTCAATGACCGGCACAGCGAGCTTATAAGCTGCTGTCGCGCCTTCTTTTGATCCGGCTGCAATCTCTTTGGCAACCTTCTTGATATGGGTACGCATTTCGCTACGCTGAGCCTGGTTACGGCTGTGACTTTTGTCGGCTTGGCGAGCGCGCTTTCTTGCTTGGGCTGAATTGGCCAAGGTTCTCTCCTAGAAGAAACTAGCTTTTCAAAGGGGGCGCATTCTCTCCAAAAAAATTGTCCCTGTCAACATCTTTGATCTAAGTTGTTTCTACTGGTATGGTCGCCCGGCAGGTCTTCGACAGGCGGGCCTTTAACCAAGACAGATTGAAAGGAATAGATTCTGGCCTCTTTTTTTCGCTCATTCGCTGCTGTTGGCAGCTATACCATGCTGTCGCGCATTCTTGGTTTTGTGCGGGATCTCGTGCTTGCGCGGATGTTTGGCGCAAATGCGGCGACTGATGCGTTCTTTGTCGCCTTTAAAATCCCCAATTTCTTACGCCGTCTGTTTGCTGAGGGCGCCTTCTCTGTCGCCTTCGTGCCGGTGCTCAGCGAATACCGCACCCAACGCTCTCAGAAGGAGCTGAAGACCTTTATCGACGATATGGCAGGCACGCTTGGGCTTGTGGTGCTGCTGGTCTCTCTGATCGGGGTGGTTGCTGCTCCGATCCTGGTAATGATCTTTGCTCCTGGCTTCTGGAATGAAAACGAGGGTAAGTATGAGCTGACTGTGGAGATGCTCTATCTCACTTTTCCCTATCTGTTTTTCATTACATTGACCGCCTTTGCGGGCAGTATCATGAATGCTCACAACCGATTTTCGGTGCCCGCTTTTACCCCTGTATTACTTAACCTGTCGCTGATTGGTTGTGCAGTCTGGTTATCGCCAATGATGGATGAACCGGTTGTCGGCCTTGCCTGGGGGGTGCTGATTGCTGGCATCGCTCAGTTCCTCTTTCAAATACCGTTTCTGAGGCAGATCAGGTTACTGCCGAGGCCGAGAATAGCGTTCAAGGATGCCGGCGTGGTAAGGGTAATGCGCTTGATGATCCCTGCACTGTTTGGTGTTTCTGTCAGCCAGCTCAATCTCCTTCTGGATACGCTGATCGCTTCGTTTTTAATCAGTGGCAGTATCTCCTGGCTCTACTATTCAGATCGCTTGATGGAGTTTCCTGTTGGCGTGCTGGGTGTGGCGTTGGGTACGGTTATTCTGCCGAACCTTTCTCGCAAACACGCTGAGTCATCGCCCACTGAGTTTTCTCACACCTTGGATTGGGCATTGCGTTTGAATCTTGCTCTGGGTATTCCGGCAGCGGTAGGAATGTTTATGTTGGCTGGGCCAATGTTGGCGACGCTTTTCTATTCCGATGCCTTCGGTAGTCATGATGTGGATATGGCTACCCTGAGTTTGATGGCCTACACGCCGGGTCTGATGGCCATCATGCTGATCAAGATTCTTGCGCCAGGTTTTTATGCCCGTCAGGATACCAAGACGCCAGTTAGAATCGGTATCATTGCCATGGCCGCCAATATGGCTTTGAACTTATTGCTGGTCTTTCCCCTGGCCCACGCTGGGCTGGCATTGGCAACAACGCTCTCATCCTGGCTCAATGCCTACCTTCTATATCATGCTCTGATAAAGCAGGGAATCTATCGACCCCAGCCGGGCTGGCCCGTGCTGCTGTTACGTATCGCGCTATCTGCTCTGGCAATGGGGTTGCTGCTCTGGTGGGGTGCTGGGGCGATCGATGGATGGCTGGAGGCTACGGCCTGGGGTCGGGCGGGCCGTCTTACCGGATTGATAACGGTTGCTATGCTGCTCTACTTTCTTCTGTTTTTCCTGCTGGGTGGCCGCCCGAGCCATTTTCGATCTGTAAAAAGCTGAATCCATCTCACTCTGCGACTCGTATTTTAAGGGTGCAAGCAGTTATTAGAGGTGCCCTTAAGTATGTGAGTGGTGATCTGCTGTTTAATCACGACCGCTATGCCGGAGAATAATAACTCGACCGTTATCCGGTAAATTGCATTAGCTGCGTGTTGTCTGCCTCGACAGGTCTGTTTTCCTGTCTTGAGCAGACCTTTTTCCCTCTAAACCCCTCAATCTGTGTAATAGGGATGCCCAAAGATGCAGCAGGGCCTATAATCCTAAAAAAATCAGTTGACCGCTCCATTCTAATAGCAGGTTTCTGATTTTGATAGAGAATAGCTTCGAAGGTCATGGTCACCTGTTGGGTGAATCACGCTACAGAGTGAATTGCACGCTTGTGGCGGCACATGGCGGCGTTGCAACTCCTTGGAATAGCGGGCTATTCCGCGTCGTTGCGCCTTGCCCTGCACCGCCACAAGCGCACACTTCACGCCGTCCAACTGATCTTTTTAGGATAATCGACTGCTTGATTCTGAGCGGTTTCTGTTAAGGTGCCTGGTTAATATATGCAACTGGTTCGCGGTCTACACAATCTGAAAGCAGTCCATCATGGCTGTGTCGCCACCATCGGTAATTTCGATGGGGTACATCTTGGGCATCAGTCGGTATTCAATCATCTGATAGAGAAGGGTAAAGCACTGGGTCAACCGACGACTGTGGTTACCTTCGAACCTCAGCCTCGCGAGTTTTTCCAGGGTGACAAAGCGCCTGCCCGGCTGACTCGTTTGAGAGAGAAGCTGCAAGCAATTGAAGATGCGGGGATAACGCGTGTTGTTGTATTGGAATTCAACAAGCGTCTGGCTTCCATGTCGGCAGAGGATTTTGTTGAGCAGTTGTTGGTAGAGGGATTGGGTGTTCGATTTCTCTCAGTGGGTGATGATTTTCGTTTTGGGCATGGCCGGGAAGGGGATTTTGAACTGCTGAAAGCTGCTGGAGAACAGCATGGCTTCGAAGTGGAAAACATGAATACTTTCCGGCTGGATGCAGATCGTGTCAGCAGCACACTTATTCGGGAGCTTTTGACTCAGGGGGATCTGCAGGGTGCAGCTCAGTGTCTGGGGCGTCCCTACCGCATCTGCGGCCGGGTGGGGCATGGGGCCAAGCGGGGAAGAACCATAGGCTTTCCAACCATGAATGTGGATCTGCACCGACAGGTCAGCCCTCTGGATGGGGTTTTTGCAGTGAAGGTGGATGGACTGGAATCTCAACCCCTGCCGGGGGTGGCGAACATCGGTGTGCGTCCGATGGTGGAGGGGGATCCCCGCTATCTGCTTGAGGTCTATCTTTTTGATTTTGATCGCTCAGTTTATGGTGAGCATGTCTCGGTGGAGTTTGTACACAAGCTGCGTGACCAGCAGCGTTTTGACTCTTTTGAGCTGCTGCGTCAACAGATTTGGCGGGATGTTGATCAGGCCCGGGCTCTTTTGGTGTCTGTGGATTGATGTGGCCTCAATATCAATCATGCGCAGCAACGAACAGAACCCTTTCCAAACTGTGATACCTTATGTTTAATTATTATCTATTGAAACTTTGCGCCAGAGGCGTTTTTAAGTTTCAATATCCCATTTTTTGCATCCCCAACAGGTAGCACTCAGTGAGCGACTACAAGCAGACTCTCAATCTTCCGAAAACAGATTTTCCTATGAGGGGGAATCTTGCTCAGCGTGAGCCGGAGACATTAAAAAAGTGGCAGGAGCTGAAGCTCTACCAAAAGATCCGTCAGGTCTCTGCCGGGCGAAAAACCTTCCTCCTGCATGACGGCCCCCCCTATGCCAATGGGGATATCCATATTGGTCACGCTGTTAATAAGATTCTCAAAGACATCATCGTCAAGAGTCGGACCTTGGATGGGTATGATGCGCCCTATGTGCCTGGTTGGGACTGTCATGGTCTGCCGATTGAGCTGCAGGTCGAGAAAAAGATCGGCAAGCCGGGTAAGAAAACCACCACTGGTCAGTTCCGCAAGGCGTGTCGTGAATACGCAACAAAGCAGGTGAATGGCCAGCGTCAGGATTTTATCCGTCTTGGTGTGTTGGGTGACTGGGATCATCCCTACCTCACCATGGATCACCAGTTTGAGGCAGATATTATTCGCTCACTTGGAAAGATTGTGGACAATGACCACATCCAGAAGGGCTATAAACCGGTTCACTGGTGCACCGATTGTGGTTCGGCTCTGGCAGAAGCTGAGGTTGAGTATCAGGATAAAGACTCCTTTGCCATTGATGTCGCCTTCCGGGTGGTGGACGAGGCTGCTCTGCTGGAGCGCTGTCACCATGTGCCTGAAGGTGGCGGTGAGGGGCCGGTCTCGTTTGTGATCTGGACAACCACACCCTGGACCCTACCCGCCAATCAGGCGGTGGCACTCAACCCCTCTTTTGAATATGCGATGGTTGAGTTTGAGGATGATCAAGGTAAGCGACGATTGATGATTGCCGATGATATGCTCAAAGACGTCATGGATCGCTACGGTGTGGAGCGCTACCACGTCGTGGCCTACGCCAAAGGGGAGGCTTTTGAGGGTCTACTGCTGCAACACCCGTTCTATGATCGTCAGGTGCCGGTTATTCTTGGCGAGCATGTCACCCTTGAGGCAGGTACAGGTGCGGTACATACAGCACCCGGACATGGCTTGGATGACTATCTGGTCGGCATGCGTTACAAGCTAGCGGTGGACAATCCAGTAGGCGGCAACGGCTGTTTCGTTGAGGGAACCGATCTGTTTGCAGGCCTTCATGTGCTATCTGCCAACGAGCAGGTTATCGAAGTGCTGCAGGAGAGGGGGGCCTTGATGCATGAAGAGCGGCTGCGCCATAGTTACCCGCACTGCTGGCGGCATAAGACGCCGATTATCTTTCGTGCCACACCCCAATGGTTCATCAGCATGGATCATAATGGTTTAAGGGCATCGGCTCTGAAAGAGATCGAAAAAGTTAACTGGATGCCCGACTGGGGTGAGGCACGCATCAAGGGGATGGTTGAGAATCGTCCTGATTGGTGTATCTCTCGTCAGCGTACCTGGGGGGTGCCTATCACCCTGTTTATTCATAAACAGAATGGACAGCTACACCCAGATACCTCAAGTCTGATCGAACAAGTGGCCAAACTGGTTGAAGCTCAAGGTTTCGAGGCTTGGTTCAATCTGGATCAGGAGCAGTTCCTGGGAGATGATGCTGCCGACTATGAGCAGGTGACTGACACTCTGGATGTCTGGTTTGACTCTGGGGTTTCACACCATTGTGTTCTGGATGCCCGTGAGCAACTGACTTTTCCCGCAGACCTCTACCTGGAAGGTTCGGATCAACATCGGGGCTGGTTTCAGTCTTCACTGATGACCTCTGTGGCAATGAATGGCTGCGCACCCTATAAATCTGTGTTGACCCACGGCTTTACCGTGGATGCCCAGGGGCGCAAGATGTCAAAATCCCTGGGAAATGTGGTAGCTCCTCAGAAGGTTATTAAGAACCTGGGTGCAGACATAATCCGTCTCTGGGTGGCTGCAACTGACTATCGCAATGAGATGACCGTCTCTGACGAAATCCTCAAACGTACTGCTGATGCTTATCGCCGGATTCGTAACACCGCCCGTTTTCTGCTCTCCAACCTGAATGGTTTCGACCCAAAGCAGAACCTGGTTGAACCGGCACAGATGATCGAGCTGGATCGCTGGGCTGTGGATCGTACCCTGCAATTGCAGCAGGAGATCGTTGCGGCCTTTGCGGATTACCAATTCCACGTTATCTACCAGAAGATTCATAATTTCTGTGTCAATGAGATGGGTGGTTTCTATCTCGACATTATCAAGGATCGCCAGTATACGACTCAGGCTGACAGTCTGCCCCGGCGCTCCTGCCAGACCGCCATGTACCATATCATCGAGGCAATGGTGCGCTGGTTGGCGCCTATTCTGAGTTTTACCGGTGAAGAGATCTGGCGCTCGATTCCCGGTGAGCGCAGTGAGAGTGTCTTTCTTGAAGGGTGGTATCAAGGCCTTACTCCCCTGGGAAAAGATGACCGCTTCAATGCTGACTATTGGCAGCAGATCATTAATGTGCGCGAATCAGTGAGTAAGGGAATGGAGTCTTTCCGTGCAGCGGGCAACTCATCCCTGGATGCTGATGTGTCGATCTACTGTGATGGTAATTTGAAGGCGGTACTTGAGCAGTTGCAGGATGAGCTGCGTTTCGTACTGATTACTTCAGAAGCAAACATTCTGCCTCTGGATGAAAAACCGGAAGAGGTTGTACTGGATGATGAACTGGGTATTGGTATTCATGTCGCACCGTCTCCACATGAAAAGTGTGTCCGCTGCTGGCATCACCGAGAAGAGGTGGGAGCCAATGCCGAGCATCCCGAGCTCTGTGGGCGCTGTGTGGAGAATGTCTCCGGTGATGGTGAGCCAAGGCGCTTTACCTAAAGGGATTTAGTGATGATCAATTGGTTGTGGCTCTCAGTTCTGGTGATAGTGCTGGATCAGGCGACGAAGCAGATTGCTGAGAGAATGCTGACTCTCTATGAGTCGGTCTATGTGATGCCTGTGTTCGATTTGACCCTGCTCTACAACAAAGGGGCTGCATTCAGTTTCCTCAGTGAGCAGGGCGGATGGCAACGGTGGTTTTTCACAATTCTGGCGATCATTGTGACTACTGTTTTGACGCTATGGCTATGGCGGCTGAAACAGCAGGAGAAGTGGGTTGCTGTCTCTCTCTCGTTAATTATCGGGGGGGCTGTGGGCAATGTTATTGATCGCATTCTGTTTGGACATGTGATCGATTTTCTTCACTTCCACTACCAGGAGCACTACTGGCCGGCATTCAATATTGCCGATTCTGCAATCACTCTCGGGGTGGCAGTCATGATGTACGATGCCCTAGTGCTGGCAAAAAAGCGCGCCTGATCGACTTGGCCATCTCTGTAGTTGATATACTTGGTTACATCGCCAGTCTGTATCTCTCTGAACCGCTGAGTAAGGATTGACCTGGTATGAAGTTTGGAATTGATCGCCTGATAGAGGAAGTCACGCTACGGCGTCCCCTGATAGGCAAACGCGTTGCCTTGTTGGCTCACCCTGCCTCAACCACGACTGACCTGACCCATAGTCTGGACGCCCTGGCTGAGCTGCCAGAGATCAAACTTACTGCTGCCTTTGGCCCTCAGCACGGATTGCGTGGTGACAAGCAGGATAATATGGTGGAGTCAAAGGATGAATATGACTCTCGTCTTGGTATCCCTATCTTCAGCTTATATGGGGAGGTGCGTCGCCCAACCGATGAGATGATGGCGTGCTTTGATCTGCTGCTTATAGACCTGCAGGATCTTGGGTGCCGCATCTATACTTTTATCACAACCCTGCGCTATATGCTCGAAGCCGCGGCCAGGCATGGCAAGTCGGTATGGATTCTTGACCGTCCCAATCCGCTAGGCAGGCCTGTGGAAGGTCTAATGTTGCGTGAGGGTTGGGAGAGTTTCGTTGGCGCCGGTCCCATGCCTATGCGACACGGACTAACCCTTGGTGAGATGGCTTTGTGGTTCGTTGATCATTTCAACATCGATGTGGATTGCAAGGTGGTGAGCATGACCGGTTGGCAACCTGAATCACCACCGGGTTACGGTTGGCCATTGGGTGAGCGTGCCTGGATCAATCCCAGTCCAAATGCCCCCAACCTGTCGATGGCCAGATGCTACCCTGGAACCGTGATGCTTGAAGGAACAACCCTCTCGGAGGGGCGTGGCACCACCAGGCCGTTGGAACTCTTCGGCGCGCCTGATATCGATGCTTCGGCCTTAATTCGCACCATGCATGAGATAGCACCGCATTGGCTTAATGGCTGTCTGTTAAGAGCATGCTGGTTTGAGCCCACCTTCCACAAACATGTTGCTCAGCTCTCTCAGGGTGTGCAGATTCATGTGGAAACAGCTAACCACTACCAACATAGTGAGTTTAAACCCTGGCGTCTGCAAGCGCTGGCTTTCAAAGCGCTACGGCAGCTTCAGCCAGACTATCCGCTTTGGCGTGATTTTCCTTATGAGTATGAGTTCGATCGCCTCGCTATTGATCTTATCAATGGTTCCAGTCTGCTTCGGGAATGGGTTGATGAATCTGATGCGAAGCCGGGTGATCTTGAGCAAATTGCAACTCAGGATGAATTGGCTTGGCGTGAGGCAATAGCGGCAATAAAACTCTATTGAGCTTCAGCTTGGTAAGCTAATATTTTGACTTTTTAAAAGAGAATCCTGAGTGCCAGTCAAAACAGAATATTCTGCTTGATATAACAACACTTTTTTTGCCTGGATATACCTTAATACTTGGTAGAGGTAGCGGAAACCGATCATGAATAACAACATCTTTTCAATTTCTTTGATAGTCGCCACACAATTAATGCTTTCCGCCTGTGGCGATGACAGTGAACTACTGCGTCGAAGCTCGTCACAACAACAGGATGCCAAGCCATCGCAAGCCATTTCGCTGCCACTGAAAAACCCGAGTTTTGAACAATCCGAGCAACAACTTCAAGGCTGGGGGTTTTCACAACATGCGGGAGTACAGGCGTACGCAGTATCCATCGATACCACCAACAGTACCGATGGTAAAAACAGCTACCGTATCGAACGAAAGCAAGTTCAAGCCTGGGGCATGATCAAGCAGCAGTTGCCGCTCGATAGTGCCACGGGTAAATCCATCAAACTGACCGCTATGGTTAAGAGCGAAAACCTGGGTCCGAATGGATTTGACCTCAATCTGGTGTTTCGAAAAGCCAATCGAAAATTCATTGGCAAGATCAGTACAGAAGCCATCACGGGCAGCAACAACTGGCAGCGAGTTGAAGCCACAGGCATTGTCCCGGCTCATACGGCTTATTTGCAGGTTACCGCAGTATTGAATGACGCAGGTACTGCCTGGGTGGATGATATTCGGGTTACCCTTTCCGAAAAGGAGTGAAGTGGTTTAACACTCCTACTTGCAGGATATTGAATCCCGCATCTCATCCGCAAGAGCGGCCTGGCTTAATACGCCCAACAGTGATGGTACGACCCATCTCACATTTGAACCACTGGATTTCATTGCCAAGCTGACGGCGCTGTTTCCAAGCCAAGAGTGAACCTGACTGGTTCCAGGGGGATATTTTCGCCCAATAGTAACTACCGTGTTGAAGTGACGCCACGCCTAGCGTGGCAAGGGCTACCCTCCTACATAGGACGAAGAAAAAACATCAGAACACCACCACCAGATCAGTTGCCTGCTACGCGGGCCTCACCTGCTTCGGACTGGTTTATACAGCAGCGGGGTTTCACACTGACTATTACTACGCATAGTTGAATGGATTGAGACTGAAAGGACGGATGATTCAAGTGTATCCTGCCTTGATATGTAGGGAGCGGTTACCTTTGGTGCTGATTTTATAGTGGTATTATTTCTTAGATCTGTTTTTCCAATTCGCCCATGGATCTACACTCTTTTGCGAGCGTTGCCCCGCTGATTTTTCTCGTGCAACTGACTTGTTTGTATGCTTTTCGCGCAACCGTTCAGCATCCTCTAAGCTCAGTTCCCTGGGATCTCCCGGGGTTTGATCTTCTGGAATAATCCGATCTCTTGGTGGCAATGAAAATTGTTCAGTCGATGCTCTAGGTAAACTTTTAAACTGATATAGATAGAAATTTTCAACTTTTTCACGCGCCCATTCTGTTTTCTTTAAAAACTTAATACTGGAATCGATACTTGGATTTTTTCTAAAACAATTGATATTTAAATAGGCAAAGAGTATTTGAAAACCATACTGATCTACAATTTCAGTCAACAACTTCTTCAAGCCTACACCGTGAAGGGGATTGTTTTTGTAGTTGATCTCATTACTCATATGATTGCCCGCTCCAAGGAGGTAAGTAGTAGTATTATAGCCATAACAGTAGAGTTAAGATGTAGCTACACAGATCCCTATCATGATACCTGCATTGTCGCGTACATACTAACTTAGTTATCAACTAACAACTCTCGTTTACTATCTTTTACTTAACGATATATACATGGCTTTTTTATCTCTATCAAAGGGAGGCGTCGTATAAGTATTGCGATTTAGGCATATCGACTTTAAATCTAAAAACCTTATCGATGACAAGCACGATAAGCAAAGTAATTGACCGAGCTATCAGTGTGAAAATAAATTTATGGCTGAAAATGGTCGCCAATAAGCGTTTTATATTAGACTAGTATTGGAAGATTTTCGGGAGGCTTAACACTTCTACTTGCAGGACATTGAAACCCGCATGTCATCTGCAGGATCTGCTATCCTCCAATCGTCCAAAGGCTTTATGCAGTAAGTAGAACCACTTTCAGTGACCACTTTTGTTGTGCCATCGGCTTGGGTTGTGATGCCTGGGGGTTATCTTTTTGGATTTAAAGCTCGATCTAAAATTGCAGATACTGAGTCCTTCTTTTGCGTAGTGGTTTGAATACTTTCATCGCTGGAGAGTTTGTCGATCATCTCTGATGATGAAGAGATAATTTGAGCTGAGGTTACTCTGGGCTTTGATGTGTCAGGCGAACTGCTGTGATGTTTGTTTTGCTTTGAATGCTCTAATGGTGCTGGTCGCTTTTTTCTCTGCGACTTTGGCGTAATAGTTTCAGTTGTTTCAGTATTCGGCAAAGCAGTTCGTTCGTGATTGTTAAATGGCTCTATCTTCTGATGTATTATTGCAACCTCTATTTGAGAGCGCTTTGTTGGAATATACTCACCGTGATTAAACTCCAGTCTATTGGCTATGAGCCAAAGCAATAGCAGATGTAAAGCTACTGAAATAAGCAGTGCAGGATGTAAGGTTCTAGTCATTGATCGTTCCATGAAAAATGTGCTAGTTAAGATTGCCGACTATCTCTCAGCGCATGGTTACCAACTCTTCTGCGGCACTTGGATGAATGGCTATGGTGTCATCAAAATCTTTTTTCGTGGCACCCATCCGCATCGCTACAGCAAAACCCTGCAGCATCTCATCAGCCCCCATGCCAATCACATGACAGCCCACTACTTTCTCTTTGGCGCCAACAGTAACCAGCTTCATAGCCATTTTGCTTTGGTGTTTGGTAAAGGCGTGATACATCGGTGTGAATCGTGATTGGTAGATCTTTACCGCGTCGCCGTGAATCTCCCTCGCCTCGCTTTCAGTCAGTCCGACAGTAGCAATTGGAGGGTGGCTGAAGACCACTGTTGGAATTAAATCATAATCAAGCTTTCGCTCCTTCATTCCTCCGAAGAGTCGGTCAGCAAGGCGACGCCCGGCAGCGATAGCAACAGGTGTCAGTTGGGCTCTGCCGGTGACATCACCAATAGCGTATAGGCCAGATATATTGGTATTTTGCCACTCATCGGTTGGGATATATCCATGCTCATCAGTGACTACCCCTGCGTTATCCAGATCTAATCCATTTGAAGCCGGAGCTCGTCCAATGGCCCAAAGTAGTTGCTCGAATCGGCCAATGAGCTGTCCTGTGTCGGCACAGATCAGGTCAAGACCTCCATCCTCTTGTTTGATTACTTCACCAATTTGGGATGAGGTAACGATATTGATGCCTGCATCGATCATCTCTTCCATCAAGCACTCACGTAGCATGGCATCGAATGGCCGCAGCAGATGCTCACGTCTCAGCAGCAGGGTTACATCACTGCCCAGAGCGTTGAGTAAGCCAGCGATTTCAACGGCTATATAGCCGCTGCCGACTACCGCAACCCTCTTTGGCATCTCCTCCAAGGCAAAAAAACCATCCGACGTGATGCCATGTTCAGCGCCAGGCACTGAAGGGATTTGGGGGTAGGTACCAGGGGCGATAACAATATGATCGGCATGAAACCGTTTGCCGTTGACATCGAGGGTGTGGCTATCTACGAATCGGGCGTAGCCGTCGATTTCATCAATATCTGAATCTTTCAAATAGGTGTGGTACCAGCCATTGATGCCTGCAACGTACTCATCCCGTTTCTGTTTAAGCGTATTCCATGAGAATGAGTTGATATCGATATCGAAACCGTAATCTGCTGCATCATGCAGGGTATGGGCAACACTGGCGCCATACCACATCACCTTTTTCGGTACACAGCCGAGGTTGACACAAGTGCCGCCGATTCGTTTGGCCTCGATGACTGCGCATTTTGCGCCATACTTCGCTGCCCGCTCCGCCACAGAGAGTCCGCCGCTACCTGCGCCAATAGCGATTAAGTCATAGTGTTTGGTCATCGGTTTCCTCTTCTGTTATGAGCACGGACCCAGTTATTCGGAGTTAGTGAAATGCAGTTGTATAGGTTGAGTCGGGTCATGAGTGAGACACATTGTCTTTGATGAAGTGCCCGGTTATTGCGAGTAGGTTTAGGTTGAATAACTAACCAGGACGAGTTGCTGCAACAATAATAGCACTGTTCTCAGAGCATTCTGTTGGCTGACTCTATTGAATCACGGGCATTTCAATAAATTAATTCCTCCCCTTTAAGATCCGATTAAGACTCGCTCTTTACTCTAGGCGCCAAGTTAAATTATTGGAGTAGTGAAATGGCCAACGTAAGGAAACGTAGAGAGATTGCCATGGGCCCACATCCCAGGCTTGTCGAAACAATAAAGCCGGGTATGGCGAAACGCAGCAACGCAGAAGAGTTCGTCAAAGAGTGTTTCAAGCAGCACTATGGTGCTGATATTCATCACTTTATGCCGTTGCTGATGAGTCTCAGTGATCAGCAGGATAAGATGATGGCAGTGCTTGGTTTCTGTCATGCAGATAGAGATCCACTGTTTTTGGAAAACTATTTAAATCAACCGGTTGAGCAGGTTTTAGCTTCCAAAATAAGGATGCCTGTGGACAGGGCTAGACTGGTCGAGGTTGGCAATCTCGCTGTCGCTACAGCAGGGGGAGGGCGGTGGCTGATTACAGCTCTGACCGCTTACCTTTCAAATTCAGGTGCTGAGTGGGCCCTGTTCACGATCGGTCCGGCTTTGATTAATGCCTTTAATCGCCTGGGGCTGGAACTCATAGAGTTGGGTGAGGCTGAACCTGAATGTCTACCTGATGACGAGCAGCTCCGTTGGGGCCGCTACTACGACCAGAGGCCAAGAGTCATGGCGGGCAATATCGCCCATGGCCACAAGGTGCTGCGGTCTCTCTGCGAGCAGGAGCAGCCGATGCTGGAGTTGTGGCAGAATGCTGAGCAGGCTGGGAGGCAAGTGGCATGAAATTGTTTGATCGCATCTCACAATATGCGCTTGAACAGCCTGATGCACCCGCAATCGTAGCTGGTGAGGATCAGATAACCTATGCAGAGCTACAACTGAATTTAAGTTGTTTGAAAGCTGAGCTGCGGGCCTTACGGGTCTCCACACTCGCTCTGGCCCTGGACAATGGGCCTGCATGGGCACTGCTCGACCTGACTGCCACCTCTTGTGGTATCACCCTGGTGCCACTCCCCCCTTTCTTCTCTCATACGCAGCTTGAGCATGCCTTGAAAGCGGCTGGGGTGGAGATGGTGATTACTGATAATGGTCAGGGATTGCAGCAAAGTCTGCCTCAGCTCTCCCTCTCTGAAGCGCAGAATTTGCAACTATGTGGCCACACCCTGACGTGCCTGGCGACTGCTCTTCCACCACAGAACCTGCCGTCCACTATTTCAAAGATCACCTTCACATCAGGCACAACTGCAGAACCCAAGGGGGTGATGCTCGAGTGGATGCATATGGAGCAGGTGGTTGAATCCCTGGCTGAAGCGGTTGATGTGTCTACCAGTGACCGACACGTGGCTCTGACGCCAATGGCTGTTTTGCTTGAGAATATCGCAGGTCTCTATATTCCACTATGGTCAGGTGCCAGTGTAGCGCTACCCTCACTCAGGGATACCGGTCTGCTGGGTGCAGCTGGACTCGATGCGCAGAAGATGTTGAATACAATGACGCGTTACGACGCCACCACTGCCATATTCAGTCCACAAATGTTGCAGGGCATGGTTACAGCGCTCAATGCCGGTGCCCCCTATCCTGAGCAGCTTCGTTTCGTTGCTTTAGGTGGAGCCGCTGTATCCAAGCGGTTGCTACAGCAAGCGCTTGAATTACAGTTGCCGGTCTATGAGGGATATGGATTATCTGAATTTTCATCTGTCGTATGCCTGAATCGCCTTGGGGATCAGCGTCTGGGCTCTGTCGGTAAGCCACTCAAACATGTGGCGCTGAAGATTGCTGATGATGGAGAGGTTCTGATCAGTGGAAACTGTTTTACCGGCTATCTGGGTGATTCCAAACAGGAATCAAGTAAGCGCTGGTGGCATAGCGGGGATATTGGTTTTCTCGATGATGACGGCTTCCTGCATCTGCAAGGTCGTCGTCGGCATGTTTTTATAACGGCCTATGGCCGCAATGTCTCCCCTGAGTGGGTTGAGCGGGAGTTGGTGATGGAACCGGCGATTGCACAAGCTGCAATATTTGGTGAAGCAAGACCCTGGAATTGCGCCGTCATCCTCCCATCAGCCAGTGCAGGAGATATCGATGTCGAGGCAGCAATCGAACAGGTCAATGCGCTGTTGCCTGACTATGCCCGCATTACACAATGGCTGATTGCAGATAGTCCATTTGGCATAGAGAACGGTCAACTGTCCGGTACCGGCCGACTCCGTAGAGAATCCATTTATCAATATTATCAGGAGCGCATTGATGCGCTCTATCTAGAGGAACTTGTCTCATGAGTGATTTTTTTAACCAGTTGTTAGCCGAGACCGAAGAGGAGCGGGCGGCGCTATTTGAAATACCGTTTGTCCAACATGGGGCAAAAGGTGAGCTTTCACTAAAGAGCTATATCGCTTTTCTGACTGAGGCCTACCATCATGTGAAGCACACCACGCCTCTGTTAATGGCCTGTGGTTCCAAAGTGCCTCATCAGATGGAGTGGCTGCGTGATGCTATGGCGCACTACATCGAAGAGGAGCTGGGTCATCAGGAGTGGATTTTAAATGATATTGAAGTCTGTGGTGGTGATCCAGAAGCCGTCCGTCATGGGACACCGGGGATGTCTGCCGAACTGATGTGTGCCTATGCATACGATATTGTTCAGCGACGCAATCCAATCGGTTTCCTTGGTATGGTGCTGGTGTTGGAAGGAACCAGTATTGAACTTGCAACCAAAGCGGCCAAGGCAACCCAGGCTAATCTCAATCTGCCGGACAAAGCATTCACCTACCTGACCAGCCACGGTTCACTGGATATCTCCCATATGCAGTTTTATCAAAACCTGGTTAATCGTCTAGAAAGTGAGGATGACCGTCGTTTCGTGATACACACAGCGAAACGTTTCTACAAGTTATACGGCGATATTTTCCGCAATCTTCCGCTGGTATTAAACAACGCTGTCGAAGCGGCTTAGAGGTGGCATCTATGAATAATATAATGCTCGGAAATGTCATGCCCTGGTTTATTGATCCAAGCTATCTTCTGGAGTGGCTTGAATGGGCAATGATTACCGTATTGATTCTGATGGTTACTGGGGTTATCTATGCGGGTCTGCACTTCCTTCTTTCAAATCAAACCTATTTTCGTTTTGTGAAAAGCAAGCAGGAGGGGTCTGAATTGGCTGCTGGCCATGAAGATCGACTGGCTTTATCCCTTCCTTCTAATGGTAATATTCAGGAGGATGAATAGGATGAAACTTAAGGGTGCAAGAATTATTATAACCGGTGCTGGTGGCGGGATCGGTTCTGAAGTAGTTCAGAAGTTGGCTGCACAAGGTGCCAGGTTGGCACTGTTGGGAAGAGACGAATCAGCATTGCAGCAAGTTGTAGACAAGGTTGAGGGGGCATCCTCAAAATTACTATTGTTTCCGGTTGACCTGCTTGATGCTCAGGCGCGTTCGAATGCAATCGACCAGTCAATAAAGGAGTTGGGTGGTGTTGATATTTTAATTAACAATGCTGGCCTGCTCAGCTTTAGGCCTTTTGCTGAAGAAGACCCGGAGATGATTAATCGTATCATTCAACTTAATACCCTGGTACCAATGCAGTTGGCCCGGCAGGTTGTAAACAGAATGATGGATCAGGGCAGTGGGCAGATAGTCAATGTAGGTTCAACCTTCGGGTCTATCGCCTTTGCCTGGTTTGCTTCATACTCAACCAGTAAGTTTGGTTTGCGCGGGTTTTCAGAGGCACTACGACGTGAGTTGGAAGGTACAGGCGTTGGCGTTACCTATGTCGCTCCCCGGGGTGTTAAAACCAAACTTAACTCTTCAGCAATTTATCGCATGGCTGATGCAGTGAAGATGAATATGGATGAACCAGAGTGGGTCGCCGCAAAGATTGTGGATGCGATCGTTAAAGACAGCAAAGATGTCTATCTGGGTTTTCCCGAGTCCTTGTTTGTCCGTATCAATGCATTGTTGCCGAGAGTGGTGGATGGCGCGTTGAAAAAACAGAATCATAAAATGATGGCTTTTACGAAAGAAGGTGTGTCATGAAAAAGTTGTTCTTACTCATACTATTTGCCCTGGGTGCCCTGAATGCTGCAGCCGAAATGTCACCCGAAGTATTAGCTATAAGCGAAAGCTGGGCGGAAATTAAATATCAGATGCCGGCGGATCAGCGGGTCGAAGCACTGGAAATGCTCAGTGAAAAGGCAGAAACCCTGGTTAAGGATAATCCTGGTGCAGCAGAGCCTATTGTATGGCAAGCAATCATCGTTTCGACACTGGCCGGAGAAAAAGGCGGTTTAGGTGCACTGTCACTGGTTAAGGAGGCAAAGAAACTGCTTGAGCGGGCAGAAGCCTTCGATCCTGATGTGCTGGATGGTTCTGTTTATACCTCACTTGGCAGTCTCTACTATCAGGTGCCCGGATGGCCGATCGGCTTCGGCAGTGATGAGAAGGCAAAAAGTTATCTGAAGAAGGCATTGGCTGTTAATCCAAATGGCATTGATCCGAACTATTTTTATGGTGACTTTCTACTGCAGGAAGGGGAGTACAACGAAGCTGCAGAAGTATTAAAGCGCGCATTGGCAGCACCTGCCCGTGAAAGCAGACCCATTGCAGATGCCGGTCGCCGTGCAGAGATTGAAGAGGCATTGAAGAAGGTTAAATTAGCGATGCAATAGTCTGAAGACTATTTGCTGGTAATTATCTCTCAAATAATATGGTGCGGCAGGGCCATGCTCCACTTAAAGCCATGATGAATCGTAGGGTGCGGCCCTGCCGCACCATCAGGGTGAGCATTCACTAAAAAAACCCAGATTGTTTGTTCATTACCAGCTGCGTCTCTGTTAGGTGGTTTTGGTTTCAGCTGGACATGGTGCGGCAGGGCCGCACCCTACAGGTGAATTTGTTTCGGGAGTCATCACGATTCAGTTTCGCCCCCCCGGC
>JBEVWG010000092.1:0-23049 GCA_040506705.1 Candidatus Thiodiazotropha sp. 6PLUC1
GTTGCACTTCATCCAGGCTACGGGCTGCCCTATTCATTCTAACGCTGGAGCCTGGGAACGAGGTAAATGACTCGCCCAGGAGGATGAAACAAGTAGCCGGCTGGCTCCCCAAAATGGATTCACCTGTAGGGTGCGGCCCTGCCGCACCATGCCCAACTAAAACCAAAGCCACCTGACGAGTCGGTATAGAGACGCTGCAGGTAATGAAGCAAAGTATCTGGTTTTTTGGTGAATTCTCCCCCCTATGGTGCGGCAGGGCCGCACCCTACATTTATTTGTGTTCTTGGATTGATTGGTTCAACAACTGATATTGAAGAAATAGAGCATTATGGCCACTCTTAGAAAACTGCCCAGGGTGGGGTCGAGCCCGACCAAACAGTAACGAAATGGAGGGTAACAATGCGTCATGTTCTATTTCTTAAACATAAGTATTAATTAACCACAAACCACAACATCCCAGATCAGATAGCCATAACTGAATTGGAGGGCGAGAGTTTATAAAATACCCATTTCTAAAGGGTTATATTTTTCAATAAATGCTCAAGCTGAGTGTCTATACCACTATGCCTTAACGCAGGGTGCAGGCTACCGTACTGATCTCAGTTAAGTTGGGGATCTATCTCTGAATAATATCTGTAATAGGTAAGATCACAATCGATATACGCGTGATCCAACAAATACAATCAGCAGGACAGCAGCGCACTTACAAAATACTGTCAGAGGAGAAGATGATGACTTTATATCT
This sequence comes from Candidatus Thiodiazotropha sp. 6PLUC1, assembly GCA_040506705.1. Lineage (GTDB taxonomy): Bacteria > Pseudomonadota > Gammaproteobacteria > Chromatiales > Chromatiaceae > Thiodiazotropha. Next base: position 746 of record JBEVWG010000092.1, read on the forward strand.
GAAAAATGTCCTATCTGGATTATTGCTAGTGGTATTCAGTACATCCCTAGCCATAGCTGGAACACCTGCTCCTGAAGGAACTCATCTCTATATCATCTCACCTGGTAATGGTGAAACCGTATCATCACCATTCACAGTGCAATTTGGTTTAAAAGGCATGGGGGTGGCACCGGCTGGTATAGACAAAGCAAATACCGGACACCACCATCTGTTAATAGATGTTGCAGACCTGCCTGCCTTGGATATGCCACTCCCCTCTGACGAATCTCACCGTCATTTCGGAGGTGGGCAAACTGAGGTCACCCTTGACCTTCCCAAAGGAAAACATAGTTTGCAGTTGTTACTAGGGGATAAAAACCATATTCCATTCAAGCCGCCAGTCATCTCAGATAGAATCACTATTACTGTTGAATAGTCATATCTATCAAGGGTGTTAATAAACACTACGCGATTTAGGGTGCGGCCCTACCGCACCAGAAATCCCGTATTTTAAATTCAAATGCCTCAATGTAAGTTACTGAAAAACTACATAAATAGTAAAAACAATCTATTTCTCTATTTTTAATATTCAACTCTATCGGCTTTTCAGCAGAATTAGATTCTGTATTTCTGTATACCCCAAAAATTTCAGATAAAGTAGACAGCACTCTCACCCTAGCCATTCTGCAGCCGAGGCTGTCAGGCTATTACACTTCTGCTGCCCTTAATACACACTACCAAGCCTATTTATGTAGGCTATACTGCTAAGAAGCACCACCCTGAAAGGGCTTGCTATGCTATTAACCCGGCGACTAAGTATGTTGTCTTCAGGGTTTCAAGCCTGCCCTTGATCAAAGCGCGGCTCATATCGACTCTGTTTCAGGTGCAGCAGGCTCTATACTTCGACTTTGCTCTAATTTCCTTCGATTTATTAAGCGCTTGCCAGTGGTTTCAGAGGTATTTGAATGGTGTGGTTATATAAAGTACTAGATTCGAGGAAATGGCAGAATCAATATAATTACGTTCTTTGCTTTGTTATCAACAATTCGAGAAATTCGTTTGTTTCTCAGAACCCCAGGCAATAATTGTGTTTAGGCTAGATCTTATTCGACGCGAAATCATCGGCCTTGCTATTACGACCTTTATTGCCATAGTTCTTGTCTCTGGTATAGCTGGCTACATCCTCTACCAGACATCCATCACCCAAACAACGCAACGTCTCTCAGAGACCGCACAAAGCAATGCTCGATTGATTGAGTCTTTTGCTATTAACAATTTACACCAAATGGAAAGTCACCATGCGGATGACACAGTACACGAGACCACTATAGATCAGATAAAAGCTGCTCACGAACAGTTTCAGTTTGGTCGTAGCGGCGAATTTACGTTGGCGATTAAAGAGGATGAAAAAATTGTATTTCTGATGCGGAATCGCATGGCTGGTATGGATATTCCCGATCCTGTCTCGTTTGAGGAGCAAGGTAGAGCAGAGCCAATGAGAATGGCATTATCAGGTCAATCCGGTTGGATGATTGGTAATGATTACAGGGGGGTTCTTGTGATGGCAGCTTACGAACCAGTTCAACACCTCAATCTTGGCATCGTTGCAAAAATGGACATGGAGGATATTCGCGCTCCATTCATCCGCGCAAGCGTTATCATTATCTCCCTTGCGATACTGGTCAGTCTGGTCACGATGATCGTTTTTTACAAAGCAAGCAGGAAGATCTCTGATAAGTTTGAAGAGAGTACACGACAATTCAACCGCTTGGCGAAAAATTCTGGAGATATGATCTATCGAATGTCAATACCTGATGGTAGATATGAATATGTGAATTTAGCATCAATCGATCTCTTTGAAGTCTCGCCGGATGAGTTCTATAGCACACCAAAAAAAATTCAGGAATTAATACATCCTGCGTGGCAGGACTATTTTGTTGAACAGTGGGGAAAGCTTCTGGCCGGCGATATGCCCCGTACCTATGAGTATCAGATTGTTACACCGTCAGGCAAGACCAAGTGGATTAGCCAGCGTAATGTATTGATAAGGGATGAGTATGACAAACCGGAAGCAATGGAAGGTATTGCAACTGATATCACTGATAGTAAAAACAGTGAAATAGCATTAAGGCGCAGTGAGGAGAAGTTTCGTGCCCTTTTTGAGCAGGCTGGTGGCTATTGCATGATTCTCGATCCAAATACTTCTGATGGCATCCCCGTGATTACTGAGGCTAATGAAGCGGCCTGGTTAATACATGGCTACACGAGAGAGGAGTTTATCGGCCGTCCGGTTGCTGATTTGGATGATGAGGAGGGAAAGCAGTTGGTCAGAAGCAGAACGGATGAAATCATGTCAGGTCATCCGTTCTACATAGAGAATGAGCATGTTCGTAAGGATGGAAGTAAATTTTCTGTTGCGGTTAATGCCAAACGTATTGATATCGGAAACGATCCGCCACTTATTCTTACAACAGAATTCGATATTACAGACCGTAAACATGCTGAAGAGAGTCTGGCTGAAAATGAACGACGTCTTCGAGCTACATTCGATCAGGCTGCGGTAGGTATTGCCCGACTATCAATCGATGGTGAGTGGCTTGAGGTCAACGATAAACTCTGCGAAATTGTAGGTTATTCAAGAGAAGAGTTGCTGACTAAAACCTTTCAGGATATTACCTATCATGAAGATCTGGATGGGGACCTCAAACTATACCAGGAGGCGCTGGCAGGAACACGAGACAACTATGCAATTGATAAACGGTACATAAGAAAGTCTGGTCGCCTTATTTGGATCCGCCTCTCTGTTGCATTGGTTCGTGCAGATGACAGAACACCACTCTACTTTATCTCAGTTATCGAGGACATCAATGAGCGGAAGAAGGCCGAAGAGAAACTCAGGGAGGCGGCGGCTGTCTTCCGCAGTACTGGCGAAGGGGTCACAATAACAGATATTGATGGGGTGATTCTCGATGTAAACGATGCATTTACCAAGATTACAGGATATTCCCGTAACGAGGTGATTGGAGAAAATCCGAGAATACTCAAGTCAGGTCGGCATGATGATAAATTCTATAGTGATATGTGGGGAGAGTTACTGAAGTATGGTCATTGGCATGGAGAGATTTGGAATCGCACAAAAAATGGCACCATATATCCTGAGATGCTCACTGTGAATGCAGTGGAAAATGAAATTGGTGAGACAACAGGATATGTCGGTGTCTTTGCTGATATCTCCTCATTGAAATCGACTGAAGCCCGTCTTGCCCATATGGCCCATCATGATCCCCTGACTGATCTACCTAACAGAATGCTTTTCAGAGACCGGCTGAAACACGCTCTTGCGGGAGCAAAGCGCAACAACACAAAAGTTGCGGTGATATTTCTCGATCTTGATCACTTCAAGAATGTCAATGACACACTGGGGCATAGTGTGGGAGATCAACTTCTGATAGAAATAGCACAGCGAATGAAAATGCTTATCCGAACAGGTGACACCGTTGGTCGTATTAGTGGTGATGAGTTCTGCTTACTATTCGAAGATCTGAAATCTATAGCAGATGCTGTACCACTCGTTGAAAAGCTGCTATCGGTATTCTTGAGTTCGTTTGTCGTGAATGAGCAGGCTCTGGGTATCTCTGCAAGTATTGGCGTTGCCGTATACCCTGATAACAGCAAGGATACAGATGCTCTGCTAAGTTTTGCTGATGCAGCCATGTATGAGGCGAAAGATGCAGGTAGAAATACCTATCGTTTCTACACTAAGGCAATGACAGATCAAGCGCTTGAATACAGTTTTGTACATAGCGCACTACGGGAAGGACTTGAGAAGTCACAATTCTTTCTTGTTTACCAGCCTCAAATTAATCTCACTACAAAAGAGTTAGTGGGCCTTGAGGTGCTGGTGCGCTGGCAGCATCCCGATCGCGGTTTGATACCGCCGAGTGATTTTATACCCGTTGCTGAGCAAGGTGGTTTGATCAGAGAACTCGGGGCTTGGATATTGAAAACTGCCTGTGAGCAAGGTCGTAGCTGGTTGGATAAGAAATTAGAGTTTGGCCGCCTGTTTGTTAATATCGCCGGTCAACAAATTCATGATGAAGGGTTTGTCGAACAGGTTCGTAAAACCCTTTCTGATACTGGCCTGCCTGTCGAAAGACTGGGGCTTGAGGTTACGGAGAGTTTTGTGATGAGGGCTTCAGACCATGCAACTGATTATTTGCTGAAGTTGCGTGATATCGGTGTCGAACTTGCAATTGACGATTTTGGTACAGGATATTCATCTCTGAGCTATCTTAAAACCCTGCCGATTGACAAGCTTAAGATAGATCAATCCTTCGTGCGTGATATTCCTGGTGATGCCGATGATATGGCAATTGCTGAGGCAGTAATTGCTATGGGACGTGCTCTGAAATTGAAAGTGATTGCGGAAGGTGTTGAGGATCAAATTCAAGCAGAATTTCTACTCAGTAAAGGGTGCCAAGAGGCTCAGGGCTATCTGTATGCCCGGCCAAAAACAGCCAATGATCTGAAGGAATGGTTGATTCATACTGATGAAAAAGAACAGATCCCAATCATCTGATGATCCATGGCCTCTGTTTCGTTTTACTTCAAAAAGCAGGAAACGAGGTAGGTTAATACTCTGTTAGGCACATGCCTATTACTTTTGAGGGCTAATCAATGCATTCAGGCGTTTACGAAACATCGCCTTGAACTCTGTCACCTGAAGTTTGCCTCTGTTTCTGGGTACCTGAATCATTCGTTGCGTAGCAAAATCGAATGGTGCTTCGGTAGAGTTTTTTTCGCGTATTGGTATCCAGCTGGCAGGAATAGGTGAGTCTGCATCACTGCGGCCATGTAACATGCCGGCTTCGAACACTACATTTGGGTTGTCCTGGTAGAGCACGGGTTTCTCGCCAGAAATAGCTTCAGAGAGGTAGCAGACCCCATAGCGGCATGTGCCAAGCTCGAGCAGTAGTTGCATATTGATGTTTCCCGGGCGATGTATATCTTTCCAGTAGATCTGATTGAATTTATCCAGGTACTCCTTTTCCATAAATACAGCTTTTATTGCCTTAATAACATCACCTTCTGCCTTGTTTGAAGAGGCGAGAAAAATATTGGGTTTGGTTAATTTAGGGAGGGGCTTTTGCAGTACTTTATTGAGTTCGTCAATTGCGTTACCTGTAAATTGATTTCTGGCTTTAGTGGTAGAATATGTCCGGTAGGTTATTGCTACTGCATCGGCAATTATAGAGAGTTCCTGTTTAGCTGCCTGGGTAATATCGAGGCGTTCTGTAGTTTCAAAGTTAAAAACCCCAAAGACATTACCGTTCTCATCTTTAAGTGGAATGATAATAGAGGTTTTGATTGCATCGCTGCTGGGTTTTATATATTTTGGAATATTAGTAGACTTGCTCCAAAGATCCTTATACTTGAGACATTTTTTTAATAGGGGAATATTGGGGGTAGAGCTGACAATCCACAGCGGTTTGTTTTTGATAAAAGAATAGGCTGTTTGGCTGGCAATATGGTGTTTGTCGTCATGCACTGGCATAGTGCTGTATTTACCCATGGTCGCAAATTTATGTGGGATCAGGCCTATTTTATCGCCGATCTGTGATGTGACCATAAATCTCGTCACAGTGATATTCAGGGTGTTACGGGTGTAGTTATCAACTAGTTGACGTATGCGATTAAAGTTGTCTGCATCGATATAGTCAACGGCATAAGCAAATTGTATTAATTGTTCGCCGAAAGAGCTGCTCATAACTACCTCGGGTTATTTAACAGATTGAGATGTATTGATCAAAAATTTACAAAGGTATTGATGACGCTAATCTCTAAACACTGAAATACTACTGTGATAGAAACCTACAGTTTACTTAGTCGAGACCCTACTCCACACATTGTCCATGTGGCGACTATAAGTATAACACTATGCCAGCAATTCAGGTGCTCTATCCATTACAAAACGTTTGATTCTATTATCATGGGAAGCCACTGTCTGTGCGGCCTCTCTAAAGGCAACAACTGAAGATTGGTGTAGTTTTGGGGATAGTATTTCCAAATCATCTTCCTCTATTAAGGTGTATGGAATGGTTCCATTCTTTGTGATATCGGGTGAACAGACTGTAATCCAGTTTAGCATCAGGTCATATGCACCTCGGTTCTTTCCTCTGCCGATATCATCGTAAGTTATTGCAGCATGTTCCCAGCAGTCAACTTTGCGTCCTGAATGATCAATATAGAGCGCACCTCCAATTACCTGGCAACCCCCTGACCAGTTTGATGTGCCGCGTCCACTCCAGTGAATGTTGATTGTGGTATTGGCTTTCAGGTCAAGCCTGTCACCAGGAGATGGCTTTTTGTCACGGTTGCTGTCACGAACCACACGAACGCCTGGGTTGACCGGACGAAGAGCTCGATAGCATTTAATGCCTTTGTTACTCAGACGATGGAATCCAAAACGATAGTTGTGCTGGCCCTTACATAAGAAGGGCATGCCAGCAGGATTGGTTGAGTAACTGGATGTGGGGTCTGTTGAGCCAAAAAAGTAGATCACATTGCCATTGGCTATGACCACGAATACGTCATTGTTCATGCGCTTTCCAGAACTATCGAGTGAGGATGCCCAGGCAGTGCGCCGTATACCAATTATATGTACTGGCTTCGGTTTAATTTGCCAATCATCTGGGTTAAGTGTGACACTTTCAACACTAAATAGATCAGGCAATAAGGTTGGGTATTCATCACGATATTTCTCTCTGACTGACTCTAATAGTCTCAACCAATCCCTCTCCTGGAGATTGTTTGTATCTGTCCATTGGCAATATGTTTTACTGTTCATGGCCTGCTGCAATGCTTTTTGCGTTTTTGGCCCAACTAATCCATCAGCTATCCCTAAACTATCCAGCCCACCAACACTTCTAGTATATTCCTGAAACAGCCCGACTGCTGAATGTGTTCGATACCCGAATATTCCATCAATAGATCCCTGAGGTAGATACCCCAGACTCTTAAGGTTCTGCTGAAGATCGGAAACATGAGATCCATTCAATGCCTTGGGTTGCTGCCACTGATTATTGACAGCGCCACGAAATCTTTTGTCAGTTATCTGTGGCTCATGGTATCTCCGAATATATGCTCTCCAACTATCTGGTTTTGATGTGCGATCATAATGTCCGAGTTTTAGTGTATCCATGGTTGTCCCCAGCTCCTAAGGTTAAAAAAATTCCATAACTAAATATTCAGATCATGCTTAAATAACACTAGCAGACAGCTTGCTATAGCCAGAGAAGTTTAATAGTCCATATAGTAGTGTTATAGGTTTGATGCACTGCACAAGCAGCTACAGTGAGTTATCTGGCTATTTTCAGCTGGCTGCAATATGTTCGTCTTTAATTACAGGCTATAGCAGAAAATATTTTCAATAGTCAAGGTAATAGTAGACTTCTAATTTTCTGATATATGTCTATTCTTTAACTATTAAAATGGGGATATTTCCCTCAGGTGATCTACCAGTATCTGATTATTTCCTGGTAATGAAGGCCATAAAAATGGAACAGGAGGAGATGTAATGGCAAAGGTGATCGTAGGAATTCATGGGTTGGCAAATAAGCCAGAAAAGAGAGTATTGGAGAGCTGGTGGGACGCCTCAATCAGGGAGGGGCTGAAACGGAACTCAGACATCGACTCTACCAATTATGAGTTTCACATGGTCCATTGGGCAGATCTGCTCTACAAGAATCCGCTGCATGATGATAAGAACTTTTCTTTCGATAAACTCTTCAATGACGAGCCTTATGTAGAGGCAGCTGATGGCACCCTGAGAAAATATAAAGATAGCTTTTTAGATAAAGCCAGGGCCGGTCTATTTGACATAATCGGTGATGCGGCTGATACGCTTAAAAATAGTGTGGGTTTGGAGTCTGTAGCCGATTATCTAATCGGTCGTCTACTTAAAGATCTCGATTTCTACTACGACAACCGAAAGATTCTTGACCGGAATAACAACCATAAGCCTACCCAGGAAGTGCTACGTAAGGAGTTATTGGATTGTCTGATTCCTCTTGAGGGTAGTTCCATCATGCTCATTTCCCACTCAATGGGTACTATCATCTCCTATGATGCCTTACGTGATTTGGGCAGAGCTAAGCCTGACTTTGAACTCTCCCATTTTGTCACAATAGGCTCACCCCTTGGGTTGCCCCATGTGAAAACAAAAATTATCAATGAACGTACTTATGATGCAGAAGTGCGTACACCCTCAGTGGTTAAAACAAGCTGGAAGAATTTTGCTGACAAGAAGGATCCGGTTGCAGCGGATATTTTTCTCAACGGTGACTTCGCTGCCAATGCTGTTGGTATCGAGGTATCTGACGATCTGGTAGCCAACGATTACATCGGACCCGGCAAAAAGAGTCACAATCACCATAAGTCATATGGCTATCTCAGGACACCTGAAATGTCGGAACATATCGCCAATTTTCTTGCTTCATAGCTATCGAGAAAGATATGTATCGGGTGTGTCGAAAGAGAGTTCGTAGTCTGGATGGAGTGCAACGGAATCCAGGAAGAATGGCGCACTGTTCTCCCGGATTCCGTTGCACTCCATCCAGGCTACATTGTTATCCATAATTCCTGTATTCAAGGTAAATAGTGTACTTACTTTTCTATGAAGGTTGTCTACCCTGGTAAGTAGAGAAATGAGGGTCTTCTCGTCAGGTGGTCTATCAGTATCCGACTATTTCTTGGGAAAATAGTTCTGCTATGAGATGCTAGAGAGGATAATTATAAAGTGGCTAAAAAAGATATAAAAAGAAGGATCAATGTCAGTGGCCGGAAAGCTGACGATCAACTGCCTCTAAACCACCAACACGATTTTTCTGATCTCCTAAAAGTAGAGGTTCGTGAAGGGTCTTCAGTCGATCTCACAAGGGATAGAGCTGGTGCATCAGAGACTGTTACTTTAACAGCGAAAGATGATGATGTCGTACAACTCAAACTGGAAGGTGGTATTCAGCTCTATACCTCGGTTGGAAGATTGTGTGACGAAATTCTTCCACAAGAGCGCATGCGCGGTGTGGGTGCATCAGATGTTGAGCTTCCGAAAAAACTGACCATAACAAACCAACGCAGCAGAGGTGAGGATGGACTGTTAGTTGAGAGTCTGAAACTGCTCGATGTCAAAGCTGCTCTGATTGACCATGTAACTGGTAAGGCTGCATCCTTAACAGCACGCAAGGTAGCTGAGTGGCTGGAGCAGAAACTTGTCGGAGATAGTGCTCTTGTCTGTTTAAAGGATCAGCAATCAAATAGTGAGCAAGCGGTTAAGCTCGAACCGGTCAAGATAGATGAACTTGATCTGTCGCGAGAGATTCTTCTATTCCTGCATGGAACAGGCTCGAGTGTTGAGGGAAGTTTCTCTGAACTCTGGAAGCTTGATGAGGATAACCTTTGGGGTGAGTTACGCAGACGTTACAAAGGGAATATTTTGGCCCTGCAGCACCGTACTTTGACCGAGAGCCCCATAGACAATGCGCTGCAGGTCATGGAGGCGATACCGGCTGGGGTCAAACTCCATATCGTCAGTCACTCCCGAGGAGGCCTGGTCGGTGAACTGCTTTGTCGTGGTCAGTTGAGCAAGAATCATGAGCCTTTTTCCAAAGAGGAGATAGAGCTGTTTACCACCCATCACCTTACAGGGCTTGCTGACCTACTGCCTGCAGAGGTGGAGAATGACTACAAACACCACCGTGAGCAACTGCAACGACTCAACACTCTGTTGATCGAGAAGCAGCCGCAGATAAAGCAATTCGTTCGCGTCGGTTGTCCCGCTCGCGGCACAACTCTGGCCAGCGGCAAACTCGATATCTATCTCTCCGGGCTGCTGAATGTGATCGGTTATATCCCAGCCCTCAAGGTGAGTAGGATCTACGGTTTTTTCAAGGTTTTCACCTTGGCAGTTGCCAAGGAGCGTACCCGTCCTGAAAGCCTGCCCGGCCTTGAGGCTCAGATGCCGGGATCACCCATGATCGCGCTGCTCAACTCCACGTCAGTGAGCAGTGAGGCACCATTAACGGTTATCGAGGGCGACATAGAAGCCACTGGCATCTTCAAGAAGATCGCACTCTTTTTTCTGGATCAGTTCTATGAGAGTGAGCACGACCTGGTTGTAAATACGCCATCCATGGATGGGGGTGCTCGCCGTGTTCGACAGGTTCCTGTGATGCCTGAGTCTGGAAAAGAGGTCAATCATTTTTGCTACTTTACCAACAGCCGCAGTCGTAAGGGATTATTGAATGCCTTGAGCGGAACGCAATCACCTCCATCAGGTTTTGTTTTAAGGGAGCAGGTGCCCAGGGTTATCGCCCGTTCTTTACCAAGGGATAAACGCTCGGGAGAAGTGCCTGTGGTCTTCGTCTTGCCAGGCATTAGCGGGAGCCACCTGGCAAAGCAGGGCAACAGGATCTGGATCAATCCATTCGATCTCATGCGTGGCCGTTTCAAACGGTTGCAACGTGGTGGAAGAGGTATTGAGCCTGACGGGCTGATTGCCGGCACCTATGCCAAATTGGTTGAATTTCTTTCAGATACTCATGAGGTAATCCCTTTCGATTATGACTGGCGGCTCTCTGTGTTGAAAAATGGTGAGTTGCTTGCTGCGGAGGTTGATAAGCAACTAAGCCGATCTGATCAACCGGTAAGGATTGTTGCCCATTCGATGGGGGGATTGGTCTTTCGTGGTATGGCTGCTTCAAATAGTCGTGTCTGGGATCGTATGCGTGGACGTGAAGGGTCGAGGGTGCTGATGTTGGGCACGCCCAATCGTGGCTCCTTCTCAATTCCAAGAATTCTGGCAGGCCAGGATCGTCTGATCCGGACATTGGCAGCTGCAGATCTGAAGCATAATCAGAACGAGTTACTCGAGTTGATCAGCCAATTTGAAGGCATACTCGAACTGCTACCAGTGAATGAAAATCACCAGCTACCTGCTGAGGACATCTGGGATAGATATAAGGAGGTGCTCGGCAATGGATGGAATCGACCAGATTCCAGGCATTTAAAGGATGCACAAAAAACCTGGGAAGCGGTGAAAAACAGCGGTCTTGAGTCGGGACAGGTTTTTTATATAGCCGGTCGTGCTGAAGAGACGCCAGTAGGCCATGAGATTGTCGAAAGGCACGGAAAGAAAAAAATACGCATCCTCTCCACACGCAAAGGTGATGGCCAGGTAACCTGGGAGAGCGGGATACCCCAAGGTATCAAACACTGGTTTGTCGATGCGGTACATGGCGATATTCCCGACCATCAACCTGCCTATCGCGGAATACTTGATATCCTCGAAACAGGGGAGACAAGAGAACTCTCAACAAAACCGCCTGTCAGTAGATCAGCCGATGAGCAATATCGGGAGATGGCGCCGGATTCGATCGATTTTTATCCCAGCGAAAATCATATTCAGGCAGCAACCATGGGGCGGCGTTTCGAAACCTACCGACCGAAAGAGGTGCTGGAAAGAGTACCTAGAATCGGCGTTGTCCACGGCAATTTATGTTTTGCCAAATCGCCGATTGCCGTTGGTCACTACCAGGGTGATACCATCGTCAGTGCGGAGGCTGCCCTGGATAGTCGTCTCAACGGTCGCCTCAGCAAACGTCTGCAGCTCGGCCTGTATCCCGGCCCACTGTGTAGCCATGAGGTGTTGCTCAATCTCGAGGACCATAAGTTTCCCGGTGCCCTGATCGTTGGTCTTGGGGAAGTCGGTTCCCTGACTCCTGGCGAACTGACAGACACATTTCGCGAAGCGGTTCTAAGGTATGTGGTCAACTCTACAGAGCGGGGCGATATAGGTGAGCAGGGTATTGAGATGTCATCCCTGTTAATTGGAACCGGTGCTGGAGGCATAGCCCCTGAGGATGCCATCATGGCCCTGCTGCGGGCACTACTGCAGGCCAATCGTCTGCTTGCCGGGGCTGCCGGCAACCTGGACAACACGGTAGCTGCACTTACCTTCATCGAACTTTACGAAGATACGGCAGTGGATATGGTTCATACCCTACGCCGCATTGTTGACCATAATCCCGAGTTCAAGCAACACATCGAGATTGAACCGGTGGTGAAGCGGGGGGATGGAGGCCGTACACGGGTCTACTATCGAGAAGACCCTGAGTGGTGGCAGCGTCTGCGTATCGAAGGCACTAAAGAGGGTGGCCTTAAGTTCACCGCTTTGACCTCCCGTGGAAGTCGGGCCGAGATGACTACCCAGCCGATACAGAAACAGTCGGTGGTGCCCTTCCTGAAAGAGGCAACCAGTGACACCTCTTCGGCGAACTGTGTCGGTCGTGCCCTGTTCGAACTGCTGGTACCGGCTGAGTTCAAAGACCATGCCCGGCACAACCAGGACATGGTGCTGATGGTAGATAATGACTCTGCCGGTTATCCCTGGGAACTGCTGGAATACGCAGGACAGGATGGTAATGAACCTCTTGCTAATAAATCGGGTTTGATTCGCCAGCTTGTCTCATCGGAACAGGTCAGTACCAAGATTTGTGATAATCGTGCTGCCTTGGTGATCGGCGACCCAAATGTAGATGATGAGGGTTTTGTTGAATTGATCGGAGCACAGGATGAAGCGAATGCTGTTTATCGATTGCTGAAAGATTATGGTTATAGCAGCAGTACTGAGCCGATGATAAACAGTAGTGGCAGTGAGATTCTTTGCGCGCTGATGACCGATGAATATCAGATCCTGCATCTGGCAGGCCACGGTGTTGTGGATTACGAACTGACGAAGGGTGATGAAAACTCAAAAGTCACAGGGATGGTCATCGGCAGGAATCATGTTCTGACACCGATTGAACTGAGACAGATGCCGGCTACTCCCTCATTTGTCTTCATCAACTGCTGTCATCTCGGAAGTACCCGTGCAGAGAACAAAGACAACCGCTATCGTCGCCATGAGTTGGCATCCAATCTTGCCACCCAGTTGATCCGTCAGGGCGTGCGTGCAGTGATCGCTGCTGGTTGGGCTGTCAACGACGAAGCCGCAGTCACCTTTGCTGAAAAGTTCTATGAGGAGTTTCTCTCCGGTGCCAGCTTTGGCGACGCGGTTAAGATGGCGCGGCAGACAACCTATAAGGATCATCCACGTTTTAATACCTGGGGTGCCTATCAGTGTTATGGGGATCCAGGCTATACCCTGGTCATGGAGAGTAAATCTCGTAGGGGTGATAGCGGTGGCAGTTGTAAGTATGTTTCACTTTCTGAGTATCAAGCAGAGATCAACAACATTACCGAGCGGGCCAAGACTGCCTCCTTATCGGAGGTGAACGGGTTGAAGCTCTGGGTACAATCACTGAGCGATGAAGTGCCGCACAAGTGGCTACACGACAGTCGTCTACAAGAGGCCCTGGGTCGAGCCTGGGGAGAACTCGACTGCTTCGATAAAGCGATTGATGCCTATGAGAAGGCACTCTCAGGCGACCCTGCATATGCCTCTATTCGCTGTGCGGAACAGCTCAGTAATTTCGAGGCACGCCATGCTGTGGACCTGTATGAGCGTGTAGAACAATCAGCAGATATCAGTGCAACTGAAAAGCGAAAAGTGCAATCCAAGTCGAGAGGTTTGATCAGGCAGTCTGCAACCCGTATCAATCAACTCAATACCAATTTTGGTGAAACTGTTGAGCGTCTGGCGCTTAAAGGTAGCATGTATAAACGGCGTGCGATGGTTGAGCGTAAGGAAATTACAAAGTTGAAAAAGAGCTTGGCCTCAATGGGTGATTGCTACAGAGCAGCCTATGAGAAAAAGCGTCGGGATCACGGCGAAGTCTACCCCTATCCACTCAACCATTGGTTGTTGGTTCGTTGGTTGCTGAAACAGGTAACCAAGGCAAACGCGAAAGAGGAGGATGATTTCCATGACCTGCTTGCTGAGTTGAAATCGAAAGTAGAGATCGGAGAGATCGCTCTTGACCATGAGCGATTCTGGGATGCCATCTCTGAGAACGATTTCAATCTGCTTGATGCTATATGTCAGGGCCAGCTCAAGAGCAGGGCAGTTCATATTTGTAAACGCTATCAGGAGATTCGGAAGGTTGCAGCTTCACCCAGGCAGTTTAGGTCTGTTGATGAGCATCTGCAATTTTTACGGAATATTTCAATAAGTCTAAAAATCAAAGAGGTCGCTGATGGGATAGACGTTCTGATCGACGGTTTGAATGCAAGCTCGGATTAATGAGTAAGTTTTAGTTAAGTTCTCTTGTCAAGCGAGAGATAAGAGATGAGAAATAGTACCCATCACAGGATAGCAGGCTGAAAAAAACCAATTATCAGATAGGCAGTTTGGATGGTAGAGCATCGCGCCTCTCCCTTTTGCGTGAAAGGTGAGATAATGATAGTTCTGGAGTAAAGAATCGTGCTGTAGGGTGCGGCCCTGCCGCACCATGTCCAGCTAAGACGAAATCTACATAATGATCAGGTTAAAAGAGAGCTTCCGTCTTTAGGTGTCGGTGGATATAACCGGAGTCTCAGTGATTTCAACCCTTCTGGTGCGGCAGGGCCGCACCCTACGCTAACGCATTTCTATTCGCCTGATGGTTTTATAAAAACATCGGAATAATAAAGAAAGTAACACCCCTCTACCTCAAGCTAGAGGATCTTAACGCCTCTATTATGGCGAAGGATCGTGCTGTAGGGTGCGGCCCTGCCGCACCATGTCCAGCTAAGACGAAATCTACATAATGATCAGGTTAAAAGAGAGCTTCCGTCTTTAGGTGTCGGTGAATATAATCGGCTTCTCATGACACCAACCCTTCTGGTGCGGCAGGGCCGCACCCGACGCTAACGCATTTCTATTTTCTTGATGGTTTTATAAAAACATCGGAATAATAAAGAAAGTCACTCTCCTCAACCTCATGCTGGAGAGGGTCTTAATGCCTCTATTATGGCAAAGGATCGTGCTGTAGGGTGCGGCCCTGCCGCACCATGTCCAGCTAAAACGAATGCTACATAATGATCAGGTTAAAAGAGAGCTTCCGTCTTTAGGTGTCGGTGAATATAATCGGCTTCTCATGAATCCAACCCTTCTGGTGCGGCAGGGCCGCACCCTACGCTAACGCATTTCTATTCGCTTGATGGTTTTATAAAAACATCGGAATAATAAAGAAAGTCACTCCCCTCTACCTCATGCTGTAGAGGATCTTAATGCCTCTATTATGGCAAAGGATCGTACTGTAGGGTGCGGCCCTGCCGCACCATGTCCAGGTAAAACGAATGCTACATAATGATCAGGTTAAGAGAGAGTCTGTCTTTAGACATTGATGGATTTTACCGGAATCTCATGAATCCAACCCTTATGGTGCAGCAGGGCCGCACCCTACATCACTACATGTTGATAGCTTGGTGGTCTATCAAAAATTATAAGAGTGGCTAGCTAGATGGGATTGTAGCTCTCCTCTCCCCTTGTGGAAGAGGGCCCAGTAGCAGGGCTCCCTTTGGGGTGTATCACAAGCCCCATTGGCGGTGTAATGCAACAGCTAGTTCTACGCTCGCATGCCATGCTAATGGCCCTTCTGGTGCGGCTGAGGGTTACCGAAATTACCGAGCGACCCACTAGTCACTACTGCCCAGCAATTTACAGTAACGAGTTGTTCTAAGTTAACGCTTAGATTCTAACTTTTCACCGCGCCTGCATTTATGTTTGTCACCTTTTTGGTGTTTACGATCTCGTTTGTGTTCACAATCGCATTTAAGTGGCCTTAAGTGAATCTCATTGCCTAAATCGAATGCATATTCTGCAGAGACATTCAGGCGCACTATAACCAGTTCATCAGGTAACTCATAATCGGGAGTCACTCCCATCCAGGGTGTCCAATCGTAAGGGTTGCCACTGCCATCATAAAACTGCATCAGACTATGGTTTTCTAAAACTTCAAGCTCTTCTGTATAGAAATGCTGTTCATCGGGTGTTTGGTCGAGCCAAATATTGAGTCGGCCATTGCTACCGGCGAAAATTCCTATACCTTCTACTTCTACAAGATAAGTGTATATATCAAAATGACCAAAACTGTCATGATAATTAAAGCCAGGTGGTGGGGTACCACTGTGCCTGTCGAAAATATCCTCAAATGTCATAGTAACTGAAATGTTTCTCTCGATACCATCAAATCCAATCACACTATTAGATCCAACATAGACTACAGGATCAGCAGAAGTGATGACAGGAAAAATCAAGACAGCAACAAGAGCATTCCAAAAAAAATAACGATGTAACTTTTTCATATCCATGCTCCGTGTTAAAGATTGGTCCTTCTGTTTTATTGCGGTATTTTCTACTGGCAAATACTTTGATATATCTGCTTTTTAATAACTTCTTCGGATAGACAAAGACTTCTACCGCATTGGTGCTTTTATACTGCTTGCATCTCTTATTCTAAAAGCAAAAGGTAAATGATCTTGTAACAATTAATTCTCTTTGTTGTGAACTATTTACTTGTATGAATTTGTGGTCCAGTGTGCTGCAAATATATCTGGATGAGAGTAATGGTTACTGTCCCGAAGAAGTCAGTTTCGAACTCAAGGCATGACAGAGCCAGCCAATTAACAGGCCAGCAGCAACATTGAAAACTACACAGCAGATACCTGTTATTGCTATGATACTCAACTCCATGGGGGATGACTTAACCAAGGTTTTGCTCCATGCAAGTTCAAAGCCGGCATAGAGTAAAAGCGCGCCAACTGCTGAGAGAGGGATGAGTAACAGCAGTTTCATTGCATCCTTACCCAGAAAGATTCCCATGCAGAGCATGCAGAAACCAAACAGGGTTGGGGCGAGCCAGCTACGTGCGCCGAATCGGTGTTGAACTACCAGTCCTCCCGCACCATGGCACATTGGGAAACCACCGAGTGGTGCCAGTAGCATATTCAAAAAACCAGTAGTGAGACCCAGTCGAGCTGGAGTTATGCGATGCTTGTCATCAGGGAAGTAGTGAGCAGCGATGGCTGAGGTGGCAATGATGGCATTGGTTAAGGTTAAACTGATTTGAGGCAGCAGGATTGATTGTGTGGATGACCATAGCTCCTGCCAACCAAAACCGACCCATTGTGGCATGTGCAGTCCGTAGTTGATCTCCGGAAGTGTGTTCTGTTGATTGGCCAATGTCCAGAGGCAAGCAGAGGTGACAACCAGTATTGCAGCGAATGGATTCAAAGGCGTAGCGAGAAGCATAAACAGTGCTGCTGTGGTTACTATACCGACTATGGGCTGTTCGACAATCAGTCCCACACCTGCCCAGGCCAACATGAGGCCTACACCCAGTTGAATACCAGAGAGAACCGAGGCAGGTATCTTGCGAGCAAGCAGATCGAGCGCACCGGAGAGAGAGAGCACTATAACGGTTAACCCCAATAGAAAACCTGTTGCAGCGATGGTCTGTGCATCAAGGCCTTGGGTGATGACCACTGCTGCGACAACTTTCATGGGTTGTATCGGTATCGGCCGTCGATAGATAGCAGCAACCGCCAGGGCAAAAATACCAAAACCGATAAATAGTCCCGATGGGTCTACCTTCTGTAGGGCCAACACAGCTATGACGATAGGGAGAAAGGTGCCAAGATCAGCAAAAGCACCAGACAGATCGCCGATATATCGATAGCGTTGGGGATGATTGTTATGTTGCAGCACGCTATCTATTGTAGGTTAGATTGTGGGTATTTGTATGACTATACTCGCTAGACAAAAAACCAGGACAGATGACAGAAACTGGTCAATAATTGGTAAAGTAGTAGCTTTGTAAGGTTACTGTAATAATTTCGCTGCAAAATAAACAGATACGATATTGTGTTCTGAGCACTGCAACTATTGGTGATTACTCAGGATTCAATCACAATCATCACTGTATTGGGGACTATCTTGAAAACACGTATTGGTATCAATGGCTTTGGCCGTATGGGGCGGCTGGCCTTGAGAGTGGGGTGGAGCGAGACGGAGCTGGAGTTCTGTCAAATCAATGAAATTGCTGCTGATGCCGTATGTTCAGCCCATCTACTACAGTTTGATTCAGTTCATGGCACATGGGATCGACCCTGCCAGGGGGGGGTAGAGGGTGTGAGTGTTGATGGTGCTACGCTGAGTTACACATCCAATAAGCCCATTGAGGAAACTGACTGGTCTGGTTGTGACATTGTCATTGAGGCAACCGGTAAGCACCATAAGAAACCCGACACCCTTCAGGCCTATTTCGACCAAGGTGTAAAGAAAGTCATCGTTGCCGCACCCACGGAAGGAGCATTGAATATCGTATATGGAATCAACGACGATCTTTATGACCCTGCAGTGCATCATTTGATTACTGCGGCCTCCTGTACTACCAACTGTCTTGCGCCAGTGGTGAAAGTGCTGCATGAGAAGATCGGCATAGTACATGGCTGTATGACGACCATTCACGACATTACCAATACCCAGACCATAGTGGATAAGGGGCATAAGGATCTAAGGCGTGCCCGTGCCTGTGGTCAATCTCTGATTCCCACCACAACAGGTTCCGCTAAGGCGATCACCAAGATCTTCCCGCAACTGGAGGGCAGATTGGATGGCCATGCGGTACGGGTGCCCCTATTGAATGGCTCCCTCACTGACTTTGTCTTCGAGGCATCAAGGCCTGTCACAGCAGAAGAGGTGAATGGTTATTTCCGTGAAGCTTCCGAGGGGGAGTTGAAAGGCATACTTGGATATGAAGAACGCCCACTTGTCTCTGTGGACTATGTTAATGATCCACGTTCATCGATTGTGGATGCACCCTCTACACTGGTGATCGATGAACGGCAAGTGAAGATCTATGCCTGGTATGACAATGAGTGGGGCTATGTAAACCGGTTGATCGATATTGCCAGGAAAGTTACGGCTGCACTCTAAATATGGAACAGGGACTGCGTAACTACCTATTGGTAACTGGGGGCTATTGGGCCTTCACTATTACCGATGGTGCGATCCGAATGCTGGTCGTACTCTACTTTCATCTTCTCGGTTACTCCCCGTTTGAAGTGGCAATGCTGTTTCTGTTTTATGAATTTTTCGGCATTGTCACCAACCTGGTTGGTGGGTGGTTAGGTGCACGAATCGGCCTTAACCTTACCATGCACATCGGTATGGGAATGCAGGTGATTGCACTATTGGCACTTACGGTACCTGATGCCTGGTTGTCTGTAATATATGTGATGCTGGCACAGGCCCTCTCGGGAATTGCCAAGGACTTGAACAAGATGTCTGCCAAGGCGTCAGTTAAGACCATGGTACGGGGTGGTGGTGAATCAAAACTGTTTAGATGGGTTGCGATACTCACTGGCTCAAAAAACGCCCTAAAAGGCGGGGGTTATTTTATCGGTGCCGCGCTGCTTGAGCTGATTGGGTTTCGAGGTGCGCTTGCCATCTTGGCCGGGCTACTGTTTCTGGTTTTGATTGTGACTGCGGTGCTGCTGCCATCCGGCTTGGGTAAGATGAAATCGAAACCCAAGTTTTCTCAGGTCTTCTCTCGCGTATCTGCAATAAACTGGTTGTCAGCAGCTCGCTTTTTTCTGTTTGGTTCGAGAGATGTTTGGTTTGTGGTTGGGTTACCGGTCTTCCTCTATGAGGTTTTAGGTTGGAGCTTTACACAGGTTGGTGGTTTTCTAGCTCTATGGATCATTGGTTACGGTCTGGTACAGGCCAGTGTTCCAAAACTTTTAGGTCGTAGTCACCACGGAAAGGGGCCTGGTGGGGGAACAGCTAGATTCTGGGCTTTTGTGTTGGCCCTGTTTCCAGGGGGTATCGCCTTTACGCTCCATTTGGGCTGGCCCGCCGAGCAGGTGCTGGTGTTTGGCTTGATTCTGTTCGGAGTAATTTTCGCAATCAATTCTGCAGTTCACTCTTACCTCATTCTGGCCTATTCAGATCATGATAAGGTCTCCATGAATGTTGGCTTCTACTACATGGCGAATGCAGGTGGACGCCTGCTTGGCACTGTACTTTCTGGTCTGATCTACCAGACGTATGGATTGGAAGGGTGTCTTTGGTGGTCAGCAGCTCTTGTATTGATGGCTGCAGCGCTCTCCTTTGGCCTGCCTGAGGTCAACTCTAAAGAGGTAAATTCCGCTACGACGGGTTAGTCAGTGGAGCTGTTAATTGGAACATCTTTGATGTTGCGCTATGTTAAGCCGCAATCAACTCTATCAACAAACGAATCCAAATAGAAAATATCAATATATAACTGAGGATAAAAGCATTCTTGCGGTGGAGAATGTTATTGGAGCTGATATGAATCCAGGCATGTGCTATACGTGAAGCGACATAGAGCCAGCCCAACCCAAGGTAGATTGCATCCACTTTTTCCAGGATAAGAATAACTACCAAAGAGAGGTAGAAGAGGGGAGGTGTTTCCAGCAGGTTATGGAAATGTTGGCTGATCTTCAGCAGATATTCAGGTGGTTTACCGCCACGATTATATTTGAAATATGCA
Source organism: Candidatus Thiodiazotropha sp. 6PLUC1 (assembly GCA_040506705.1). Taxonomy (GTDB): domain Bacteria; phylum Pseudomonadota; class Gammaproteobacteria; order Chromatiales; family Chromatiaceae; genus Thiodiazotropha. The sequence continues at coordinate 21,220 of JBEVWG010000092.1, forward strand.
ATCGACAGGGCTCCCTCCCTAACCGCCTTATAGCGCGCAACAAGGGTGGCGATTCCGATGCCACCGGTAATCAGTACAAGCGTAATTAATGGTAAAAGAATAAGTGATTGGTTCATAGTGAATAGATCCCCGGTATCTAGAGGTTACTGAGTTCAATTGGGCAGAAAGTGATTGCCTGAGTAGTTGTATTAGTGCTTACAGGCCCTGGATTGGGAGGGTATCGAATAATTTAATATGATCAAGATAATATTATTCTGATATGTTAGTTTTATTAACCCGGCGATGCCTGAAACTCCGAAGGCTATTTTTCCGCCCAGCGGCGTTATCATTCGCTCATGTAGAATGACTACACTTCGCTTATTCTGCTTTGCTGGACGAAAAAATAGTCTTAGCAGGGCCGATTCGATTAGTGTTAACAGGCCCTAAATGGATAATATCAATGCCCTATTCAGCCAAGCATAAAAAGCAGAGTCGAAAACGTATCCTTGAGAGTGCCGCCCGTTGTTTTCTTCATCAAGGCTATGAACAGACAGGTATCAATGAGATTATGCGCGATGCAGGTATGACCCACGGCGCGTTTTATGCCCACTTTAGCAGTAAGAGTGAACTCTATGACAAAGCGATGACTTATGCGGCTAAAAATGGGCGGTTTACAGCGCATCTAAGTAGCGATAAACCAGGAAAAGAGTGGTTTCAGGAGGTGCTGGATAGTTATCTGGACCTGAATCATCTGCAAGGCGGGGAGATGCCCTGTCCACTGGCTTTCCTGGTCACCGATGTTGCAACCAGAGAGCCGGATGTTCGTGATACCTATACCCGAATCTACAAAAATATGAATCGTTTTATCAGTCGCTATACTGATTATGGTAAAGAGAAGCAGAGTGATGAGTTTTATGCATTAACTGCAATGATGATCGGTGGTGTAGCGCTCAGCCGAGCGGTTAATGATCCAAAATTAGTTGAAAACCTGTTGAAAAGTTGTCGCCAGTCAGCGACAAGACTGTTGAATAATGAGTGATACAGACACCTCATTAAAATATCAGATGAAAAACGGTACAAGTTATCTGATTCAGTTGTGTGTTGAGCCTGATACAAAGCATACGTCTGCCTTCCTCAAAGATCAGATTGCAACTGCCTTTAAAAGTTTATCCAGCCATTCACGTATGACTCGATTTGCTGCCCCAATTAACCGATTAACAAATAAGCAACTTGATTATTTAACCGATCTGGATGGCAAAGATCGTGTTGCCTGGTGCGCATACAGAATAGCGGAAGGAAAAGAGATAGGCCTTGGTCTGGGCCGCTATATGAAACTTCCAAAAGAGGAGAAGGTTGCAGAGTTTGCCATTACTGTTGTGGATGGGTATCAAGGCCAAGGAGTTGGGTATCAATTACTAACAAAACTCATCGAGTCTGCTAAAGATAATGGTTTTCACAAACTTCGGGGTTATGTGATGAAGGATAACAAGCCAATGCTTGCACTGTGCAAACACTTTGATTTTAATAAGGAGTATCTGGATGGCCCTTTTGTAATTCTTGATATATTACTGGATTGAAACTGGCTATCTATTACATCAACGATACGACTGCTGTCTCGATGAGATCGAACAGCAAGGTAGCCTGGATGAAGCGAAGCGGAATCCGGGAAGTTTGGTGTACTGTTCTCCCGGATTCCGCTGCACTTCATCCAGGCTACGGGTTGCCGTATTCAACGAGGAAGGTGACTCGCCGGAGGGGCGAAACTGAATCGTGATGACTCCCGAAATAAATTCACCTGTAGGGTGCGGCCCTGCCGCACCATGTCCAGCTGAAACAAATGCTACTTAATGA
>JBEVWG010000044.1:0-11468 GCA_040506705.1 Candidatus Thiodiazotropha sp. 6PLUC1
CACCGCATTCGTTATTGATGCGGTTCGCGCAGCTCACCACATCCTACGAAATTACGAATATTATCGGCAAAAAGATATAAGACACCCGGTGCGCCTGTCCTCTACCCATACCCGTGAACAAGTAGCCTGGATGGAGTGCAACGGAATCCGGGAAGGATTGTACGATGAAGCCCCGGATTTCGTTGCACTCCATCCAGGCTACATTACTGATATTGGCTTGCCCCAGGAACTCCTGAGGATTCCAGGAGATGGCTATTGATCTCCGAAATATATAAATGAGTGTGTCGACCTTGTGGGGTCTGGAGAGCGTTTCCTATTATGGTTTATGAAATAGTTCGGCAAAGGGGAAGCATTTATTTTCTCGGAATATCGTCCGGTTCCAAATGTTGCCGTTTGTGGATCACAGCCAACACTTCGATGAGGTAGTCAGGCTTGATCTCGTAGAGAATGCGGTAGGAGTAGAGCCCTAGTTCGCGCACAGCGTCTTCGTTGAGTTCCGCTACCTTGTAGCCTTTGTGGGGCAAGGCATCCAAGCCGATGGTTTTGCGCACCAGTTCCTCACTGACGCGCTTAGCGTAGAGGGGCGAGTCCTGGGCGATGTAATCATTAATATGGCGAAGTTGGGACTTGGCATGGGCCGTTCACTTCACCATGTTTGAATATCCTTGAGCACCTCTTCAGCCGGTTGGGTTTTACCTTCAGCGGCATCCTGTTGGCCACGACGGATATTCTCCAGAACATAGAGTCGGTAGATGATCTCTTCAATATCGGCAGTGTCTGGAAGTCGTTGGATGGCCTCCAGGGCTTCCTGTTTTGCAGAATGGGCAAGCGACATGGTTGGAACCTCCTTTGCGTGTTGAGGTCCGGACATCAGACCGGTCCTTGTGTCATTATTGGCTATTGCGTGGTAAACGCCAGACAACCGTTCATGACCCTAACCGGGGTATTGATCTCAAACCCCGTATGTTGCAGCCAGTGGTCCTTGAGCTGAATCCACGGCACGGGTCGTCCGGCCCCGGCGGGATCATCCTTAAGCTCACACATTTTAACATAACCGAACATAACCGGGACATCCAGTGCGCCGAGCTAAATCGGCAAGAGATTGAAGGTGAAAGTCCTCTACCTGGAAAGATGTAGCGAACCGCCGCCGCCCCCGAGCCATGGGCAGTTGATCGCATGGTCTGAGGTTGAGTGTTGACAGGGGAAAGGGCAGGTACAATGTCGAGTTCCGAAATATATATAAATGAGCTTGTTACCCTTGTTGGTTGAAAGGGGGGAATGGCACTGTCGACTGTGTGTGGGTATCGGCTCAGCAGAGAGGGTGACGATTCCGCTAAAAGGAGAGCAGCCTGAACAGTTGGTGACCACCGAGGATACGATGTCTGATAAAGCCGCTATCGGAGGCTTTTTAGGGGTCACCAAGGCGATCCTTGCCTTACACCACCACCACATGCGCACACTTCACGCTGTCAAACCGAGCTTTTTAGGTTAAACCGATCACTCTGGTTTTTTCTTGGCCCGTGGATGGGCCTTGTCATAGACCTCAGCAAGATGTTGAAAGTCGAGATGGGTGTAGATCTGGGTGGTGCTTATATTGGCATGACCCAGGAGCTCCTGAACGGCTCGCAGATCTCCTGAGGATTCCAGCAGGTGGCTGGCGAATGAGTGACGCAGCAGATGGGGATGGACATTGCGGGGTGCGCCCTGGTCTATCGACCACTGATGCAGCTGCTTCTGGATGGTACTGCGACTGATACGCTTCCCCCGTACACCGACAAACAGTGCAGTTTCATCCTGCTCCGCCAATTGTCCACGTACCTTGAGCCAGGCGGTGATCGCTTGTTTGGCCTGCTTGCCCACTGGAAGCAGACGGGTTTTATTCCCTTTGCCGGTGACCTCCACGATCTGTTCAGACAGATCGATATGGGCAATATCCAGAGCAATCAATTCGGCAAGGCGCAATCCGGATGAGTAGAATAGCTCCATGATTGCTCGATCTCTCAGTCCTGTGGGGGAATCGTCGTCGATGTCGAGTAGCTGGTTGAGCTGATCCACATCCATGGTTACCGGTAGTTTCCGGCGTACCTTTGGCGCCCGGACGCCAAGCGCCGGATTGGACTGAGCAAGATTTTCACGGATCAGATAGTTAAAAAGTGAGCGGAGAGTGGAGAGCTCCCGATGCAGACTCTTCGGCGAAAAACCCTGGCGATGTCGGCCGGCTATATAGTGTCTTAGCTGCTGCTGGCTGAGTTTGTTCCAGCCAGGGATCTGCTGCTGCTCCAGCCAAGCTGTCGCTGCTTTCAGATCACGGGCATAACTTTCATGGGTCCGGGGTGAGAGGCGGCGTTCGTGGACTAGATAGTCGAGGAACCGGTCAACCCAGAGCTGAATAGGGTGGGCTGCCGATTTTGACATGACGACCTATATTCCGGGGAGAGAGACGGCCTGCAGCGTTCTGCTGATGATCTCACCAAGCCGGGTAAGGAACTCTGTGCCATGGTCGGGAGCGAAACGATTCGGGTCACAGCTGCCTATGGCCAGGAGCCCGAGTACACCGTCACTTTTTAAGGGTATCAGGGCGGTTGACGCAATACGATCACCCTCTGTGCCAAAGATATAGTCCAGCTGTTGCTGATCCATCTTCCCGCAAATAGGTTGGTTCTGAGTGAAAAACTGTTCAAATGTGGCGATCTGAGTTTCAAGTGAATCTTCAAGGTGATCATCGATATGGCTTGAAGAGAAGAGTCGTAGCTCTACGGCATCAGCCTTGAAGTCGTCATGCAGTTCATCCTCCAGCGCATTCAAAACTTCATCAAATGTTGCAGCATCGATCAGCTCCAGTGTCAGGCGGTGCATACGCGCCTGCAGCTGATCATTGGATCTTGCAACTTCGACAAGCTCAGATAACTGTTGTTGGGTCTCCTTTAACTGTTTTCTGAGGGCATCAACCTGACGCTCAATCAGGGAGACAGCTGCACCGCTCTCATGGGGTATAACCATTTGTCCGAGAATTTCGGGATAACGCGAAAAAAAACCAGGGTTTTCGCCTAAATAGTCTGCGATTTGCTGATCAGTGCCATCATCCTTGATGTTGTCGTTTGGGGCTTTATGGTTCATAGCTCAATGGCTCCTTCATACACAGTCTCTGCGGGACCTCTCATGAGTACGGTTTGGCCTTCCGCAGCCCACTCTATCACAAGATCGCCACCAGGTAGGTGTACAACGACCTGTTCTTCAAGTAGTCCAAGTTGACGTCCCACTGCGACAGCTGCACAGGCACCGCTACCACAGGCCAGTGTTTCACCGGCACCACGCTCGAAAACCCGTAGTCTGACCTCTCCTGGGTTGACTACCTGAAGAAAGCCGACATTTGTGCGCTCGGGAAAGCGCTCATGCCGTTCAATCAATGGGCCAAGTGATTCAACAGGGGCAAAATCACAATCAGCGACAAGTAACACAGCATGGGGGTTGCCCATGGAAACAGCGCTGATTGTATGCTCTTCACCAGCAACATCCAGACTGTATTGATCAGTTCGTTTATCAGATATGAAAGGTATTGCTTGCGGCTCGAATTGGGGTTCTCCCATATCGACCTCAACCATACCGTTATCCAGATGATGTAATACGATTATTCCACTGGAAGTGCTAACCCTTAAGGTCTGTTGGTCACTCAACTTGTGTCTTCTTACAAATTTAGCAAAACAGCGAGCGCCATTTCCACAGGCACCGGCTTCGCTGCCATCTGCATTGAAGATTCGGTAGTGAAAGTCGGTGTTGGGTAGTTTAGCCGGCTCTACCAATAAAATCTGGTCACAGCCAATACCAAAGCGTCTGTCGGCGATGAGACGACAAGAGGATTCAGAGAGGGATGCCTGTTGGTTGACTGCATCGATTATGACGAAGTCATTTCCCAATCCATGCATTTTAGTAAATTGGAGAATCATGAATCTTCCTGTTGTGATTGATCCATGGAATTTTCAGGTGGATGTTGTAGAGGGCCTTTTTGTCCACAGCTGGCAAGCGCAATCATCATTATAATAACGGTGGTGATCAACAATTGGTGGTTAGATATCATATTCTTGAGTTGTAATTTGATCGTTATTAAAAATTATAAATCTAAGGCATGACTCAGTTGTATGGTGAGCGTGAAATTAAGCTGGTCTGCCCTGTGCTTGTGGAAGTTACTCCGAACTATAGCAAAATCACCCTTTGAGTTTATATCAATTAGTTTTTTGTGCTGTTACTACCCCTGTGTGACCATTCCAGACTATTTTGCGCGAAACCGGTAAGCCAGGAAAAGCGTAAACATCAGTGCTGACATACTGAGCAGAGAGAGCAGATAGAGTGTTTTTGGTTCATAACGATAGATGACTCTATCGCCTGGGCTTACTTGTATGGCAGGTAGTATATCCAAAAAAGGAGTAACAGTGGCCGGTTTGTTATTTACATAGGTATTCCAGCCGGGGTAGTGCCGGATAGGCAGAATCATCCATGTTGCTCGATCACCTGTGTATTCTAACTCATGCAGAGTAGCGTTGCTTTTAAGAAGTTGTAGGTTTGAGAAATCTGGTATTAAGTTTTCATCCAGCTCATCAAGTGTATAACCGCTACCTTTAATGTTGGTGTTTTCCAGTAGTACCATATTATTCTCTATTCGGTGATAGATAATAGAATCGGGTAGCTTAATATTCAGATAGAATTTTACAGCGACAACTGAACTACGAGTATCGCTACCCCGCTTGATATAAACATCATCGTTTTGCATAGGGTAGAGCCATGCACTCAGTTTACCTTTTTGATTAGAAGGTAATGTGTGGATTTCAAGTCGATTATTATGGGTGTTCAAATGGATCCTTTTAGAGAATGTGAAATCAACCCAGCGGTTGTCACGAACTTGCGATGCTTTTACAAATGATTCAGCAATTAAAATGTTGTCGTGATAGAGGCGTAGAGCTATATCAGCATGGGCCTGCTCCATGCCATGGGTGGCAAGCTTTAAGGAGATTGCATCAATTTCCAGTGGATTAGGTAAAGCAAAATATTGTACTAGTGGGCGTTCTGGAGTGATTAGTCCTGAAGCCTTAGGAGGCGATCCAGATGTAGAGAGTACGGTACGCTGTATATTTCCCTTGGAAATAGGTTTGTTACAAGCCAGGTATTTGATAGCAAGTAGGTTGAGCATATTGGAGTCGGATTTAACGCCTTCACAATAGACTGCGGCAGCAGTACGACTACGATGAGCATTTGGAGCAAGTTTGCTTTCCATTAAATCGCGTTCAGATCGTGTTTTGAACCCATGAGCGAACCATTCTGGTATTCCATAATTACTGAATATCCCGGAGACCATATAGGAGCGGTCTGCAATCGTACTTTGCATAGGTTTCAAGTGGGTTTGCAGGTAGTCGATTGTAGGGGTCTTGGCAAAAAATGTTGATGCTGGTACAGGACCGTTAAAATTACGGAATAAGGCGCGCATATCTAAAAATTGCACGGTAAATAAGAGTATGATTATGCCCGTTATTAACCGGGGATTTCGTTTGCTGATTTTTGAAACAGATATCAGGTAGATAAGTTCAGCAGAAATTATTGCGAATGCCAGGGCAGATAAAATGGTCATTCTACCCCAGTTATTACTGTTGAATGTGGGAATGGCAGTGATTATCTCTTTGGGAAGTATTCCGAACGCAATCAAAACTGAAATAGAGAGTAAAAGAAGGGCGAAGACGAGATTTTTTGTCAATCTTTTAAAGATCAGTAACGGAATCAGAGTCGCAAGAAATATCAAAGGAATGATACCGATGTAAACGGTTCTCTCGACATTGGCATATTTGGTGAATAGTGGTTTTACATAATTGATTAAGTGATGTGCTTTGAGGGGGGTTCCACCATGTCGAGACTCCACTGCTTGAGTGAATTGCAACATTTCATATAGTGAATAAATTGAGAATGAAGTAATTAAAAAAGCCACGATGATGGCTGTGCCCAAGTATAATGCATTGAGACTGACGTTCTTAAGGCCATCTTTCCAGGGCGCAAAAATGGGGAAGAGAATTGCCAGAGCGAAAAAGCCATAGACGGCTACACTGGGAAAACCACCAAATATCATCAGTGCAGAGACAATGGCGAGCCAGGGTAGATAGATAAGCCTTTGTGAGATGAGGTATTGATAACTTAGCCACATCAACCAGGGAATCCAAATGCTGGTTGATACATGTGCCCAATAGAACCAAGCGGCATGAAAACCGGAATAAGCAAAAACCATTGCACCAAAAGTGGCGGCCAGTCGGCTTTTGGTCATGGAAAAGAGTAACAGATAAGCGCCAGTTGCGGCGATTAACAGATTAGTCAGAAGAGCAAAATAGTAGCCAGTTGCATTGTCACTGATGCTTGCGAATAGAGCGAAGGCTGGGGTAAATACAGCAGCAGGCAACCACTGCATGCCTGGTATGCCATTGATCGGATTTGGGTTCCAAATCGGTAGTTCGCCATTTCTAAGTGCGGTTTTTGCATGGATCCAACGGGGCATTCTGGCATCAAGGATGTCAGTGCGTGCCGGGTGTCTTGTTTTGATGTCTATACCAAGGTTTTGCCAGCCCGGTTGATTTGCCAATATATCGGTAGGTGCAACGGTTTCACCTGCGAAAGGATTGGCGCCAAGTATCACTATTGAACTAATAACTATGAAGATGTACGGAAGAAGTCTATGGATGAGGGGTGTCATGTGGTTTTACTTTCCTTAGTATACCGAACGGATAGGTAGCTGGAGATTAGTACCAAAAATATCTCCGAAACAATATAAAAGAGTCTGTTTATAGTTGCCAGAATAATTGATGTGTTGGCATCGAGGTATGGCAGCAGTCCCATTACCAGAACCGCCTCTCGAATACCTATGCCAGCTGGAGCAAAAGGCACAGCAAACCCCAACGCATAACTCAGTGCATAGAGCCCTATGATATAGACAAATGAGAGTTCATTGGAAGTGAAGGGTAAAAGTGTAATCCAGAACGAAAAGCCAAGGCAGATCCAAATTATCGAAACCACCAGTGTAATGCCCGGGCTGAACATAAAGCGCTTTGCATATTTGATCAGGGTTTTTTTGAACAACAGTGTTATTAACACAATCAGGCCTGCAAGTGTTAACGATGTATAGGGGTGGGTTAGAGGTCCTGGCAGATCGGAAAGTAGTTGAATCAAAAGCTGATGCTGTACAAGCAGTATCAAGCATAGGCCAATAGCCAACGCACTGAAAACTACCCAGAAGGTCTCCAGTAACAGGGTATCCCTGATTTTGTCATTGCTTATATTCTCTTCCCGATAAAAGCTTATCCGGCCTACAAATTGCCAGATAGAGCCGGGTATATATTTACCAAGCTGGGTGACATTGTAGATAATAAAACATCGAAAGTAAGTGAGATTGACCTGGTATCGTTGCAAAGCCAGATACATCGCCTGGACAAGAAAAAACTTCGCAACAACAATTGATGAGAAGGCGATAAAAAGCGTAGTCACAGGTAGCTTTTGAATTACTGAAGCAGCAGTCTGCAGGTTCTTATAGAGAAAGAGAGTAATGAAAGTAATTACCATCAGCCACCATATAGACTTCAATACGGTTTTGAGTTTCTGTTTCACAGGGGTATCAGTCCAGGTTGTTAAACAGATACTCAAACTGTCTAAAAGATGAGTCTAAATTGGGTTGTAGATGCTGTTCCAGCTTGTGAGTGATAGTGCTGTCATCTTTGATGATTGATTCGATGGCGTTTAAAATGGCAGACATGTCAACTTGCTTGAAATCATAAACCAGCTCCCCCAGCTCAAAAGAGTCCATGACCTCTCTGTATTTGTGACTCCAACCCAGTACTATGACGGGCTGTTTTGCAGAGAGTGCTGCGATCATGGCATGAAATCTTGAAACCATCAGGGCTTTGCAAAATGGCATTAATTGCTTGATGCCGTTTGTGTTGATATCGAAATCCACAACATGTATTTGCTCAGCCGGGGCACCTGCGGAAATGAGCCGTTCAGCAATAATTTTTATAACCGGAAGGTCATTGTTTCGAAGTTTGCTTCCCTGATTATTGCGGGTTGCATTTGGAAACAGCAGGATCGCATTGCCTTGTTGGATGAGTTTCTGGCAGAGGGAAGTCAAACTTTCGTTGTAGCCATCTCCATCATTAAGGCTCTTGGCGGCAAGCACGCTACTTGGGCAGACCCCGATTAAAGGCTGTTGCTCATCTTTCAGCGCGACTATCAGTTGATCGACCTGCTTCTGGTTTTCAGTGGAGAGGCTATATTCCTGTCGATGCCTGAAGGCAACATCTGCAATCGGTGTGGGATAGAGACTATCGAGTTTAAGGCTCTGCAGATGCTGATGCGTACCTTCGCCTCTTGCAAATACCTGTTTGCAAAGCCTTAAGGTGGGCTTGGCGAGAAGACGATTGAGAGGATTATTAAAAGGGCCCAGTGCCTGTGAAAATTTCACTACTGGGGTATTGAGAATGAATGCAGGTGCAAGGGTTAATACGTTATAGGGCAGAAATTTTTCTCTGCCATCGATAAATGCGACGCCGGCAAGATCAATCAGTACATCAGACTGATTTAAAGCCTGTAAAGCACCGGGAAAAAACCTCAGCAGTTTATTCAGGAGAGGTAGTTTAAAAAATGCAAAGATTATCGAAAAGGGAAAAAGCAGTGTCACAATTGAAAGCGGGGTAGCACTGTAGATATGCACCCTGGCATCCCCATTAAGCTCACGATCTTGTTCTGGATAGTAGGAGAAGACATTGAAAAGACAATCTGGATATCGGTTACGTATTTCACCAATTGTGGTTGTCAGCATGGCTTCTGCGCCACGGTTTCCGCTGATCGTGGCGGCAATGATTGAAACAGACTTCATGGCAGGGATTCGAGTCCTTTGCGAAAATAGAGCAGGATCTTGAGTATCGGCCTGGGTAGTTTGAAAATCAGGGCTTTCCAGCGTTTGTTCTCACTCCAGCGCATATTGAACAGTGACATTAAGGCCGTGATCCACTCATGCCAGGATACCTTGGTTTTTGTCTTGTCGGGGATCTTATATCCCATTAGACCAGCCACCCGACTTCGGGCGCTCACATTGTAGTGATAGGGTGCTGACCTGGCCTGGCCATCAAGAATATCTGTTATGTCGAGGTCAGTGCTGACAATGCGATTACTTTCTAGCGCAATCGACCAGGCACGCTCTCCAGCATCGGTGCGAACGATGAGTCCGGTCTTTTTGATGGGATCGTCCTTGAAGCGATAGGCCCAGACATCGCCCAAAGAAATATCTGCGTGATAGCCAAAGTGGTCATGGCAAACCAAACACTTTTTCTCTGAGTAAAAAAACAGATTCTGATAGAGGCTGAAGTAGGAAAAGGGCTTCTTGATTGTTGTTTTGTTGTCGAAAATCGCTTCCAACTGCCCACGCCAGTGGCCTCGCCGAAAACGGTAGCTCTGCAAAGTTCCGCCAGCCTGATTTTCGAGTTTTCTGGTAATGCCATCGATCAGCTCTGTGCGGGAATTGTGACCGCAAACCAAAGCGATTTTGAGGCGTACCTTGCTCGCCAGCTGTGGATCTTTATCGATCCAGCGGGACAAGTTGGTGATGTCGCAGGGCAATCCAACTACTGCGACAGTGCCATCGAAACCCCTGATCAGAGGCAGCGCCTCTTTCATGAAGGCGGTCTCAACATACTTGCTGCCCTGAGCGTCAAGGATCTCCTGTTCAGAGCAGGCAATGGAGAAGTGAGCTCTGACTTTGCCAGCCTCTATACTGGTATTACAGACCAGTGCCCCGGTGATCTCCCCAGCCTTGAGTAACTCGATCAACAGGGCTGAACCGACACCGCCCGAGGCGGCATTGGTGCGCACCGCTGGATCTTCAGCATAGGCGTGGTAGAGCTTTTGATACCCGCCAACAAGCTGATTGATCTTCTCTTCAGACCATTCTTTTTTCAGCAATCTGTCAGTCAGTTTATTAAGCATGTCAGGGGGGTTAGGCTTTTCAGGATGGTTGGCTGAATTTTGAAGCTCGCCATCTTAGCATACAAAATCCAGAGCACCGATAGACAGATCCAGGAGGGCGGAGATGATCAAGTCGTGTGAAACACGCAACCAATAGGGCGACGGTAGGATAACTATCAGGTTCTACGTGGCCTGTCGATGTGAATATTTCGCTAGCATGAAGTTAAATCCTACTCTAAGAATTATAGTATCGGAGGATATATTAGAAAGTAACTGTTGAGCGGGATGTTACTGTTTTAAAGTAAGCTCAACCAATAATGCAGTTAGAAAAGGGATAAAGTTCACTAACTTGGCAATTGTGGAGAACTGAAATGACCAGGGAAATAAAGATTGGCTGCAGTATCGGAGCAATGGCTGGAATCACACCACTACTGGTTAGTTTAATCAGTGTCGATGTAGGCTTGATCGTTGAGGCGTTTGTGCCGGCGATTGTCATCGGCTACCTGTTGAAAGCCTTTGGGCTGATGGTATTGGGTGCTTTTGTGGTTTTTGTTAATTCTGAAAGTGATTACAAAAAAGCTTTTCAACTTGGACTGATGGCGCCGGCTTTGGTGGTTGGAACCATTAATGCGAATAATTTCAGGGATGCAAAGCAGGAGATGATCGAGTTGGAAGCTGAGTTTGGAACTCATACGCCAATTAGCATTTCGCCTGAGCATGGCGCTGCAGAAATTATTGGTGATATTTTGTCATCCCTTATCGGAAATGCATATGCCGACAATGAAAACATGTTGATCGGAAAACATGAGAACCCATCGACGAGTAAACTGATCTGGTATGGCATTTCAGGAAAGGTCTCTGATGGATGGTTTGTGATTGTAGGGAAACATGAAAATAAGAGCGATGCCTACACACAGGTTATGCAATTGAAGGATAGCGGGTATAGCGCACGGGTTGTTCAGGACAAGAAGCATGAAGAGGGTTATGTCGTCGCGATAGGTTCATATCTAAACCTGAAAGATGCCAAGGTATTGCATAAAAAGGCGATACGGGATGGACTCTCCAGGCATCCATATTTGTGGAAATGGAAGTGATTATCTGATTCCACGGTCGATATCACGCTTGTCAGTCCTTAATGGTGCGGCAGGGCCGCACCCTACGATTTTTTCCAGTTAGCGTAGGGTGGGGCCATGCCCCACCAAGAAGCCTATGCGATACCCCGACAGGGATTAAATAACACTAATCCTGCTGCGGTTTACGGATCTGATAAGTTGCAATAAAGCCCAATAACATAACCATCAGCAGCAGCCCCCAGAAACCGGTAACAGGAATACTCACCGGCTCATAGGTCACATTCAACACAGCACTACCAGGATTGGGGTTGTCCCCAAGATCAGTGCCTTAATGGTGCGGCAGGGCCGCACCCTACGATTTTTTCCAGTTAGCGTAGGGTGGGGCCATGCCCCACCAAGAAGCCTATGCGATACCCC
>JBEVWG010000044.1:11568-22617 GCA_040506705.1 Candidatus Thiodiazotropha sp. 6PLUC1
GACAGGGATTAAATAACACTAATCCTGCTGCGGTTTACGGATCTGATAAGTTGCAATAAAGCCCAATAACAGAGCCATCAGCAGCAGCCCCCAGAAACCGGTAACAGGAATACTCACCGGCTCATAGGTCACATTCAATACAGCACTACCAGGATTGGGATTGTCCCCAAGATCGGTGGTCAATCCACCGGCTGGAATTGTGTTGGTGTAGGCACTGACCACACTCGATGTAATATCGACAGAGATGGTGCAACCACCGGGCTGTATGCTCGCGCCATTCTGATAGACCAGCGTGTTCCCCCCTGCTACAGCAACCACATTGGCCAGTGTACATCCTGGGCTGACCTGAATGTTCGGGTCATCAGCAACCACCAAATCTGCTGGAAAGCTATCCGTCAGATCTGCCGCCAGTATCGCAGCGACTGCATTCAGATTGGTCAGGCTGATGGTGAGTGTTGCAATACCGTTGGGGCGTATGCTGCTGGGTGAGATGCTTTTGCTCAAGCCGGGCAGAATAGGGGTAACGGTGAGATTGCTCGATGTGGCGACAATGTTGTTACCGATATCAGTCTGCAGGCCATTGATGGCAATCGTATTGGTATGGGTTGCCAGGGCGACAGAGGTGACGTCGACGCTGATTGAGCACCCCCCATTGGCTGGAATCACCGCACCAGTGAGATAGGTAATTGTATTACCCCCTGGCGCGGCCACTACGCTGGCAATATCGCAACCTGCTGAAGCCTGGATATTGGGTGTTGCGGCGATCTCTACCCCGGCTGGCAGGCTATCAACCAAATCAGCTGTAAGGGTGGCGGCGGTAGCGTTACCGTTACCAAAGGCGATGGAGAGTGTTGCCAGGCCACCAGAGGAGATGGTGGTTGGTGCGAACTGCTTGCTGACACTAGGGGGTTGCGGCGGATTGACAAACAGGTCGGCACTGGTTGGTGCGCCATTGTTTCCAAGGTCGGTCTGCAGGGCACCTGCAGCAATCGTATTGGTCCATGGCCCCCCTGAAATGGCGGAGGTCACATCAATGGCGATAGAGCAGCCGCCGGAAGGAATAGTCGAGCCATTGGTATAAGTGATGGTGTTGAGGGTGGTCTGCACTGTACCTGGGCAACTCGTTACCAGGTTAACTGGTGTTGCGACTTCGATATTTGCAGGCAGGTTATCCACCAGGTCTGCGCCAAGGGTGGCAACCTGTGCATTGTCGTTACCCAGGTTCAGGGTCAATCTGGAGGTTTCTCCTGGATTGATGGTGATCGGAGTAATGGATTTACCCAGGGTTGGAGCAAGAGGTGCGGTGACAATCAGGCTCGCAGTCGCTGGCTGGGGGTTGCTGCCACCACTGGCGGTGGATAGATCACCGATGGCAATGGTGTTGTTATAGCTGCCTGCACTGGCTGAGGTGACATCGAGGATGATGGTGCAATTACCTGCAGGTATGCTGGCCCCGTTGGCATAAACGACTGAATTGGTTCCAGCTGTTGCGGTGACACTGCCCAGAGTACAGCTGCCGGCAAGGTTGACTGGATTGGCGATTAGCAGACCTGCAGGAAAGGTGTCGGTGAAATCGGCATCCAGGGTCAAGGGTCCTGGGTTCGGGTTTTCCAGTGTCAGGGTGAGCGTGGAAGTGCCGTTGATGTCGATGGTTGTGGGGGCAAAGGCTTTGCTGATACCGGGAGCAGCATCAATCAGTGCCCCGACACCCAGTGTCGCGACGGCGGGTTGTGGGTTATCACCAGAGGAGGTTGTGAGTTGTCCTGCAGCAATGGTGTTGACATAGGAGCCATCCACCGCAGAGGTGACATCAACGGAAATGGTACAACCACCAGCGGGGATGCTTGCGCCATTGGCATAGCTGATCTGGATGTCACCTGGAGTGGCGGTAACCACTCCCGGACAGGTGGTGATCAGGCCATTTGGCGTTTCAACCAAAACGTTACCTGGCAGAGCATCGACCAGTTGGCTGGTAAGGGTAATCGCATTGGTGTTGCTGTTACCCAATGAGATGGTCAGGGTAGAGGTTTCATTGGTATTGATTGATGCCGAATTGAAGGCCTTGCTTATGGTTGGCGGTGCCAGCACTTCAAGGTCAGCATTGGCGGGTGCGGGGTTGCTTACCCCCTGATCCGTGGTAATGGCATTGGCGCCAATGGTATTGGTCAGCGTGCCGGTGATTGATGCGGTGACATCGGCACTGAAAGTACAGCTGCCACTGGCCGGGATGGTTGCGCCGCTGAGGGTGATTTCATTATCCCCGGCAGTGGCAGCTACCGCACCATCTGCGCAGGTTGTGGCTGTGGTTGGTGCGGAGTAGACAGCCACCCCGACAGGCAGCGTATCGGTCAGTGATGTTCCTGTTAGCGCAACAGCGGAATTGTTGGTGACCGTAACAGTTAGGGTTGTGCGTTCTCCAGTGCTGACGGTAGCCGGGGCAAAGGATTTAGCGATTGTCGGCTCAAGGATGACATTCAGTTCAGCGGAAACGTCGTTTTCATTGGTCGCACCCTGGTCAGTGGTAATCGCCTCTTGCAGTATGAGATTGTCATAGACACCCACTAAAGCAGCTGTGACATCCACCTCGATTATACAGGAGGTGCCTGGGAGCATTGTGCCGCCAGAAATGGTGATCGCCTGGGTAGTTGTATTGACGTTCAATGTTGCGTCGGCGCAGGTGGTGGCAGCGTTTGGTACAGGTGCGAATACCAGGCCGGCAGGCAGTGGGTCGGTAAAACTGACACTGGTCAGGGTTACCGGTGAGACGGCATTGGCGTCAAAGGTGCTTATCAATTCAAGGCGTAACCTGGAGACAGAACCGGCTGGGATATAGGCAGGTGAGAAGCCTTTGGTCAATCCAAGACCCTGCAGGGTGGAGAGGGAGGCCTGGGTACCCAGGGCATTGGTATACCCCTCCTCACTGGTAATCACGCCCGCAGGAATAAAGTTGGTGAGATTGAGGAAGCGCATAGAGGTTGTTGTGACAAAGACCTGGCAGATATCGTTGGGTAGTAATGTTGCACCCACAAGACCAACACTATCGCCTCCTGCTACTGCGGTCACTGTGCCGCCCAGACAGTTAGTGTTGGCGTCTGGCACAGGATAGACCACGATCCCATCCGGAAAAATATCGGTAAACGCCACATCATGTATGGTGGCGCCTGAGCTGTTGATGACATCAATGGTCAGTAGCGAAGGCGTACCACCGGTAACGATGATCGGATTAAATGCTTTATTGATGCCGACATCAGCACTGGCCGAGGTCAATGTTGCAGATACAGGGGTGCTGTTGGATGAACCTTCAGCACTGCTGATATTGCCAGCCGGGATGGTATTGCTCCAAGGGCCTGCTGCAGATGTGGTGACATCGAAGGCGAAATCGCAGTTGGCTCCTGCAGGGAGATTTGCACCCTGAAGTTGAGCGCGGGTTGCACCCGGGTTGACCACCAGTGTTGTTGTTCCACCACAGGATGTGCTGGCATTGGCTGGGTTTGCAATGGTCAGGCCGGCAGAGAAGGTGTCATCATCGATGGTTACATTGGTCAATGCTCCGGAGGAGTTGTTCATCACATTGATGGTGACTCGGGAGCTACCGCCTGAAGCTGTGCTTGTTGGCTGGAATGACTTGCTTGCAGAGATCCCGGCATTGATGTTCAAGGTGTCTGACACCGCTGAGGGAATGGTGCCTGCACTGGAGCTGAAATCGGCAGGATTAATGGTATTCAGATAGCTGCCAGGGGTGGTGCCGGTGACTTGCACCGTAATCTCGCATTGGGTCTGAACAGAACCGTTGGGGCGCGGGTTGACGGTGCCACCAGAGAGGATCACCTGGTCATCGCCAGGGAACGCCTGCAGGGTTCCGCCGCAGGAATTGGTGGCTGCGGGGTTGGCGGCCAGGGCGATGCCGACTGGGAGATTGTCGGTAAGATTGACGGCGGTCAGCTGGTTCAGAGTGCGGTTGCGAACCCTAAGTCTCAGGGTCGAAGTCTGTCCTTCAGCGATCGGATCGGGGGAGAAGGACTTGGTAACAGAAACAACATCAACGGTAGTGACATTGACTGCAGGACTGGGTGAGGGGTTGACGACACTGCCACCAGGACCGTTGCCGGTGCCGCCAACGCCGTTGACACCATCCCAGGTGGGGATCTGATTGCTGAAGACGAGGCCGGTTGTCGCTGTAAGAGGCAGGCGGGCTCGAAATACCAGAGTACATGTCCCAGGTGAGGCTCCCACGCCTGCGGGTGCGGTACCACCAGTCCATAACAGTTCGGCATCGCCATCTACGCCGGTGTAGACCCCGCCAGCACAGCTGTTGGATACCGGAATCCCAGCCGAATCATCCAACACCATCTGGTTACCACCGCTATTGGGTAGGGTGTCCCTGAAACTGAGGTTGGTGACATCTGCTCCAGACCAGTTGTTGATGGTGACGCTGAATTGTGTCCACTGTCCCGGGGCAACCTGGTTTACAGAGACAGTTTTATCAATGGTCAACTGAGCATTGATGTTGATTACATCGCTCGCAGTGGGACTGGAATGGCCAACAGGGTTCACTACCGCATCGGCAGGGATAGTGTTGGTGTGAGCGCCGTCTGTTGTTGAGGTGACATAGGCAGTGATGGTGCACTTGCCATTGGCGCCGGAGCGTTGTCCGGCGACTGCGGTACTGAGGAGGATACCGGTATCACCCTGGTCCAGCGGGTTAGTTGCGGCATCGGTCAAGCTGCCGTTTGCCGAACCAGTGCCGTCGCAGACTACACTCGGATCTGCCGGTGCCACTGTAGAGGTATCTACGATGGATAGGGTTGTGCCGGTCAAGTCGTCGAGGAAGCTGGTAATCGGCAGGGTGTTATCGGTGCTGTTGTTATTGATGACGATGGTCAGCAATGAAGGCTGGCCAGCGGGTATGGTATCCGGAGTGAATGTTTTTGAGACTGAGATTGGTGTATTAACAGTGACATTGCGGCTGAAAACAGGGCTGGTTAGTCCTCGTGTATTCCCTATCGCCCCCAACGGCAGGCTGTTGTTAAACAGTTGACTTGTACCAACGATTGTCGGAACAGTCACATCGACACCAATGGTGCAATTTCCAGACTCACCGATGATGCCTCCGGTGAGTGTAATGGTATCTGTACCCGGTGTAGCGGTAATCGTGCCATTGGAGGCACCGGCGCCACTACAGGCAATGCTGCTGTTTGCTGGGTTGGCTACCACCATTCCGGCAGGCAGGGTGTCGGTAAAAGTGGTGAGTGGCAGGGTAGCGCCAGCGTTCGGATTGCTCAAAACAATGCTCAGGTTCGTCGCATCTCCGGCAATTGCCGGAGAGGGATTGAAGGTTTTGTTACCGGTTGGGTTGAGCAGGGTGCTGACCACCAAAGTCGCATTGGCTGGCGTGGCATTGGAGACCGGGACGCCGTTCTCCAGTGCCGAATAACCCGCAGTGACTGCATCAGGTCTGGCGGGAGGAACCAGTGCAGGAATGTTGTTGATGTAGGTGCCAGGGGTGGTAGAGGTGACAGAGAGCTCAAAAAAGCACTGTCCGTCGGTCAATCCTACTCGGGCTGGAATGGTGCCACTGGTAAGCACAATGTCTGAGGTTCCAGGAACAGCGGTGACGCCGGTAAAGCCGCAGGTATTGGTTATATTGGCTGGGTTGGCGATAGTGATCTGGGGAAGCAGTCGAGAAGTGACCTCGGCTTCAGTAAGGCTTACCAATGCATCATTAGCGATTTCGATTCTGTATGTGGGGGTATCACCAGGATCGATGGTTGCAGGATTGAACAGATGATTGATGGTGGTCGTCGCTGAAACCAGGCCGGGTGACATCAACAGCATGGCGATGAGAAATTTTCCTCTCATGCTTACTGTTATTGGTGCTTTTTTTAAGTTGTAGTTTTGTAGGGCGGTTTTTTTAAACGGGGATGAGATATCGAACTTCATAAAGAGTCTCAAATAGACATCCCTGTGTCGTGATTTCCCGGATCCCTGTTCAGGAAAAAAGGGGGTCTAAATAAGTAAATGGAGCGTTACAGGCTCGTTGCTACAAAATGTTCAGTACCAACAGATCAAATAAACACTGTTTACATCAGTGGCAAAAATAGCAGTCACCCTACAGCTAAGCAATAGCGTAGCTTGAGATTTAACAAAAAAAGCAGTTGGCTCCTATAGATGTCTGTTATTATTGATTTAATTTATTACTATTTGCTGGGTTGGAGATTTAATATCCTTAAGGGTGGCTGATTAACCTGAGCATCCCCGGGTTAGGATAAGCTTTATCATTGACTGCACAGCTATCTGCTGTAGTCGGCATCGTGAAGTGCAAGTGAACAGACTACTCACTCCAGCTGCCCTTTTTAGGTTAATTCCTCACTGAATGCATCACCGTCAGCAATACAATCGATTCTAATGAGAACTGGACTATGCTTCGATTTGCCCTGGTCTTTACTGTCCTCCTGATTAGCCTTTTTACCTTGGAGTTGCTGCCATTTGGCCAGCAGTGGGTGGTAATTCCAGTTACCGCATTCATTGCGAAAAGCAGTGCCTGGATTGTGCAGTTATTCGATCAGGATGTAATCGCCTATGGGATCATTCTGCAGGACAAGGTAAGTGGATTTGCCGTCTCAATCGAGGCGGGGTGTAACGGCGTGGAGGCGAGTATCGTCTTGATCGCTGCGATGCTCGCTTTTCCAGCTTCCTGGCGTTTGAAGCTGATAGGAATTGGGATTGGAATCATCGCCATTCAATCGATGAATCTGCTGAGAGTCATCAGCCTTTTCTATCTGGGACAGTGGAGCCAAACTGCATTCGAGTGGGCCCACCTCTATATCTGGCAGTCGCTGATCATTCTCGATGTATTGGTGGTGTTTTTGATTTGGTTGCGCTATCTGCCCAGGAAACAGATTGAAAATGCTCCAGTTTAGATCCTTGAACCCGGTTGCCGGTTTTATTCTCAGGGTTATTATCTGGCTGCCGGTCTGTCTTGCTGGCTGGTACTATCTGGCACCCAGTCTGGTCTGGCCCGTCTCCCTGCTCAGTGATTGGTTATTGACCGCGCTTTTCCCAGATCTCATTCAAGGCGTAGAGCAGTTGGGTGATCGCCTGGATATCGTCACCCTGCTACCTCTTCCGGCAGAATTAATGAAGGGCCTGCAACCGGGGAGTGGTGGTGATCTGGTGTTCACTATCAATCCATTGATCTACAGCTACGGTCTACCCCTTTTTACTGCCTTGGCAATCGCTGCACCCGAGAACCCATCTGATGAAGATATCAAATGGCGCAACTGGTTATGGGGTCTGCCCCTGTTACTGGCTGCACAGGTTTGGGGAATCTGTTTTGATGTGCTCAAAACCCTGCTCTATACATTAGGCCCAGAAATCTCCAATCAGATCTCTTTCTCCTCATTGGAAAAGGATGGCGTGGCACTAGGCTATCAGTTGGGTTATCTGATATTCCCCTCTGTGCTACCTCTGACCATCTGGGTCGTGCAATATCGGGCCTATCTTGCCGATATGGTATGGGGTTCGCCAACAACTTTTGCTGAGCCGAAGTCAGATGATACGTGAAAACTCTAAACGATTCGTCAAAGCTCAATCTGCTCAGTGACCAAGTGTGTGGATGAACTCCTCGTAGGTGGTTCCTTTGCTCTTTAGGAGATCCACCAGCCAATTCAGAGAAGCATTCGGCGCATCTCTGGGGCCGGCCTGTTGTTCAATGCGCAACATCTCCTGATAGACCGGAGTTATCGCGTCTATACCGCTGCGACTGGGTTTGCGCCGGACGGAGAAATAGCCTATTGGCTTACCATTATGATCTAAGTCGACGGTGACATTGGCGAACACCCAATAATAGTCACCGTTCTTCGCCATGTTCTTTACATAGGCGAAACACTCCTGGCCCGATTCGATCACACGCCACAGCAGGTGAAACACCCCGCGTGGCATATCGGGATGACGGATGATGTTATGTTGGACATTAAGCAGTTCCTGCTCGGTATAGCCGGCAATGCTCATGAATATTCGGTTGGCGTAGGTAATACGTCCTTTAAGATCCGTTTTAGAGACGATGAAATCGTTGTCATCCATGACTATTTCCTGGTTAGTCGGTGTGACATTCGGTTTCATGGGGGCTCCTAGGGTCTGTTAGCACTAACTGTGTTTTTCGGTGATCATGGCGTCGATGCGATCCATCACGCGGTCACTGGCTTCCTCCATATGCCGATAGTTTTTGAGAATCTTCTGCAGCAGCGATTTGTCTTTCTCCCAGTCCTGAGATAGCAGCTCTAGCGCGGTATGGCCTGCATTGTGTACATGACTGTGCGGCTCTTCCAACTCTTTGAATGCCCTTAAATGACCAAAGGATTCCTGGCCATACCCTTCGTAATACCACTTGCCCAGACGACAGCTATGGTGATCCACCTTCACAGATTGGGCATCGTCATTATCTGTGCCGGCATGGAAGGATTTATAGGCCTTCTGCTTATAGATCATGTGATCCACTTTAATCAGTGATGCGTAACAGATGTCGTGGGCATAATCGACTGAGGTGTAGGTATTCTGAGCCTGGTGGGCGAACTCATCAAAGTTATTACTCATCGCCTCTACCGTTTGATGTACATCATTGGCCATGGTGAGCATTTCGTTGGAATTCGTCTGCATTACCTCCGTTTCCTTCTGGAAGGTGTTGACAACATCACGTATCTCGTCTGTCGCATTTTTTGTGCTCTCAGCCAGTTTTTTCACTTCATCGGCAACCACAGCAAAACCACGCCCATGCTCTCCGGCACGTGCGGCTTCGATAGAGGCGTTAAGTGCCAATAGATTTGTTTTGTCAGCGATCTCACTGATCATGCTCAGGATGCCGGTAATCTCATCACTCATAGCGTTGAGTTGAGCCATGGTCTGGTGGCTCTGTTCAATCATACCCAGGGTGCGGTTCTGCGCATCTACGACCTGAGATACTGCGCCCTGGCTCTCCTGCGCCTTCTGCATATTTTCTGTGGCGATGGTCGAAACCTTCTGCATTTCGTCGGTGATACGCGTCAGATCGTTCTGACTCAGCAGCAGATTGCTCATGGTCTGATTGGTATTCAATTCCTGTAACTCGGCCGCCTTTTCATTGCGCATGATATAAGCCGCATTGTCGGCCATGGCATCCAGAGACTTGTTGATACGATCCAGAGTTTTTGCCAGTTCGCCATGCAGACCTGCCGGCATGGTGCGACGATAGTAGTGACCTTCCGATACCAGTTCGAAGCTGGTTTTTACCTCGCGAAAAAAGGTTTCAAGCTGGTCCAGGGATTCGTTCAGATTCCAGGCGATATGGCCCGCCTCGCCCATCCAGGGAACCAGTGTAATACGTGATGTGAATTGACCGTCAAGCACCTCATCGAGCACCTGTTCAGTCTGTTTCATCACATAGAAGGGCATTTTCATTCGATGGATAATGAGTGCGCTTGTGGCCAAGGCTGCCAGGGGGAATATCCAATGCCAATGGTGATAACCATCACCCAGTAAGGAAGAGAAGACGCTGGCAAAGGTAAGCACAACAAAAATCAGAACAAAGATTTTAAGTCTGGTGGCTAAATACAAACGTTTCATAATTCTCGAACCCTTGGTCTTGAATAGCCTCATTCAATACTTCAGTGGAGGCGACAATTGCGTCTTTCGTACCGCTGACGGATTCTGCTGACAACATCTGTCGATAGAGTCCGGAAAAAAAGTCCACCGCCTCCCTGCTAGGTTTTCGTCGTACCGAAAAATAACCGATGACTCGATCCTGGGCATCGTAATCAGGAGTTATATTTGCCAGAACCCAGTAGTGATCGCCGTTCTTGCAAAGGTTTTTCACAAAGGCAAAACACTCTTGCCCTTGAGTGATGCTGCGCCATAAAACATGAAACAGACCTCGCGGCATGTCCGGATGGCGCAGAATATTGTGCTGCTGTCCCAGCAGTTCATCCTCCCGGTAACCACTGATTTTCATAAACAGTCTATTTGCATAGACAATTCTTCCCTTGGGGTCGGATTTTGAGACGATAAAATCGTGCTCGTTGACCTGTACTTCCCGGTTTGTTGGAACGATCCTGTTTTTCATGCCTCTATTATCTCCCTATGAATCCCTGGCTACTCTGTTTTTAGTCGACAGATCCGGCTTTTTCTTTACCCTCTTTTTCTGCTTGATGAAGACAAGAGTCTTCTGCTTCCATAAATAGTGGACAATTAGATACTAACACCAAATGCTTGATGTAAACCCTATTCCGTCAGAGGGTGTTGTAAAGGCAAGCTGTGAATATATCGTAAATAGATTTTGAGCATAAAAGAACGCAAGTTAATACACGTTTCACCCCCCCTAATTGGTGGGGCATGGCCCCTCAACACCTATACAGACAGGTAGGGTGGGGCCATGCCCCACCAAGAGGGGTTGGAAGCAGACAAATAGCGGATGATCACTCAAGTTTTGAATGAAAATTTCTGCAACTTATTACTATTTCCCAGCTTATATGGTGGGGCATGGCCCCACCCTACGGGTTCGTGCGACACGGAGAGTGTTTGTAAGCGTGCTTCAGGGTTATTGGGGCAGGGCGCACCCTAAGCAAATGCGTACGGTAGGGTGGGGCCATGCCCCACCAAAAGGGGTTGGAAGCAGACAAATAGCGGATGATCACTCAAGATTTTGAATGAAAATTTCTGCAACTTATTACTATTTCCCAGCTTATATGGTGGGGCATGGCCCCACCCTACGGGTTTTGCGATACGGAGAGTGTTTGTAAGCGTGCTTCAGGGTTAATGGGGCAGGGCGCACCCTAAGCAAATGCGTACGGTAGGGTGGGGCCATGCCCCACCAAAAGTGGTTGGAAGCAGACAAATAGCGGATGATCACTCAAGATTTTGAATGAAAATTTCTGCAACTTATTACTATTTCCCAGCTCATATGGTGGGGCATGGCCCCACCCTACGAATTTTGCGACACGGAGAGTGTTTGTAAGCGTGCTTCAGGGTTAATGGGGCAGGGCGCACCCTAAGCAAATGCGTACGGTAGGGTGGGGCCAT
>JBEVWG010000041.1:0-22078 GCA_040506705.1 Candidatus Thiodiazotropha sp. 6PLUC1
GGTGGGGCATGGCCCCACCCTACAGCTCGGGAAGAAGTGGAAAAAACCGACGGATGATCTATTTCGATGTATGAGTGTTTATAAAATGCCAAATACTACAATCCAGAAGGCCAACCGGCCATTCAGGTTGATACAATTTCGTATAAAGCGGATGAAAGTAATTTCCCCGGTAGGGTGGGGCCATGCCCCACCAAAAGGGCTGAGAAGTAGACAAATAGTCGATGATCACTCTGGATCCTGAATGAATATCTCTGCAACTTATCACTATTTCCCACCTTATATGGTGGGGCATGGCCCCACCCTACAGCTCGGGAAAGAGTGTGGAAATGCGCAGTGATATATAGCCGTTAACAGGCGATCTGAAAATCAAACTGTCTCAGGTTCGAAGGGTACAATGGTATCGACATCCACCTCATAATCTACACCACTTACCCCAAAGCCGAACAACTTCAGAAACTCATCCTTATAACCCTGATAATCGGTTACCTCGAAAATATTCTCATTGGTTACCTTTGGCCAGATATCCTTGACTGCCAACTGAACCTCATCGCGCAGCTCCCAATCATCCATGCGTATCCGCCGCTCTTCGTCCAGATCAGCGCCGCCATCTTTATACAACTGGGTACGG
Organism: Candidatus Thiodiazotropha sp. 6PLUC1; assembly: GCA_040506705.1. Lineage (GTDB taxonomy): Bacteria > Pseudomonadota > Gammaproteobacteria > Chromatiales > Chromatiaceae > Thiodiazotropha. The sequence goes on from JBEVWG010000041.1 coordinate 629, forward strand.
AACATGCGATTGATCTGATCCAGGCAACCCTCGTGAAGCCCCAACTCTTTCATCACCTTGAATCCAATAGCGATATAGAGCGGCATCACAGGAATAGCCGCAGAGGCCTGGGTCACCACACTTTTCAGAACAGCCACATTTGCACTGCCATTGATGCTCTGCAACTTATCGTCGATTTCCGCAGCAGCCCGATCCATGTCCTCCTTGGCTTTACCCAAGGCACCATGCCAATAGATAGGCCAGGTGATATCGGTTCCGATGTAGCCATAAGTGACTGTCTTGGCACCATCAGCCAGTACACCAGCCGATTGCAGCGCAGCCATCCACAGCTCCCAATCTTTACCACCCATGACCGTGATGGTATTTGCGACCTCTTCCTCGGTAGCCGGCTCGATGGCAGCCTCGATTAACTGATCTTTGCTGGTATCGACAGCGGTAGCCCGGTAGGTCTCACCGATTGGTTTAAGCACGGAGCGAACAGTCTCACCAGTTTCGGGTAACTTACGTACTGGTGAGGCCAATGAGTAGACCACCAGATCCACTTCACCCAGATCTTCCTTAATGAGAGCGATCACCTTGTCGCGCATCTCATTGGAGAAAGCGTCACCATTAACACTCTTGGCATAGAGTCCTGCTTCGTGAGCGGCAGTCTCAAAAGCGGCAGAATTATACCAACCAGCGGATCCCGGCTTCTTCTCCGTAGCCGGTTTCTCCAGAAACACACCGATCGTGGCAGCGCCGGAACCGAAAGCGGCGGTTATTCGGGAGGCAAGGCCATATCCCGTAGATGCACCAATGACCAGGACTCTCTTAGGTCCAGCAGGAATTTCACCGCCAGCTTTGACCTTGTCGATCTGTTCAGCAACATTGGCAGCGCATCCAGCAGGGTGTGCTGTGGTACAAATAAATCCGCGAGTTTTTGGTTTTATGATCACGGCCAGGATTCCTCAATATTACAATTATCTGTTTGAAGTGCCCTATAATACCTGAGCTTTTAGATAATAGGCAGGGTTGACCCAAAATTCATAGCGTTGGCCTGCAGCTTTGAAGTGACCATCCAATCGTTACACTATTGTCCTGATTATCAGTCAACCTCCAGCGTAGGGTGCGGCCCTGCCGCACCATGTCCAACTTAACGAGAACCACCTGATGTGTATATTAAGACTCACAAGCAACCAAATCGAAATTCATCATCTAAGTCCAGAGGCAGTATCAATGTACTGAATTGGAGATTCAATGATTCATTACACAGGGTATTCCTTACAATCTCGTCATCGATATATTCTTGTCGATATTCCGCATTAAGCACTGCCTTTCCACGCTCAACAAAAGCTGAAAGTACATCACACTCTGAATATTCAAAGCATTGCTCATTTATCGCGAAATCGAAATAGTCGACAAGTTCATCGACTTGATCGAGGTCGTTTTTCAAACCAACTGAAAGCCCTCTAGTATGGGCCTCATTTGCAAGCATACGGTTAAAATCAAGCTGATCGCTCGCACTCAGATTAAAGCCACTATTGTTGCTGTAACCATCCACGTTATCAGCTTCAACCCCATCACAACCTTTCTCCACAGCCAGATCAAGTCGGCGCTTCATAATGGCACGAACATTCTCTGAACGAATATCAAGCCAGCGCTCATCAGCCCAGCCATCAAGGGTATTACCCAACTCTGCTTCAGAGAAACTGCTCGCGTCAGAGCGCCAGGCTTCATAGGAACCCGCTGAAAAGTAACAGATAACCTTTGTTGAACTTAATTGAAGTTGTTGAATTAATGATTCTGAAGAATCAAACAGGTCAATATCATAGATATCGACTTCGTAAGAACTATTGACGGGGCCTGATAACTGCCATTGCCAGGTTGCAAATAGAGCAGGCTGATACCAACTACCTGACACTACTGGAGGTTGATCAGAGTCTACCGCAGTTTCTGACTCACCATTGGAAGAGCCACCACCACAGCCAGCAACAAAAACACAAAACATTAATTGAGCTAGTAGAACACGCATATCATTTAATAATTAACCATGACACATTCGGATGGAACTACTGGCCATAACCCTATTTCGTGCCTTTAAAGACAATATTATTGCAAACAGAGAGAACCTCTCACTTTTTCAAAGTATCCCTATTCACCACCCCCACCACAGTCACCACCTCCGCCATCTCCACCAAAAAACCCACCACCACCAGAACCCACATCACGACCGCTTGATGGCCCCATGAGAAAAACAATTTTCACAAGTAGTGCGATTAAAAACAGAAACACCAATATTGGACAGAGCGTGTTTTGAAGAGAAGAAGCTGATTCCAGCTCAGTGAAATTCCAGGATAGGTATAACCCCACAACAATGACCAACCATGAAATCATCCTTACCTCCCAGAGAGCATTGACCGACATTTAGTAAACTGGCGATGACAAACACACCAACAACACCTATCTACCACAAACATCTACACAAGGGTGGAGCCATACCCCACCATAGCTCGCTACTATTCCAGAAAAATAGTTGAGCCACCTAAAACAACTTATATAATAATAGTTCATCCACCACTTTTTTCATTCATGGATATTACTGTCTTACTCTTTATAGAACCATCAAGATATTTTGATTTTATTTCCAAATAATCAGCTCTCGAAAAAAAATCCTCCATCTCTCTTTTACTTGGAAACTCAATTGTAAACACCCTGTTAATCTCATTATCTGATTTAGTGCGCAAAACCTCTGATACTCTAAAATCAAATCCGAAAGAGCCACCAATTGATGTTAATATGGGTTCCATTCCCTCTCTGTATTTTTGATACATTTCATCATCGATGACATGAAGACCCATAATTCTTTCATAGCTCATTATTTAATCCTCGTTCTGACTGGAACAAACGCCATAATTAATCTCTGACAATCTACCCAGCAAGATTACAGTTTGAACAACCTACTAGTTTCGAATATTTTTTCAGAATAAGCCCATACAGAAAGATTCCAAACACTCTAATTTCAATAATGGATTTTATAATATAATCAGCAATCCAATCTCGACATCAACTTAATTCCGATCTGACTTTCTAATCAGCTCAATGGTCTCTCCTGGCCTCCCAGTCCCAACAACTGCTGACATGGCGGCAAAGCCTATGACAGGAACACCGCTCCAACCATTCGCGATACCAACACCTAAACCTCCAACTGGCTCAGTCAAAGAAATAATAGTGTCATTTAAAATATAACTATAACGGTTACTAGAAAAAATAAACTTTAACCATCCAGCTTTAAACCCTGAAAACAGGAGAAGCGCATAATCATTATCATTTGGAGAGCCGAACAATTCGCTAGTACCGCCATCCTCACTGAGTATGGTATTCACATTAACACTACGCTCCAGGATCATATCTTCGACTGGAAGGGGAACACCAATATCATCCCAAACTCCCCCTAAAAGGCCTACTCCTTCCTCGTAATCATAAAATTGTAAATGTGTAAGGAGATCTCTTGCACTCAAATCGTAGCCTGCATTTTCACAAAGATTGCCCGAACCATCATGAGGATAGTCCTGAACCAATGCATTCAGCGAAGCAAGGTTAACTTCTGCTCCGTCATTAACACCATCGTCCAAACTACCAGCGCATGCTGCCTCACTCTGATTCAACTGGTTTGTCAGTTCACCACCGTTATAGATGCCGTGCTTACGCATCGGAAAAGTCAGTACCACATCGGTTACCCCATTTGCACTCTCCTCGATAAAATAGGGTGCTGAGACGCTCGTGGAACTCAAAATTAATGATATGGGCAAGGGATTGGACCCCATCGGCACAGAGGGCAAAGGCGCAATATTATGAAGCGCGCCGGTATCGTACTCGGTCAGCGGTAGTGTATCGCCTTTTCGCCCATCACCTGGCTCGTTTGTGATGTAGGCCTCCCGTACGTCTCCCGAAGCAAGGGAAGGCAACCGATAGTGCACCGGATCATCAGGCAAGTAGTGTTGCGACACTGTGGTATAACGATCGATATGCACCCCTTCCTCTACGTAGGCCGAACCTGAGCCTACATTAATCAAAATAGCGTAGGCGTTAATACCACCACCAGGCGCTACCAGGCCAGCGTTATGGCTGTTGTCATAGGGTAGTGCTGGATCACCACTATCCTGTGCAATACCGGATGCACCCATGCTACCTGGCTCAAATCCGTTGACGGTGGATGTGCTTATGGCCCCTGCCGCCCAGGCGGCAGTTACCACAGAACAGTCTGCCGGCACTCCTGCAACATCATGCAATATGCCTGCAGGAATAGAGCGATCACTAATACTGAGAGCCCCATCGGCAACACCACTGAAATCGATCTCCGCTATTAAATCTCCATCAGTTGCCGGCCCTTCGCCATCTGCAATCTCCCCCATCTCGATAATCTCTATATAGCCCTCAGTGAGATCATCATCCGTTGTTTCTGTGTAGACATTCTGAAAGTCAACGCCAGCCTGCAGCTCAGCTTTATCGGGATAGGTACAACTCTCGTCTTCGGTGATAAGGTTGGGTAGCCCGGTACCAGGATCCTTACGTAGAGTCGCGTTCCAGATGTCGAAGGGAGAGAGGTAGAGATTGATGTCCAACAGATCTCCGGAGATACGGGAGTCCAATAACCGCACCCGCACCGCCTTGAACCGATCGGTGGTATTGGTGACAGTAAAATTGGTTATAAAGCTCTCATTGACTGTGTAGTAAGGCAGTAAGGCCACCTGACCAGTTCGGTCATAGTCAACATGAACTGCAAGAGTGGCACTACTTGAAATTATCAGTAGAAAGGCAATGAAAGAGTTGAGTCCCTTCAGCATCGATCTGGCTCCTTGAAATCCTAGTTCGGTATCTAGCGAATAATATCGCGAGAGTAAAAATTAACATTAATCAGGAGTGGTTGCACTAATATAAACAGCAGCTTGAATTACAATTTTAGCTAACGCGTCCTCACACCAATCTTAAAGTCTTGCTACAGTGACAGAAGCAAGCAGCCTTTGAACCGGATCTCAGTGCGAGTAGAGACAAGCACTGAATTTTCACAAAAAAAATGGCGGCGAATACTTCGTAAAGAAGTACCTGCCGCCAAACTTTGGCAAACTATGGCGTAGTAGTCCTTATCTATCCAACTCGATCTCTTCTATCGATGCATCTCCATCTTCATCTTCTATCTTGGCTCTTTCACCAACATTCAATTGACTGAAAAATGTTTCTGCATCGATCCGGTCATCATCCAGCTTGTATTCGGTAGCTGCATAGACGGTAAAAACTGCGCCTACCAGGGTAACCGAAACACTATCGGTAAACGCTTCGACAGGCGCCTCTATTTTGGTTGCTGAAGACTCGTCCTCACGCTCGATACTGATGGCGACATACTGCTCACCCATGCGTTTAAGTTCCATCTCGACAAAATCTCCATCCCTCAATTCATCCAGATTGAAACTACCATCTTCATCCAGGTCAAAATCGGAACTATCTTCAAAACGCGTTGAGTTATCAGTCACAACAGCCAGACTTTGGCCACTACCCAGATCAAGGGTGACTACACCGTTCTTAGCATCGCTGCTTTCAACACCACTGACCGCTGCTTCAATCTCAATCTCGCTATCCTCTGCTTCTATCTTTTCTGCAATAAGGATATCGCCCTGCATATAGCCCTCGACCTCTAGTTCCATACCTGCGCTCAGATTCCCTTCAAGTGTATTGGGCTCATATCGTGTTTGGGAGGTGACCTCGAACATAACGCCATTCACAGAGTAACCACCACTACCATCACCAGCTAAAATTCCGTGCAGAGAGACTTCTTCATCATCGTCATCGATCAGATCACTGTCATCGCTTTCGATCCGGACAACCTCCATCGAACCACCGACGCTTACCAGCTTCAATTCGACAAACAATCCAATCGGATCTGAAGGTATATCCAATTCGACACTGGAACTGAGCAGGTAGGGGCCAGCCACAGCACCATTTTTAAGTTCCAGGGTGATCTCACTACCGTCATATGCGGTAACCGTGCCCTTTATCTCGTAATCACTCTCACTATCGTTCTGCAATTCGATCCGTGAGGCAACAATCTGCGTGCCATCGAAAAAGCCACTGACCTCTAACTCCTGACCTTCGGCCAGGCCATTAAACGATGCACCATCATCAAACACAGTGCTATTTGCATCTGCCGAGACTGCCATACTCAAGATAGTGAATGTTGCGACCTCACCACTCATTACAAGAGATCCATTATCGATAGGGCCTTCAACATCATCATCATAGGTGATGACGTCGGCAACACCCGTCATACCATCTTCATTCACTGAACCTTCAATCCGGACAATCATACCCACAGCCAATGATGAGTCATCAAAGCCCTGCTCATCGTCGATCTCATATTCGGTAGTTGAAGTTTCGAATTTGATGCCATTGACATAGACACTGCCAAAACCATCTACCCTACCTACGGTGACAGAATCCCCGCTACTGGTTGTGGCGCTATCACCACCACCACCGCCGCCGCCTCCACAGGCACCAAGTACAACCATCAGCAGGGTAGAAACAAATAAAACCAATTTAGATTGAGTCATATCCTCATCCTCTGCCACATACACAGCTCGATAGAGATGTTGTATGTGGTCTTCCTGGGTTAATAATGTTTATTTTGGGAATTATTTCCCAACCACAAATCAAGTATATGACCAATCTAGAAATATTCAAGGTGATATATATTAATGATTCATTAATACAAAACCCACCACAGGGATATACAACCCATTGATTTAATTAGAATTAAAGGATAAGAATTCGGATCAACGAATGACTGAATGATACTTAGTTATAGTGAACCAAGTCTCAATGTTGTGACCGGGGTGTAGTCACCACAGGGCACTCTTCACCCCGATAGACGGACAGGTTTCTCATCATACCGCCATGCTCTTTTACACAGCTGGCGTATCAATAGACCACCCACTATCGCTGGGTAATAAGCTCCCGATACAATTCCAAATATGTCTGCATTATCGGCTCCCTGGCAAACTCTTGTTGGGCACGCTGATGACCTCTATTTGCCATCCCTGTTCTTAAACTATCCTCCTTCAGTGCCCGCTCAATGTTCTGCGCCAGGGATCGAGGGTTTTCGCACTCGAACATCAGCCCATCCTCACCGTGCTGTACCACCTCTCTAGCTCCCATCGATGCCGAGGTGACCAGTGGCTTAGCGTAACCCCAGGCCTCGATGATGACATTGCCGAAGGGTTCAGCATTGGTGGAGGGGAAGACAATCAGATCGGCCAATCGATAATAGGGGTCTGGGTTGAGCTGCCAACCTGTCCAGATGATTCGCTGATCGATGCCGAGCTGTTGTGCCTGTTGGTGGAGATCCTCTTGCAACGGCCCATCACCCAGGATCACTTGCCAGACAGGTCGACCGGCTATCTCTGTGGGTAGTTTTGAGAGGGCATCCAGCAGATAGCGGTGCCCCTTGAATGGCACAAATCGGCCAGGAGACATCAGCACCCAGGCCTCTTGTGGTATGCCCAGTTGCGCTTTTAATCCCTCTGGTGCTGGGCCTGCTTGCGGCAATTCGGCAAAGTTGTAGATGTGATAAACCTGCTTGCTGGGGAATCCTGCTTCAATCAGGTAGTCGCAGATGCCTTTGGTGTTACCGATCCAGGCGTCAGCGTGTCGGTAGCCGTCTACTTTGTAGTAGCCACCGAGTCGTGAAATGTGCATTGCTGCGCTGTTTTTAGGCAGATGGGTGAGGCGGGTCGCCCGTCCCATATAGGTCTGGACGATCTGTGGTTGTTGTTGTTTGACCAGACGACTCACTTCGTTTTTTGAGATCGGATCCCAGACTGTTCGCATGCCCAAGGGGTGTCTTGATAGATTTGACCAGTGATCCCCATCCAGCTCGCTACCACTGCGTACGCCGATCTCGGTCGGGTGCCCCATCTCTGCCAATGCCAGTGCGTAGCGCTGGAACCAACGCTCAGCACCGCCAAAGGTTTTACTACCGATGATCTGTAAACTTTTTATTTCGTTCATCAACTACTTGTCTGTGTTCAACAATGACCGATAGACATTCAGATTGCCTTCGACCATCTGTTCTACAGAGAAACTGCGGCGCATCTTCTCTCGACCCGATTCACCCATCTGACGTCGAAGTGATTCGTCGGCGAGCAGCTGCTCCACCGCATCGCCCAACACCTCGACACTGCCACCGGGCACCAGGCGTCCATTCACACCATCTTCAACCACTTCCGGCATGCCGCCGGCATCGACCGCTACGATCGGTAGACCGGCACTGGCAGACTGCAGCAGCGCTATCCCCAGTCCTTCCATCAAGGCGGGATGGACAAGTAGATCAAGGCAAGGGTAGATTGAGGAGAGGTCGTCACGAAAGCCAGCCATCTGTATGTTGGATTGCAGCCCCAGTTCGGCAATCTCTGTTTCCAGCGCCTGCTGCAGGGGACCTTTACCAAAAATCAGCCAGCGGATATTCGGGAAGCGATTGATCAGTCTTGGCATCGACTGCAGAAGATAGCGATGGCCTTTACGTGAAATCAACTGGGCAACCGTTGCCATCACTAAAGCATCATCCGGCAGCTTAAACTGATCTCTGAACCAGGCCCGGTCACAACTTTTCTGGTAGGCCTCAACATCCACAGCACTGCGCACACAGGCCAGCTTCTCTTTGGGGACGCCCTCTTCCAGCAACACATCGGCTATACCTTGTGAGATGGCGATAACCCGATCGTATAGACGATATTTCCACTTCACCACAAGGGGTGACTCGGGATTATCGACCCGGCGTGAGAGTACGCTCTTGATACCGCACAGTCGGCCAGCTATGCCGCCAAGCACATCCGCACCTCTTCGACTGTGGAGATGTATCAGGTCAGGTTCTACCTGGCGGATTATTTTACGCAGCCGGAGGATAAAACCCAGATCGAGATCACCACGCATCGGAATCTCGTAGACTTCCGCAACCGACTCTCTGACTGCACGACCTATGGCGCTGCCAATCGGGCAGACCAGCCTCGACTCTACACCATGCTGCTGTAGACCTGAGAGTAGATAGTTGACCTGTTTGGCTCCCCCATAGAGATGCTGACCGGTCTCGACATGCAGGACTTTCACGATATCCCCATAAAGCCAGGTAACTTTGCGGCCCGCTCAATGATCTCTGCCACCTTGATATCCGCCATGCAATCAAAAGCACCATGACAGGTGGGCTTGCGTTTGCAGGGGGAGCAGCTGCGAGGATGATAGATCACTTGCGCATTCTCATGGGTCGTATCCAGATAGGGCCTGGTTGAACCAAACAGACAGAGGGTCGGTCGGTTCATGGCGATACCGATATGGGTCAATCCCGTATCAACACCAACCACCAATTCTGCTTTGGCGATAAGCGCCGCAGCCTGACGTAAACTGGTCTTACCGACCAGGTTGATCAATCTTGCCGGGGCTGTGGCTGTTATCGTCTTGGCCGCTTTTTGGTCAGCTGGGCCACCGAGCATCACAATCGGCAGTTGCCATTCACCCTCAGCTGCCGCAATCAACTCGCACCAGGAGTCATTAAACCAATGTTTCTGCGGCCGTGTGGTAAAGGGAGAGATTACCACGAACCCCCGACTCAGCTCATGATTTTCGATAGTCTGATCCCCATAGCGCTGATCCTCCCTGGAGAGGCCAACCTGCATCTCGAACTCATCCACCGGTAGTTCAAGTTGCTCAGCGAGATAGAGATATTCAGATCCGATACGTCGAGGCTCTCCACCCTTCTCCACCCGATCATTCATTAAATATTGGCTGCCCTCTCGGGAGCCCAGGCCGATCCGTTGCTGTGCACCTGAAAGCCAGGTGAGTATGCCACTCTTCAGCAATCCCTGAACATCCAGCGCCAGGTCGTATTGTTGCCTTCTCAAGACTTTTTTAAAGGCTGCTATCTCGTACCAAAGTGCCAGCCAGCTTCGAGCTTTCCACAGCTTCTCCCAATCGGCTCTAGGCCAGACCACAACCTCATCCAGTTCAGGATGCTGTTCCAGCAGGGCTTTGGATTCCGGTTGCACCAGCCAACTGATACGTGCTTTCGGATAGCGTCGACGCAGGGCGTGAATCAAGGGAGAGGCGAAGACGATATCTCCAATGGCACTGAGCCGCACAATCAAAATTGAGGGATTGTCAGTTTGAGGCAATTTCACAGCAATCCTGAGATCGGTAGATTCGACAACATAACTTTACGCAGAGGGTTAAACCAGCTTGATCAAATGTTCATATAGTACAAGCAGCTTAGTGATTATGTTAGTGTTAACCCTAACATCAATTTTCATGCTATCCCAGAAACGCCTACGTCCTCTGGAGGGTCGAATTACTAAAGCTGAGCTATGTTTTGTACCACCTCACCCTTGCTCTCCTCCTTAAGTAGGGTGTTGTAAAAGCAAGCCGTGGTTTTTCGCAATAGATTTTGAGAACAGAACAACCTAAATTCTTACACTTTTCAGCCTTAATGGTGCGGCAAGGCCGTACCCGAATGGCACTTACTTAAGGGGATTTGTTACGTAGAACGAGAATTTTCTGAGGTAACCAAGCTATTTTGGTGGGGCATGGCCCCACCCTACGCCCTGAATTGAACGGTAGGGTGGGGCCCTGCCCCACCAAAACGGCTTAAGTAAGTGCCATTCAGGCCGTACCCTACAACTTATGCAACTCCCTCCTTAGAGGCGGACGCTAATATAACAGTGCACAAATAAAGCGAATGAACGCAAATAGGCCACTTCTCTCATCCGACGCTCAGCATGGTACGGCAAGCCGCCCCACAGGTTTGATAGTTTCAGTAGTAACTCCAAGTCTTGTTCAATGCTGAACAGTGATCTACCCGATCTGATCTATCTGGGCCGTAGTCGGCTGCATCGGAATCGTGCCAATCTGATCCAGACTCTGCATACTGTGGCGGCGTTGACCGGTCTTGGCATCAAGAGCCGTCTCTATCTTCCCCCATGGCATCGTCCGGTCACACCAGCACAACGTCTGGATGAGATGGGGATTGAAACCCCGACCGATATCCGCGCCTCTCAGTTGCTCCATCGTCGCTGGCCCACCTCGGCCTTTGCTCGCTTTCATAAGCGCATGCTAGGTCGGGCCAAGGCAGTCTATGTTCGCTCTCCGGAGCTGAGCCTGGGGCTGGCATCACAGGGAATAGTCCACCACTTCGAGGTTCACACCCTGCAACCGATGATTCAAAAAGGCCAGCTGAAGCAGGTGATCGACTATCATCGCCAAGGGGTGATCGGGCATCTGATTCCAATCAGTCAGAGTGCCGCAAAGGCGTTGATCGAGGCAGGAGCCGATGAAGCCCGCATCCATGTCAGTCCCTCCGGGGTTGAACTGGAAACCTTCCAGAAAGTTGCGCCACTCGATAAGGCAGCACTCAACCATCCCAGGATCGTCTATCTGGGGCGTATCAGTCGGGATCGCGGTCTCGATATTCTCTCCGAGATTGCCTATGCCGACCAGGGTAAGGTGCTGCTGGTAGGTGACTGTGACGATCCGGTACCAGACCACCCTGCAATCCAATATCGGCCCAGCGTGCCGCACCGGGAAGTTGCTGCACTCTATGAAAATAGCGAGCTGGTTATACTCCCCTACCAGGCTGATCTGAGCCATGCTGATGGCATCAGTCCGATGAAGCTGTTTGAAGCCATGGCAGCTGGCAGGCCGATCATCGCCAGTGACATTCCGCCACTGCGAGAGATTCTTCAGCCGGGCCGCAATGCATTGCTGGCTGATCCCAAAGATCCACAATCATGGGTGCGTGCTGTAGGTGAATTGAGAGATAATCCCGAACTGGCACAACGCATTGCGCTACAGGCCCGCGAAGATGCCAATGCCTATAGCTGGCCAAACCGGGCGGCCAACATAGTCCATGCCATCGGTCTCAAGTGATAATAAAGATAGATAGATATCGATATGCCACAAACCTTAGCTAACTATTTCGCACCGCTACGAACTCCTGAATCAAGGTTGCAAAAAACCAGCGACTGGATCGGCGTTATCGGACTCTATGTTTTCGCGTTTTTCAGTTTGCTGAGTATTGCCGGTGCTAATCTTGGCCTGGGCTTGATGTTGATTGGCCTGATAATTTCATCCGATGCCTGGCGGCGATTGCCAAAACAGATGCTGATCTGGTGCTGCCTGCTGATCATTGGCTACATCATCCTGCGCAGCATGGATGCCACCAGCCAAATCGAGGCTGACCACAAAACCCAGATCAATCAGGCGAGGGACTGGTCACTGCTGTTTCTCTTTTTTATTCCCGCCTGGTGGCTCAGTCAGTCACCAAAGCGGATTCCTACCACCCTGGCATTGATGATTGGAGGATTCAGCCTGGGTATCTTCAGTGCAATTGATGGAGATCTTATCTCCCAAGTCAGCCAGGGAATCCGTTCCGGTCTCCATTTCGGTAAACCAATTATTTTCGGTTTCGATTGTGCAGCTGCGATCCTTGGATTAATCGTGTTGGCAGTCTACCGTCTTAATCCTCACCTTCAGCTGAGCAACACACAGCGATACGGTGCTGTCATTGTGATCATCCTGGCCATTCTCTTTTTCACCCAGGGCTTGATTATCAGTCAATCCCGTGGCGTCTGGCTGGCTATATTTTTCGCCATTCCAACCATTTTTCTAACCCTCAAATTCACCCGCCAAAGCAAACGACAGCCGAAGGTCTCACTGCTGATCCCCCTTACCACTATGGGAGTGATACTGGCCCTGATTCTGGCTCTCAACTGGAACACTATCCTGCAGCGAGTCTCCAGCGAACAGCAGGAGCTTGGGGTGGTGATTAGTGAAGGTCTCAACCAGGCACCGCTAACCTCGACAACCTATCGCCTGCATCTGTGGGAGTTCGGCTTGAACAAGTGGTTAGAGCGCCCATTTACTGGTTGGGGACCCGGCACCACACACGCATTGGTGGAGGCAGAAAAAAATCCTGCGCTACGAGATCACCGGGATGTCGGCTTCGACCATCTGCACAACGCCTATCTGGAAGTGGTATTTCAACTGGGGCTGGTGGGTATCATGCTGATTGCCCTGATCTGCGGCCTGATGGTCTCCAAGATCATGGAGGCATACCAGAAAAAACGTATCTCGATCTACTTTCTGGCTTTTCTCTTCAGCAACTTTGTTCTCATCGCGGTCTATAGTCTTACCGACTTCCGGCATCTTCACTGGAACTGGCGTTTTTACTGGTTGATAATTGCCGGTATCGCATACGCCTTTCCCCTGATGACATTCAGACATCAATCTGCCCCTGTAAACAGACGAGTAGATCAATCAAATGAGGCTTAACCGATGAAGCAAGAGCAACCCATTGCCACTGGAAGCTGTCTCTGCGGAGAGGTGCGCTACGAAATCACCGGCCATCTTGGAATCTTCCAGTATTGTCACTGTTCACGCTGCCGAAAATTTACCGGCAGCGCCTTTGCTGCCAACCTTCTTGTCTCACCGAAACAGTTTCGCTGGTTGAAAGGTGAGGATCAGGTAGGTCGATATGAATTGGCTGAAGCAAAACACTTTGCCACCGGATTTTGTAAGAGATGCGGCTCTTCTCTACCCTGGCAGTCGCAAAGTGGCAAGGCGGTAATTGTTCCAGCGGGCACCCTGGATAAAGATCCTGGGATCAGACCTTCACAGAACATCTTTACCAGCTCCGCAGCTGATTGGTTCGAAGAGCCACATAAATTACCCCACTACGACGCCCTGCCCAGCAAGAAATGAAGCAACCTGAATCGCTTCAACCAGACCTGGCTGTAGTTGTCTCTCTCTCTGGGGAGGGGGGTGTGGAGCGCATGGTTTTAAACCTGGTGAATGCCATCGCTGAGCAGGGTAAGCGCGTAGACCTGTTGTTGATTAAAACCCACAGCAAACATCTGGACACACTCCATCCCCAGATCAGACGAATAGACCTGGGCAGCCGACATACCGCAACCAGCCTGTGGCCACTCAGACGTTATTTACGGGAGGTTAATCCACCCTGTCTGCTGGCGGCCAAAGATCGCGCTGGACGCATGGCAGTATTGGCAAGAGCCCTGGCTGGCGCCCGCAAAACCCGCCTATTGATGCGCCTGGGTACCAATCTAACCGCAGCCCTGGCCCACAAATCAGCCTGGCGTATGAGATTACGACGACTGCCGATACGCCTGCTCTATCCACACATCGACAAGATTATTGCGGTATCTGAAGGGGTCAGACAGGACACCCTGGCAGTCTCCGGTGTCGAAGCGGAAAAGGTTACGGTAGTACGCAATCCGGTGATCACAGCACAACTTAATAAATCGGCAGAAGCCCCAATACCCCACCCCTGGCTGAGTGATAAGGAGATTCCAGTTATCCTAGGTGCTGGACGCCTGACCCAGCAAAAGGACTTCAAGACGCTACTCCAGGCCTTTGCCAAGGTGCGTGCAAATCGGCCCTGCAGATTAATTATCCTCGGAGATGGACGACAAAAAGAGGCGCTGTTGGATCAGGCTCAATCACTGGGGGTTGCAGCGGATCTGGCCCTGCCCGGATTCACCTCAAACCCCTATGTCTATATGCGGCACGCTGATCTTTTCGTGCTCTCATCCCGCTGGGAAGGCTCTCCGAATGTGCTGACGGAAGCGATGGCACTGGGTGTGCCGGTAGTCTCTACCAATTGTCCCAGCGGTCCGAACGAGATCCTGGATGAGGGGCGTATTGCGCCACTGGTTCCTGTCGGGGATCACCAGGCGCTTGCCGAGGCGATGATCTCGGTGCTCGAACAGAACCCTGACCCGAAGCTGCTACAAGAGGCTGTAAAGATGTACCATGCAGATGTCAGCGCCACAAACTATTTGAAACTCATCAGTTAACGCCATGCTGCTTTCCATCAAGTACAACTTTCTATTCGTCCATATCGCCAAGACCGGAGGCACCAGTGTCAGGTCAGCCCTGCAGCCCTTGCGGTGGCGGGACCCCTGGTACTATCCGATGTTTCTCTGCTCCCGCTTCAGCCACATGAGCGGGCATCGCATTGGCACCAAGTTTCCCCGGCATTCACGCATCGTTGCCGCCAAGGAACTCTTGCCTGAAAGCTTTTTCAACGATCTCTATAAATTTGCCATTGTGCGCAACCCCTGGGATCTACAGGTCAGCTCATACCACCATATCCGGCGCGAACGCCCCCACTTGCTTGAGCATATCGAGGACTTCGACCACTTCATTCGCTGGAAGCTCGATCCGCAACGGGCCTATCAATACCATGTCGACACCTCGATTCAATCCCAGCTCGACTATCTGATCGATCTACAGGGCAATATCCTGGTGGACTTTATCGGGCACTATGAGAATCTGGCAGAAGACTTCAAAGAGATAACCCGACAGATCAAAGTCGATGGCATCTCACTGCCCCACAAACGCAAGGCCACCAATCGTTCCAAGGATTTTCGCAGCTACTACACGGATGATCTGGCTGAACTGGTGGCAACCCATTTCAAGCGTGATATTGAAGCCTTTGGCTATCGGTTTGATCCTGAGTAGATTTTCCTGAAAAGATCAGTTACACAGCAGGTGACCATGAGTATCGAAGCTATTTTCTTTAAAATCAGTAATCTGCTATTAGGATGGAGCGGTCAACTGTTTTTTTAGGATTATCTCTTTTTTGAGATAAGCTGCTGGTTCGAACCAAGACTGGTGCGGCAGGGCCGCACCCTACGAGAGATCGGTGCAGGATTAACACGATTATTGGCCACAGCTAGTGTGGTGCGTCATATAAACCCTGTATTTAGAAAGCCGCTCAAGCCGTGAGTGCAAGGCGCAGCCCGCAGGTAATGGTTGTTCCCTTACCAAGGGGTGCAACGCCGCAATCGCGGCTTGAGTGGCTTCCCGCAGGGCGAGGCAGGTGATTTAAACGCAAACTGAGATTGGCCTTGTCTAAATATAGGGTTTATATGACGCACCACACTAGGCCGGGAACCAAGCGTAGGGTGCCGGCCCTGCCGCACCAAACCAGCTACGGCTCGGCCAACCCCATCGCCCGGAGATAACTGGCGACGCTGTTCTCCAGCGTATAGGGGGCAGCAACGGCTTTCAGTTGCTCTGGCGGAAGCGGGTTATCCAACTGCCTGGCCATGGCTTCAGCCAGACCAGCCACATCCCCAATCTCCGCTAATGGTTCTCCCTCTAGTCCACCCAACAGCTCTTCCGTACCACTCGGACAGTTGGTGGCGGCCACTGGCGTTCCTGCCGCCAGCGCTTCGACCAATACCACAGCCAGTCCCTCCCACAAGGAGGAGAGCACAAACAGACCAGCCTCTCTCATATAGGGATAGGGCGTGTCCACAAAACCGGGCAGTGATACCCGCGTTTCGAGATTCAGCCGTTTGACCTCAGCTTCCAGGCGCGCTCTGGCGCGCCCCTCTCCAAGGATCATCAGACGACAATCATATCGATCTCTAAGCAGGGCAAAAGCCTGGATCAGTGTGGTGAAATCCTTACGCCGGCACAGCTCCCCGACACCAAGGATCACTTTCGGCTCACCCGGGCGGAACCAGGGGTGGTCTACAGGCTCTTGCAAACGTTGGTAAAACCCTGGGGTGATGATCGGACTTGGGACTACGGCAATGCGCTCCCGATCAAATCCGATGTAGTCAGCAAAATCATCAGCCGCGCCTGCAGAAGGGACAAGCAGGGTGCCAGCAAGTTTGTAGAGATAGCGCATTGAGTTACGCTGTATGAATCGATCCGAGCGACTGCGACTCGCCAGATTCTTGCTCACTGTGGTGCCGATACGTAGAGCCGTCCTGGCACCACTTCCGCTGAGGGTATTGGCTAACAGTGCAGTTCGATTGACCCTGTCCTTATCGGATAGCAAAACATCGGGACGATATCTTCTCAAGTAACCGATCAGTTCAGGCAGAGCAGTCAGGACATGCCTGGTTTTAAACTCGATCACCCGAAGATTATCTGCCAGTGGCAGACTTAGGCTGGGCCCATGATTTTGGATCTTCAACAGATCGACCTGATACCCGGCAGCCGCCATCCCAGGCAGCAGATTCTTCATCAGCCGGTCCACACCGCTGTGACCGGAAGTCGCCAGAAAACAGGCAATGCGTGGAGGATTACTCAAAGCTTCAGACCAAACGCAGCCAGATAGCTTCTGGCACTTCTTTCAAGTGTGTACTCACTCACTGCCGACTTTAGTTTTTCCGGGTCTTGGGGTTGCCGAAGGGTATTTAGCATCGCCTCTGCCAATGCGTCCACATCCCCCACCGGCACCAAAGGCAGCACCTCTCCTCCACGGGTGACTTCAAACGGTCCTGAGGGGCAATTTGTACTCACCGATGGCGTACCCAGAGCCATCGCCTCAGTTAAGACATTGGGTGACCCTTCCCACAGAGAGGAGAGAACAAACAACCCGGCATGCTTCAGATAGACATAGGGGTTATCAACAAATCCAAGTAGACGAAAATCGTCACTCACACCAGACTCATGTGCTAATTTTTTCAGTTGCGCCTCCTTGTTGCCCTGTCCAAGAATCATCAGACGACAAGGCTGCTGCTGCCTCACCTGAGTAAAGGCGCGCAACAACGTGGGGAAGTCTTTCTGTCGGCGCAATCCCCCAATACCGAGTATCACCGGAGGCTGATCGGGGGCCAGCCAGGGATCGGGTATCTCAGCTTGGGACTGCTCATAGAGTTCAGGTGTAATGGTGGGGTTCTTAATGACAGTGATACGCGCCTCTGGCACCTTACTGAGCTGCATCACTTCATCGGCAACACCTTGGGATACTGCAACAATCCCATCCGCCTGATTGAACAGTTTCACCAGATTACGGGTTTTCAACCAGCGGCGAAGCCAACCCATACCTCGGGCCTTCATCCTCGATATCAGGGCGGTACCTGGTCTCAGATAGAAGCGGGTCTTTCCCTTATGACGCTGTTTGGCCTGCAGGGCAATCTCATCATCCATAATCTTTGCTGAAACCACAATATCGGGATCGTTCTGCTGTAGGTAGTCGAGCAGTTTCGGCAGTGCTTCACTCTGTTTCGCCACGGGAAACTTAATCACTCGAACCGTATCAGGTAACAGATGCAGATAGGGTGCATTACTGCTTTTGATAATGAAATCGACTCTTACTCCGATCAATGCCAAACCCCTGGCAATATTGACCATCATGCGCTCCACGCCACCATCTCCGAACTTCAGAATAAACAGACAAACGTGGGGAACAGGGTTTTGTGATTCAGTCATATGCGGTTGGCTTCCAGATAGTGCCATTCTCGAAAAGCGGTTGAACAGGATGGAACTACCCTTTCAATATCGATGCATAATAACACCTTACAAACATGGGCACAGCGTCAGGGGGGGTGGGATTCTATCGACCTGTTGATTCTTCTATTTACATAGGGAGCGAATGCGGTCTATGAGTCTATTCGATAGCCATGACTTTGGACATGGTGCGGCAGGCCGCACCCTACAGGGTTCTAATCAGTCGTAGGGTGCGGCCTGCCGCACCGGATGGACCGTTAGTGGGCTGTGCTAAAATAACAACCTCTATCCGTTGCCAAGGAATGGCGATATGTCGAACTACAAACGCTATCCTGTTGCGGGTGGTATCTATTTCTTTACCGTCGTCACTTTCAATCGTCGGCCCTTGTTTGCTGATCCTTTGGCGCGCCAATGTTTGCGTAATGCGATATTGGAAACAGGTCAGAAAATGCCTTTTACCACTCTTGGATTTTGTCTGTTACCTGATCACCTGCATTGCATCTGGAGCTTACCTGAAGGGGACTCGGATTTTTCACTACGATGGAATCGGGTGAAAGGCAAATTCTCAAAGCGCTACTTGGCTGCTGGCGGTATCGATGGTGGTGCATGTCTATCCAGGCGCAAACGTGGCGAGGTTGCAATTTGGCAACGGCGGTTTTGGGAGCATTCGATCCGTGATGAGTCGGATCTCACACGTCATCTTGATTATCTTCATTACAACCCGGTTAAGCATGGGTTGGTCGGGGGGGTTGGGGATTGGCCTTGGTCAACATTCCATCGATTCGTTAGTGACGGGACTTATCCGGTGGATTGGTGTGGCAATGGTATTTGTGATGAGGTGATGGATAGTGTGGGCGAGTAAATCAGCTGTAGGTGCAGCCTGCCATACCGAGATCAATATCAAAGCTACGGTGGTTGTTTGAGCATCTATTGTATCTGAGCACTGCCTGCGAGTTTCCTCTGTTACTCTGGCTTGAACATGGTGCGGCAGGCCGCACCCTACGAGGGTTCATATCGACGGCACTCTACGGGATTCAAATCGGTTGTGGGTGCGGCCTGCCGCACCGGGTTTCTGTCAATTCATTTCTCGGAATGGGTTGGCTTCATATGTTTCTGCATCTCTGCCGCCATAACGCTCAATCCACCCAATGACCAGCCCCCATCCACCGGCAGTACTGCACCAGTGATATAGGATGCCATCGGTGAAGCCAGAAACAGCGCCATATTGGCTATATCCTCAGCTCTGCCCAAACGTTTCAGGGGCACAGAATCAACAATCATCCGTTTCGCCTCCTCGGTTGGCGCCAGACGTTTCATTCCCTCGGTATCTGCAATCGGACCTGGTACGATCGAGTTTACCCTGACGCCCGCCTCACCCCACTCCATTGCCAACACCCGCGTCACCATATCAACCCCCGCCTTGGCAGCACAGACATGTACCTGCATCGGCATCGGAATAAAGGCCTGGGGCGCAGAGATATTGATCACAGCGGCACCGGGTTTATTGAGATAGGCAAAAGCGCTACGCACTACATGGTAGGTACCCAGCAGATCGATATCGACAACCGCAGAGAAACCGTTTGGGGACATATCAAGAGCAGATGCGGGAAAGTTGCCGGCTGCACCGGAGACTAAAATATCGATGCCACCAAAGGCATCGTTGATTTCAGACATCACTTTTTCTATCGCTGACAGCTCCCTTACATCAGCACAGCGTCCAATGACTTCCCCGCCTCTTTTCGACAGCAGTTCGAGAGCACTCTCCATCTTTTTTCGGGAACGACCGACAACAGCAACAGCTGCACCCTGTGCGGCAAACGCATCAGCAATACCAAGATTGATGCCACTGGTACCACCGACAACAAGCACTGAGCGCCCGCTGAAATCCATTCGCTGATTCATATCCAAATCCTAAGGAACCCCTGTGGTGTTGGTGGCTGGTGAACCTTAACCAAGAACCTCTGATCAGTTTCTGAATCAATCAGAGGTTCAGTGACTTTATAACTCACCAAGCATGCGCTTTGCCTCCACGCCGACACTGTTATCCGCGCCTAACTCAATCGCCTTGTTGAGTGCATCAGCTGCGCCTTGCTTGTTGCCAGTCTGTGCCAGCACAAAACCCAGGGTAAGCTGTATGCGCTGGAATTGAGGGTTTTTCTGCACGCCTGCCATCAGGACAGTAACCGCCTGATCAGATTGTCCGGTATAGAGCAGAGCCAAGCCTAAATCGTTATAGGATTCAACATCGTCTGGATTGATCGTTATGGCACGCTCATAGAGGTCGATAGCCTGCTGGTAGTTTTTCTCTGCGAAGTAGTTGTCTGCCAGGCGAGCGATCAGTGCGGGATCGTCCTGACTGAGATCTTCGGCAGCTGGCGCGAGCCCGAGTTTACCAGGTGTTATGCTTGCACCCATCGGATTGGGCGTTGGGTGCGGTGCAGTGACACCGTTATTGCCAGATGCAGCTACTGCTACAGCCGGTTTTTGTTCATAGTAGCTACGGGTTACGGCGTAGACCATCAAGCCATAGGTGATCTGAGCTATGACAATGACCACCCAGGTCAGAGCGCTAAATTTTGGCATATTAGTCAATATCTTAGTTGCAGGTGAAAAATCTTGGCGAGTCAAATTATCAGACCCGGTAGAGCTTGTTGTTTGAGTCCATTCTAGTCCGGGATATATATTCAAGCCAGTTTTTAGAGTGACTTAGAGTGCCGCTTGGCCTGCTTATATGTCAATAAAGATATCCCTAAGCTTTGTGCTCCATATCATTTTTTGCCGCTGAAAATTCACCAGTTAAAATCGGCTAGATCGAACAGCAAGGTAGCCTGGATGAAGCGAAGCGGAATCCGGGAAGATTGGTGCGCTGTTCTCCCGGATTCCGTTGCACTTCATCCAGGCTACAGGTTGCCGTATTCAACGAGGAAGTGACTCGCCGGGGGGCATCGGAATATCTCCCGAAACAAATTCACCTGTAGGGTGCGGCCCTGCCGCACCATGCCCAACCAAAACCAAACCACCCGACGCGCCGGTGTAGAGACGCTGCTGGCAATAAACAAACTATCTGGGATTTTTTGAGAATTCTCACCCTGATGGTGCGGCAGGGCCGCACCCTACGATTCACCATTGCCATAGCCTCAAAAAAATCATCAAGATCTAAAAGCAAGGTAG
>JBEVWG010000075.1:0-21612 GCA_040506705.1 Candidatus Thiodiazotropha sp. 6PLUC1
GAAGCTTCAGCCGCACGCCGGAACAGATGGCCCTGTTTGCTGGCCTGTTAGGCATAGTATCGGTGATGCTTGGTTTGGCTGGCTCATGGCATTGGGATACACCTGCTGGCCCTTCAGTTGTTGTGGCTGCCGCACTATTGTTTGGATTGACCAGAGCTGCTGTACCCGTGAAATAAGATATTCACCAAACATACACAGCCTTTAGAAATACAAGCGCAATCGGCACAACATTTTACCCTGCTTATTGGGTAGTGTTCTTCCGGCTTTATAGTATTCATAATCTTTTATGGTGGGGCATGGCCCCACCCTACCCTGCACGCAAGGTCTGTTTTACAACATTCTCTTGGTGTAGAAGAAGCCTGAGAGCAAGTAGTGAATTGTTATCTCTGACTATTAGCTTTCAGGCCAATAATCTGTTGCGATACCTGAACCGAGATCAGCATCTATAAGTCGCCTGCGAACCTCCAGCAACCTCTCCAGTAAAGCAGGTTCCGCTTTTTCATAGAGTTCTGCATCAGGTACTCGCTTGACCACCACGCCCAATAATTCTGTGATCGCATTACCTATTGAGTTCTGGCTGATAGTCACAATCAACTTGCCTGCTTCATTTCTGTAGATCAACTGTTTAAACGCGGGCTGCCATCGAATTGAATTGGCATATTTCGCATCAACGATACAGCGGTCCCTGACCTTTTTTGCTGCGCCGAGAAAATCGTTATTGAATAGCAGCACACTCTCTACCTGATGAGGATAATAAACATCCCTGGGCATAGGTGCGTTACGCGTGGAGACCTGACTGAAAAAGGTACGATAGAAATCGATGAATCCTTCTAGTATGGCGTCATACTCATGCCAGAAACGGATATTCTTCAAGGCAGCACCACCACCGCGGATCTCCCAACAGGGAAGACCTTGAGGATAGCCGGTAAGCTTTATACCGGACTCTTCAGAACTGATAGGCTTTAATACTTTCAATTCAAGTGAACTGTCAAAAAACTCACGATAGACATCCCGCATATAGGACTGGAACAGACTATGCTGCCCACCATCAGAAAGATTGGGATTTTTCGGGTCAGCTAAATCAGCCTGCCTGAGCTGAGTCATGGGAAAAACGATAAAGTGGTTGTGCAACATGCGAATGCTAGGCACACCAGGCGAAGTCAATGGCCATGTGGCATCCAGACTGGCCTCCCCAGCCAACATCAGATGCTGTGCAGGATCTGGAAAGGTTTCCAGCATATATTCGATAATAATCTGGTTCATCCGGTTCCAGACATGGCGTACTTCCTGAGGTACCTGTGTACGCCGCACGGGTCGCCCAAGGGGATTAAGTATCACCTTGGAGGTGTTATAGATAATGGATGTATCGAATTCGGTACTATGCCCCAAGGCCTTGCGGTAGAGCAGAAGGTTCTCCGGATTCATCAACAGACCATTGTTGTGTACCAGATCATTGAGGTTTTCAGTACTGTTGAAAAACTCATTGGGTTTCATACCTTCTGGTACTTCAAGGGGAATAGGTCTGAAGGGGGTAGTAATCTCGCGCGGGCCGTACTCCATTATTGAACCTCCTAATTGATGAAGCGCCTAGCTAATCCAGCAGCATATGCTGTTATGCTCCACACCCTAAACAGTGTCAGTCACGAAATCAAAATGATCGCTCCTATAGGGGCATTATTTATGCGGATGTGGAGACTCATACACTCAGCTATGATGACAGCTATGCAGGTCTGTTCAGGTCAGATGAGAGGGGAATTAGAGTGATTATCATTGTTATGGGTGTTTCCGGCTCAGGAAAATCCACCATCGGCAGAATCCTCGCCCAACAGACCGGTTGGCGCTTCATCGAGGGAGATGACTATCATCCCGCAGAGAATAAGGCCAAAATGGCCGCAGCATTGCCACTTAACGATGATGACCGCCAACCCTGGCTGGAACGCCTGGCAAAGGTAATCGACAGACATCTAAGTATTGATCGCTCAGCTGTACTCTCCTGCTCAGCACTGAAAAAGAGCTATCGTGAGCAGCTGATGCGCTCTCCTGAAGTTCGATTTGTCTATCTTGAAGAGTCTTATGAGCTGATCCTGGCAAGGCTTAATCAGCGTACCAAACACTTCATGAGATCGGAATTGCTGCAAAGCCAGTTTGATGACCTGGAACCGCCCGAAGAGGCGCTGACCTTATCGATTGAGCAATCGCCAGAGCAGATTGTCAAACTTATTATGTCAGAGATGAAACTCACCACCACACCCAGTCAGACACAACTACTTCTTGATGGTTTAATGTTTCCAGAGGCACCTCGTTGGCGCGATGGCTGGTTATGGTTTACCGATCAACATGCCCAACAGGTAGTGAGGGTTAATCTTCAGGGAGAGTCAGAGACCATTGCCACCCTGGATGACCTGCCAGGTGGGCTGGGTTGGTTACCGGATGGACGCATGCTGGTTGTATCCATGACTAAACGTCAGGTTCTTGTGCTTGTAAATGGCAAACTGGAACCCTACGCTGATCTCAGTAGCCTCGCCTCTTTCCATTGTAACGACATGTTGGTGGACAATCTGGGACGCGCCTATGTTGGCAATTTCGGTTTTGATCTTCATGGCGGAGCCGCCCAGGCAACAGCTGAACTGGTTATGGTTGAGCCTGATGGCAAACCGAGGGTCGTTGCAGAAGATTTACTCTTTCCCAATGGCTGTGCCTTGAGCCCTAATGGCAGCACCTTATTGGTCGCGGAAACCTTTGCATCACGCATCTCAGCCTTTGATGTAGAAGCAGATGGCAGTTTAACTAATCGACGCATCTGGGCAGAGCTGAATGGTGCCTATCCCGATGGAATAGCGCTTGATGCACAGAACAATCTATGGATCGCAGCACCCAATCTCTCGCGTCTGCTGTTAGTCAAGCAGGGAGGAGAGAGGTTGCGGGAAATTGAGCCTGTTGGCGATCCCTATGCTTGTATGGTGGTTGGAGAAAAAAGCAGCAGGCTTTTTATAACAAGTTCAGAGTCAGATGACCCCATTGAGGCCAGATCACTGCGCAGTGGACGTATTGAAACAGTCGATTTGTGAAAGCAGGGATACTATTAACCATCACTGAGCAACCATATCCAGTTTTTGATAAGTCTCTGAAGCCACCGCAGCGCAGAGATGGTTCATTCCTTGCACCACATTTGCAGAGTAATCACTCGTATAGTATTCATTTCCTTTATAGTTAATCCTGAGACCAAGACGATCTTTTCCAGCCATAACCCCGAACATGACCCTTACCCCTGGATTACGTTGTCGGAATTCGATAATTTCCACCTCAGCAATCTCTGTTGAAGAGACAGATTGCCCACTACTCTGGGCCTCTTTTCTATAGGCCTGTTGAATAAGCGGAATTATTTTTTCATTGTGGGTGCAAGAACCACAATTCCAGGTGATATTCAGCTTGGGCACATTCGCTCCATGTGCTGCATAGAGAGGCAGAAGCAGACCCAAAAACAGACCAAGTCGAGCACTCAGTAACTTCATGTTTATTCCTTGCCACCTCAGTAGCACACGAGTTAAATTAAATTATATAAAACCGCAATATTATGGCATTAACTCAGATTCTGCATACCAAGAGTATAGGGGGTTACCCTAGCTAGGGTTATCCTGTATCAGGGATAAACAGGCAGCTGGTAATATACGCATACTAGGGAAATCACTAACTTCCACAGACAACCAAATTAGGCTATGTTGTTTTTAAGTCAGTCAGTTGAAATTCCATGGAGGGAATTATGCGCGAATTAAACCCAAGATTTCTCCCTGATAGTGAAATACTTAAACTTGCCGAACAGGGCTTAGAGTTTAGTTGCCCTGTCTGTCAATCTAAATTAAAACCATACCCATTGACCTGGCGACGTGGAGAAAAACTTGGTGGATTAACCTGCCTCAATGACGGCAGTCACTTTTTGGTCTACGGTGACGAAGCAAAGAAGCTAGACTCATTCCATGCCTGGATTGAAGAAATATCTTGCCATCAGATCAGACTATCTTCTTATTATTAACCCAAGGATTCATCCTCACCAAGAAAAACAGGAATATCCTTTCGATAACGTCGCATTACCAGGTTCGCCAGTAATCCTGTCCAGCCTGTCTGATGAGCAGCACCCAGACCCTGTCCTGTCTCGGCGTGGAAATATTCATAAAACAGATTAAGATCTCTCCAGGCCTCTTCCGATTGGAAGGGGCTATCTCGACGCAAGGCAGGCACCCTGCCCTCTCCATCTCGGTTATAGAGCTTAACCAGCCGATCTGATATCAGTGTAGCGATATCCCTCAAGGTAAGGGGTTCGTCTGAAAGTGCTGGTACTTCATATTTAAAGCCATCGCCGAGAAAACGATGAAACTTCTCTATAGCCTGTATTAATGCGTAGTTAGTGGGTATCCAGATGGGGCCACGCCAATTGGAATTCCCCCCAAACAGGCCGCTTTCTGATTCTCCAGGTGAGTAGTGAATACCGATTTGGCCTATTCCTGGTAGCTCTCCCAGGTCTCGATAATTTTCATGCAACTTGCTAAGACTGCGTATGCCATAGGGAGATAGAAACTCATCTTCATTTAACAGCCTGTTCAGGATACGCGGCAACATGGAGTGATCGACAAGCGCCAGCAGATGCTCACCCTGATCATTCTCCCAATCTGGGCAGGCACAGACATAACTGCCTTGAAAGAGCCCTTTCTTATGCACCTGAAGCATTTTCCTGAATCTGGGTACGTTCTCCAATAGACGTTTATCCACAACTTCTGTAGCAAACATGGGAATCAAGCCGACCCATGAATAGACATCAACCCGGTGATGCTCTCCCTCTGGTGTTATCAGCAGATCCTTAAAAAAACCAGTCTCCATATCCCACAGTGAGGGACCACCCTCATCACCGCCGCTGATCGCCTTGGCTATGGATAGAAACTGCTCATAACACTGGATGGCAATATTTTCATAGTCACTGTCATCTATGGCGAGTTCCAATGCCATCACAGTCATGTTTAAAGCGAACATTGCCATCCAGCCTGTGGCATCGGCTTGTTTCAGGGTATAACCCGGAGGTAAGGGTTTTGAGCGATCATAAACAGAGATGTTGTCTAAGCCCAGAAACCCACCTTCAAATAGATTCTGGCCATGCTTATCCTTGCGGTTGATCCACCATGCGTAGTTGAGTAACAACTTATGAAAGACCCGCTGAAGATAGCTGACATCTCCTTTTCCTCTCTGAATACGCTCAGCACGATAGACTTTTAACGCGCCCCAAGCATGTACTGGCGGATTGACATCACTAAAAGACCACTCATAGGCAGGAATCTGTCCATTGGGATGGAGATATTTTTCACCCAGCAATAGTTCAATCTGCTGTTTGGCAAAGTCCACATCCACCAATGCCAACGCCACGCAGTGAAAAGCAAGGTCCCAGGCAGCAAACCAGGGATACTCCCAGGCATCGGGCATGGAAAAAATATCTGCGGCTTTAAAATGGCGCCATTGCTGATTACGACCACGCTTGCGTGATGCGGGTGGTGTGATTTGGTCACCATTCATCCAACGAAAAACATCAAAGTGAAAGAACTGCTTGCTCCAGATCATGCCGGCCAGGGCCTGACGCATAATACGATGATCCTCCAGGCCACCCTCAGGCAAAAGTTCGTCATAAAACAGATCCGCCTCGCTACGGCGCATGGCAATCACCCGCTCAGTTTTATCAAAAGGTCTATCCAATAGATCTTCACTGAGTATCAGGTCGATGTTTCTTGATGCCCCACCTGCCACTTCTAATCGATACCAAGCAGCAAATTTTGTACCCCTTTTCTGGGGATTAACTGCTGAGGCCTCTTCATCAATAATTCGTCGATGAAAGGCATCCTTAACAAAGGGTGACTCTGGAGCGACACCCCAGTGGCGTTCGGTATTTGTTTCATTTTCTGTAAACAGCAACTCTGCTTGTTGCTCACCATATAAGTGATAACTACCCAATTCATTATGTTTTGCAGCGACACACCATGCTGCACCTTCAGTTGCTGTTTCACTTTTCAGTTCAGGCTTTTCCCCTTCATCACCCCAGGACCAGCTATTTCTAAACCAGAGCTGAGGTATCAGATGCAGCTCAGCTGTGTCATTGGAACGGTTATGGATCGTAATTCGAATATGGATCTGTTTGGGTCCTGCCTTGGCATAGATGACTGATATGTCCCAATATCGATTTTGCTCGAAAGCACCGCTATCCAAAAGATTGAAAGGAGGGTCGAGTCGACTCCGTTGACTATTCTCCTCCACCAGGCGTGCATAGGGGTAGGCCGATTGAGGATATTTGTAGAGATAACGTAACCAGCTATGGCTGGGGGTGGCATCGGAGTAGAAGTAGTACTCCTTTACATCTTCCCCCCGATTCCCTTGATTCCCTGTCAGACCAAAGGCTCGCTCTTTCAGAATGGTGTCCTGGCCGTTCCAAAGAGCCAATGCGAAACAGAGTCTCTGCCCGATATCACTGATGCCCCCTAATCCATCCTCATTCCATCGATAAGCGCGTGAACGAGCCTGGTCATGATCAAAATACTCCCAAGCTGTGCCGCCAGGACTGTAGTCTTCCCTGACGGTTCCCCATGCTCTTTCGGAAAGATAGGGGCCCCACAGATTCCACTCTGCTTCCCCACTGCGTTGTTGTGCTAAGCGCTGCTGCTCTTTATTGAGTTGCTGGTCGTTCATTAACTACACCACCGAATGACGTTAATCAGATTACTGCTCATTCAAAATCTGTTTTTGCAGACGTTGCCAAGCTGACAGAGTAGAGGCCTCTGACCAGGCTTGAGCCGGTGCTCCTCTGGGCAGATGAGGAGGATCTCCATCAAATATCTCACTAATATGTCCAAGGCCCGCGTCACCCAGATGATCCCTGAAAGGCATCAACCGTTGCTGGGCTGAAACAGCATCACCAGTGACAAGGAACTCAGCCCAGGCGTAGTGCCCGAGTAGCCAGGCCCAAACTGTACCCTGATGGTATGCACCATCCCGATCCGCAACGCCACCTTGATAGTGATGGGCGTAATCCTTGTGCCGCGGACTTAGAGATCGTAAACCGTACGAGGTCAGCAGCTGCTGAGCGCAAACATCAACCACCTCTTTGCGCGCATCCGCATCCAATGGGGAGTGGTGCAGACTTACTGCCAGAATCTGGTTGGGCCGAACTGTCGGGTCATCTCCTTTTGGTGTATCGAGAACGTCAAACAGACCGACCCCAAACTCTTGGCGGAAGCGTTGAAAGCTATCTTTCACTGCATCGGCAAGTTCGATATATCGTTTGTCAGACTTCTGCAATCTTTTAGCAAATCCAGCCATGATCACCAGCGCGTTGTACCAAAGGGCATTGATCTCTACTGGTTTGCCAATTCGGGGGGTTACTACCCACTCTCCTACTTTGGCATCCATCCAGGTCAGTTGTATACCCGGCTCACCTGCCCGTAGCAGATGATCATCACCATCCATTGAAATACCGTAGCGGGTACCTTTGATATGCCAATCCAGGATGCTTTGTAAAACCGGAAAGATCTGTTTAAGCGCTTCGAGATCTTCGCTGGCCTCAAAATAGTCTTGCCAGGCGCCGAAATACCAGAGTGCCGCATCCACGGTGTTGTACTCTGCAGTTTCACCACTATCGATAAAGCGATTTGGAAGTTGTCCCTGATCTACCAGTTTTGCATAGCTCATCAGAATTGAACGGGCACTCTCCAGACGACCGCATACCAGTGTCAGACCAGCCAGTGAGATCATGGTGTCACGACCCCAATCGCCAAACCATGGATAGCCGGCAATGATTGACTCTCCCAACTCGCCAGAGGGCAGTGTCCGTTTAATCAGGAAACTGTCAGCAGCCAATCTTAACTGCTGCACCCATTCCGGAGCCCCTGCAAATGGGCCAGTTTCAGGCTTGCACTCTATCTGATCAGCTTGCAGAAAAGCCTGCATGGAACCAGGCAGGTCGAAAGAGGTTTGCGGATTCAAACTCACTGCAAAACCAACCCATTCATCAGGATTCATTGAATAGACCAGTTGACCCAGGGAGAGATTGTTATCAACAGATGCTAACCCTCGCTCCTCTTCCCTAATCAAGTGAAAACCTTCGTGCCAGTCCTGTCTGGGTTCAACATTTGCTGGTGTTGTGTGTAAAAAGAGTCGCCCGCCTTCGGGCCACTCGATTTCGAGTTTGTCAGTGGTCTGTTTGAGAGAGGCTGTTGTGCCACGAACCGGCATATTACCGTGATGGTCTCGGTGATTGGCAAGCAGTTTCACCTTTAATATGGCCTGATCATCCCCACTGCCCCTACAACGATAGGCCACATAGGTGGTGTGCTCACCCGCCACCATCCAGATGCGCATCTCCAGAATCCGTTCTGCACAGGCAAAACGCCACACTGGCATACGTCCTTCCAATTTAAACTGTTCAAGATAACGATAGCCGCTTGGTTCAACGGCATTTCCGTACCAGCGATTAGTGAACAGTGGCCACTCGCGCCCAGCGACACTCAGCGTGGCATCGGCCTTGGTCATCAGCAGATGTCTATCCATAGCACCATGCAGTGGCGCAACCAATAATCCATGATAGCGCCTGGTGAGAGTCCCCGCGATGGTGCCACCTGCATAGCCTCCCAAACCATCCGTCAGCCACCACTCTCTTCTTTCTGCCTGGACCAGATCGCCGCAGATACTCCGTCCGAAACGGATGACGCTAGACATATCAGCCTCCCTCTCTGAATCCCGGATAGAGGGTCATACCACCATCGACAAAGAGTGTTGTACCGGTAACATAATCGGATTGATCCGATGCCAGCCATACCGTCGCCTTGGCAATATCATCGGGGTCACCAATGCGCTCATAGGGAATCAGCTCTAAGAGCGAAGACTCTGCCTCAGGTGTCTCCCATGCAGATCGATTAATTGGGGTACGTATGGCACCAGGAGCGATGCCGTTGACACGAATCTTTTGATGAGCCATCTCCTGGGCGACACTCTGCATGAACATCATCAAACCACCTTTGGATGCAGCATAATTAACATGACCAGCCCAGGGAATAACTTCATGCACAGAGGACATGCAGATCACCTTTCCCGCGGCACATGAGAGATCAGTAACCACTCCTCGGCGTATAAATTCACGCGTCGCGGCACGGGTGCATAAAAACTGGCCGGTCAGATTCACCGCCATCACCTTGTTCCACTGATCCAGAGTCATATCGACAAAAGCAGCATCACGCTGAATACCCGCGTTATTCACCAGAATATCGATACTCCCCCATAATTCAATAACCTGGCTGAACATCTGCTCCACATCGCTTTCATTGCTGACATCAGCAAAGATCGGCACAGCCTCGCCACCGAGTTGCTGGATCTCATCAGCGACTCTTTGCGCTTCAGCTTCATTTACCACATAGTTGATTGCAACTTTCGCTCCAGCCTGGGCCAGGCCCTTAGCCACCGCTTCTCCAATACCGGAATTTGCCCCGGTCACTATTGCCCTTTGTCCCGCTAAAACCTCTGATTGTTGACCGTTCATGTTTTTGTGCTCCTTTATTATTAGTCTGGCGGCTCAATAGGCTGGATATGCCCAACTATTCCCCGGCTACCCACAATGAAATCACTCTGTAGATTACCAGACAGTTGAGTATTGGGCTTATTAACCCATCCTACCCTGTTTTTCTCACATTCTAGCCCGGTAATTGTTACGGAAACATGATATTGAAGCAGTGCAGTTTGAGAGACTTTTAGTGATTTAGACTCATTTTACTTGCGATCTGACAACTGAGGGACTTTGCGAAACTTATCCAGAAGGTGGAACAAACTCATCAGAGGATGCCGGAACAGCATCCGGGGACCTGCATAGCGCATGACATCCTGTACCTGAGTGCGCATCTGCTTCGAGTAGCAATGCACTGTGCAGTGATTACAGGCGGGCTTTTCAGATTCAAAAGGACAAGATTCCAGACGCCTTTCGGCATAATCCAATAACTTTTCACAATCACCGCACAGCTTGCTGTCTGAATGGTGGTGATGCCTACAATAGATGACCATCATCGCAGCAATGGTCTTCTGTTCACGCTTGATTCTGGAGTTCACTATTTTAAGGTCATAGATTGTAAAATTTGGTTTTGGTCGAAATAAAGCGGCCCGAATTCAGTCCACCATTGTCACATTAATTTGAACTCAAGTGTAGGATGCAGCCCTGCTGCATCACACCTCGATCAACCCTCGCAGGATTGAACCATGCCGCGCCATCTTATAAATCTCACGCGGAGAGTTACTCTATTGAGCTGGTCTCTCCTCTGTTTCTGTATCGCTCAAAACCAGCCACGATTTTTTCTAGCACACCAGTTATACATTCAGAACATCATGAACACTGCTCAAGGAAAGGATAATTTATTGATTAAATCATTTTAAACATAATTTAAATAACTTAGGGTATCTCAATTGCCTATTCACTGAAAGTAGAGCGTGCGTTTAATTAAGCGCTATTCACAACTTTTTTATCCGCACCCAACAGAGTTCAGTATAATGCAACGGCCTTCTCACTTTTTGTTTTAACCAGTTCAAACAAAACAGCATGAAAATTATCAAGGAAGGCAGTTCGTTAACTTTTTTATCTTTTTAGTCATTATTAACTTATTCAACTCTTCTTTACAGTCACTAGGGTTCAATTACATCTAAAGACTGTTCAAAACAATGGAATTCAGAAAAATGGAGTTTATATGAAAAAAACAGAGTCACTTTCCTTCTCTAATAAAGCTTACTTATTATCACTATGCATGCTTGCTACGACGCCTCTGCTGGCCGGGCAGGTTACTGATCCAGCATATAGTGCATCTGCAACCAATCTTTCCTCAAGTAGCACAACCAATCGATTGATTATCAAATACAGACAATCATCGGAAACGAATAGACTACCAGAGGGCATGGCCAACTTACTTGATACCTTGTCAGGTGCTTCATCCAGTCATGTCAGAGAAACATTCAGTGGCGCTCAAGTCATTCAACTGGATCAGGAGATATCTGTTGAGGATATGCAGGCAATCACGGATCAGATGGAACAGCAAGAGAGTATCGAATATGCAGAGCCCGATCTGATGATGTATCCCCTGCTTACCCCTAACGATCCCAGATATAGTGAACAGTGGCACTATTATCAAGAGACTAGCGGCATCAAACTACCAACGGCCTGGGATATTGCTCAGGGTGCAAATACCGTTATAGCTGTAGTGGACAGTGGTTACCAACCACATTCTGATCTCAACCCAAACCTGCTGCCGGGGTATGACATGATCAGTGATGAATTCGTCGCTAATGATGGAGATGGACGTGACAATGACCCAACGGATACGGGTGATTATGAACCAAGCTGTAATGACTATATCAGCACATGGCATGGCACCCATGTAGCCGGTACTGTGGCTGCTTTGACCAACAATGCTGAAGGTGTGGCCGGTATCGCCTATCAAGCCAAGGTTGTTCCGGTACGGGTAATCGGCCGATGCGGCGGTTATCTATCTGACATCATGGATGGTCTAGCCTGGGCAGCGGGTTCAGAGGTTCCAAGCCTACCAATTAATGCAAATCCAGCTCAAGTGATCAATATGAGCCTCGGTGGTCCATCGACAGATTGCCCTCAAACTGCACTCACTGCAATAGAGACTGCCCGGCAATTGGGCGCTACCGTAATTGTCGCAGCAGGCAATAGCAGTGAGGACAGCTCTGGGATCTCACCAGCTAACTGCCCCGGAGTAGTATCCGTTGCTGCAACAGATATAAATGGTGAAAGAGCCAGTTTCTCAAACTTCGGTGACTTGGTTGACCTGGCAGCACCCGGCGTCGATATTCTCTCAACATACAATGATGGTGTAGTCGTCCCAGGGAATGAGAGTTACCGGGTTATGAGCGGCACAAGTATGGCGACGCCACACGTCAGTGGTGTTGCAGCCCTTCTCTACAGCTTGAAACCGGATATAACACCAGATGAAGTAGAAAGTATCTTGATAGAGAGTACGCAACCCTTCCCAAGTGATTGTGCAGGCTGTGGTAGTGGCATTTTAGATGCTCAGGCTGCAGTTGAGATGTTGCAACCAACCGACCCCGGCGTGACGCTGTTAAGTGATGGGGTAGCTATTTCAGACCTTGAGGGAGCAGTTGGTGATGAACTGATGTTCGCTATCGATGTGCCAGTTGGCGCCAGCAGTCTGACTGTAAGAATCTATGATGGTAGTGGAGATGCCGATCTTTACCTTCAATACGATAACCAGCCTACCCTGGATATTTTCGATTGTCGTCCCTATAGATATGGGAATGAAGAGCGATGTATCACACGACCTGTCGCACCTGGTAGACACTATATAATGCTACATGCCTATAGTGCTTTCTCAGGCGCCAGTCTGATAGCTGATTACCAACTTGAAGATCCAGAGCCTGGAACCGGTCAGATTTTCGAAAACCTGGATGATTACCCAATCCCCCAAGCAAACCTGTCAGGAGTCTTAAGCCCAATCATGGTTGATAGAACTGGCCCATCTGGTCAGATTCAAATTGAAGTAGGGATAGTTCATGACTGGGTTCGTGAGATTTCTGTAACCTTGATTGATCCCACAGGATCCAAACATAAGCTCAAAGGATTTGGTGGTTCAGGCGTGAATCTTTTTGAGACCTACTATCTTGATCTTGGGGATCTGCCCTCTGATGGTGAGTGGAATCTGCAAGTTAAGGATTTAGGCCCATTTGCAACAGGCAGCATCGATTATTGGAGAATCATTTTTCCTTGAGATAGATCATCACCTGGGTCCTGATCCAGGTGATGATCTATCAACTATTCATGAACACTGTTTTACGATAAAAGGCATTCAGATGTGGCAGAGAATATGCGTCCTTAGATGATTTCATCAAGGAGACTCAGCAATTAAAAGGACGAACTGGCCTGTTAGAAAATATCGGCTGTCCTGAAGAGGGTGGCGAGCCCATAGTAGAGCTTTATCGAAACTGTATCTGTGGCTCGACATTAATGGAGTTTTTTTTCAAACCGTCGTGACACTTCTGAGAAAGGCCAGAGACGTAGAGCTGTCTTTGAAAAAACCTTAGCATCAATGGTTGAAAATGGGATTCCGAGAGACGAGGCCAGAATTGAACTCATCGCGGTACTCCGCTACGGAAAAAGCCACATACTGGAAAAATTGGGGATTCAGATCAAGTTATCCTAATCGGAGATAGTAATATCAGATTTAAGGGCATCTCTTGTTATTCCGCTTTAAGACGAATCAGAAGCGCAGGAAAAACCGATCAGAAGGCCTGGCTGTTTGAGCAATGAATTTTTGACCTGTCGGTATTTCCGAACATCACAGCACTTATCTACCTACCGTATTCATTCCCACGCTGGAGAGAAAATGACTGCCGAAATAAATTCATCTGTAGGGTGTGGCCCTGCCGCACCATGCCCAACTAAAACCATAACCACCTGACGAGTCGGTGTAGAGACGCTGCAGGTAATGAACAAACCATCTGTATTTTCTTTGAGAATTCTCACCCTGATGGTGCGGCAGGGCCGCACCCTACGACTCACCATAGCTTTTGGTGAGGCATGCTCAAACACCAGAAAAAACACTCTCCACAGGTGGCTAATTTACGATTTGCAGGGGTAACTGAGAGAGGGAAGCATGTTTTTCAATCTATTCCTGCCGCAGGCAAAGGAGCAATTTGCGGCACAGTAGTGGATTGCTTTATCTAAAGCAGTAAAGAAAAGCAGGCATCGAACATCCAGCCAGATCCATCAGTTCAAAATATTATGATGGCAAAATCATTCTAAGGCAGAGATAAAAAAACCTCACTGTGTCAGTGAGGTTTTTTAGGCAGGGAATCAGGGAAAATTGACCCCAGGATCTATTTGGTAGGCGCGATTGGAGTCGAACCAACGACCTCTACCATGTCAAGGTAGCGCTCTAACCAACTGAGCTACGCGCCTGCGAAGAGGCGAATCATACAGGCAGCTACATAGAAATTGCAAGTCTGAAAAATGTACAGCTTGAATCGCCGGCCTATCTCACCGATCCCCTGTCAGGGGTACGAAGGTAACAGGTAAAAGATTGGATGCGCTGACCTGCCCAGACTCATCTTTCTGCAATAGCATCAGGTCTTGTGTGTAGTGGCTTTTGCCTACTGGTAATACCAAACGACCACCAGGGGCCAGTTGATCAATGAGGGGTTGCGGTATCTCTTTGGCTGCAGCAGTCACCATGATCGCATCAAAAGGGGCTTTCTCGGGCCAACCAAAATAACCATCCCCGATCTGGTAGCTGATATTCGTATAGCCCTCTTTCTCCAATTGGCGGCGTGATCTCTGGGCCAGCTTGGGAATAATTTCAATGGTACAGAGGTGGTTGACCATCTCTGCAAGCACTGCTGTCTGGTAACCAGAGCCTGTTCCAACCTCCAACACCCTGTCTCCTTTTTTCGGTGCAATCAAATCGGTCATCAGTGCCACGATAAAGGGTTGTGAGATTGTCTGCCCTTTACCGATGGGGAGTGGACTGTTGTCATAAGCGTGGGGGCGAAAGCCTTTTTTAACAAAATGAGGTCGTGGAACCCGGCTCATTGCCGCTAGCACATGATCGGCCAGTCTATTTCTGCCTGTCATGCGGCAAGCGTAATTCGCTTCCGCTTTAATATCGTGGAGCATTCCGTCAAGATCTGCCATTGTCGACTCTAGCTAGTGCTGCATGTATATGTAAGTTTAGATTAGTTCCATTCTAGAATAACACCTGAATTTTTAAAGGCTTTCGTACAAAAACCTATGTAAATAGTTAAATCAGCATCTGCTGCCTGATTTTGAAATGGCCACTACGTTTCGATTAAAAGCGATTGTTATTGTGCAGAAGGTTGTTGGATACCTTTAAAATTGCATACTCTATGTGTGTAAAAGCACTGATTTCCTGCAAACTCCCAGCTTCTCTCCTTATCACTAAAGAATTGGAACCTTCGATATATACTGTTGCAACTCTCCAATCCGTTGAAAAATCAAACCCGATCAAACAATTACCGCCCCTAAGCAATCAAACCTTTACTTTGCAGATTCTTTATCTGATCCCGAATTCCGGCTGCCTCCTCAAACTCCAGATCCTGGGCATGGCGATACATCTGCTCCTCCAGCTGCTTTAATCGCTTCGCCATCTGCTTTGGGGTCATTTGAGCATATTCTGCCTCCTCCTCCGCGACCTTGGCGTATTTCTTGGGATTTACCTGCCCCCCGGGATAAGCACCTTCCATGATGTCAGAAATGGATTTAAGAATGGTCTGAGGAGTAATGTCATGAGCCTCATTGTACTCTTGCTGCTTCAGGCGTCGCCGCTCAGTCTCGTCGATCGCCCGACGCATCGAACCGGTCATCTTGTCAGCATATAGAATGGCCTTACCATTGGCATTACGCGCAGCCCTTCCAATGGTTTGGATTAATGAACCTTCAGAGCGTAAAAAACCCTCTTTGTCTGCATCCAGAATTGCCACCAGTGACACTTCCGGCATATCCAGACCCTCACGCAGCAGGTTGATACCCACCAGCACATCGAACTCTCCCAGTCGTAAATCACGAATAATCTCCACCCGCTCTACCGTATCGATATCAGAGTGCAGGTATCGTACCCGCACATCGTGATCCCCCAGATAATCGGTCAAATCCTCCGCCATGCGTTTCGTGAGTGTGGTCACAAGCACCCTCTCCTGCTGGGCGACCCGCAGGCGAATCTCAGAGAGCAGGTCATCGACCTGACTACTGGCCGGTCTGACTTCGACTTCCGGATCGACCAACCCGGTTGGCCTGACTACCTGTTCGATAATGGCGCCGGATCGTTGTGTTTCATAGTCCCGCGGCGTCGCACTGACATAGATGGTCTGGGGCGCCCGATACTCAAACTCTTCAAATTTCAGAGGGCGATTGTCCAGTGCTGATGGCAGACGAAAACCGTACTCCACCAGGGTCTCTTTTCTTGACCGATCCCCACGAAACATGCCGCCAAGCTGAGGAATGGTGACATGACTCTCATCAACCACAAGAAGTGAATTATCTGGCAGATAGTCAAACAGGGTTGGTGGCGGTTCTCCTGCTGCGCGACCCGACAGGTAGCGGGAGTAGTTTTCTATGCCTGAGCAATAACCCAGTTCGTTAATCATTTCGATATCGAATCGAGTACGCTGCCCAAGACGCTGCGCCTCTACCAACTTGTGGGCTGAATCGAGTTGGGTCAGCCGTTCCTGCAATTCAATCTTGATCTGATCCACAGCTGCCAATAGGGTCTCACGTGGGGTGACATAGTGGCTTTTGGGAAAGATCGAATAGCGAGGCACCTTGCGCAAAACCGCACCAGTCAGGGGATCAAACAGAGAAAGCTGCTCAATCTCATCATCGAACAGCTCAACCCTGACCGCCTCAGAGTCCGATTCAGCTGGAAAGATATCTATCACCTCACCCCGCACCCTAAATGTTGCACGGTGCAACTCAATATCGTTGCGCTTATATTGCAACTCAGCCAATCGGCGTAATATCGAGCGCTGATCGATCATCTCGCCACGACTCAGGTGTAACATCATGCCCAGATAGGAACGCGGATCACCCAAACCGTAAATCGACGAGACAGTGGCGACTATGATGGTATCTTTCCGCTCCAGCAGTGCCTTGGTGGCTGATAAGCGCATCTGTTCGATATGATCATTGATCGAAGCATCCTTCTCAATGAAGGTGTCAGATGCTGGCACATAGGCCTCAGGCTGATAGTAGTCGTAATATGAGACGAAATACTCAACCGAGTTTTCTGGAAAGAAATCCTTGAACTCTCCATAGAGCTGGGCCGCCAGAGTCTTGTTAGGCGCCAGCACGAGAGTCGGACGTTGCACCTCATTGATGACATTGGCGATGCTGAATGTCTTACCGGACCCGGTGACACCCAGCAGAGTCATGGCTGCTTCTCCATCCTCTAAACCCTCTACCAACCGCCTGATTGCACCAGGTTGATCGCCTGAGGGAGCAAATTTTGAGGTTAATTTAAACGCTTTGCTCATTTTGGGGATTCTTCATCGTGAATTAATTGGCTATTATGACATCCGGACAGCGTTATCATATTACCCTGATCGATCTGGTTGCAGGTCATATGAGTGTCTTTAACTTAAATCCGTCTTTCAGCCAATGTGCTGATGTTTGAGCAGCAGGGATCAATAACCGCCATGAATTCACAACTATCAAGTCGCGTAAAAGCCGTTAAACCCTCACCAACACTTGCAGTCACAGCCCGTGCCGCCGAAATGCGTGCCGCCGGCAAGGATGTCATTGGGCTCGGTGCTGGTGAACCCGATTTCGACACTCCGGAGCATATTAAAAAGGCCGCAATTCAGGCCATCAATGACGGATTCACCAAATATACCGCCGTGGATGGTACTCCAGGTCTAAAACAGGCAATCATCAATAAGTTTCAGCGTGATAACGGCTTTGAGTATGCAATGGACCAGATTCTGGTCTCTTGCGGAGGAAAACAGAGCTTCTACAACCTCGCTCAGGCCATCCTTGATCCAGGAGATGAAGTCATCATCCCGGCCCCCTACTGGGTCTCCTATCCGGATATGTCGATTCTGGCCGGAGGTGTGCCGGTACTGGTCTCTGCCGGGGCCTCACAGAAATTCAAGATCAGCGCCCAGCAGCTTTCAGCAGCAATTACAGACAAGACCAAGCTGTTTGTCATCAACAGCCCCTCCAATCCGACGGGTATGGCCTACAGTCGTGAAGAGTTAGCTGCTCTGGGTGAAGTGTTGAAAGAGCACCCAAGAATCATCATCGCCACAGATGATATGTATGAACATATTCTTTGGCCTGGCAACAGTTTCGTCAATATCCTGAATGTATGTCCAGAGCTGAAAGATCGCACCCTGGTGCTCAATGGCGTCTCCAAAGCCTACTCAATGACGGGCTGGCGTATCGGTTATGCAGGCGGCCCAGCTGAAATCATCAAGGCAATGAAAAAGATCCAGTCCCAGAGCACATCCAACCCCACTTCCATCTCACAGGTGGCAGCACAGGAGGCTCTGGAGGGTTCTCAAGCGTGTATTGCCGAGATGTTGACCGCTTTCAAGGAGCGCCACGATTATGTGGTTGAGCGGCTTAACAGCATGCCAGGCATCGACTGTCTGCCCAGTGACGGCACCTTCTACTGTTTTCCCAGAGTCGAAGAGGCATTGGCCGGTCTGGATGGGGTCAATAACGATTTGGAACTCTCTGAATACCTGATCTCGGAGGCTGGGGTTGCCCTGGTACCGGGAACTGCATTTGGTCTTGCGGGGCATGTACGCATATCAATCGCCACCAGCAGAGAGAAGCTTGAAACAGCCTTGGACAGAATTGAAGCTGTATTGAAAGGCTGATACTTTAGTTTTACTGCCGGATACCTATCCGGCCTCAATTCAAAACGGGCGCAGGATGCGCCCCACACAACTCCAAGGAGGGAGATCCATGTCTCACCCACGCCTGACTTCTGCGCTTAACAATCGGGGCCTCACCCTGATTGAACTGATTACCACCCTTGCTACATTGACGCTGCTTATCGCGCTGGCCACCCCATCCCTGCTGACCCTGACACTCAGAACTGAGCAAACCACCTCCGTTAATGGCTTTCTCAACCATTTCTACCTGGCTCGAAGCCTTGCAATTCAGCAAGAGCAGCATCAAGTCATCTGCCCCAGCGAAGATGGGATGCAGTGCCTGGATCAAGGCAATTGGAGCCGAGGTTTAATCGTCTTCGAGGATAGAGATAGAAATGGCATTCTTGACCAGACTGACCCAATACAAGGCAAATACCTGATACCGGAAGAGTCGAAAATTGAGATCCACTCAAGCGAATACCGTAAACGGGTGATCTATCACGGTGATGGCCGACCCAGCGGCTATAACCTGACACTGACATTCTGTGCTCCTGAAAAGCAAATAGAGCCCAAGGCACTGATTGTCAACAATGTAGGACGGATCCGGATTTCCGAGCAGGGACCGGGTGGATCAGCACTCAAATGTGGCTCTTGATTGTACTTTTTATTCAGAAACTATTGACGCTAAGGCTCAGTCTCATTATTATGCGCCCCTCTCGAACAATTCCCCGGTAGCTCAGTCGGTAGAGCGGGTGACTGTTAATCACTAGGTCGGCAGTTCGAGCCTGTCCCGGGGAGCCAATTTAATCAAAGGGTTAGCGATTTATCGTTAACCCTTTTTTTATGCATGGCATTTCTTTACTGTCTCTCAAAGCTGGTTAGGCTTCTGAAAGCACCTTGTTGCTGATGGCAAAATGGGTTCTGGAGGGCTATGGAGTCGACTACCCTGGATGCGTTCTTCCTGACAGCGGGAAAGTGGCACAATGCGTTGAATTCAAGAAGACTGTACTCTTAGATGTAGATCAGGTAAATCATTTGTACTCATCCTCAGAACAAGCTGTAGGGCCACAGCTACGCTAAAATAGTACAACTTACCGTATAAACTTCAATATATGTCCCTTGAACTCTTGACTCAGATAATCTGTATGTAGCGGCTTGTATTGGCTCGATCTATATCCCAAGTCAGTCATTCGAGAACTTAGTTTATTCTTACGACCACGTCCGGGATCAACAAGAATAACTTCGCAATTTGGCTTTGCAT
The DNA here is from genome assembly GCA_040506705.1 of Candidatus Thiodiazotropha sp. 6PLUC1. Taxonomy (GTDB): domain Bacteria; phylum Pseudomonadota; class Gammaproteobacteria; order Chromatiales; family Chromatiaceae; genus Thiodiazotropha. The sequence goes on from JBEVWG010000075.1 coordinate 19,691, forward strand.
GCCGCTCAATGAACTTGGCAAGCAATTCGATATGTTGATCCTCATATAAAATATCACTACCTATGATCAAGTCAAAAAGCCCAAGATGGTCGTTTTTATCTGACCAGTCGACACGCTCAAATGGAATAGGATCACCATCATTCAGTAGTGTATTTCTTACCAAAAAATTCTCCGCTTCTGGATGATAGTCAGTAGCGGTAATATCTGCAGAACGCTTGTTTAAGATCAAGCTGGATAGCGCTATACCGCATCCAACCTCTAAAATCCTTTTTGAACCGATATCATAATCAAATATCAAATTAGCAAGAACCAGACTGGAGGGCCATATCACACCAAATAGTGGCCATGTTGCAGAGGATATCCCCAGCTTTTCAGCAACCCCATCAGGATCATGAAACTGTTGATTATTACGCAGAGTACAAAGGTGGATGTCAGTCTTCCCAAACTCTATTGTTTGGTAATTTAAGCGGAGCTGTGTCATTGATTTACCTGATATAATTGGCGCCAAGCCAGCTATCCAGGATAAATGACGAAACGAGAATATCGTTCCAGTGTAAACCACCGTAGCTAAAAGGCAATATTATTTATTGCCAAGATCAATGATCATGCAGCTATTATTAACCCGGCGACTAAGTATGTCGTCTTCAGGGTTTCAAATGAATCATGCGGTAAACTTGGTTGATTTGTTAAACTGGAATAGTGACCATGAGCATTTAACGGATCATCAATGAAAGGCATCAATTTTGTTCAGTTCTAATTTCAAGAAAGCTACACTGTCGGCAATTTTTGTTGCTTCCCTCTTCTATCTTGCAATCTGTCTCTATTATTACCTTAACCAAGAACTGATTATATTCCCGGCCAGTAAAATCGATCCCGGCACTGAAATTAATTTTGAGTTAAAGCATAAAGAGATCTTTTTAGCCACTCCAGACGGTGCCAGGTTAAATGCTGTACTTTTCGAAGCTGAGAACCCAAAGGGAGTAGTGCTGCATTTTCATGGCAATGGCGAAAACATGCTGAATATGAACTATGTAGCAGAGCCATTTATCTTACGAAATTACAGCTTCCTGGCCATGGACTACCGATCTTATGGAAAGAGCACCGGTAATTTAAGTGAAGAGAAGCTCTATTCCGACGCTGCACTGTTCATGCAATACCTGGAAGAGTCAGGATGGAGTGCTTCCGACATAATCATTTATGGCCGCTCGATCGGAACCAGCATTGCGATACAGTTAGCCTCCAAAAACACTCCCCGAGGCCTTATCTTGTATTCACCATTCTACAGCTTAAAGTCTCTGGTCTCTGAAATACTCCCTTTTATACCTGTTGGAGTGATTCTCAAATACCCACTAGACTCTGCAAAATATATGAGCAAAGTTAACTGCCCTGTTATTATGTTCCATGGTGATTCTGATTCAGTAGTCCCTCTTTCGAGTGCTGAAAAACTCTCAAAAATAAAAGGCAGACTGGTGATTTTTAAGAATGGCACTCATGAAAACCTTACCAACTATCCTCAGTTCTGGAGTGAGGTTGACAATTTTCTGCTTGGCTTAAAGTGACAACAGTTTTCAGCTTGTTAAGTATTCCAGCACGAAGCAATTTTTTAGTTATATTTTGCTTTGCCAGTGAACCAATGCCATAAAGCTTCCCTGCAATGGTGAACGCGAAATTTTCTACTCACAAATAGAAGTGGTATGTATTCATGTCATGGTTATCAGTGATAATAAAAATAGGAACTGAAGAGGTGGATAAGAATAAAACTGTGGAGCATGGTCCTCCTACGCTTCACCCTGATACTCGAAAGAGAGATAAATCAGGGTATAGCCCACTGTTGTCCCATTAACTTTCAATCTTCTCAGAACAACTCTGAAAGCCCCTCTCCCTTTACGGGAGAGGGGTTGGGGAGAGGGTGTACGCGAAGC
>JBEVWG010000022.1:0-21203 GCA_040506705.1 Candidatus Thiodiazotropha sp. 6PLUC1
GAGGCGCTCAAGAAGCAGTACTTGGAGCAAGAAACCGCCTAACTACGAAGCTACCGCCAAACAAAGAGCGAAAGATTATTGACACTACCTGCATTTAGCAACGCCCGCGTAAGACGGAAACAGTGACACCGAACTTAGAAGCGATTATTTTTTGTGCTTAGCATTATCAATTGTCTGAAAAGTTATCTAAGATTCTTTTGAATTCTGCTTCTAACTCCAAGAACGCTGAGACGATTACTGGATCAAAGTGCAAACCACTTCCCTCGTTTATGACTTTTACCGCTGTTTGATGTTTATAAGCATCTTTGTAGACTCGCTTATTCACAAGCGCATCATAAACATCGGCTAGCGCCATTAAGCGACCTGAGACAGGTATTTCATCGCCTTTCAAGCCATTTGGGTAACCACTGCCATCCCATTTCTCATGGTGTGTCAGTGCTACCTCTTTTGCGATTCCTAAGAAACTGGTTGTGCCAATATCTTTTTCAGCATTGAGTAGCGCATCAAAACCAAGCTGGGCATGTGTAGACATGATGTTCCACTCATCTTCATTCAATTTGCCAGGTTTAAGTAGAATGCTGTCAGGAATTCCCACTTTACCAATATCATGCAGTGGCGCAGACCGAACTATACGATCTATGTTATCAGCAGTCAGATAATCACGGTAATCAGGATGGTTCTGTAGTTCTTCGCAAAGTATCTTTATATAATGTTGTGTACGCTGAATATGGTAGCCAGTTTCACTGTCTCGCGTCTCAGCCAGAGAGGCCATACAACAGATAGCAACATCCTGTGTTTTACGTATTTCGCTCGTACGTTCTCTAACTCGACTTTCCAGAAGCAGATTCTCTTCATTTAACAGCTTTTTACTCCTGGCCAAAGCCAAATGGTTAGAGACACGGCTTTTAACAATAGGTGGACTGATCGGTTTTGTTATGTAATCAACTGCACCTAAATTAAACCCTTTGACCTCATCATCTACTTCACTTTTTATTGTCAAAAAGATGATTGGAATCTCTGAAGTAAGATGATTCTCTTTTAATTTTTTACACACTTCATAGCCATCCATGTTTGGCATTACAATATCGAGAAGAATTAGATCAGGCGGGTTTTCTCTATTAGTTGCCCTAGTGATGCCCTGTTGTCCATCCTTAGATATCAGAACCCGATACTCTTCTTTGAGTATTTCAACAAGTACATCGATATAAAATTTCTCATCATCGATTATAAGTACGCAGGTTTTTTCATTGCTATTCGCTTTCATTATATGACAGTCCAGTTTCGTCTATTATTTTTCGTAAGATCGGGTAAGCTTCCTCAAACTCGTAATTATCTATCTGGTGTTGTAAATCCGATATTAATTCAGCCATATCTGGCTTTATTGTGAGAATTTGAGCTGCACATTGATCCAGTAGATTGGAAGATCCGGAATCACCATTCTTTATCGCATTAGTTAATTGCTGGCATAGATCATCTAACTGAGATGTTGAAGTTAGCTGTTGTACGTTAGAGGAATTTGATGTTGCAGATATCAACTGTTGTATATTGCGGATACTATTAAAAGTGACCTCGGCCTGTGTGATAAAGTTATCCAAATTGATATTTGACTCACTTTCAGGCTTAATTTCTTGAAAAGCAGCAAGCAACTCATGGGATGCTTGTTGTAATTTTTTTGCACCAAGATTGCCAGCGACACCCTGTAGTGTATGTAACAGGCGATGTAATGCTTTATCCTCTCCTGATTTAATAAATTCATGAATCTGTGTCCCACTATCCCGATATCGTTCAAAAAACTCAATCAGTAATTTACCGTATAACCGCTCATTCCCCCCTACCCGCTTTACTCCCCACTCTGTGTCAATGCCATTCAGATCACGAGGTAAATTCAATTCTACCTCACCTGCTGGTTTTGCAGCCCGATCGACAATAGGTCTATCATCGACAGGTAACCAAGCAAGTAACATTCGAGATAATTTATCGGGATCGATTGGTTTCGATATATAATCATCCATACCTACTGCTAGACAACGCTCTTTATCTCCTTGCATGGCATGTGCTGTCATTGCGATTATACGAGTATAGGTGTTGCACAGATCTTGTCTTATGCGGCGTGTAGCTTCTAGTCCATCAATACCTGGCATCTGTATATCCATGAACACTAATTCATAATCTGCTTGTTGAATTTTCTCTATAGCCTCTTCACCATTGTTTGCAATAACCACCAGTAAACCGAGTTTTTCCAATAGCTCTCTAGCAACTTGCTGGTTAATAGTATTATCTTCAACAAGCAAAACATTACCTCTAAATCTTCTTGAGATATGACTCTTAGTTGGCAGTGACTTTGTTTGTCCGGTTACCACTTCATGAACAGCATCAAATAATGTAGATGGACTTATAGGTTTTATCAAAACAGCATCCAGCTTAATTGCTTCTACCTGATTGAGTAACTCCTCACGATCATGTGCTGTTATAAGAATTATTTTAATATCAGCATCAAGGTGTTCTCTAATATAAGCAATTGCTTCAAGTCCGTTGGTTTTTGGCATTCGCCAATCCATCAGTATCAGTCTAAAGCTGGTCGATTGTATATATCCATAGGCTTCATCAGCAGATGAAGCAGTTGTTACATGAAAAGAAAATGCTTCGAGCATCTCAGTCATAACATGTCTAGCAGTATCGTTATCTTCAACCAACAATACACTCATGCCTTGAAGATCTTCATTGGAAATAAATTGTCTATCTGACTGCTCTTCGGCAATGCCGAGAGGTAGTGTAAATTCAAATGTACTTCCTTTATCAACCTGACTGGATGCAGAAAGTTCGCCACCCATCAAATGAACTAGGTTATTACTGATACTCAGGCCGAGACCTGTACCTCCATGACGTCGTGAGACTGATGCATCTGCCTGAACAAATGCATCAAAGAGGTTTTGTATCTTATCTGCTTCAATCCCAATTCCTGTGTCGGTTATAGAAAATTTCAGTAAGCAGTTGGAAATACTTTTCTCAATAAGAGTTACCGAAATTAATATCTCTCCTTGAGGTGTAAACTTGATCGCATTTTGTACCAGATTCAGTAGTACTTGACCAATGCGTAGTGGGTCACCTATAACCTTGTGAGGTATATCAGGATCATGTTTAAAGATTAGCTCCAAACCTTTAATGTCAGCTTTAAAACCGATCATGCTCGAAAGATTTTCCATAACTGAATCCATCTTGAATTCAATTTCATCTATTTCAAGCTTACCTGCTTCTACCTTTGAAAAATCAAGAACATCATTAATAATGCCAAGTAGATTGTGTGCGGATAATTTTATTTTACTTAAATAGTCATACTGTTTTTCAGTAAGCTCTGTCTCCAATGCAAGATGAGACAAACCTATTATGGCATTCATCGGCGTTCGTATCTCATGACTCATATTGGCCAGGAATTCACTTTTAGTACGGTTGGCCTGTTCCGCTATATCCATAGCTTTTTCCAGCCGCCGTTCCATCTGTATTCGTTGTGTAAGATTTATCAATATTCCTAAGTTCATCTCCTGCTTGTTCATACGAATTGGAATTGCTGAAAGCATTCCGTCAATAATATTACCTTTTAAAGTTTTAATCTGCAGACACTTATCGTAAACATGGGTTTTTCTTGATAATTGATTACGAACAGCATCTCTATCTGCTGGATCTGCGTAAAATATTGACATATTCATATTAGTTATCGGCTTGCCATCTGATTCGATCTCTTTCAAAGCATGAGGATTAGCTAATTGAATACGGCCCTTCTGGTCACTAACCACTATGGCGAGTGGCACTGTATTGATAATCTGACGCAACTGCTCTTCGTTCCGTTTGGCAATTAGATGTTTACGCTTTGATTGAATCAAGAGTAAGACTATTAGTAGTATGGTCATCGTTGCGAAACCGATTACCTCCCAAACCCGTGTATAATCAACTTTAACGTCATATCGAAGCGCCATCCATTTCTGGCTGATCTCTTTTTTGTCGTACTCTGTCATATCCCTGATGACTCGATTAAGAATGGGTATCATTTCCGGCCAATCTTTACGCACGCCAATCGATAGTTCATATTTGTATGGTGTTGGTGCACCGATCTTGATGTTTGTAATGCCTTTTTTTCTGATCAAGTGACTGCCGACAGTAAGATTACCCACATAAGCATCTACTTCATTCAATGAGAGTCTTGTTAAACCCTCTAAGGAGTTATCAACTGGAATGAGTTCTATATCAGGAAAGTCGCGTTGAAGATATTCCTGCGTAACATAGCCATCGACAATTGCCACGCGTCTATGCTTGAAATCTTCCAGACCCGTGATAAATGGCGACTGTTCAGTTACAAATATTACAAATGGAAAATCAAGGTATGGTTCAGTAAAATTTAAGTATTCAACTCTTTCCGGTGTTTCGACCAGTGCCGGCAATATATCAATTTCCTGTTTTTTCGCAGCCGCGACTATTTCTGACCAAGAAAGCTCTTTTACGATATCCAGTCTCAGATCAAGCTTGGCTTTTATGTACGCCATATAGTCGGATGAAATCCCTTGGTACGCTCCACTTTCGTCAACATACTCGATGGGTTCCCAGGCATTGTCGATTCCAATCTTCAATACACCCCGCTCTTTTAGCCAATCCCTCTCTTTTTGGGATAATGTAAATTTATAACTTGATGAATCGAATTCACTCGATCCCAGCCAGTGATTGAGAATGTTCTGTTTTTCCTCCTGATCAATCGACTTCAATGCCTTGTCCATTGCAGATGCCAGAGGTGTTAATTGTTCACTTTTATGTATTGCAAATCGTTGATCGGAGGATCCAATACCGGAATTACCGCTAAAATGAAGATTAAAGAGTTGTTCTTGCTGAATCAGCCACTGAGCAACTGCTCGTGTGCCAATATAGGCATCCGCCTTATTCCAGAAAACAGCATTTAAAGCTTCTTTTGTCGATTTTACTGGTAACAGGTTAATCTGTGGATAAAGCTGTTGAAGCTGTTCCATCGTTGAAAAACCATTCTCGATAGCGACGGTTTTACCAAATAGCGATTCGATTCCATTAATATCTGTTCGATCCTTTCTCGACACAATCGATTTATGGGTTCGAAAAAATGGTGTTGTAAATATTAAATCTTTCGCGCGCTCATCATTTTTTACAATAGAGGCGCCAGCCTTCAGTTCACCTTGTCGAACCTTATCCAACATCTCCTTAAATGTTAATTCATGATGTATTTTAAAGGTGATACCTAGTTTATTTTCAATCAGTTTAAGGTAATCTGCTGCAATCCCACGGTGCTCGTTACCTGACATGAAGTCAATTGGGGGCCAACTTCCATCTACACCAATATCTATAATTCGATTATCTGCTAACCAGGAAATTTCTTTAGCTGTTAACGATATTTCATTTTTTGTTTTGTGATTCTGAATGGCGAGAATTGTCGCAGGAGCAAAACACAATAGTAGTAGATAGCTAGAAAGCAGAATATTAATATTTAATTTTTTCACTGTCATAGCACTTTGTCATTCAAACTTTTTTGGATGGATACACCTGCCTGCTAGAGGCTATATAGTTCTCGCATCTTGCACCTAAAATAATTAGCTAGAATTGATACAGCACTGCTGTTTTCCCTGTTTAATGCCTGTTAACAGGCCCTGATTAGTCCATTTTAGATTCTTATCGATCTATCAATACTACGCTTTCGCCTGACTCATATTTAGCACTCTTTTCTGCTTCTTCAATAAGAGCGATGATATTTGCATAGATCCTCTTTTTATATTTCTTGTAATGTCATTGCAATTTTCCCTCTGCTACATCTGGAGCAGCACAGACCTGGTTCCGTCCCATTCGCTTGGCGCGATAAAGGGCGATATCCGCTTCACGCAGCAGCTGTTCTGTACCGCCCATCACACTAGGCACCATGGTTGCTGTACCTGCACTAACTGTCACCACTGCACCTATTGAGGAGTGTTCATGCTTAATTGCCAGCTCCTCGATTGCCCGGCGAACCTGTTCTCCCACATGGGCGACACCAGTTCGGTCGGTATTGGGTAGAATAAGAATAAACTCTTCTCCGCCATAACGAGCGACCAGGTCGGTGGGACGCAATAACTGCGCAAAGAGCGCTTCGGCTACGGCCACTAAACATTCATCTCCAGCCTGGTGACCGTAATTGTCGTTAAAAGCTTTAAAATGGTCGACATCCAGCATAATGATCGAGAGGGGTGATTTTTCTCTTCGCTGCCGAGTCCAAACCTCTTCTAAGTAATTATCTCCCCGGCGTCGGTTGGCAACACCGGTAAGACCGTCGCGCTCTGCCAGCCCCTGTAACTCCTCGTTGAGCTGTTCCAGTCGAGCGGTGCGTTCGACCACCTTCTCTTCCAAGGTTCGTGAGTAATCCTGAACCTGCTCATAGAGCCGTGCATTCTCAATCGCAACGGATGCTTGTGCTGCCAGTAGTCTAATAATTTCAACCCGCTCTTCGGTGAAGACGCCCTTGGTCAGATTGTTCTCCATATACAGCACGCCTTCAAATCGCTCTCGCCGCAGTGGAACGCATAGCACCGATTGTGGCATGGTTTTTAGCATGTAGGGATCCTGTGAAAACTCCCCTTCATGAACAGCGTCATGCAGCACAACAGCTTCGCCGCTATAGAGCACATGGCTAAGGAGGGTAACCGGCAGGGCCACCTTCTCCCCATCGGGAGTCGCTACCAAAGAATGGATTGGCAGTTCGACCTTCGACAGCCCCTCGGGTGGCAGCTTGGCCACTTCTACTGTCAGACGCCCTTCTCGCCGTGCAATCAGGCACCCCCATTGACCACCAGCATTTTCCAACAATATACCTATGGTGGTTTCAAGCAACCGATCTAGTACGATCTCACCGGAGATCTCCCTTGATGCCTTCATTACTGATGCGAGATCCAGGTCATTTTTCTCATCTACACCTATAGAGCTACGACTGCGTATACCCAGTTCTCGCAGAACGGGGTACTGTTCCTCCAGCTGAGTGACCTTACGTCGAGCTCCCCAACGGTCATAGAGATGGTGAGCACTGCGCAGATAGCCTTCAGCAGCACGCCGACGACCAAGCGCCAGGAGATGTTTGGCAGCCCATTCGCAGGCGGTGGCTTCGTCATGAAGAAAACCACTCTTTTGAGCCGCATCGATTGCTGCGTCATAAAGCTCCAGCGCAACATCCTGGGCCCCATCGAGCCGTGCCAGTTCAGCCTCCATCAGATACTGCAGGTGGCGAAAATTTGCCTCACAGTTGTCGGCCCAGCGTTTCATACGTTGGTGATCTTTTTCCAGCCGTTTGCGGGTTTCTCCCTGTTCATCTGCTTCCATATCAGGATAGTGAGTCGCCAGGGTGAGAAAGGCGACAACATAAAAACGAACCAGTTGAGGCAAAGACATGGCTGATTTAATCAAACGATCCTGTTCCCTTACATGCTCAAGGGCCTGGTTGTAGTCGCCATATAGCAGGCAAATCTCTGCACGATAGATGTGGTAGTTGGCGATACCAGTCATGAACTGACGCTGGCGCATACCGGCCAGGCACTCTTCCTCATCAAAGTTCTCATCACTCAGACTGCAGGGTGCTTCGGTGAGGCCCAACAGGTTGCGTTGCAGTTGCCGGAACAGGGTGCCGGAATCCAGAGAGTCCTGGTAGGCACACTCTCGTACGATCTCCAGATTCTCACTATGCAGTCGGTGAGCTGTCTCAAGATCCAGCGTCGGATCCCAGATCACACAATCCTGAGCGCTATAGGCGAGGTAGAGCAGATCCCCCGACTGGTAGCCTGCCTCTATACCTTTTTTGAACCATGATGTGAGACTGCTCCAGTGGTTGCTCCAGTGGTGGACGAACATTGCATAGACGTAAATCACTCGAGCCCTCAAGGTTGGATCGTCATGAAGCTCGTTTATCTCCAGCCCTACTCTTCCATACTGAAATCCAACCTTCGGCTCATCAAGCTCTCCACACAAAAGCATGCCGTAGGCCGCATAGACAAAGGCAGACTCTGGGCAGTTACCATGTCGTAGAGAGAGATTGACCGCCTTTAAAACCAGATAGGTAAATAGATTGCCGCTACCGGAGAGAAAAGCTGCTGGAAATATCTCCATCAACAACCTCATACTTGCCAATGTAGCTGGATCATTGACCATCGGTACATTTATCAATTCGGCGATGCTTCTATCGCCCAGATTCATCTCAACCAGATTCCGCTCCTTATCGATATCCTCTGTTGTGGGGTGTTCAATGAGTTCCAGGCCGAGCATCTCCAAACCCTGAATAGCAGAGAGGATTGACTCTTCCATACGTCCGAGAGTGGCATATTGTCGTGTTCGGGTAGCGAGTATTTCACTGCTTTTCAGGTCTGTTTCACTATGTTCCAATAGCACTTCTATCCACTTTTCCGCCTCTTCAGTGCGTCCGGTCAGATAGGCACATTGTTGGATTTCGGAGGCAACCCCCTGCATCAGCACGGGGGTATCCCGCCAGGGCCTGGCGGGTAGTAGTTCCTCTACTACACGCAGGTAGTTGAGGGCCGACTCATAGGCCCCGGATTGTCTGGCGCGAACACCTGCTCTCAGGTTCAGCTCAGCCAGTTGCAGTTGTTCCTCCTCCGATTCGATCAGTGGTCGTCCCTCATTGAGGTGGCCTACGATGTCGATGAGACGATCCTCTGGAATATCACCATCGGCAGAATGCAACATCAGACGTCCCACGGAGAGGTGTGCTTCTGGCAACCGCCGGGTATCAATTAAGGCATATGCTGCCTGTTGCATCCGATCATGTTGAAAACGGTAGGATGGATTGAACTCCAGTGATACGACATCCTCTCCCTGCACGCAACCATCGACAAGACGGTAATCGGTATGAAGAGGCAAGACTGTGTAGTGTTTGAGCGCTGGCATAAGCGCTGCTGCTGTCGCTGCAATCGGATGTTCATAAATTACAGAAAGTGTATGCAGGTCAAAAGTACTGCCGATACAGGCTGCTAACTGCAACACCTGTTGGGTTGCAGGTGGCAGCTGGCGTAAATTGTCCACCATGAATTCAACAACATTGTTGCTGATGTGGAACCAGTGCTCTGTATCCAGCTTCCAGTTCCAGCGTCCACTCTCTGAGTCTGGTGCAATGACACCATCCTTATGCAGTTGTCGTAGTAATTCGTTGGTGAAGAAGGGATTCCCCTGCGCCTTATCGAATAACATATCGCTTAGCTGGCGTGTCTCGTCTAAATCCCGGCACAGAGCATCTGCCACTAAGTGAGCAACCGAATCCCGGTTCAAAGGTCCTATGGGAAGCTGACGAATACTCTTCGACAACTGAAGGTCGTCGAGCAACAGACGCAGAGGATGACCTACCCCAACCTCATTACTACGATAGGCACCGATAAGCAACAGATGGCTCAGTTCGCGAGAGGTCACAAAGCGACGTAACAGCTCCAGTGTCGGGGTGTCACTCCATTGCAGATCATCAAGAAACAGCACCACTGGGTGTCCATCTGCCGCAAACACCTGTAAAAAATTGGTGAGTACAATGTGTAGACGATTACGTGCCTCGGCAGGCGGCAATGCTACCACTGAGGGTTGATCGCCAATGATCAGCGCCAGTTCAGGCACCAGATCCACAGCCAGACAGGCGTTAGGGGTCAATGCATCCAATAGACGACTGCGCCAATTTGCCAAACGCTCCTCTGGTTCAGATAGAATTTGCTGCACCAGGCCACGGAAAGCGATTGCGATGGCGGTATATACCTCTCCATGTTGAAACTGCTCGAACTTGCCCTGTACTAGAAAGCCCCTCTCCCGCACCAGGGGCCGGTCGATCTCATTCACCAGAGCCGACTTGCCAACCCCTGAATAACCATGAACCAGGCAAAACTCAGTACCTCCGGCTGCAGCCACCTCAAACAGTCCTAGAAGCTCTTGGATTTCCTGTTCGCGTCCGTAAAGGCTTTGTGGTACCAGAAACTTCTGCAAGAAATCTTTTTCGCCAAGTTTGAAGGGTTCGATCTCACGACCCGCCGCAAGCAGATCAACACAATGCTCCAGATCGTATATCAGTCCCTCTGCACTCTGATAGCGCTCCTCAGGACTCTTGGACAGCAGCTTGAGAACAATCGCCGACACTGCTTTGGGAACATGCGGAGAGATCTGGTGTGGCTCTGGCGGCAAGCGACTGATGTGACCATAGACCCATTCCAACAAGTCATTAGCCTGAAACGGCCGTGTACCGGTCAACAGTTCAAACAGCAGCACACCCAGGGAGTAGTAGTCGGACCGATAATCCAAATCCCGATTCATCCGTCCAGTCTGTTCTGGAGAAATATAGGGTAACGGACCTTCGAGGCGACGTGACATCTGCACCGCTTGACGTTCCTGATCCAATTCTGAGGCGATACTAAAGCCGGCAATGGCAATCGCACCACTGGCAGGATCGAACAGCACATGACGCGGAGTCAAAGCTTTGTGTACGATATCTTTGGCGTGTATATCACCCAGGATGCGGGTAAGGTGCAGGGCAATCTCAAGTACTTCGGTCAGTGGCAGACCACTCCCCCCCGCCTTGGACAGGTGGGAATCGAGAGTACCCTTAAACAGTTCAGCAACCAGCGCCAGATTGCCGCTTCCATGTGCAAGCACCGCATGCACATTCTGTACACCATCGACCTCAGCCAGGCGTTGTGCGATAGTCCCTGCGCGTCGAATCTCCGCTACCTGCTGACGCTCAGGGTATTCCGCGTCAAGGGTCTCTACAGCAACAGCTGTGTTGTCGGCAAGACGTTGAGCTCGATAGACCACGCGCCCTACAGATCGATAGAGTACCGGCCCAACCTCATATCCAGGCAATTGAAGTGTCGCCATCTTCAAGTATCTGATCCTTATCCGAGCTTCAGACGCCGAGCAGTCGATTGAAGGTTGCGCTGAACTCTTCGTGAGCAGTATCTCGTAAGGGTTCGCCGTGACCGCATAGCGCATGTTTGAAGACCAGCCTTTTGAGGCGTAAGAAGTCATCTCCCTGGGGCGAGGCTCTCTGCACCCAAACCGGACCGAGATTGGCCGGTGTAAAAAACCCCATCTGAGTCATCAACTCCCGGGAAGCGTCTGAGAAGTGTTCATCTGGTGCAATCCAGTTTTGCAGTGCATCGCAGGAGATTAGAACACCGCCGTCCCGGTCAAGGCGCAGTATCCCTTCAGGAATCTGGGTAGTACGGAAATCAAATAGAGAAGCATCTGATATTGGCAACGGGCCTTCCGGGGTAAGGGTGCGTGTCGCTTGAAGACCGGTTTCGTGCTCCATCTCTGGCATCGCCCAATACTCAGCGTTGTAGCGATCAACATAAAAAGGATCGTCACGTCCATGCAGTGAACCCAGACGAACCACATCAGTTACCTGGCCTAGCTGATCCAGCTCGGACAACCCCTCCTCGCTGAGACGCACACTGTTGATGATGATCAGACGCTCACCATCTCGTACCACTGTCATGTTGCGACTGAACTTCCAGTCTATATCCTGAAGCACAGTCTCCATAGCCCCACTGACAAAAAAGAGATTGGGAAAGACCTCATCGATAGCACCATGAGAAAGTGCCGGGGGAAACTGATCCATTAGTGAACTCCTCATAAATTGTTGTTGTAGTCGATGCGTCCAACATAACGGTATTCCTTTGCGTACTCATTTAAATAGCTATTGAGATATCGCTGTTGGGCATCGCTGAGGAATCCGTGCTGAATATCGTCCATGGATTCGCAGCCATCACTACTATCCATTCGTTTTAGATGAAACAGGGTCATATCACGTCCACCGAAAAAGTGCTTCAGGTATTCATGCAGGGGACGTGCCTCTGACATATCGAAAACAGCACCATAGAGCCCTGTATAGAGCTGCTGTTCAGCTAGTGAAGTTGCACTAAATACAGGATAGTCCCCAGCGGGCGGTGTAAAGGCTGGATGGTCAACGGGTTGGTGGATCGGTTGTCTTTCAAGGTTTCGCAGATATTCAGGATCAAGACCTGTCCTGCGCGCGCCATCGATAAGGATGTTGAGGTAGCGACGGCTCGGCAAGCACTCATCATCAATAAATGCCGGCATACCAACATAGGTAAATGCTGAGTGCAGTAAGCCATCTGCCTCAACTTCAGTGGTGATGCGTTGATAGCCATAACCACATGCTTCCATGGCATCGAGGGATGGAAGGGCTTCATCCGCACAATCATGGAGTACACCAAGCACCTGCTCACCAGCTGTATCACAAGGCTCAATGTTGCCTACACCACCTTCGTGGTTGAAGAAATGCTGTACATTGAAACACAAACGCCATCCACGCAAAGTCGCTCTTTGCGAAGACAATGGCTCCACTCCCTTGGCCCTCAATGAGGTTATGTTCATATTGGAACCATAGCCGAAGTAGCGAAACATGCAGTGAGCACCCCCATCAAGCAGAAGCCTGCACCAGTTAGCATCCAGCCTTGAGTGGTCTTGGCGTACAAAAGACACTATCTGATCACCATACCGGGTTAATAGGTGAAATCAATCTGTTTATTAGGGCCTATTAACACTTATAGACACTATCGACTGGCATGCTTGATAACTTTAACAATCAGTTTCCTCTGAATTATGAGAATCGGAAAGCAGAGGGTCACGGCTAGAAAAAGCTTACAAGTCATCACTATCTTAAATAGGTGGGGAGTGAAACTCCCCTCTCCTCTCGCGGGAGAGGGGCCGGGGGCGAATAAACACCCTATTTTCCCCAACAATCAGCAAGAATAATATGAACGATCAGTGCGGTTTTATTTTTCAACCACATGTAACGCTTCGCGTACACCCTCTCCCCAACCCCTCTCCCGTAAAGGGAGAGGGGCTTTCTGAGTTGTTCTGAGAAGATTGAAAGTTAATAGGGCAGCAGTGAATTGAGATTTAAAAAAGCATAGTAAAGCAGAGGATCACGGTGTGAAAAAAATGACAAATCACCGAAACCTTAAATAGGCGGGGAGAGTAACTCCCCTCTCCCCTCGCGGGAGAGGGGCCGGGGGAGAGGGGGAGAATGAACATCCTATTTTCATCAACAATCAGCACGATAAAGATGAAGGATCAATGTGGTTTTATCTTTCAATCACGTGAAACGCTTCGCGTACACCCTCTCCCCAACCCCTCTCCCGTAAAGGGAGAGGGGCTTTCAGAGTTGTTCTGAGGAGATTGAAAGTTAATGGGATAACTGTGATCGGCTTCTTAAAAAAACTGACCGGGGAGTCAGGCGGTATATTACTGCGCCATATTCTACCCTCTGCGCACACGAGCCAGTAAAAACTCTGCCTGATCTGCAAGAATGTTTTTTCCACGCAAAATCATATGCTCTGCGAAGCATGGAGCATAAGGTATCGCCAGTAATTCCACCCCCCATTCACTGGGTGTACGTGCACCTTTCAGATGATTACAGCGGGTGCAGCAACTGACTACATTTGACCAGCTGTCTGTGCCCCCTCTGCTCTTCGGAATGACATGATCACATGTCAGGTCGCGATTGGAATACTGCTTACCACAATAGAGACAGATGTGGCCGTCTCTTGCGAATAAGGCACGATTGGTCAGCGGTGGTTCGTATGTTTCTGCCCAAAGATGCGGTTGCACCTTTGATCTTGTAAGTAGAATTGAGGAAATTTCAATACTGGAGCGCAGACCAGTGAGCGCATTGAATCCCCCTCGAATGAGATGAGATTGCTGGCCCAATGGAGCCAATACCCTGTCTGTAGCAATCAAATGGACTGCTTTTTCCCAGTTCAACCAACGACTTGGGTTGCCAGCCTGATCTAGTGCCAGGATTGGCATGACTCTCAGCATCAGATGTTACCTCCATATTTACAAAAACAATAAGTTGTAATAATTGAAGTACTTAATAGTCAGAGACTGGAGCATAGCATAGAGTTCCTCGCCGAAATTATGATATTGCCCCGCACCCGAACAATTAGACCCT
Organism: Candidatus Thiodiazotropha sp. 6PLUC1; assembly: GCA_040506705.1. Classification (GTDB taxonomy): domain Bacteria; phylum Pseudomonadota; class Gammaproteobacteria; order Chromatiales; family Chromatiaceae; genus Thiodiazotropha. The sequence continues at coordinate 13,988 of JBEVWG010000022.1, forward strand.
AAGTTGCAGATAGACTATCGCATACATATGACAAACATTACACGATCAATCAATGATGAATGATCTTCGCTATGTAAAGGAATCCCATCAGCTTCAGATAGTGTTCGTTTCACTTGGGTTTGATACGGCTGGGCCGCAGCCTACATCACTTGCATTTATTTCGGACGCCAGTGTTCATATCGAAACTATGGAAAGAGAAACGATAAGTATTTAGTGTAGCTTTATTGCCGGATCAATACTCCTTCTCAGCATACGGGCTAATGTGGTCAATCCTGTTCGCCACCATCCAAAAAGGGTCAGCTGATGCATTTTATAGAGTGAGAGATAGACCCATCGGGCGATCCAACCACTGACTCGAACACTACCAGTTATGGCGCCCATTAAACTGCCAACAGTGCTGTAGCGACCCAGGGTTACCAGGGAACCGTAGTCCCGATAGATATATTTTTTATCGAAATTCTGCCCCTTTATCCGTTTAACCAGTGCTTTAGCAACGAATGATGCTTGCTGATGAGCTGCCTGAGCCCGTGGTGGCACCAGATCACCCTGTTCGTTCATGACACATGCGGCGCAATCACCAATGGCAAAGATGCGTTCGTCATCTTCCAGGGTAAGATCACCATTGACCTTGAGTTGGTTGATGCGGTTGATAGTCAAATTGAGTTGACTCAGAAAATCGGGCCCTTTAATGCCCGCAGCCCATACCTTGATGGTTGCAGGGATGACTAATCCGGAGTCTGTGTGCACCTCATCTTCTGTGATCTTTGTGACTTTTTCAGAAACATGTACTTTGATACCCAGACTTTCCAGCTCCTGCTGCACCTGGCTTGAGAGTTTCTCTGGTAGTGCTGGAAGAATGCGAGGCCCTGCATCGAGAATATGGAGGTGTATGTGTCTGTCCGGCTCAATTGTCTCGAATCCGTATTGGGAAATCTGGCGGGTGACCTGGTGTAACTGTGCTGCCAGTTCAACACCTGTTGCGCCAGCACCAATGATAGCAACGTCCAACTGCCCCTCTTTCAGTGGAGTATTCTGTGTATTTGCCTTTATCAATGCTTCTAGCAGTTGTTGCTGAAATCGTGCTGCCTGAGATTTTGTGTCAAGCATCAGACAATGATCTTTAACCCCTGGAATACCAAAATCGTTACTCACACTGCCTACTGCAAAGACCAGATAGTCATATGAGAAACTTCGACTTGGAATAAGTTCTTCCCCTTTATCGTTGTAGAGCGGTGCTAATATAATTTTGCGTTCTACCCGATCGAGATCCTGCATCATGCCTAAGCGAAATCTGTAGTGGTTCCAACGGGCATGAGCCAGATAACCCAAGGCGTGCTGATCCGGGTCGAATGTGCCCGCCGCCACCTGATGTAACAGTGGTTTCCATATGTGTGTTCTGGTGGCATCGATAAGCGTGATTTGCCCCCTACCCCGTTTACCTAACCGTCTGCCAAGGTGGGTTGCGAGCTCAAGACCAGCAGCACCGCCGCCGACGACAATTATTTTCGGTGATTCCGACATCAAGGACTCCAAAAAGGTAAGGATTTGAAACGATTCCTGTGCAGACACTGGCGGTAGAATCCCATTGACTCTCCTACACCTGTCCTGACATTAACGGGATGACTTGAAATTGAAGGTCAAAGCTCTCTGTCACTCTCTTGACATACCATTTACCGTTGATTGGTTGTATCTAGGATAGATCGCATAAATAGTTAAGTCCAGCAATAACTTAAGTGTTACTTTGCCGGTCAGATACCACTGGTACATGTTTCAAATCTGGCTCTATATTCGAGCAAATTAGCAGACTTTTATTGCACCAGATGGTTTCAAGAATAAAACTATTGTTACGTTAGGTAGGATTGTTAAATATCATCGATATGGAGAGCTGATCTTGCCTTCAGTGCCATACATTAGCACTCTATTTCGCCCCCCGTCCTTTGCTGCATACAGAGCTTTGTCAGCGAGTCCAAGCAGGGTATTGAGATCCTCTCCTGAATGGTCCCCTACAGAGGCAAGACCGATACTTATAGTGACATCAACCCCGCCGGGTTTGAGTTGTTCCACGCTTTTGCGCAGGGCTTCAGTTCTTTCGGGTATATCTGTCCCATGAGCCAGGACGACGAACTCTTCTCCTCCAAAACGCGCTGGCAAACCATCCTGAAAATGGTGGTTTAACAGTTTTCCCATGGCAATCAGTACCTGGTCACCAATCAAATGACCCTTGGTGTCATTGATTTTCTTGAAATGATCCAAATCGATGATCATCACCCAACCATCAGCAGTTTTGCTTATATAATCCTGCCCCTTTTCTACCAGGAAGAGCCTGTTATGTGTGCCTGTGAGAGCGTCAGTGGTGGCGATTCTCTCCATATTCACTGCTTGACGACGCAGGGTATCATATTGGCTTTTTACTAAAAGCAGAGACCGAACCCTAGCCATGACCACTTCTTCAACCAGTGGTTTATTGACGAAGTCGTTTGCGCCCGCGTGGAACACTTCGACCTGAGTTTTTGTGTCCTCATTTCCTGTGGTTACCAAAACTGGCAACTCCTGCTGGGAATAGTGTTGTTTCACGCGCAAATAGTAGAGTAGATCTCCTCCAGTCATACTCCCCTGTAGATGAAAATCGGTGATTATCAGGTCAAATCCCTTCTCGTTACCATTACGAATTCTCTCGAGCAAGGTCATCGCCTCCTCTACAGAAGTAACATGGATAACCTCCATGCCATGCTGTTCCATCATTTTCAGAGCTGCGGCTACAGCGGTCTTACTATCCTCTATATAGAGGATTCGTCCATAGAGGTCTGGGTTACGCTCAAGAAAAGATTTTATGAACTGACCAAAGGCCATGAAACCCAAGGCTTTATCAAAATAGTCGGTTACACCTGCATTGTAGCCTTCGTGAAGTAGGCGTTGACCAGCATCTGAAGAGACAACAATCACCGGTGTATAGCGATGTCGCTTAGTGGTGCGTATCTGTCGGCATAAATCGAGACCATCCATATCAGGCAGCAATAAAGCGGTCGTGATCAGAGAGTAGCGCTCAGCATTCATCAGTTGCAATGCTTCAGATGCACTTGCGCAACTGCTGATTTGGATCTCAGGCATAGCAACCTGCAATTGCCTCGTAAGTACTTCACGGGATGCCGAGGAACCATCAACCAGCATGATTCTGTTAATCATTTAAATCTCACCATTCTTAACTTACTAACCTGGCCATAGATATTAATACACTCAGGGCTACAAGCGTGGCTCAGATCAAGGCGCGGCTCGCCGGCAATGGCCAGCCCTTGTCAAGAGCTGCAACACCGATCTGAGTCACGCTTGTAGCCCCTATCCTTATGATATTTAACGGCTGAGTGTCTCAATATCTATGGCCTGGTTAGTATATCTTGTGCCATCCGTTGCTTCAGCACAGCACTTTACAGCCAGGTAACCATATAGGTTGCTTTTGTCGTTACCTTAAAAAAGCGAATAAACTAAACAACGTCCATAATGGTGGGTTCAGGGCATCCCTGGCTAATAGGAAACTATAAATCAGTCAACAGGTTAAACAATGTAACTACACAATTCCTACTGACCATTATCATCTTGCGCCATCTGTAGCCATTCAAAGAATCTGCGCAGGAGTTTCTCTAAACAATTCGATCGGATGATACAGAGAGAACTGACCGATGTATCTGAATAATCTATTTAGGGCACCTCTATCAATCGCTTATGCCCTCTGCGTGACCTGAAGCGTGTAGCTGCAAGGCATAAGCCGAAGCAAAATGGTTGTTCCATTCTCAAGCACCACATCGCAGCTGATGCATGCTTCAGGCCCCGGCCTACGGGGCTTTAGGGCCCGTCCAGACTCTGTATTGCGCTTTTTCGACAGGCATTAAGCCTGGCTTCAAAAGCTCGCCTTGATTCTGAACGGGTCGTAAAGCCAGAGGGCACAAGTAATTAAAAGAGGTGCCCTTAATTATTAAATATTATATTACATGGCTAGTTACGGCTTACACTACCAAATTGATGTCTAACGGGCTAGAACTGCTTTGCAACATAGAAAAAAAGAGGGCCGGGATCGGTGATGGGTAGTGGTGAGTTTGAAAGCTCTACTATTTTACCCAAACCGATCAACGGCCCTTTAACGAGGATATTAACTTCACATCTCCCAGATGGTGACTAGTGTGGTGCGTCATATAAACCCTATATTTAGACAAGGCCTATCTCAGTTTGCGTTTAAATCACCTGCCTCGCCCTGCGGGAAGCCACTCAAGCCGCGATTGCGGCGTTGCACCCCTTGGTAAGGGAACAACCATTACCTGCGGGCTGCGCCTTGCACTCACGGCTTGAGCGGCTTTCTAAATACAGGGGTTATATGACGCACCACACTAGTTCATCCAGGATGAATGGATTAGTAGACTATGCTTCCACCTCCAGCGGCTTTAATAGTGTTCAGATCAGAAAAATTCATAGCTAATTCCAGCCCAGAATGCCCTGGGAGATCCGGGTGAAAGAAAACGGCTATCTTCATACTCATCACCAAGAACCTCATCGGCTTCGCCATAGAGACCAAAGGTTTCGTACTCTTTGTCAAATAGGTTGTCCACCTTGGCAAACACCTTAAAACTGTCTGTAGCCTGATATTCACCCCGCAGATCGACCAGGGTATAACCATCAATCTCATCATCAAGGTTTGCTTCATCGCCTCGCATGATGGTGCTGGAACTATATTGTAAATCCAGGCCAAGAGAGAGTTTCTGGGTCATATGATAGGTGACTCCTGCTTTTAGCAGATTCTCTGGTAGACCCGGAATCCTGTCGCCTGGTTGTATGCTGATTTCTCCGTCTACCGCATTGGGATTGTTAGGGCTGGCGATGGTCAGGTTTTCTTCAAATGTTGCCTTTAGGAAGGTGTAACTCAGGAACCAGTCAAGCTGTTGATCAAATGAGTTACCGTTCAGGCTCATCTCTATACCCTGTCTGCGGGTCTCTCCTACATTATCAAAATAACCCTCATTGGTAAGCGCTCCGGCACTTATAAAAATGATGTCATCATGATTGGTGGTATGAAACACTCCTAGGTGCCACTCAACTCCTGCCTGCGAGCCACGGATTCCGCCTTCCCAGGTCTTGGCCACAACCTGTTCCAGGGGTGGATCTGAGAGAAAGGCATTGGGTAACCGACAAGGATCATCAGGATCTGCGCAGGTCAGTTCCATCGCTGTAGGTGCTCGATTCGATTCACTGTAGCCCGAATAGATATTGAATTGATCTGACAAATCGTATGCGACACCGGCTGCCGGATTGAATCGCGTGAAACTGTGATCACCATTCAAGGCTGTACCCAGTTGATCTTTAAGCTCAATCTCTGTCTTGTTCCATCGACCGGAGAGGGTAAGTGACAGCTGTTCAGTGACAGACCAGGTATCCGTCAGATATAGGGAGAGGTTCTTTGTTTCTGTCTCAACTTCTGTAAAACTCTCCTCAACAAGAATGCCACTACCAATGGCCTGTCTGCTCTCATCGAGCCTGCCCAACTCACTATTGGATGAGAAATCAACCTCACTTCGATCAGCAGCTATACCGATAATCATATGATTATCCCTACCCGCCAATGATTGTAAAAAAGCACTCTGTAAGCTGAAACCCACTGTATCCTGATCACTTTTTGAACGGTTAACAGTAGCGCCTTCAACTGCATCATCTTCCAATACAGGGTTACCATTCTGATCAAACACAACCTCCTCTTCATCCCCATCCTCTTCACAGATGAAGCCTGCGTTCTCTGCATCTTCACACTCTTCATAGTCAGAATCGTCACCGTTTAATGTGTCGAGTTTGCTATTGCGGTAAAAGAGCATTCCTTCAAGCACTATTTCATCACTTAGATAGTGCTCACCTCCCAGTCTCAGTAGTGTAGCTTCCTGTTCTGTGATATCCGGACGAGTAAAGATCGCCTCCCTATCCTCCTCTAAAAGCTCTATCGGCAACGCGCCATTACCGATCAACTCACTGTCGCTCAAACTCAGGCTGAGCTCGAGCATACTCAGCTCACCCTGCCAGGTCAGATTACCAAACAGTTGTTGAGACTCAGATGGCGAATAATCACGCCAGCCATCCTCTTCGAAATAGTTGCCTGTAATAAAATAGGCCAGATTGTCCTGGCTGCCACCAACACTGGCTTCTGCTGTATAGCGGCCGAAGGAACCGCCTGACAGCTCAACGTCTCCACCGGGATGGGTGAAACCATTCTTGGTATTGATAGATATCGCGCCACCGAGGGTATTCAGTCCGAATAGTGGATTCGACCCAGACATCAGATTGATACCGGCAATGGCCGAGTCAGGAATCACAGACCAATTGACTGTGTCACCAAATGGTTCATTTATTCGAACACCATCCATATAGACAGAGATGCCCTGAGGTAATCCGATCAGAGGGGAGGCAACAAATCCACGATAGAGTAGATCTGGTTGCAGTGGATTGTTTTGCGCCTCATTGAGAAATACGCTGCCAAAGCGTTGATTAAGGAACTCTGAAAGATCCAGGCTCTGTTGCTGTTCCATATCCTCATCGGTAGCAACCTCGGTGTGCATCGGCAAGCGATCTCTTTCAATGCCTACACCATGCAGGGGGGTCGTGCTGATGACTTCAATTGGCGCCAATGTTTCCGCAGCCCAGCTGCCTCCTATACCTGGCGATATAAGGATCGCGGCAATAAGCCATCTGTTGTGCTTATTTTTCGCTGATTGCATTCCTGTCATGGTCGTAATCTCTCTTTTTTCTACTTTTTTTTGTTATTAATAACTATTAACAAAACATATGCATATAGGAGTTTATAACCCTATTCGGCATGGAGATGAAGAGGAACTTTTCTTGGGAATTCGGGAAATTTTCCCGTGTCAAAATTGAACAGATTTGCACAGTGTCACCCGTTACACTGTTATGCCATTAACTTCTATTATTATCTTGTAAATTGGTGAAGGATAAGAGTGGCGGGTTCCATTCGAGTGTAGTGTACAACAGGAACATCATACATTTTTCACCTGATATGGTGGGGCGTGGCCCCACCCTACAGCAACTGTTAATGTCGTGTTAATAGGTGAGCTATAAGAGTAGTAGGTAGCAGTAGAGTGTAGTGTAGTGGTCAAGTATTATTGGCCACAGTTTTATGTGCATCCCAGAAAGCTGCTTCTGCACAACTGGGAGCTACTCCATCATTATGAGA
>JBEVWG010000088.1:0-20595 GCA_040506705.1 Candidatus Thiodiazotropha sp. 6PLUC1
TGGAGGCGCTCAAGAAGCAATACTTGGAGCAAGAAACTGCCTAACTACGAAGCTACCGCCAAACAAAGAGCGAAAGATTATTGACACTACCCCCTACTCCCCTCTCCCCTCGCGGTGTATACAAGCGGGAGAGGGGGGCTCATCAACACTATTTTCTTGATCATTACTCAGCACGACGGGGATTGATCGGATCGTGCTGTATACGCTTTAGTTTCTATAAGCGCATAGCGCACACCCTCTCCCCAACCCCTCTCCCGTCAAGGGCGAGGGGCTTTTTTGAGTAGTCGTAGGGTGGGGCCCTGCCCCACCATTAAGCGATTAAACGTGCAAGAACTTGAATTCTTTTGTGCTCAAAATCTATTTTCGAATATTCGCAGCTTGCTATTTCAACACTATCTTGTGGGAGAGAGGGGGGTGTTTAACAACACCATCACTAGACCATTACTCTGCACAACAATGATTGATCGGATCGTACTGTATACGCTGTAGTTTCTATAAGCGCATAGCGCACACCCTCTCCCCAACCCCTCTCCCGTCAAGGGCGAGGGGCTTTTTACATCTGCTTAAAAATGGAACGGAAGGTTAGCAGCGATCCGGAAAGATGATTTCTTAGGCTAAAGGTGAAATAGCTGACTCAATCCACTATTTTGAAAAAACGCTCCACAACAGCCAAATCACGTGTCTTGGTCATAGGCGGCAGACTGCGGATGAAAATCTTGCCATAGGGTTTGCTCAACAGGCGTGGATCACAGATGACCAACACGCCACGATCGGATTCATCCCGAATCAAACGTCCTGCACCCTGTTTTAAAGCGATTGCCGCTTGTGGTAACTGGAAGGTCATGAACGGATTACCGCCTCGTTGCCGCAAGGCATCGATGCGTGCCTGGAGTACGGGGTCGCCAGGTGATGCAAAGGGGAGCTTATCGATAATGACACAGGAGAGCGCTTCCCCACGAACATCAATGCCTTCCCAGAAACTCGAAGTCCCCAGTAACACCGCATTTCCCAGTTCTCGAAACTGCTCCACAAGTTCTGTACGTGGTGCTGTGCCCTGTACCAACATGGGATAGTCGAGCTTATCCTCAAGATATTCCGCAGCTTCCTGCAGGGCACGATGACTGGTATAGAGCAGAAATGCTCTGCCGTTACTGGCCTTGAGGATAGGCAGCGAAAGATCCGATACAGTACGATTGAAAGTCCGCTCTGAGGGATCAGGCAATCCCTGAGGGACATACCACACCGCTTGCATCGGATAGTCGAACGGACTATCCCAACAGTGGGTTTCAGCCTCCTGCAGTCCGAGTTGACTGGAAAAGTGCTCAAAACTATCACCCACTGCCAGGGTGGCTGAGGTAAACACCCAAGCAGCGTGATGCTCCTGCATAACACCACGGAATATTTTGGCGATCTCCAAAGGCGTGCGGTTAAGACGATAACTCTGTCGTTGGGTCTCATACCAACGGATCGACTCACTATCATTCTCATCCAACAGACCTTTCAGACGTTGAATTTGAAGCTCACATCGCTCCTTGCAGCTATCGAGCCCCTTACCACGACCCTCTATGGCAATCAGCGCCTCCAGCAGATGATCGAGGGCCTCTTCTAAATGTTCAAGATGCAGACTGACCGATGGGTTATCAGCGAGCTCTGACCAGGCACCTCTTCGAACTTCAAGACCAAAGGCGAGGCGTAGATCCTGAGAGGCCTGTTTCAAACGTTCGGCGCGTTCAAGTAGCTGAGGGGTGTCTTTGGCTTCACGGTGATATTCAGTAATACAATCCCGAGCCAGTTCGCTTAATTGCCGTCCACTCAGTGTGACACCAAAAAAGTTGCCCGCCACTTCCGGCAATTGATGGGCTTCATCGAGGATAAAACAGTCTGCACTGGGTAGCAGTTCTCCGAACCCCTCCTCCTTGAGCGCCAGGTCTGCACACAACAGGTGGTGATTGATCACTACCAGATCGGCTTCCTGCGCCCGCTTACGTGCCTCAACCAGATGACATTTGCTGTAGGCCGAGCACTCTTGACCCAAACAATTCTCCGTGGTGGAGGTTACCACTGGCCAAACCGAGGCATCTTCGGCAATCTCCGGCATTTCACTGATGTCACCGCTTTTTGTGGCTGTCGACCATCGACGTATCTCCTCCAACTGCCCCAACTGCTCCCGGGTGAGGCGTATCTCTTCCACCAGTGTATTTTCCAAGCGATGAATACAGAGATAGTTGGCTCGCCCTTTCAAGAGTGCTGTGGATACCGGGCTTGAAAGACTCTGCCGTACTTTTGGCAGATCGCGATGATAGAGTTGATCCTGAAGGTTTTTTGTACCGGTGGAGATAATCACCTTGCGCCCCGACATCAATGCCGGCACCAGATAGGCAAAGGTTTTTCCAGTACCCGTCCCCGCTTCACAGATCAGAACACCACTTTGCTGAATGATGTCAGCGACCGCTTGCGCCATCTCCTGCTGCTGCGGTCGATATGAGAAACCGTCAATACGACTGGCAAGCCAACCCTCAGGGCCGAATATCTCAGCAATATCGGTCATAATTTATCGCCCAGGGATGGAATCATTGAACTGGCAACCAATAGTTTGCCTTTTTGAAGTCTGCTGCCTGCCGTCAAAATCAATCTGTCTGGTTATCCCAGACCTCAGGCTCAAGACCACTCTCTCGTGTCCATGCGAGTCGGCCGATAATTTTAAAACGTGCCACAGACATGGCACCTCGTTTTGCTCGATTACTACTGCTCTCTTCGATATATTCCAGGATATCATCCCGCTCGGATTCATAGATCTCATAAGGTTGGTAATCCTCATCCATGAGTACCAGCACCACACTGTCCCACGCCTTCTCCAGCTTGAGCTGGCCGATACGTTGCCCTGACTTGCTCTCATCGAAAATGGTGCGGGATTTTATCTGAATGCGTTTATCACCACGACCACGATCGATTGCGTTATAGCCGCCCTCTCCACTGTCGTTGGCTTCAAGCTGGAGCAACTTCATTGCATCGAACTCAGCAATTTCATTGCTGATCCCAGGAAGGGGCTTGCCCATGGTACGCCGGTACTCAGCGGCTAATACCCGAGCCTGGGCAATCAACTTATCGGCAGCATATACGGTCAAGTACTAACTCCTAGTACCAAGAATGGGGTTAAGGCGGGATTGTAGCCTATCTTGTACTATTTTCGCATGATTCAAACAGATAGAGGATTCAATCATCTACCTTTGCTGTTCACAACTATTAAACCGGCAACTAAGCATGCCGGGATAATAACACTCAGTTTGATCTTTCACTTCTTTCTGAAAAGGCTCTGTAACCACTCAACCCCATCATCCATGAGCGAAGATGAGCGGGCACACGGCGCCGATTCCAATGCCATACTACCACTGATGAAAGGATAATTTACCGCATCCCGACACCCCTCACCACGCAATCCGGTTATTGGATCAATCGCCACCATCTCCACACCCCGAGGCAACTCTTCAGACAGGGAGTAGATGCCTATACTCTTCATCAACTCGGCCCAGACACGCATTGCACCAGAGGATCCGGTCAGGCCGGTAGGTGCATTATCATCTCGCCCTATCCAGGACACTGCCACTCGTCGTCGATCGAATCCGGCAAACCAGCTGTCGCGCAGTTTATCCGTTGTACCGGTCTTACCCGCCACTTCGACATCGCCTGGTAGCAACCATTGCAATGCTTTTCCTGTTCCGCTGTGCGTGACCTCGTTGAGGGCATTTCTCAACAGATAGACTGCCCGTGCATCTGCCCTGGATTCAATCTCCAGTGGATATCGTGACAGGGGTTCACCCTTACCATCGGTTACCCCCCGAATCGATTTCAGTGTCGCACTGAATCCCCCATTGGCAAGTGTCTGATACATCTGAGTCATCTCTAGCGGAGAGAGAGATACTGCCCCGAGAAGCAGGGAAGGATAGGCAGACATGGGGCGTCGAATGCCCAATTCATAGAGGCTTTCGGTAACTGGCTTCAAGCCAACAGAGAGACCCAGATGGACAGTTGCCAGGTTCAGAGACTCCACCAGTGCCTGCTGCAGGTTGATATTCTCATGACTCAGATTGTCGTAATTTTCCGGGGCCCAGATCTCACCATTAGCCCCTTTGATACGAATCGGCTTATCTTCCAATGGGGTGAATAGATTGTAGCGACCAGGTTGAGACAAGGCACTGAGATAGACCGCAGGCTTGATCAATGAGCCTACAGGCCGCACCGCATCCAGCGCTCTGTTGAAACCAGCATACCTGGGGTTTCTGTCACCCACCAGGGCGGTAACTTCACCAGTCTCCACATCGGCCAGGGTGAGTGCACCCTGAAGGGTTCCAGAGGGGATACTACGTGCTTTCTCCAGAGATTTTAACTGCTGTGAGAGGGCTAATTCAGCTCGTTCCTGAAGCCAGGGATCGAGGGTTGAAAAAACTCTTAAACCACCTGCATTCAGATCCTCTTCTTTATAGTCCCTACGCAATTGGCGCTTTACAAGATCCATGAATGCGGGACTACCCGAGCTACGCAAACGACCCTGTTCCACACCCAAAGGAGCCTCACTGGCCCGGTCGGCTTGAACAGCATCGATCACCCCCCGCTCCTGCATCAGTTGCAGTACCAGGTGTCGACGCTGCTTGGCTCTCTTTGGATGTCGCCTTGGATCGTATGCTGAGGGCCCTCGTACCAGGGTTACCAGCATCGAAAGCCGCGGCAGATCCAACTCCTGTAGCGGCCGATTGAAGTAGAACCGGCTGGCCAAAGCAAAACCGTGGATTGCCCGTCCACCCTGCTGCCCTAGATAGATCTCATTAGCATAGGCTTCGAGAATCTCATCCTTGCTGAAGCGCATGTCGATGATTACCGCCATTAATGCTTCATTGAATTTTCGCCAAAGCGTTCGTTCTGAGGTGAGAAAAAAGTTCTTTACCAGCTGTTGGGTCAGGGTACTTCCCCCCTGAACCACGCGCTTGGCGCGCAGGTTGGCCCACAACGCCCGTCCTATGGCGATAGGATCAATACCAAAATGTTGGTAGAAATTCCGATCCTCCACAGCAATCAGTGCAGAGACCAGCATCTCAGGCAGTTCATCCCGAGTCAGTAAGATACGATCTTCACCCTGGGCGGATCTAAGGCTTCCAATCAATCTGGGCTCTATTCGGTAGTGTCCAACAGGTTCGCCACTGGCAGCCCGTTTCAATGATTCAACACCCTTATCGTTCAATACCACTTCCAGATAGTCACTGGAGCGATCGATGTCCGGGAACCGGAAAGCCCTGGTGCGCAGCAATATACGCTCACGATAGCTCGAATATTCACCAGGCCGATCAGGGTGCTTTACTTTGCGATAACCCAATCCAGCCAGCGTCTGCTTCAAGTGGGTGAGGGTGACAGGTGCTCCAGGATAGAGATCAAGAGAGCGACCATAGACTTTTGCCGGCAGAGACCAACGCTGACCTTCTAAACGTGCCTGTACCACCCGATCCAGGTAGAGACTATAGAGCAGCGTAGCGAGCAGCAAGGTGGTCACCCCCAACAACAGCCAGCGCCGTAATCGACCACCCCGCTTGGGTTTGGACTGTTTTCGACTGTTTTTTTTACGCTGCTTCGCCATTTACTCTCTGTTGTGTTCCGGTCACTCGAATTATGGCCTGTAGCTTACCGAAAAGTAGTTGGGGGTGTTAGCGACGATTCCCCAGGCTGATCCACTAATGTCCGGAATAATTTCAAGTGAAGGGTGATAGCCTTAATCTGGATCTAGTACGGACAGGAGTACCTGGATGATCAGCAGTAAAAAAGTGGCTTTTAGAGCCTGTTAAGGCAATAAATGCCTAGATTACTATTTCGTGAATCAAGTCTCAAAAATAACGGTCGCTAAATAGAACAAGATTACTGAACATCGTTAGGAATCACTACATGCAATCACTTTTTGTCAGGTTGTTGTCACTACCTATTCTGCTTTTGATACTGAATCAATCTGTAATAGGGGCGGAGGTGAATACAGATGAGGCAATACAGCTGAGAAATATGCTCGAAAATCGCATTGCTGAAATCGCCAAAGATAAAGCGCTGAAAAAAAGGATGGTCAAAGAGGGACGAGACAGAACCATATTATGTAAGACCTGCCATGGGGAAGATGGCATTGCAGTCCAGCCGGTGACACCCAATCTTGCAGGTCAGAATCCTGTTTATATCGTCGACCAGTTTCAGCGATTTGGCGATGGTCGTCGCAACGACTATCTAATGACTAACCTGGCAAAGACATTCTCTTTGGAAGACAAAATCAAGATCGCCCTCTACTTCAGTGACATGGAGATGAAAGCATCTGGTGGCGGAATTCCTGAGTTACTCCAGGAGGGCCAACAGGTCTACAAAAAGGTCTGTGTTGAGTGTCATGGAGAAGATGCCCGTGGCCAGGAGGGTTATGCCCGCCTCGCAGGACAACGCTTCGACTATGTGGTCAAGATGCTAAAAGAGTTTCGTGACCGCACTGGCAGACGAACCAACGTCTGGATGACCGGTGTTGCCATCCGTCTCAGTGATCGGGATATGGATGCTGTAGCCACCTATCTTGCCAACCTGAATTGATTTGTCTTATTAAACAAATCTCTCGCTGCATTAATAATCTTTGCCTGCTCAGGTGCCACTAACTGAACATCATCGATAAATTCAACAATCCTCTGTTGCATTTCCACTTTCATGCATGCTCATTTTTTTAGGTTGAGTATCTCAATAACGGCCTAACCGTTGCCGTACCCCTGCATTGGCGCAACCCTGACCGCAAGCTGACATCTTCTCTGAGAGTGGGAACTTCGCAAGGCGCAACTTCAAGTAGGTGTAGAGCTCCTCCAGCCAGACCGGTTCATCGGCAATAGTCATCGCTCTGGTACGAAAATCGTAAGGTGCGATCAATACATTCGCTTTTTCGACGCCAACCTTGGCCACCAGATAAAAGAGCTCTTCGATATAGTGATTTCCAACTGCCAGGCATCCCGCTGACCATGCGCTACCGTGGATGTAGATATTCGATCCAGGTGAATGCCTGCCCTCCAGGTTGGCCTGAACTGAATCGAAAGTATTTGGGTAGTTAAGCTTCATTGAAAGGTGAAAATGGCTGTTGGGATTGAGTGAGACAATGCGGTAAAAACCTTCTGGTACCTGCTTGTCTCCCTCTCTCAATTTGGGTCCTGCGCCACCGCTTGCGGCGAAGATGGCATAATCGTGGATAAAGCGCCAACGCTCTTCGGAGTAGGCCCATAGTTCAAGGCGACGACTCTCCTTCAATGCTATCAACTGCACCCGCTGTGGCGGAAAGTCCACCCCAGCCAATTCAAAACGCTCTGCAATTCGTTGGGCAGCTTCTCCATTCAGCTTATCCATTACTGTCTGCAGCGGGGCGTGGGTGATGGCCTGAGCCACCAATACCCAACCCAACATCAGTGTTATAGCCAATAATCTCATTGTCTGCGTAAAACCCTCTCCAGCCAGTTACCGTAGATGATGGCAGAGATCTCATGCAATTGAGTAATATGTTGATCGAGATCCTGCAGGATGCTCTCTGCTGACTGGCAACATGTCGAACTCGATTGCAGATCACTGCCGTAGCGATCAATCCAGCCTTTCACCATCTCCGGGGTCATCTCAAGGTGAAACTGCAGGCCAAGATGGTCGCCGATGGTAAATCCCTGATGGGGATAACAGTCGCTCTCCATTATCCATCGGCTACCTGCCGGTAAAGTGAAGGTGTCCGCGTGCCAGTGAAAAGCCATAAAGCGCTCAGGCAGGCCTTTAAGCCACGCGGCTTGATCATTCTCTGAAATGGCGCGAACAGGGTGCCAGCCAATCTCCATCTCACTACCCCGAGTGACTTCGCCGCCTAAAGCCCGGCTCATCATCTGCGCACCGAAGCAGACACCCAAAATCGGCAGATCCTCCTGAAATGCTTTACGCATCAGCGCCAATTCTCCCGCCATCCAGGAAAGCTGATCATTGACACTGACACCTGCCCCCATAAAGACCAGAGCGGAAACATCATCTGTTCTAGGATTAATCGGGCGGGACTCATCGACACACTCCACTTCCCAGGGTATGCCGCGCTGTTGCAGATAGTCCCCCAGATAACCAGGGGGTTTGCAGACCAGATGTCGAAAGATACGGATTGGCTTCATCAATATTTGCAGTTACTCAGTCGTTGGATATGATTCTAACTGAAACACTGCTCTACCACACATCAACTGTTTTTTCGGCGCGGACGATATATCGCATCGGGCCGCCAGGTATAAGCGCATCAAAAGGGTAGCAGGTCACAAGCAGCAACTCCTGCGGCCCTTCGAGTGCCATATGCCACCCCTGTTGCTGATCGACAACCCGGCGCTCTGTGACGCGATAAACCACAATCCTGCCATCTGCTCTCTGCACCCTAAGTTCATCACCAATAAACAGATCCTTGAGAAACCTAAAATGGGTATCGCGATGCCCGGAGATGAAACTGCGTCCCTCCTCACCGGGTAACTCAGAGTGCTCTGCCCAGCCTGGTCCAAATGCCATGGTCGCGCCACTGTCACCACTCAACACCAACCGGGTAATACCCAGGCGAGGTGACTCGAGTCGAGCCACAGGCCAGGTATCAGCCCAGGGCCATGGTGCAGTATGGCCCTCTCCTGCCAGCGTCCTCTGCCAGGCCGCTTCAATCAATCCTTCAGCCAGCCAGGCTTTGGCTTCAATCCAGAAGGAGTGACTCAACATCCCCCCCCCGAGCAGACACAACATTAGTGAAACAAGCCTCAGGCCCATTTTTTTCTCAGGCCGAAAACCTGGATTAACCCCGCCACAAGGATCAGCAACATGCCAATCATCAGATAGAGCGGTCCAGTGGTAGCTGTCTGAGGCAAACGCCCAAAGACCGCCTTTGGCGACCAGCCCGCAGGCAGACTCACAGGTATATCACCACCTTGCAGGTTTGCATCAAGGGGACGAACCGGTGTTTTGTCCACTGCCACCAGGCTCGTATAGGCAGAGATCAATTTATGATCCATGGCGAGCTGTAATACCTGTTCCCGCCTCTCTTCCTGGGTTGTGGTGGCGGTTGAGGCCATGATTGTTTTGATTCGTTCTCTTGCCCAGAGAGCATGAATACCTGTCTTATGGGTCTGATCGCCGGTGATTTCGACACGGCGCTTCCAAGGCTTACCATCCCTGTCACCTGCAATAACCAGGACACCTTCCAAGTGATCCCCTTTGAGTGCAAGCTGCAGCGGCTCTCCCAAGTAGAGATCGGGAAATCGTTGTGGCTCAACATCAAGCTCTCCCCTGCCCTGCCATTCGAGTTGAATATTCCTCATACTGGGATGTTCAAGCTTTTCAAATAGGCCCTGCATGGTTTGCGTCACTTCTGACAGATGTCCGATATAGCTGAAAGAACCCCGGCCAAAATCTGCAGCACGTTGCATAAAATGGCTGTTCGGTGCAGAGCCGATGCCAACCGTAAACAGACGACTCTCTGCCAACTTGTGCTGAATCAGAGCAAACAGCTCCTGCTCATTCCCCAAGCTACCATCTGTTAAAAAGACGACCTGCCTTAGAAGATGAGTCTCTTGCGACTGATTCAGAGCCAACTCAAGCGCTGGCATCATCTCTGTGCCCCCCTCAGCCTTAAGCTGATCGATAAAGTCCAGAGCGCGCCTCTGGTTGGTTTGAGTGGCGTTCTGAGGTGAGGAGAAGAGGGTTTCACTATGACTATTGAAGGCTATCAAGTTAAATCGATCTCTACTCTTAAGACGAGTGACCGCCATCCTTAAAGCTGCCTTGGCTTGCCTTATTGAGGCACCATTCATCGACCCCGAGTGATCGATGACAAAGATCAGCTCTCGCGAGAGGATCTCTTCAGGTTTTGCTGCATCTGGAGGCATCAGCATCAGCAGTGCGTAATCCCTCTCCTGCCAATGCTCACGAAACAGTGCCAACTCAGGCTCTGAGCCAACTTCGGCACGCCAGCTGATGACAAAGTCCCGATCTGCCTGTACCTCGCCATCAGCCAATTTAAGTCTGACTACACCTTGCTCAGCCCGCTGTTCCACCATTTTATGATGGTGGCTGATCACCTCAGCCAGAGGCACTCCTGCATCGATATCTATCTGCAGCGACAAAGGATTGATCAGACCCGCACGCTGAGCAATGTAGGGTGGTGATAGTTGATTAGCCTCTGAGGCCTGCGCGCTGTCTGGCAGATAACGAGGTGCCACCACCATTGGAAAACGCAATTCGAAGCGTCGTCCAGAGTAGTGAACTCTCTGCTGAAATTCGATACTGATTCGTACCGTTTCACCCGGTGCAATATTGGTCGCCGCCAAGGTAAAGATATTGGGACGCTGCTGAGTCAACAGACTGGCCCTTTTACCCTCGGCCCTGGCCTTTTTAAAGATCCGTTTTGCCGCTGCCTTCTCCTCAATCACACCTTCGATTTGACGATCCCCAATCTGCATCTTCATACGCTCCACCGCAGATCCCTCAGGCAATGGAAATTGGTAGCTACCCTCCATCCATGATTGAGTTGGATTGGTGAATACCTGCTCTACTTTGGCCCAAGCGAGCATACCGGCTACGTTGATAGTTACCTCGGTATTGAGCAAAGGAGCCATCTCAATGCGCTGCCCATTGAGACTTGTCAGTTGCAGTTGGGCAGTCAATCTTTCAGCCGGCTCAGCCTGCGCTGAACCCCATGAAAATACAAGTATTATCAACAACATACTCCCTGACACACCGGTCATCAACGCAGCCAGTAAAGTCAGTAACATATCCTTGACAAAGTCTGGGTTACAGAGGCTTTTCACAGGTATTTTGAGATCAGTTTCTGGACTTACGCTCATCTCTGCCTCCGCGTTCTCTTTTTTTCAGACCCTCTGCCTGGCGTAGACCGTTATAGGTCCAACGAAAACTGAATCCAGGCATCCGTTCGGGAGAGCCGTAAACAAAGGCTTCACTCAATGGTTGGCGTCTGTTTTTCATGAGGACTCCCCATGCAACAGAGTGAGTTGCACCATGCGATCGAAAGCCAGCCCCTCCAGATCATTCATCGGATACTCTGCAGCCGACTCACCCTGGTAACGTGTCGAGAGTCGATTACGAGGGAGCCCGGCATCGATCAGCAGCTTGGCAACCGCATCGGCGCGGGCTCGACTTAACTCATGATTAAACGCTTCAGAACCTCGTTGATCAGCACCCGCTTCGATCAACAACTTAAACTGAGGAAAGGCGTTAAGCATCTTTGCCAAGGCATCGAGTTGTTCGGCCATCTTTGGTTCTATCAGACTACTGCCGGTACGAAAGCCCAAACAGAAGCGAAAACCCTCTTTTAATGCTGCCAGTTGATCTAGCTCCCCCGATTTCTGCTGCTGAAAATTCACTTGATGCTGTTGCGCTTGATCCGACAGGTGATCTTGGCTAGTCTGATTATCAGCCAGGGCTTGGGAGCTCTCCTCGAGTTGTCGATTCTTTGATTCGAGATCACCGATTACAGCGCCACTGGCATAGCCAATAACAGCTCCAGGTGGACCACCAAGAATCCCACCAGCAAGAAGCCCAAGCAGGGAACTGTGGAATGTCTCTCTATCCACAGGTTTAGGTTGATCCTGAGCGACAGCAGACTGACATAGAAAGAGGCTTGCAAGACTTACGACAATAAGATGTTTTTTCATTTTTAACTCCCGGTTGTTGAACCAGCGCACCATCCTTGGTGGAAGTGGCACTCCATGCCAGCGCCGGTATTCTTTGATTACCGAGTGTTATTACAAACCACAGAGTTGGCCTATTAGGTACAAAATGAGGGCTAACCGATGACAAAAGTTGGCAGAAAAATGGCAGCAGTTGATTCACTGACCGCATAGGATCAACATAGTGGCTTACGAGACCTGACCAGGAGATAAAAACAGTCAACGTTGCAGCTGACCGAACAGTATTAAATTAAACTGCCATAAAACCATTATCTTTTTATGGACTAAAGTTACCTATTAGGGATGCCGACATGGACTTGCAACTGCATGGAATTTCTTTTTTAAAAAATGACAACTGCCTATCGAGCATTTGCAGTCGGTTTGCTGCTCTGTTTTTGTAACACAGCATCTTCCGTCGAACTAGTCGCAAACCGGGACATCGATTCTGAGATTGTCTCGCAGAATACTTTGCGCTCCATTTTCAGTATGCGAATGACCCAATGGCCTAACGGTACTCCCATCAGGGTCTTTGTTATGGGAGATAAAACCAAACAGCATTCCGAATTCACTAAACATATTTTAGGTGTCTTTCCACATCAGCTTCGTCGTGCCTGGAACCGTCAGATCTATTCTGGTATGGGGCAAGCACCAATCAAGGTTCAGTCCGAGACTGAGATGTTAGAGCAGATTGAAAATACGTCTGGAGCTATTGGTTATCTTCCCGAGGATCTTATCAATGAGCGCGTACGGAGACTCTCAGTTGAATAAGCACTGGATCGCATTGCTGTTAGTACTGCTATATCAGCCTATGAGTAGCGTGATGGCAACTGAGTTTGCTGAACTCGATCGAGCCTTGCAGATCCATGGCTTCCTGACTCAGGCTTACGTAAAAACCACTGAAAACAGTTTTTTTGGCGACAGCCAGGATGGTAGCTGGGATTTCCGGGAGTTGGGCGTCAACACTTCCTACCGGTTTTCACCTCAAATATTTGCCTCGGCCCAGCTCCTCTCCCGTGATGCAGGAGAGATGTATGACGGCTCCCTGGACCTGGACTACGCGCAGATCGACACCACACTCTATATGCAGGACGCTGACCGTTTCGGAGTCATTCTGGGACGATATAAAAACCCCTTCGGCTTATACAACGACACTCGGGATGTAGCCGCAACCCGACCCAGCATTTTCATGCCCCAAGCCATCTACTGGGATCGTGTACGCAACATGGTACTCTCGAATGATGGTGCTCAACTGTTTGGCGATTTGCAGATCGATTCTCACCGACTCTCTCTACGGCTGATTGGAGGCAGAACGCCAATTGATGAAAATGTTGAAAAGTCCTACCTGAACCCGGTACTCGATCCGAAACTAAAGCAGGATGGCCTGACAGTGGGTGGACGCTTACTCTACGAATGGGATGGAGGTCGCTTCAGACTCGCCTATAGCAGTGCCTCACTACAGCTTGATGGCGAGACAAACATGCTACCTGACGGCACCATAGATATCGACTACCGGGTAGTCTCAGCCGAGTACAACAGTGGCAATTGGAGCCTGACCGCTGAGTATATGCAGGAGCCTCTCGATTACACAGGTTTTGCCGGAGCACTTGATATTGCTGATACCACTCTGGATGGTTACTACCTGCAGGGAACCTACCGTCTGCGGGATGACCTGGAGTTGATCGCCAGATACGAAGAGAGTCATTATGACAAAGGGGATAAAAGAGGCGAAAAAACAGGTCAGAGATTAGGCCTGGATGCTCATAACTTCTATAGTAGATTTTCTACGCTGGGCATCCTCTGGGAGGCAACGGATGGACTGATTTTGCGCACTGAGTTCAGTAGGGTTGATGGAACAATTTTCCTCTCCAATCTGGAAAATCCCTCACCTAATGACAAGTCGCGTGAATGGAATCTATTCTCTCTGCTTATCTCCTATAGCTTTTGAGCAATCAGATGCAATCTAACGATTTAAATGGAATTTTCGATCAACATCAGGGGGAAAAGGATCTCTATTTTCTCAGTCTGAAATGGAAAGTCATGCTACTTTTCAGTCTAGTGGTTCTGATTATGAATGCCGGACTTGCAGGCATGGGATATCTGCAACAACTCAAGCTATTCGACACCTATCAATTACAGATAAAAGAGCAACAGAACAGACAGGTCAAATCACTTCTTGACACAAGTTTCTATCGCCTGGAACAGATCGCGTTGATGATCCCATCTCTTGCAGAAGCGGCGACTCAAACCAGCGACACGCCATTAAGTGAAAAACTACAGCGATTCTTCATGCATAGCGCAGTCACCCTGGAGATGGAGTGGGGACTTGAAGAGGCGGCATACTATAGCAAGGATAATATCCTGCAGTTTAAATGGCAGACGGGTACATTAGGCGACCCTTTCAAAGAGTTGGTCAGCTCAGTCAACAAATTAGAGACGCCGCTGACTATGTTGCAATGTCATGTTCGCTGCAGTCAGTATGTCGCTTCACCGTTACTCTATAAGGGGGAGTATGCCGGAGTCATACTGGTAGGACGCTCTATCGCAGACCTGATCATCGAATTCAACGAACTGGCGAAAACTGACATTGCAGTGATCAGCCATATAGATAATGCTTCCCGCTTGAACACCCACTCTCGATTTTTAAATACCTGGGAACGATATATCAGTGCCTCAAGTAACCTGAAACGACTCCTCCCCCTGCTTCAGGACACCGCAGAAAAAGTCGACTTAAAGTCATTGATCGATACGGGTTATACCACCAACCACAACGGACAGGACTATACATTCAACCTGGTACCTGCAAGCAGCGATACCTCTGTGTTGTCTGCCGATTTCATCCTGGTGAGCAATATCACACCGGTAGTAGATCAGATTAACCAGGCCACCACACAATCAGTTCTTATTGGTATTCTGGGATTTATTCTCTCAGAACTGCTGCTGGCAGCAGTATTGTGGCAACCGATGAAACGTCTGCTGATGATCTCCGACAGCCTGCCACTACTGGCAAAAAACGCCTTTGACCAGGTACGCCAAACTCTCAGCTTAAAGCACCACAACTGGTATCAGGATGAGATCGATGTCGCCAGTGACTCTGCAATAGAATTAACCTACACCCTGGAGAGCCTTAATGAAGAGATCGCACACAATACCAACAGCCTGATCAAGCGCAGCAAAGAGCTTGCAACAGAGCGGGATTTCCTAAGCACTATCATGAACAGCGCCCAGGTGATCATCCTGACTCAAGATATTGAAGGTGCCATCCTGACCATGAATACAGAAGGATGTAAATTCATCGGCATTAAAGATTATCGGCGCAGCAGTGGTTTTTTCGGTGACCTGTTCATGAATGCTGAGGTTGCTGGTGAGATGCTTCCAGTTATGAACGGTCTACGGCAAGGCATGATCCATGTCTACCAGCATGATGCATCAGCCTTCTCATCAGACGGACAGAATAAAACCATATCCTGGGTACACTCTAACCTGATAGAAAAGCCGGTTGCCGGAATACCGGTGGTACTCTCCATCGGACTCGATATAACCGACCGGGAACTGGCGGAGCAACGCCTGGCTTGGCTTGCCAACCACGATCCACTTACCGAACTGAACAATCGCCGCTATTTTCAATCTGAATTTGAAAAAATCATTACCCTGGCTGAGCGCTACAACCACTCCAGTGCACTACTGTTTTTTGATCTTGACCAGTTTAAATATATCAACGATTCAAGTGGACATCATACTGGAGATGCCATGTTACAGATCGTTGCCAGAAAGTTGCGTGAGATTACCCGCTCAACCGACCTCATTGCCCGCCTGGGTGGTGATGAGTTTGCCATTGTAATACCAGAAGCGGACATCCCCTCTGCCACCATTTATGCCGACAAGATTCTGAGTGAACTGAAGAAGATTACAATTCCACTAAAGGGGCATAGTCATCGGGTCTCAGCAAGTATCGGCATCGTCGCCTATCCCAATCATGGTAGCAATGCCAACGAACTGCTTTCAAATGCAGATCTTGCCATGTATCAAGCCAAGGAGTCTGGGCGGGATCGGTGGCATCTCTTCTCCAGCAGCGAACAGGCAAGAGAGCAGATGAGTGCCCGTGCCACCTGGAAAGACAAGATCGAACAAGCACTGACTGACAACCGCTTCATACTCTACTTTCAGCCAATCCTGGAGATCAGTAGCGGCATAATCTCCCACTATGAAGTATTGATCAGAATGGTGGAAAAGGATGGTTCCATCTCCATGCCCGGGGAGTTTATTCCTGTGGCCGAACGCACCGGTCTGATTCATCGTATCAACCGTTATGTGCTACGTGCTTCTGTGGAAAAACTGGCCAGTCTCAATCAACATGATATCGATATAACCTTATCGATCAACCTCTCAGGCAGAGTCATTGACGACCCGGAACTTCTTCCTCAGCTGACCCAACTGGTGAACAGCAATGATATCGATCCTACCCGATTGGTTTTTGAACTGACCGAAACAGCTGCCCTTGCTGACGTCAATGCAGCTGAACGGTTGATGAGAGAACTACAGGCCATCGGCTGTCGTTTTGCCCTCGATGATTTTGGCGTTGGCTTCTCCTCATTTTACTATTTACGTGAGTTGCCTTTGGATATCGTCAAGATTGATGGCTCTTTTATCAAACAGCTACCAACCAACTCTATGGATCAAGTCTTTGTCAAGGCATTGACAGAGATGGCGAATGCTCTTGGAAAAGATACCGTTGCAGAATTCGTCGAAGATGAAGCGACTTTGAAACTCCTCAAAGAGATCGGTGTTATCTATGCCCAGGGCTACTATATCGGGCGACCTTCCCCGGAAATTCCAGTGCTTGGGTTTAATAGAAAAAACAGCGATTCCCCCCAGCTACAGACAACGCCTTAGCCGCACGACAAGGATAGGGTTATAATCATCCCGCTTAGGGCCTGTTAACACTAACACAACGCTATTGATGATCGGGCAACACTGTGGCTAAAAGAGAAATCGCCATTATCGAAGATGAACAGGCGATACGGGACAACTATATCGACTACCTGACACGTCAAGGTTACAATGTAAAAGGCTATGCATCCCGTTCTGAGGCCCTCTCAGCATTCGTAGATGTCCTACCTGATCTGGTTATCCTCGACATCGGTCTGGCTGATGATGTGGATGGGGGATTTGAACTCTGTCGGGAGTTACGTAGTCGCTCCACCAAGCTACCGATCATCTTCCTCACTGCCCGGGATAGCGATTTCGATACCGTTGCCGGCTTGCGTCTCGGTGCAGATGATTACATCAGTAAAGAGACCAGCCTACCCCATCTTATGGCACGTATCTCTGCGCTGTTTCGACGCATTCAGGCCATGCTGGAGCCGGTTAGTCAACAGCAGCCTCTACAACGAGACGAACTGCAGTTGGATATCGACAGATTACTGGCGAACTGGCAGGGTACTCCTCTCAGCCTGACCGTAACCGAGTTCTGGATGCTTCACGCCCTGGTACGCCACCCAGGTCATGTTCGCAGTCGGGATCAACTTATGCAGGAGGCGCAGATCTATGTGGATAGCAGCAGCATCTCCACCCATATAAAGCGTATTCGGCGAAAATTTCAGGAGATCGATCCCGATTTCACTCAAATCGACACGGTTTACGGCGCTGGATATCGCTGGAAATCCTGATACGGGCTGGCATGCAAAACTCCCCCAGCTTCTTTCGGTCACTGCGTTTTAAGCTGCTGCTGGCGTCATTCACCCTATGGCTCATCCCCTGGGCTGGTTATCACTATCTCCAGGGCATGGAGAGTACCCTCAGGCAAGCCCAGGAGCGCTTGCTCATGAATCGTGCCGAGATCCTTGCCAATATGCTTGCTTCAGAGGCTGACGAATGGCTGTTACTGAACCCAGCTGATTCCCCAGGCTCATCCAAATCACTCTATGCCTTCCCGCTGCCCGAACCACCGGTTATCGATGGCTATGACGAAGATTGGCTCGAATTCAAATCACAATCAGAACGATTCAGTGCCCGCAGTGCGGTAAATCAGGCTGTCGCTTTCGATTGGCTGGCCGGTTTTTATGATCAGAGTCTCTATCTGCTGATTGAGGTCTATGATGAGCAGCTGGTCTATCCACGCAACGAACGTCAAATCAAGGCAGGGGACCACCTGATACTTGCCATTCCGGGATCTGAAGGTAAAACCCGACGTTTCCTGTTAGGCACGCCATCTCCGGGCTGGGTCAATGTACAAGAGGTTGGAGGCAACACCACCCAGTCGCGCATTTTTGGTGAGTGGCAGGAGACCGGCTCAGGTTACAGAGTAGAGCTCTCTATACCCCGCACTTTGATCAAAGGACGACTCTCACTGGTCGCCGTTGATATCGACCAATTTGAGCAGCAACCCGTTGGTATTGCCTCCACATCCGGCTGGCTCAACGACCATAGCCTAGCCTATCTCACCCTACCAACCGCAAAGGCCGAACAATGGTTAGAGGGTATGGAGAGCCAACGCCATCGTTACACTTTGCTCAACAGAGAACGTCAGGTAGTTGGACGCCATGGCACCATCGCTGCACTATCAAACGATGGAGATAGCCTGCCACAACGCCTGGCCTCACTACTGTTAATGGAGTCTCCTGAGGAGCATTTCGAAAAACGGGAGAAACTTGGTCGCCTGGATGGCCCCGAAATTCGTAAGGCACTCTCTGGAGAGGGGGCTGTCTATCGATACAACGCCCCTGGTACAGAGCTGATAATGCTTTCGAGTGCATATCCGATAAGGGTCGATGGATCGATTCAGGGTGTTTTGATCGTCGAACAAAGTACCCAGGAGATACTGCTCCTGCAGCAGAGTGCTATTGAAGATCTGCTGCTGATCAGCCTGGGGCTGTTCATTATCACCGGCGGCAGCCTGCTACTGTTGGCCTCATCCTTAACCAGCCGCATAACCCGTCTCAGCCGTAAATATCAGCAGTCGGTAAGTAGGGATGGGCGCATCCTCATGGCGTTAACTGCAACAGACGAGCGAGATGAACTGGGTCAACTCGATGTCAGCCTGAGCGCCGTTTTGAAACGAACAAAAGATTATAGCCACTACCTTGAATCCATGGCATCTCGACTTGCCCATGAGTTTCGAACACCCTTGACTGTGATCCAATCCTCCCTCGAGAATCTTCAAGCCGAGATCGAGTCTGATCCTCACAGCGGATCAAATCACTCTACCGCTTTGACCTATGCCATGCGTGCTCAAGAGGGCACACGCAGGCTTAATCAAATACTGACTCGCTTGCGAGAAGCCACAAGGTTGGAGCAGGCACTGAATGACACAGAATTGGTAAAAACCGATCTCACAGCCCTGTTGAGCGCACTTTGTCAGGGATATGCAGACAGCTACCAGAAAGCCCTGTTTGAAGCCAAACTACCCGACCGACCTATCATCACCCACATCTCCCCCGATCTGATCAGCCAGGCTCTGGATAAGATGATCAGCAATGCAGTCGATTATCATCGGCCAGATACACCAATCTGCATCGAGTTGGATATTCGGAGTGGAGGTCTGGTAACCCTTAAAGTGATCAACCAGGGGCCACTACTCGATGAAGCGATTCAGCAAAATATGTTCAACTCAATGAGCAGCCAACGACCCAGTTCCCATCGACAAGATCCGCACCTGGGACTTGGCCTCTACCTGGTACGTCTGATCTCTGAATTTCACCAAGGCCGTGCCTGGGCCGAGAACCTGGGCGATGGCGTTTGTATTGCTATCGAGCTGCCACTTCAGTGAGAGAGTGAGTTATAACTGAAATAGAGTCACTCCATATCAATCTGAATACCCCGCTCACTCAACCAATCCTTGAAGCGGGCTATTTTCATATCAAGTGAGCAGGTCGGAGGTAATCTATCAAGATAATAACCAAACTCTTCCCGAAGCTTGATCTGCTCATCTCTATCGAGACATTCCCAATCGATCATTTTAACCCCGAAGATAACTATTAAGGGCACCTCTGTTTATTTGAAGTGCCTGTTAACACCAATGTAACAGCCTTGGGTTAAAATCATTTTACAAACGAACTATTTTATTTTTTAAGAATTTCTGATTATTTATAGAATCGGTGCACGTTGTTCAATAGTAGTTTAAGCAGTTGTTACAGATGATCGATCTAAAAAAGCATCTCCTCTCATTCAAGCTCTGGTTGCTCTCTCTGGCTAGTGCCCGTTTAAAAAGGACAACTCGGGATGGTGTAGTCAGTCGAATCGATATCCTGCTTCTGGCAATAGCCTGGGGAAATATCGGATATGCAGCGGGTATCTCCTATCTGCGTCATGTCGGAGAACGTGCATTAAAGACCCGTGGTCCCATTCTGGAGTGCGGCTCTGGTGCCACCACCCTGCTGATTGCCGCTTTGACTCAGAGAGAGCAGCGTCAATTCGTAGTATTTGAACATAATCGGGAGTGGTTCAAACACCTGAAATGCATTCTCCAAAAACTGCGCTTAAACCATGTCGAGTTGATCTACGCGCCATTAGCCGACTATGGCGATTATCGTTGGTATCAGATCCCCTCAAATGATAAAAACCTGACATTCGAACTCGTTATCTGTGATGGTCCACCGGGCAGTATTCCTGGCGGTCGTTATGGACTGCTACCGATTATGGAGAGGCAACTTTCGAACGACTGCATCATTCTACTGGATGACACTCACCGAATAGCAGAGCAACGTATCATCACCAGCTGGCGTAGACAGCGCTGTTTGAAGAGCTGCCGAATGGGCTATTTTGGCACCTATTCAGAGGTGGAGTTCTGTTGAGACAGTTTATGGTGCGGCAGGGCCGCACCCTACGACTCTACATAGTTTTTTGGTGACGGCGTGGCCCTGCCCTAAAGAATTTCAGCGGA
>JBEVWG010000093.1:0-19142 GCA_040506705.1 Candidatus Thiodiazotropha sp. 6PLUC1
GGTGAGCCTGCGCAGCAGGTGAATCAATCCCTGCCCATCAGCTGGCACCAACCCCCTCGCGTAACCACGAGCACCCTTTTTTGTTTGGCGGCGAAGCAGGATTTGATTCGAACCCTTCGTTCGAAAGGAACGCAGTGACGCAGACGCCGCAGCGCAGCGAAGGCGCCCCGAAGGGGTGAGCCTGCGCAGCAGGTGAATCAATCCCTGCCCATCAGCTGGCACCAACCCCCTCGCGTAACCACGAGCACCCTTTTTTGTTTGGTGGCGAAGCAGGACATGATTCGAACCCTTCGTTCGAAAGGAACGCAGTGACGCAGACGCCGAAGCGCAGCGGAGGCGCCCCGAAGGGGTGAGCGAAGCGAATCAATCCCTGCCCATCAGCTGGCACCAACCCCCTCGCGTAACCACGAGTTATTGGAGTATAGCTCTGACGTTTTTAAGGTGAGATCAATCCGTTACCTCTAATAGCCTTATGCATGCCCGATTAAATATTGAGTCCAAATCAAAATCATCATAATGCTCAGGCAAATCCCTTGCTTAATACAGTTAATACGCAGAATAAGCAGCACATCGGCCTTTCTTTAGTACAATTAATTGCTAGGGACTCTTAAGAATGTCATTGCTCATGGTAGTTCTTTAATTTAGACAGTTAAAAAAACCAGGACTCTTTCATGCCGATATACCGTATTGATGATAAAAAGATTGTTCCAATCCAACGTACGACTTTCGCGGAACAGGGTCTACGTGAGAGATTTGATCTCCAGTTCCTACTCAAGTCACAGATCGATGTAATCTCACCGGATACGCTCATCGTAGCGGAGGAATTTGGAGCATGGGATGAGAGTCGGCGACGCATTGATCTCTTAGGAATCGACAAAGGTGGCAACCTGGTGGTGATTGAGCTCAAGCGAACTGAGGACGGCGGTCATATGGAACTACAAGCCATCCGTTACGCTGCAATGATCTCGACCCTGACCTTCGACAGGCTGGTCACAATCTATGCTCAGTATCTCAAAGATAACAATATTGAGAAGGATGCTACAGAAACTCTGCTGGAATTTCTTGATTGGAACGATCCAGATGAGGAGCAATTCGGACAGGAAGTAAAGATCGTACTTGCATCGGCCGAGTTTTCGAAGGAACTGACGACCTCTGTCATGTGGCTGAATGATTACGGGTTAGATATCAGGTGTGTGCGCATGCACCCCTATACCAGCGAAGGTCAGATTTTTCTCGACGTCCAGACGGTTATCCCGATTCCGGAAGTTGCCGACTATCAGGTCCGCATCCGTGAAAAGAAGCAAAGAGAGCGGGAATCGAGAAACAGCACCCGAGATATTACCAAGTACGATCTCCAAATTGTGGATCACGAGTATGCAGCTCTGAGTAAACGTTGGCTAATGTTCAGACTGGTTTCGGGTATTTTGGAAAATGGTGGAACCCCTGAAGAGATCATGGAGGCTATTCCCTGGCGCAAGAACAGATTATTCGAGGTTATTGAAGGTACTCTGAGCGGCGACGAGGTTCATGAGATCATTATGCAGAACGATCCTGGTGGCACTATTCCTCGGGCAAAAAGGTATTTCTGTGGCGACGACGAGGTATTTCATGCAGATGGCAAAACCTATGTCTTGAGCAATCAGTGGGGCAGGGGGACATTAGAAGCTGTCGACTCACTAGTGAAGGGTTTTCCGAACTTGAATATTAAGATCAGTCCAAGCCAACCACAATAGAGTTATTTCAAGTTAGGGGTGCATTGATCTACTCTGAGGTATCCACACAGAACTTCTCAGCAAGATATTTAAAAGTATTTTGATCTCGTAATTTACAAACGATGTTTTGGTTGGCAAAAGCACCTTTAAACCACTGGCCATGCTCTTCTGGATAGGTTTTTAGCCACTTTACACGGACCAGCCATTCATCATATTGAGGATCTTTTTCCTGCCGCCAGGGATGTTCTTCGGGTAGGTGGTCAGTGATGTTTTTGTTATCAATTTTGTAGTTCTTTACGAGTACAGCTTCATCTTCAACGATGCCATAGCCAACATATCCCTTACCCTTGATCAGTGCAAAAATCTTGTCCCCTTTCTTGAGCTTCTTTATGGCATTCATCCAGCGAGGTCCACCACCAGCACTTATGAATTGATATTTTTCATTCAGCTCCCAATCTCGGAAGCTATCGTCTGCTATGCCAGTATTGACGAAATAATAGCCGGTCCACTTAGATTTTTTTCCTGAAGCTGAGCGCTCTTCAACATCAACAGGGTCCTTAAGCCAGGATCGACCTATATACTCATTGCCATCTTTTTTGAAAATGTTGAAAAACACAGCGTTAATATTGACCTTGTGAACTTCGTTGAGGTGCTTAACGATGCGTTCGGTCGAGTCATCGAGAGATTCAGCCACAATCATGATTTGGTAGGAGCTGTTGATCTTTTCCGGTACAGGGGTGTCGAAATATTCTGCAAAATCCTTTTCAAAGCTAGCATTCTTGTAGGCATCATAGATACTTAGAATATCTTTGAAACTTAGGTCATAGACCCAGGTGCCATAATCAAGGCACTGCGCAACAATGTCACGTGGAGTTTTACTCCTTTTCAACTCCATGATAATGAGTTCGCCGTCGCTATTAATCGCCAAAAGGTCGACAAACCCACCATAATTCGTATGTACCTGGCGGCCGATGATCAAAGCATCAATTCCAATCAATGAGATATCATTCTCGATCCAGTTTTCGAGGCGCTTTTCCAAATCGAGTGTGGCTCGGTCCATGGGTAGGAGTTGCTCATGGTCGATCTGCCATAAATCCATCGAAAGTGACATTGATAACTCCAGAAGTTCGTTATGATTACAATAGTTAATCTACAGCATACTTTTGCTCTTCACAAAGGGATCTGTCTGAGTCGGGGGTACCTACATTTAAGATTTACATTTCTCAATAAATCAACAACTAAAGTTAATTGTAAGATATAGTTGGCCTACGCCATACAGTGAAATTATGATTCGTTACGATGTGAGATTTAATGGGGGTGTCCAATGCCTGTAGTGGTGGGCAGTACACCAGGACTCAGGTTGTAAATGTGAGTGAGGAGTGTCGGCTAATTGGTATTGGTATGGCAATAGCTGTAAAGCGCTGTGATAAAGGTCTATCAATCCGACCACCCCATTTCCTCAAAGAACTGGGTTTTTTCATCAATGACATTATCTGCCGCCAGGCAGAGTACTCTCGCGTCTCTGGATAGGCGTTTGAATGTTGATTGATGCATTCCCTTTGGTTTTTGCTTGATAGGCTCATACAAGCCGCCCGAAACGCCCAGCCGTTGCCTGAGCTTATATGATTTCCTGAGTAGTCGGTCTAATTCTGTTTCGCTCTGGCATCGAAATGACAGTTTATGACATTGCCTGCATCGATACAGGTTTCTGAGTCTGTACAGTGTTGTGATCCGTGTCTTACAGCAAGGGCACAATAGCCAATACCGCTCACCACCAAAGTGACAAGGAGTACTGTCGAACTCGATATTTTCAGAGAGTTTAATAGCATGACTGTCGCAGTCGGTAAAATAATCAACTTTCAGCCAGCCACGGTGGATTTCATAACTCATTGGACCCCCAATCGGGTCATGTGCCGACCAGCAGAAAGCACCAGGGTAATTTGGAAACAGGACACCTTGCCTCTTCATCTCACGGATATCGATTCGGGGCAAATCCTCAGTGGTCACCCTTTCCCGTGGTCTGAACCACCTGCCACTGCCTAAGCCACCCATACTTTCCTCATCTATTTATAAACGAAATCATTTGGTAAATTTTTATCGTACTCTGGCTCTTACAGGATGTTACTGGGCACCTTTAGTGCGCATTGGAACTGGTAGATATTTTTCGCAGTATCGCTGATCAGTATCCCATAAACCCGCGATAGCTGCTGACTCGCCTTTGGCACAGTATCCGAGATGGGGATGGTTACTTCGTTCAAAAGCTCTGCAGTCTCCACACTGAACAGAGCACGGGCGTGGTATTGACCTCTCAGCCACTCGATTCCAGCACCAGGGGCATCCCTGTACCTCACCAGAGAACCACAGCCAGATTGGCCCACAGTGCAGACATGTGGCTTGTTTTGTGTAGTGAGTAGGGCGTTTTCCTTGGTTCATTTCCTTTCGCTGCGCAAGGGACTCAGCCATCGCAACGAGCGTATCATCACCAATTTCGCCATTACGCCAGTTCTCAATATCCTCTGGAGTTAGTGATTTCTTTACCTCACTTGGTGTGATCTTAAGATCTCGACAAGCTTCGGCCAACTTTTCCAGAAGATAGGATTCATCCTCTGAATCCCTATGCGCACAATTCCCAATATTCTCACAATTAGACATTTCAACGGGTTTTTGCGTATTGTGAGGTTTTTGCGCAGCAGGTGAATCTTTGAATCGGATCACCCCGAGAGTGTCACGCCAACTCATGACCAGCTCCTGACAATTTCCGGTCTTACATGCACAGTGGGTGAGGGCGGGCGACCTCTGCCTCCTCTTGTCGATTTGATCACAACCAGATAGCCACGCTCCTCCAGCACCTCCAGTGCCTTATCAACATGAGGAAATGTACCACGCAGCTCCTGGAAAGCCTCACGGACAGAGAAATGGCTGCGCTGGTTCCGCCTGATCCATTCCCAGACCTGCCTGGCGGCTGCAATACTGGGATCGGCGCCTATCATGTCAAATGCCGCCACACTATGATGGGTGACGACTGCCATGATCTCGAGAGCATCAGTCATAGTCTCTGAGGTGATGGTAGCCTCCCAGGGAGTTCCTTGCGCATGCTTGATGCCGTGCAGTATTCCAGCCAATCGGACCGCGGCCCCTGGCGCTTTTCCGGCCCAGTCGGTGAAGTGCTCCAGTTCCCGTCCCGGCCGCATCTGTTCTTCAATGACCTGGGCAAAGGCATGCCACTCCTCGTAGGCTTCTTTACTCAGACGCAGCAGGTGAGGGTGATCATTTCCATATTCATCTGTATGAGGTGCCCAATCCAGCATGGCACGTATACCAGCAGTATAGGCATCACGTGTTTCCACAGGTACCGGTGTGGATTTAAGAGCACGAAAGCCCAGGGGTGACGGTGGCAGCAGGTAGAGGAACCGCCCTAGCAGACCTCGCCCTCTAAATCCCGGAATATTGGCCAGTCCCCGTAAGACAGCCGGCTGAGGGCTCAGCCCAATACTAAGCAGGGGGTATCTCAAAAATACGGGTGGTCGGCTACCCCGATCCACCCGCTCTGCGTCACCACTATGGGCTTTCAGTATCAGGTCCAGATTGGGGATGCCCTTAGAGTAACGGCCTTGCAGCAGATCAAAGACACCACCCTCAGACGACAACCAAGCCATACGTTCACCGTGTACCGCCAACAGTGCACCCAGTCGCTCCGGTGTGGCATCAGAAGTCCATATCTGTGGCTGGATGGGTATCTCAGGCAGGTCGGCCTCGATATTGGCTGCTTCACGCGCCAGTTCCATAGACATGTTGGTGTCTTTTTCCTTGGCGGCTTTGTTACGGATATCCTTTGCACGGGCTTCAAGCGTTTTCCGTTCACTCATGGCGTGTTTGATATCGAGTTCCATGCTGACAGCTTTCTCTCTCTCCCAAGCAACCAGCGGCGCTGTGGCGGCAGATTGGACAGCACTTTTGCGATTCCCTGGCGGCAGAGCTACTACCGCCCACAAGTTGCAGGGCTCGATGTAGCCCAGCTTTACACTTACCCGCAGTCGTCGGGCGGCAGCGGTTGCACAGGTCACCAGCACCATTCCTGCTGCCAGTTCAGGCGGTGTCTCGGTATCGGCAGCGATGGCACGGGCATAGTCACCAGCCCATGCAGGGAGATGTTTTAAATCAAGTCTGGGAAGATTGGGGGTATCCAGGGGTACCAGTACCGGCCAATCGTCAGGAGGGGATACGGAAGACGTCAGTATATTGATGCTCATACCCACCTCCACACTGCCGCCATGGCCAGATTGCTGAAGTCGCTCAAAAACCGGAGGGTATCTACAGGAACCAGAATCAACAGTTCGGGGTTATCAACAGCCACTTTTCTACGAGCAGCACAGCCAGTAACAATAAGGGTGTTCTCAGGATTCATGAGAGTCACCCTGTGGCAGCCGGAGTTGCACTTCCTGTTGATGATTATCACTACCTAAACCAACAATGCCAGTCTTACGGGTATCTTCGAGTGTAAGGACCAATATTCGAATTTCTTTCACACTACAACCGGCAATACGCGCAGCGTTGAGCCTATGAACTTCATCTTCGGGCCAACCAACAGCACGTTTTCCGATCGAAACAGGGCGTGTAAACAGCCCTTCTTGTATATCTGAATAGTGGGCGCTGCGGGAGCGTCCACGTATTATAAGTACTTTAGGAAGTCTGAGGATCTTAGTAGCCATGTTTGCGCCTCCTAGGGCGTTGTAAGCATGGTTACGAATTGTTATGGCATACACTGATATGTGCATTGCAATTGCAACGCAAAACATAGCAATTGCATTACTTAGTATGAGTTCTCAAGGCTTTTCTTTGCATCAAGAAGTTTTTGGTTTAGATTTCTCACGGATAGCCCATCTACGCTCTCATAACGATGAGCAATAGTATTGACTAGCATTGCCTTACTTTTAAGCCCAGAAATAGGGCCAAGGCGACCATCTGGCATATCCGTATTGGGAATACCATTCTTAATGACCTCATATAATGCGGCAATGATATTGAGGTAGCTTGTCTCTGTACGTAGATGAATAGCCTTGCCTTCACTCGGTTTTCTGAGGGATTCTTCAAATATTTCAATATGTTTGCGCTGTACTACAAGATCAGTGTTACTTGGGAATGTTAAGCGTGATTGATACTGAGGACTTTGCGTAACTTTTTTACCATTAGGCTTTGTAACGACTAAATTCGTCATATATTCCAATACTTGCCATGTGTCTCCCTTTTCATCTGTAAGAAAGAAACCATCCCTAAATTGTATTTCTTGGTCTGATTCGGAAAGTACTCCATATAACCAGTCTCTTATTGCACTGCATTTCTCTAGTTCGATCTTGTAAGTTCCCCGTAAGAATTCTTCGGGTTGGTATCCAACGTTACTTTCTGTGCTTGTGACTGGATCTGAGGTGTTTAATGTAGGTTTGGTGCTATCTATCTCATAGTTTTCATTGGCTTTGTCTTCCTCTGGAAGTTCCGAATGTTTACTTTTAGAGTGGGGAGGGTATCGCCGAGCAGGTAAATCGCGCACATCACATGAAATAGGCAGTTCCCCCTCAATGGCGAGTTGCAAAACATCCTTGACACTGACTTTCTCTTCGAGACTGGCAGATAGCCGTTCAGCGGCATCAGAGAGTGAAAACCAAGTTTTGAGTTTATAGAGCTTTTTCATATCGTAGTTCAGGCTAGGCTATTTTCATTTAAAGAGGTCCTATGTAGTATATCCGCAGTACATCTGAAAGCCACCACCCACATGAAGCAACAAATGGCCGAAACTAAATCAACAACCCTGACCGTTCGTGTTCACCCCGCTGTGAAAGAGGGGCTGAGGGCTGTTGCCGAGCAGGAACACCGCAGTTTGGCTAATATGATCGAAGTCATGATTCGTGACTATTGCGCCCGGGCTGAAGTCCCATTGAAAGAACCAAAACAGAAACGTCGTTAAGACAGCAACTAAGGACCCTGCATGGCAAAAAAAGCAGCATCGCCAAAGACCAAAAAGAACCAAAAAACCTTCGAACAGAACCTCTGGGACACCGCCGATAAGCTACGTGGCACTGTCACCTCGTCGGACTACATGCACATTGTGCTGAGTCTGATCTTCCTCAAGTTCGTCAGTGACAAGTTCGAGGTGCACCGGCAGAAACTCAGCGACGAAGGCATGGACGACTACCTGGAGATGGTCGAGTTCTACGCCAAAGACAACGTCTTCTACCTGCCGGAAGAGGCGCGATGGTCCACCATCCAGCAATTCGCCAAGCAGGATGACATCGCCCTGCGAATCGACACCGCCCTGCATACCATCGAGAAGAGCAACAAAAGCCTGCGTGGTGCGCTGCCGGACAACTTCTTCTCCCGACAGAACCTGGAGGTGCGTAACCTGGCCTCGCTGATCGACTCCATCAGCGACATCGACACCGTGGCGGATAGGGAAGAAGACGTGGTGGGTCGGGTCTACGAGTACTTCCTCGGCAACTTCGCCGCCTCCCAGGGGCAGCGTGGTGGTGAATTCTTCACCCCCAAGTGCGTGGTCAACCTCATCGCCGAGATGATCGAACCCTACCAGGGCAAGATCTACGACCCCTGCTGCGGCTCTGGCGGCATGTTCGTGCAGTCGGTCAAATTCGTTGAAAGTCACCACGGCAACCAAAAAGACATCTCCATCTACGGCCAGGAAGCCATCAGTACCACCTACAAACTGGCGAAGATGAACCTCGCCATTCGCGGCATCGCCGGTAATCTGGGAGACGTGCCTGCCGATACCTTCTTCAAGGATCAGCACCCGGACCTCAAGGCCGACTTCATCATGGCCAATCCGCCCTTCAACCTGAAGCAGTGGCGGGCCGACGACGAACTCACCGATGATCCACGCTGGGCTGGCTACGTAACCCCACCCGTGGGCAACGCCAACTATGCCTGGATCCTGCACATGGTCAGTAAGCTCTCGGCAAACGGTGTCGCAGGTTTCGTCCTCGCCAACGGCTCCATGAGCACCAACACCAAGGGCGAAGGGGAGATCCGTAAAAAGCTCATCGAAAACGACCGGGTCGACTGTATGATCGCGCTGCCCGGTCAGCTCTTCTACACCACCCAGATCCCCGTCTGCCTCTGGTTCCTCACCAAGAACAAAAAGGCGCAACAGTTCCGTGATGGCCGCCGCCACTTTCGCGACCGCCAGGGCGAAACCCTCTTCATCGACGCCCGCAACATAGGCTCCATGATCGACCGCACCCGCAAGGAACTCACCGCCGACGACATCGCAGAGATTGCCCATACCTATCACGCATGGCGCGGCGAAGCCAAGGACGGCGAATACCAGGACCAGCCAGGCTATTGCAAATCTGCCAGCCTGGCCGACATCCAGGCCAACGACTATGTGCTGCCCCCCGGCCGCTACGTCGGTGCGGCAGCACTGGAAGACGACGGCATCCCCTTTGAAGAAAAGATGACCGAACTCACCCGCACGCTCTATCGGCAGATGGGTGAATCGGAAAAGCTGGACAAGGTGATCAAGGAGAATCTGGCGGGGCTCGGTTATGGCGAATAAAACTAACGTAGGGTGTGGTGAGGCACGAACCGCACCATTGCCCGAATGAACGCTTTTTTTTCGGAAGGGTATAGCTATGCCTAGAAGTGACACTAAGACAGGTGGCCGAGCCGAAACTTCTGGTGTTATTCCTGGAGATTTTGCGCTCGCGGTTGGCAATCCGAATTTACCAGCACCTGAAGGTTGGTCTTGGATTAAACTAACCGATGTTTCTAGGCTTGAAACAGGCCATACACCTAGTAGAAGGCATCCTGAATATTGGGATGGGGATGTTCCTTGGGTCGGTATCAAGGACGCCACCGGCAACCATGGAGGAATGCTATACCAAACGATTCAATATACAAACGATTTGGGAATAGCGAACTCTTCAGCCCGAATACTTCCTGCTGAAACAGTTTGCCTATCCAGAACAGCGTCTGTTGGCTATGTCGTGGTGATGGGCAAGCCAATGGCAACAAGCCAAGATTTCGTGAATTGGGTATGCGACCCCGAAAAACTAGATTATCAATTTTTGAAATACATTCTTCTTGGTGAGAACCGGAGCTTTCTACGCTTCGCTAGTGGTACGACACACCAAACAATCTATTTCCCCGAGGTAAAGGCATTTCATGTTTGTATGCCTCAACTATCTGAACAAAAAGCCATCGCCCACATCCTCGGCACCCTCGACGACAAAATTGAACTCAACCGCCAGATGAACGCCACCCTGGAGGCAATGGCCCAGGCGCTGTTCAAGAGCTGGTTTGTGGATTTCGACCCGGTCATCGACAACGCCCTGGCCGCCGGAAACCCCATTCCCGAACCCCTGCAAACCCGTGCCGAAGCCCGAAAGGCCCTGGGTAACCAACGAAAGCCCCTTCCAATCGCAAACGGTAGCTTAAGCGCAACCCTTCCCGAAGGGGTTCAAAACCAATTTCCCAACCGCT
This sequence comes from Candidatus Thiodiazotropha sp. 6PLUC1, assembly GCA_040506705.1. Classification (GTDB taxonomy): domain Bacteria; phylum Pseudomonadota; class Gammaproteobacteria; order Chromatiales; family Chromatiaceae; genus Thiodiazotropha. The sequence continues at coordinate 10,200 of JBEVWG010000093.1, forward strand.
TTGTTTTCAACGAGGATATGGGGTGGGTGCCGGAGGGGTGGGTAACAAGAACTTTAGAAGCGGTTACAACAGAATTAAGGAGAGGTATCTCCCCGAAGTATGTCGAGGAAGGTGGTGTTCGCGTTATCAATCAGAAATGTATCAGAGATCATTCAGTTAATTTTTCACTGGTGCGTCGTAATGATCCAAATAAGCGAAAAATAACTGGGCGCGAAATCGCAATTGGCGACGTTCTAGTAAATTCAACTGGTGTTGGTACTCTGGGGAGAATGGCCCAAGTAAAGGAATTAAGTGAGAGAACTGTAGTTGATTCTCACGTGACAATCATACGACCTGATGCTGAATTTTTCCAACCGTATGTTTTTGGCCAGGCAGTGCTATGCATGGAGGCAACAGTAGAAGCGATGGGAGAAGGAAGTACAGGACAAACGGAATTAAGCAGAGCGAACCTACAAGCACTATCTACTCTTGTACCACCAATGAATTGCCAAGAGCATATAGAAAAACAACTAGTTTCCCTAGCAAAGCGACAAGTAATGACAACTAAAGAAAATAGCGTGTTAGAGAAGTCCCGCGACACACTCCTCCCCAAACTCCTCTCCGGCCAACTACGCATCCCCGAGGCCGAAAAACAAGTCGCCGAAGCGCTATGATCCGCCTGCACTGCACCAAAAAGTTGCTGGCTAAACTGCCATTGCGCGAGGATGGTCGGCTGAAAAACAAAAAGTCGATCCCCTACGCCGTCAATGATGCCCCCGAAACACCACTCAGCGGCTGGCATGCCAACCTGCTACAGCTGCAGCGTCGGCAATGCGTTTTGTTCGTCCACGACACCACACGCTTTCCGGTATTCCTCCCGGCACTGAAAAAGGCGGATTTCACTGAACTGGATTACTGGTTTGCCGATGGTTTTATGAACACCTTGCTCAAAACGGGAGCGGACAATGACCTGATGCAACGCGCCCATGCGGCGCTGGGACCGCTGATCTGCGACAACGACTGCAACCGCTCTGTGCAGGGCAGCCTTAACCAGATGGGTCAGGATGTCGGCTTTCACATCGACTATGACGGCCTGTCCGTTGCTGATATAGCAGGCTACCGAATCGGTGCCTGGCTGGCTGACAGGCCCTGTACGGTCAAGGGATTAAAGGAGTGCATCTGGCCGATACAGGCGATGCATGCGCTATTGAAAATACAGGGACATGTACATGACTGAAACCGAACACCAAAGGGGTGCATTGAATACTGATTCAGATGTCCGGAATTTCCGGACATCTAGGCCACAAGGGGCAACTTGTAAGAGATGCTTACAAGTTCACTTTGGTCTCCAATACAATCTCTCAGATTATTGCATTAGCAGTTGAACAGGGATTGGTGAAAAATGACCCTGATGCACCAGATTCAAAGCGATATGCCCATTACATACCGGCATGGGCATAATGCTTATTTCATCTCAATTGGTGGGTTGAATGTTAAGTTTACTTAACTGCATGATAAATATGGGATTTCTTATTTCATCGCAAATCGAAGTTAGATGGGAGATTGAATGAAATTCAGGGAAGACAAGCTCGAACAAGCCATCATTGCCCTGCTGGAAGAACAGGGGTTCCCATACCACAGTGGTGACACGCTGGACCGCAAACCTACCGAAGTACTGCTGCGCGAGGATCTACGCACCTATCTTTCCAACCGCTATGCCACAGATGGCATCACCGAGGGAGAGATCCAATCCATCCTCCGCAAACTGGATGCCTATCCTTCAACCGATCTCTACGAATCTAACAAGGCCATTCACAAGCTTGTGGCCAATGGCTATTTGCTCAAACGAGAGGACCGCAGCAAGAAGGATCTGTACATCCAGTTGATCGACTACAGCGGCCTGCCACTTCTACAGTTGCCAGAGGAAGTCGACGCCGAGGCCATGGTGGCCGAACAGTCTGCCCCCTATGCCTTTGGGGGCAACCGCTACCGGTTGGTAAACCAGCTGGAGATCGAAGGCACAGAGAGACGCATCCCAGATGCCATTCTCTACATCAACGGTTTGCCACTGGTGGTGTTCGAGTTCAAATCCGCAATCCGGGAGGAGGCGACGCTGCACCAGGCCTATGAACAGCTCACCATCCGTTATGCCCGTGATATTCCTGAGTTGATGAAATACAACGCCCTGTGTGTGGTGTCGGATGGGGTGAACTCTAAGCTGGGGTCGTTGTTCGCGCCTTATGAGTTCTTCTATGCCTGGCGCAAGGTGACGGGCCAGGAAGAGATAGCTCAGGACGGCATCAATGCCCTGCATACCATGATCCAGGGATTGTTTCACCCGGACAGACTGCGGCAGGTGATCCGCCATTTTGTTTTATTCCCCGACGTATCGCGCAAGGAGGAGAAGATCGTCTGCCGCTACCCCCAGTTCTATGCGGCCACCAAGCTCTACCGGCATATCCTGGAGCACCGTAAGCCGGAAGGGGATGGCAAGGGCGGCACCTATTTCGGCGCGACCGGCTGTGGCAAGAGTTTCACAATGCTGTTCCTGACACGGTTGCTGATGAGGAGCCTGGACTTCTCCAGCCCGACCATTGTGTTGATTACCGACCGCACCGACCTGGATGATCAGCTCTCGCGCCAGTTCACCAATGCCAAGGGTTATATTGGCGACCAGATCGTGATCAGTGTGGAGAGCCGAGACGAACTTCGTCAGTTGCTCAAGGGGCGAAGTAGTGGTGGCGTGTTCCTGACCACCATCCACAAGTTCACTGAAGACACGGAGTTGCTGACCGAGCGCAGCAATGTGATCTGCATCTCCGATGAGGCGCACCGCAGCCAGATCAATCTGGACCAGAAGGTGCGGGTGACCGAAAAGGGTGTGAAACGCACCTACGGCTTCGCTAAGTATCTGCATGATTCACTGCCCAATGCCACCTATGTAGGCTTTACCGGTACACCTATCGACGCCACGCTGGATGTGTTCGGTGAGGTGGTGGATAGCTACACCATGACCGAGTCGGTGAAGGACGACATCACCGTGCGTATCGTCTATGAGGGCCGCGCCGCCAAGGTGATGCTGGACAATGCCAAGCTGGAGGAGATCGAGGCCTACTACGCCCAATGCGCAGAGGACGGGGCCAGTGATTACCAGATCGAGGAGAGCAAAAAAGCCAGTGCAAATATGACCACCATCCTCGGTGACCCGGACCGTCTTAAGGCCCTGGCGGCAGATTTTGTGGCGCACTATGAAACCCGGGTGAGGGAAGGGGCCACGGTGAAAGGCAAGGCCATGTTCGTGTGCAGTAAGCGGGAGATCGCTTACGATTTCTGGCAAGAGATCATCGCCTTGCGGCCGGAATGGAATGAGAAGTTGGCCAGTGAGGCAGGTGCTAATCTCAGTGAGGAAGAGCAGAAAAAGATCCTACCTCTGGAACGGGTGAAGATGATCATGACCCGGGGCAAGGACGACCCGAAGGAATTTTACGATATGCTGGGCACAGCCGAGTATCGCAAGACACTGGATACCCAGTTCAAGAATCCCAAGTCCAACTTCAAGATCGCCATCGTGGTGGACATGTGGTTGACCGGATTCGATATACCGGAGCTGGACACCATCTACATCGACAAGCCCATCCAGCGGCACAATCTGATCCAGACCATCTCCCGGGTAAACCGCAAGTTCGCCGGTAAGAACAAGGGGCTGGTGGTGGATTACATCGGCATCAAGAAGCAGATGAACCTGGCCCTGGCCCACTACAACAAAGCGGATCAGCAGAATATCGAGGAGATCGAGCAATCGCTGATCGTTGTGCGTGATCACCTGGACCTATTGGGCAAACTGTTCCATAAGTTCGATGCCTCTCCCTATTTCACTGGTGAACCCTTGGCTCAGTTGAACACCCTGAACAATGCAGCCGAGTTTGCGCAGATCACCGACAAGGTCGAGAAGCGCTTTATGGCCCTGGTGAAGCGGCTGAAAGCGGCTTATGACATCTGTACCGGTTCTGAGTCACTGACCCAGCAGGAGAGGGACTGGGTGCATTTCTACCTGGCCGTGCGCTCCATCGTGTTCAAGTTGACCAAAGGCAGTGCCCCAGACACGGCACAGATGAATAACAAAGTGCGGGAGATGATCGCCGAGGCACTGAAAGCAGACGGGGTGGAGGAGATCTTCAAGCTAGGCGATGATGACGCCACCGAGGTGGATATATTCAACGACGACTACCTGGCGAAGATCGAGAAGATCAAATTGCCCAACACCAAGGCCAAGTTATTACAGCAGCTACTGGCCCGAGCCATTGAAGAGTTCAAGAAGACCAACAAAGCCAAGGGGGTGGATTTCTCCAAGCAGTTCCAGGCCCTGGTAGAGCGCTACAACGAGCGTAAGGAAGAAGATGTACTGGTCGGCAATGTAGTCGAAGACTTCACCGATGAGATTATCAACCTCCTGGATGCCTTGAAAAAAGAGAAGGAGTCATTCAAAGACCTGGACATCGACTTCGAGGAAAAGGCCTTCTACGACATCCTCAAGGCCATCTCCATCAAGTACGATTTCGTCTATCCTGAGGAAAAGCTGATCGCTCTATCCAAGGCGATTAAGGTCATCGTGGACGATAAGGCTAAATACACAGACTGGAGTCAACGGGACGATATCAAGGCGGAGCTGAAGGTGGACCTGATCCTGGCCTTGGCGAAACACAAATATCCGCCTGTGGCGAATGATGAGGTGTATAAGGAGATTCTTGAGCAGGCTGAGAACTTCAAGAAGTTTCAGCAGGGGTGAATGGCATAATGAATAGTTTCTGTTGATGTTTTTTTTGAACACTATGGACTTTAGCAACTTAACCATCTACGTGGACGAGAGCGGCGATCACAGCCTGGAGAGCATTAATCCCGAATATCCACTGTTTGTGCTCAGCTTCTGTCTGGTGGCGAAGGCAGAGTACCGGTCGCAGGTCGCACCGGAGATGGCAGGCTTCAAGCATCGCTGGTTCGGCCACGAGGCGGTGATTTTGCATGCCCATGAGATTCGCAAGGAAAAAGGCGACTTCAAGTTCCTGTTCGACAGGAAGGTGAGAACGCATTTCCTGGACGGTTTGACGGCTCTCATGGACAGGCTGCCCTATACCTTGATTGCCAGTGCCATCGACAAGGGGCGTTTGAACCGCCAATATGCAGACCCCGACAATCCCTATTCAATCGCCATGCAGTTCTGTCTGGAGAGGGCTTTTTTCTATTTGCGGGAGCAGGGCGAGGCTGAGAAGTTAACCCATGTGCTGGTGGAGTCACGAGGCCGGAAGGAGGATGCCGACTTGGAGCTTGTGTTCCGCCGCATCTGCGATGGGGCCAACGCCTTCGGCCATCGGCTGCCATTCGATGTCATATTCGTGGACAAGAAGCAGAACCTGCCCGGCCTGCAATTAGCCGACTTGGTTTGCCACCCGATCGGCCGTCACCTGCTAAAGCCGGACCAGAAGAACCGGGCCTATGAGGTGGTAGAGAAGAAATTCCGGCGCAATGCTGCAGGGAAACTGAAAGGTTACGGACTGAAAACATTCCCCTAGAAAAGCCGAAGGGGCGCGATTTCCACCGCACCCCCACGCCGATCGGGAACTCCCAATCCATTTGCAGCTAACCATAGCGCCAATACGTCGACGTATCAACCTTTGGTTTGATCTGGTTCGTTTGGTTCATCATTTTATGGTCACAAGTAATCTGTTAACTATATAACAAAAAAGGGAATTTTATATGTGGTTGCCAAATGGGGCTGAGCCAGAAACCATCAGGTATACATATAGTGAAGCAGCATTTGCCTTGAAAAAACTGACAAATAGCCCCATTTTTCTTGACTGGTGTAAGTGTGGTTGTAGGACTAATGCTAAGGTGTTGTGGCAATATTTCAGCTACCAAAACCAATGCCGAGAGATTAGATAAGTATTCCGCTTGATCGTTCAGGTACTCAGTTGGGCGATATTGCCTGATTTCGGAATCAAGGCGAAGAATATGAAGTGCTTATTTGTTCGAAAGTGTGAAGTTGCTTTTATACAAGTAGCTCACTAACTGCTTCTACAAAGGTTGGTACCACAAGTAAATGCCACCATTGTTTGCCTCGCTGTTTTCCTCCAAGGCGAATATTGTTAGTCAAGTGTTTCCATTTGATTGGTTCTGGCCCTGGAATGTTACTATTCCCAGATTGCTCAACTGCTTCTGACCAGCCTAACCAATTGTAACTATCTATCTCGTGCCCACCATCTTCAGACTCTTGGATGTGAGGCTCAACAACGTCTGCATGTATAATCTTATTACAAACTTCTCTTAAATTCATATTGTCAAACATCATGCAGTTGTAGCGTCGATTTATTTCCCTCATTGCTGCATTATATGTAGCTTTAATCTCAGATGGTTCTTTCTGCGTTTTCATTTGATCATCTATAACACGAAGGGAGATGGCCACTTCCAGTAGCAGTCTGCTTATTTCACGAAAAAAGTAGTTATCCTCAAGCTTTGCAATAGCATCATCTCTTGTATCTGGGTCAGTATTCCTCGCAATTTCCTTATTTGCATAAAAGTGACAGATCAATCTGTATGCATTGAGCTTAATGGTTTCTCTGTCTAATAAGTAACTTGAAGGCAGCTGCATGATTGTTCTCTGAAAACTAACTTATATAATTCAGGAGAATCGCTCTCCAGTTGTGCGTATTTATGACATTTTACTTATTAGGATAAATTTCATCATACCGCTTTGCTACATTCTTTTTCAGCTTATTTAATCGATCCTCGCCACCAGGTGTATACGCTATATATTTTTTGCATACTTCTTTATTTTGACACCAGACATGTATAATTGATGCGAAATTAGCTTTGTGGGCCAGATGCAGGTACTCTGCATCTTCTATGAAACCAGCCTTCCATTCTGCTAAAACCTCTTCATTCACTCCTTCTCCACACTCGGTTTGTTTTATTGAATTATACAAATTGGCTAAATAAGACCATTGTGACGAAAAACGGGAATACAGTGCTGCATAAGTGCTGCCGAACAAAACACCAAACCATGTAAATTTGCTCTTGATATCAAAGCCCAATTGAGATGCTGAAAATTCATAACCTCTAGTTGGATCAACAAGGTTTATGATTGTCAGCGAAATTCCAAATAAAATGGTACTGATAATTATTGAGCGAAGTACAATAGCAGCTCCACCATTATCCATTATCTTTAGAAGCCACTCTGCGCTTACAATCGATACTAGTTTATTCCACATTTCCATATAGCCTATTAATGTATAAATGAACAATAGCTCTAGTCGCGACATGTAAAATCAAAAGATCAACTTTTGACGTATTTTAGCGGCAAAATCAACTAGTTAGTTTTTCAGTGCATTCATAATTGAGTCGATTCTGGGATGGATTACTGGATTGTAGGTATTCTTTGTTATTGATTATAACTACGATTGTCAATATATGCGCCAAGGATATGTTTATTTAGATTCAGCTTTCAGCTTGTCGAGGAACTCTGCCCACTCCTGCATCATCTTCCGGCGCTTCTCAAACAGGTCACCTCGTCGATAAGCAGCTTCCACCTTGTTTTTAATGGCATGAGCAAGAGCCATTTCCGCTACATCCCGTGGAAAACTGGAGATTTCACCAGACCAATCCCGGAAGCTCGAACGAAAGCCGTGTGGTACATAGTCTCCTCGATTGCCGTTCACTCCATAACCCATGCCACGCATCAATTGCAAAAGTGCCATATTGGAAAGGGGTCGTCCATGACGAGACCCAGGGAATAGGTAGGGGTTACTTTCAATGCGGGGTAGTGCCGCCAGGACGTTCAAAGCTACATCTGAGAGTGGTACACGATGCTCACGTCGCGCCTTCATCCTTTCGGCAGGGATGCTCCAGATGCCTTCATCCAGGTTGATTTCATCCCACTGGGCTTGAAGTACCTCACTGGTGCGAGTGGCGGTGAGGATCAGAAACTGAAGGGCGAGGGCCGAGGTGCTGCCATTTGCCGCCAGTTCCATCATGAAGGCTGGAACGTCTGAGTAGGGCATGGCTGGGTGGTGAGTGACCTTCTTTACCCGTGAGGGTTTTGCCAGTAATTTGTCCAGATGCCCCTTCCAACGCGCAGGATTCAGATGGTCCCTGTACTTGTGCGCTGCAGCATAGTCCAGGATGTTTTCGATCCTGCTCTGTACCCGCTTGGCGGTTTCAGTCTTAGTGGTCCAGATCGGCTGGAGTATTTTCAGAATATCCTCGGTGGTGATGGCATCCACTTTTTTTGTACCGATTTCTGGTCGAGCATAGGTTTTGAGGGTGTTCACCCACTGTCTGGCATGCTTAGCGTTCTTCCAGCTGCGACGATGCGCCCGTATGTAACGGGCGGCACAGGTGGTGAAAGTAGGAATTTCTAACTGCTCGTTGCGCCTCTCTTCTATAGGATCGATGCCTTTCTTTGCCTGCTTTCGGTATTTACTGGCATCTTCCCTGGCCTCACCTAATCCCACATCAGGACTACTCCCGAGACCCATTTCCCGGCGTTTGCCGTTGATGGTGAGCCTCAACACCCATTTCTTGGCACCTGATTTTGAAACGACCAGTCGCAGACCACCACCGTCCTCGTATTTGCCAGGCTTGGCGTTCTTTACTTTAGCTGGGCTGAGTTTGTGGATTGCCATGCAGTTTGTCTCCGGATTGGGGGACTGAGGTGTGAAAACACCAATTGGTCCCCCAATTAGTTTAGATTTAAACAGATGTTGTTGGACTTTGGAGTATACTAACAACTTGATATATAATCAAAATGTGGATGTTACTGGATTGTGCTGGACTCTAAATCAGCGGACTGCCTCTCCGCCAAACAAAAAAGGGTGCTCATTCGAGCACCCTTTTTTGTTTGGCGGCGAAGCAGGATTTGATTCGAACCCTTCGTTCGAAAGGAACGCAGTGACGCAGACGCCGCAGCGCAGC
>JBEVWG010000052.1:0-17873 GCA_040506705.1 Candidatus Thiodiazotropha sp. 6PLUC1
GGTGGGGCCATGCCCCACCATAGTAAGCTGGGAAATAGTCTGAAGTTGCTAAAAAAATTTATTCAAGTTCTACAGTTAATATCTACTCCAGTCGTGAATATCTAACCCCTTTTGGTGGGGCATGGCCCCACCCTACGTGGGATGCATTGTTTGTTTTTAAATATCATCTGGAAGTAGGGGGCAACAATATTTCCATATGGCGTGTTTCTACAGGACGACTAAACCAGTATCTGGCCACTGCTCGATTCTTGAGTGATCTCTTTTAGGCGTTGCTGACAATATCGTAAGCATCCGCAATAGGGAGAATGCGTGCGCCACTATTCACTGCTTGCTCAAGTACCCAATCAAGCTGCTCTGGGGTGCAGTCGTATGCTCCGGGATTGTCATCAACTCCGTGTGTATAAAGGACAAGCCATCCACCCTGTCTAACTGTTTTGCTGATGATCTCAGCCATAGAGGATCTATTGAAGCTGGGATTGTAGATGCTGGTTGCTCTGAGTAAATAGAGGTCGCTCTGACCAGTATTGATACCCGGTCTCGAGCTGCGCATGGTTTTGTAGTGTTTTGATAGTAGCTTTTTAGCCTTGAAGCTAACCAGTCCGAAAGGGTAGGAAAAGTGCTGGATCGGTTTTCCTTCTATCCAGGAACTGAGTGTGTTGATGTTCTGTTCAGCATCACGCTCCATCTCTTCAGCGCTCCCCTGATCGAGTCTGTAGTGACTGTAAGTGTGGCAGGCAATATCATGTCCTGACTGGTTTAGCTGTTCGACATTTGAGCGGTTTAGAAAACGTTCTGTTGAATCGGTTTCTGAATCTATTAAATCCTCGGGAGAGGCGAGTCCGGTTGCAATATAAAAGGTTGCTTTAATCGAGTGTTTATCCAGAATGGCAAGACCATTATTTAAAGCACTGTAGGGGACGTCATCAAAAGTAACGCTGATGATAGCCTGATTGAGTTTAATTTTGCGGGTGTCGTTGACGAAAGATTGGTATACCCGTGTTTTTATCTCTTGAAGTGCTTTCAGGAGGAGAGACATCAGTTGCCGCTCCATATGACCTTGATGACGCCATCATCGGGAATGGGTTTGGCGAGGTCATAGGCAAAAGTTGTCAGGTTGTCCTGCTTCTCTTTGATGGAGAAGTTCATGTCAGTAAAGACAGTAGCCGCTTTTTTGTTTCGATCACTCTCTTTATAAAGAGCAGTCAGATGTGAGTGATCTTGCTTTTTGTAGTACGACAATAGAAATGAGATAAAGGCATGTTCAACACGTTTTGACTGCACACGACAGCTGAACATCAAGTCGATAAGCTGGGCATTCCGGTTGTTGACTATGGCGAATCCAATGGTGCCGTAAATACCATATTTATCATAGCAGTCGATGACAAAAGCATCCTTCTCCTCATTCGCCATAATCTCTTCGATCTGTTCGCGTTGGTAGCGATTACCAGAAAAATTGAGTTGATTCGTACGTTGCACGAGCTCCTGAATTCTCTCGATCTTTTCAATAGTAGCCTGGTCAATATTGAGGGTGATTTCGCAGGATTGAAGGAATGTCAGGTAGTCACCATCAAAAGATGATAGCTCGTCTTGACGGGTCTTTTCATATTGGTAGAGTTGTCGTCTGAGGTGTGATTCACTACTGACTCTAGGGTTGAATTCAGCCATTGAGAGTAGTTTGTCGTACTCTAGCGCATCATAGACACGAACATCAGGATTGAGTGATTTGACTTCATCCCGTTCGAATGGCTGGTCATCGATGAAGGCGAAAGTGTTTGCGCCTACGTTAAAATCTTTAATCAATTCTCTGATGTATTGACCTTTCTGTCCCCAACCGATTTTGGGGTAGACCACATAATCCTTGAGTCCTATCTGCTGCAGGAAGTTGAGTGCATCATCTGGATTGTTCTTGCTTACTACCGTATTCAGTATGCCGCGTTTATCCAATTGCTTGATGATCTCTATAATGCCGGGTTTGAGTTTGAGTTTATCTGTGCCGTCCTCAATCAGGATGCCATCCCAGACTGTGTTGTCCAGATCCCATGCGATGACTTTGATGGTGGGGGACTTTTCACTTTGATCTGATTGTCTGGACTCTTCCAGCCAGATGAAAGTCAGCAGGCCGAAGTAGAGGGTGAGTCCTTCAGCTGCTTTATCGAGAATATTGGGATTCAGGGTGATATTAAATCTTTTATTCAGATCCAGGCGGGTTGCTATTTTCTCAAACTCAATCGTGATTCTGTTGAATCCAGGTTTCAGTTCTACGAGCTCCTGGTAACCCATGTTGTATTCAGTCTGATCCGTGTTGCTGATGACCAGTGATAGATTGACGCTGTCAGGATTCGGGTTGTATACCTCCATCATGAACTGTTCAGGGTCTCCCGCAGAAGCCTCCTTGAGGAATCCGTTTTTAGTAAGAATTTGTTTAAGTCGGCGTTGAATTCTAGTGGTTATAGATGGCCTGCCTTTGATAGAGATACGTTTATCGGGTATTAAACTGACAAACATATCAAAGGCAGAAACAAATTTTTCGACCCTGGAGGCTGTTGAAAATGGCATCATGTTTAGATTTGCATAGGCCATCAGCTGACCCCAGCGCTTGAATGCGATACCGACGATCTGTCGAGAAGTGCCTTTGATGGGGGATATGCCACCAATAAATCGACGGCATTTGCCATCATCGCGAGGTTCATATAGATCGCAGCTCTGATAGCATTCCGGCATTGCACATTCGGTGCAGTGCTCTTCCCAAGGCAGTACGGTATATCCACGAATCTCCGGATTCCTGGATTGAAACTGCTGTTTGATGTCATCTGGAATGGCATCAGCAGCAAGATTGTCGTGATTGGCTTCCAGTTCAAACATAAATCGGCTCTATATTAAAATTTCAGTATCTGCCTATGCTCCGGCCTAGGCAGTTAATTAATCCTTTGTTCGACGTTAGTTCCAAATCTATTAAACAACTTCTCTGCCTGGGTGGCATTGCATCTGTTCAAGTGATCCGGTTCTAACGATCTCAGGAATAAGCTTTAGATCCTTTTAAAGGTCATCAGGAAATGAGCTTGTCATTGCCGATCATTGTTCTCCTCTCAGATTATACTTGCATTAGTAATAGATAGAGATAGCGTCTTGTTCCATACAACAAAAAAGCTATTTCTGAAGTTGTAGGTATCCACTTGGTTCATAATGCTGCAATTGACTCTCTGATGAAGAAATAAAGATTTCAATGTGCATTGTCACATTCTATCTCCTTACTCTCTCTGTCTAAGCGCCGCGAACCGAGCGAATTGTAACAAACTTTGATCTCCAATTATGGAATTTACCACTAAGCTCAGTCGATGTGTATGATAGCTGAAATCAGCTGAATAGTACTATAATCCTGAGCTGCGAATGATGATATATAGACCGAATATATTTCAAGTGAATAAATCACAATCTGCAACATAGGCAGCCGGCTGTTTACCCTGTATTTAGTGCCTTTACCCGAATAGAGGGGTGGTGTCAGATTGGGGGGCATAGGTGTGCTAATTAGCGGTTGTCTGCTTGCTGCTTTTTCGGTCCGATAGGTATACTGACCTTATATCATTGGTCTGCTCGCCCTGAAAATGACTGATTATGGTGCAGGGAGAATAGGTTTCAGCTGTTCGATCATTGTCTCATGCTCTATTCAGGCAGTTTGCACCCCTCACTGCATCGGTTTCTTATATCCAGGTGCCCACTTTTCATATGTTGACAGCCCATGTCCATTGATGGATGAGACTAGTAAGGATAAATATAACCCCGTGCAATTTGTGGGCTCAGGGGGTTGGCTAACTATTAAATTGAATGATTTGGAGGTTATGATGAAGTTTCTTTGGGTTATCTGCTCACTTCTTCTCAGTTCCAGCCTGGTGTCAGCCTCGGAGATGGGAGGAGGGGATCCAGTGAGTGTCTTCACATCGGAAGAGTCTTTCGAAGATGTGGTGGAAAATGTCAAGATGGCGGTCGTTGATCAGGGGCTACTGGTTAGCGGAACCCTGCATGTCAGTGACATGTTGAATCGAACCGCCTCTGATCTGGGCTTTTCCCAGCTCTTTTTAAAAGCTGAATCGGTGGAGTTCTGCAGCGCTCTGATGTCACATAAAATGGCCCAGGCTGCGCCGGAGAATATCGCAATATGTCCTTTTACCATTGCTGTTTATGTCAAACAGAGTGAACCAGGAAAGGTCTACGCAGCCTATCGTGTCCCTCATCTAATGGGAGATGGAGGGGAGGCGACAAAGGATATCATCAATCTGTTTGAAACTATCCTTGAAGATGCACTTTAGTTAGTGCCTATTCGATTAGTGTTAACAGGCCCTAGTATGACGCACCACACTAGATTGAATTCTGATGTTCAATAGGATTTGAATTCCTCTATTCGGTTAAAATTCAACAATTCAAGGACTTCCACTTCTTGCCGTAATAGAATAATAACCCGAAGACCAGTTGGGTATATTGGGTAATGCATAGGATGAGCCTGAATATCTGCTCAGTAGTAAGTGCTGACAGTTGTTTGGGTATTTTGGAGAACCGTAGGAATGTCAGAAGTTTTTAGAGTTATCTATACTGGAAAGGTAGAGCCTTCAGCAGATCAGGCGCGTCTTGTCGCAATATTCAGTGAAAAATTCAAACTTGGGCAGGAGAAGGCACAAAAGCTGGTTGGCAGCGGTAGAGCGGTTACCTTAAAGAAGGATCTTGATCGGGAAAAAGCACTTAAGTATAGGGAAGCACTTGAAAAGCTTGGCATGGTTATCGAAATAGACCCGGATCCTGATCCCCCACCTGAAGAGCCTTCTTATCCCTCAGAATTGACACTGGAAAGCTTCGGTAGTGGTGATGATGAGACTACTGAGGTTTTGGATCAATCAGAGATACATAGAGAACGCTGTCCAAAGTGTGACTCGGGCAACATGCAGTTAGGCATCTGTCAGAGCTGCGGTATTGTCGCGGCCAAGTATATTGCTGCCCAGGTTCGAGATGGCGATACGGGGGTTAATGACCCTGAAGCGGGTGGGGACGAAAGGGACGACCCATATACCCCTCCTGAAGCCGATCTTGAGGATGAGAGTGATGACGAGATGGTCGGGCCTCGCTCAGTTTCATCGGGCCGCGCATTTGCCTGGATGGTTGGGGGGTGGAGACTCTTTTCAGAGGCACCATGGTCCTGGATGATCACACTGGTGATCTTCGGCATAGTGAATATACTCCTCTCCCTAGTGCCTTTTTTAGGCCCTATTATAGTCTCGGTGTTGGGGCCAGTCTTAATGGCAGGCTTCATGATCGCTTGCAATGAGCAGGATGAGGGCGGTCAATTTTCAATCGGTTATCTGTTTTCTGGTTTCAGTCAGAATGGTGGGCAGAACATTCTGGTTGGCTTATTCTATCTGTTGGCCCTCTTCCTGGTCGGCTTGGGGATGGGGTTTATCTTGGTTGATTCAGTTCAAGACCTTATTGCCCTGGGTGCAGGAGCAGAGGAAGCGGCTGCAAAGCTTCTGACCGCACCCATACTGGTTGGTTTAGGCCTGTCTGTGATCGCCATTACTGTTGTTTTGATGGCTTATATTTTCGCACCTGCTCTGGTTGCACTGGATGATCAAAGCGCCTGGAGGGCCATGAAGTTGAGTTTCGTTGGCTGTCTGAAGAATATCCTGCCACTGACACTCTACACTCTATTGGCCTTGTTACTGTTTCTGGCGAATGGGCTGTTTATGTTCTTGTCATCGATCTCTCCGATACTTTCAATGATTCTCTTTGGTATCGGTTTCCTGGTAATATTTCCAATCCAGATCGGAGCGATCTACACTGCCTATAGGGATATCTTTTACGATTGATCAATGGTCTTCGGCATGAAGGAAGGGACTCCTGATTCACCTCTCGATACCCTAAGATGGTATGAAATTCCCGAAGGTGTAATGTTGCAATTCCGGCTTGCAGGCCCGGTTGTACGCGCCTGTGCCTGGGCTATTGATGCCCTGTTAAGATCGGTTATCTATATTGTCCTGGCAGTGGTTCTGAGTCTCTTTGGAGGACTGGGCGGGGGCGTGATGCTGATTGGTCTGTTTCTGATCGAGTGGTTCTATCCTGTGGTATTCGAACTGCATAATGGTGCTACACCTGGCAAACGGGCGATGGGAATCCTGGTGATTCAGGAGAACGGTACCCCGGTTACGCCCAGTGCTTCAGTCATTCGCAACCTACTGCGCAGTGCAGATTTTCTACCCTTTCTCTATGCAGTCGGTTTAATTGCAATGTTGAGTAACAGAGGCTTTCAGCGCCTCGGTGACCTGGCCGCTGGAACGCTGGTTGTCTATCGTGACCAGATAAAGGAGCGGGTTACCCCATCCAACGCTCCTCCCCTGAAACCACCCTTGAATCTGTCGGAAGATGAACAGTTGGTTTTGTTGAGCTTTGCAGAAAGGGGAGGCGAACTCTCTGAGGAGCGTCGACAGGAGTTGGCAAACTTGATCTCCCAGCAAACCGGCCTGGAGGGGGCTGAAGCTGTAGCTGCCATGACCGCTTATGCAAACTGGATTCTCAAGGGGCGCTGATGAAACAGCAACAGTTTGAGACTGAAAATCTACCTCTGTGGGATGAGGTGGAATCGTTGATGAGCGATCTTCAGCTGAACCGGCATAAGCGACAACTCACCACTGAACAACATCAACGTTTTCCTGCTCTATATCGTCAGATATGCAGCCACTACGCCCTGGCACGCAGTCGAGGGTTCAGTCCTGCTCTGGTGGAGCAGTTACATAGTCTGGTGTTGCGTGGCCATCCACTGCTCTATCGATTCAGGGGGGCATGGCTATGGCGGACGATGCAATTCATCTTTGCAGGATTTCCCACAGCGGTTCGTCGGAACAGCGGTTATTTTGTAGTCTCGCTACTGGCCTTTCTTCTACCCGCAGTGATTATGGGTGTGGCCTGCTATCTCAATGAAGATCTACTCTATACAGTGATGAGCGAGTCGATGGTGGCCCAGATGGAACAGAACTACGATCCTGCCAATGATCGGCCTGGCCGGGCAGCTGAGCGCAGTTCCGAGACAGACTTTATGATGTTTGGCTACTACATAATGAATAACATCGGTATTGGTTTCAGAACTTTCGCAACAGGGATTCTGTTTGGTTTGGGATCACTGTTTTTTCTCATGTTCAATGGTCTGGTGATTGGTGGGGTAGCGGGTCATTTGAGTCGATTGGGTTATCACGATACTTTTTGGCCGTTTGTTTCAGGACATGGCTCGTTTGAATTGACGGCAATCGTTATCAGTGGCGCAGCGGGATTGATATTAGGGCATGCCCTGTTGTCTCCCGGCCAGCAGACACGACTGCAGGCACTGAAAAAAGGGGCGTTTAATGCGCTGCCACTGGTGATGGGGGCTGCAATGATGCTGCTTTTTGCGGCTTTTATCGAGGCATTCTGGTCATCCAGTAGCGTATCAATCTCGATAAAATATAGTGTCGCTGCGTTGCTCTGGAGTTTAGTGGCACTCTATCTGATTTTTACAGGACGTAACGCCCATGGATCTGAATAAGATCGCCATCAGATTGCGCCCACGCAGCAGTTGGGAGGGAATGGATCTGGGCTTCGCTATGGCGCGTGAGTGGTTTCTGAATCTTTGGTTACTGTGGTTGTGTAGTGCTCTGCCGGTGATGCTGCTGTTGACGCTGTTGCCCCTTCCACTGTGGCTTGCAGGGGTGATTATGTGGTGGTTAAAGCCTGCCTATGAGCCGCCTCTACTGTTCTGGATGAGTCGCCGGGTCTTCTCTGAAGAGGTAACCGTTTCTGCTGTTTTCAAAGAGTGGACCCGGATTGTTCTACCGCAGCTGTTTGCATCACTCACCTGGCGAAGGCTTACTCTCTCCCGCTCTTTTTTTATGCCGGTTGTCGTGCTGGAGGGGCTGAAGGGCGCAAGGCGAACAAAGCGCATATCTGTGTTGGGTAAAACCAGTAATGTAAGCGTTTGGTTGACCTCAGTTGGTCTCCATTTTGAGGTGATCCTCCAGTTTGGATTGCTTGGATTGATATTGGCTCTGATTCCTGAGGATCTGCTCTGGGTCGACTGGCAGAGTTATCTATTCAAGCCCGATCCTGTCAGCGAATGGCTGCACCATCTGTCTGCTTTGGCGGCCATGTCTTTGATTGCGCCATTCTATGTGGCAGCAGGCTTTGGGCTCTATTTGACCCGACGCAGTCAACTCGAGGCCTGGGATCTTGAACTGGGTTTGAGGCAGCTGGCACAACGGCATCCACCTCGACCTGGGGTGGCAGGCAAAGTGGTGGTTGCTTGCCTTGCTCTCTTATTTTCCGGCATGGCTCCGCTTGATAGCAGTCAGGCTATGGAGATAAGTCGAGCCGAATCCCAGTCATTGATTGAGGAGGTTTTAAAGGATGAAGCCTTCGGCCAGGAGAGAGAACGCCACTATTGGAAATATATAGGGGATGATGAAGATTCTCCTGAAGAGTCGGATTCTGCCTTTCTGCAGTGGCTTGAAGATATTGCCGAACATATCGCTGCTTTGGGCGAGTTTCTACTGTGGATCCTGGTTGCTGGCGTGTTGGCTTTCCTTGTCTATTGGTATTTTCAAAATCGAGGGATGCTGGGCATATCTGGTTTTGGTAAACAGAAACGAGGAGAACCACCGCGAGTTGTAGCTGGGCTGGATCTACGTCCGGAATCCCTACCTGATGATCCAGCTTCAACATCAGCACGGTTGATTGAACAAGAGAAGATCAGGGATGGCTTGGGATTACTCTATCGGGCTACCCTGTCGCAGTTGGTGCATGCTTATGCCCTGCCAATTCACGAGGGGGCGACGGAAGGTGAATGCCTGACCCAGAGTCAGACTCTTGCTCAGCCAGGGATCAGCAACTATTTTGCTGAATTGACTGCCGCCTGGCAGCAGCTCGCCTATGCACATCATCGGCCTGATAAAGCGCATCTGCTGGAACTGTGTCGCTCTTGGGGTAACCATTTTGAGGTGGATCATGCAGGGTAATCGCATGACCATCACAGTGATAATCGTGTTATCGGCAATGGTTGCTGCTTTAGGCTGGCTCTGGTTCGATAAGAATTTTGAGAAGCGCACTAAGATAGAGCGATCGGCGATGGGTGAAGAGGCGAGAAGGAACCCCTTATTGGCAGCCGAAATATTTCTGAGACGATTGGGTCTGGAAGTTCAGAGCCAGTCAGGAAGAGCCTATCTGATGCAGCCACCTGAGGATGAGGGGCTACTCTTCGTACGTGACCTGGGACCGCCACTGCCTCAGGTTAGTGTGGATAAGTTACTGACCTGGGTGGAGCAGGGTGGACATCTTGTAGCCAGTCCTAGTGGTCAACAGGAAGCGGGAAGGGCAGATCCTCTGCTGCAAAAATTTGGGGTCAGCTTACTCCACCTGGATGAAGAGGAGGAAGAGTTCGATAGGGGAGCTCTTTTCCTGCCTAATCTAAATGAAGGGCTGGAAGTCGATTTTGATCAGCAGAGGTGGTTTGAAATCGATGCGGATTTTGAGGGTGTCAGCCCTGTAGTTTCCGATTCGCAATTTCTGGTTTTTCCCTGGGGAGAGGGGCTGGTGACCCTGGTCAGTGATAGTGAGATCTTCACCAATCAGCAGATTTCAAAGTTTGATCATGCCAGATTGATGGCTCATTTTGCACCTGAAAGGGGGCGGGCATGGTTACTCTACAGTGCTCAGATGCCATCACTGTTTACGCTGGTCTGGCAATGGTTTCCCTACCTTGTAGTGACCATTGTTGCGATGATTCTATTGATTGTTTGGCGAATGAGTCGGAGTTCAGGTCCAAAACTGACAGTGGAAGAGACTGCCAGGCGCGATCTGCTGGAACATCTCCTGGCCAGTGGGGAATTTGCCTGGCGAAATGATCAGAAGAGCGGGCTTTTGCAGGGTGCCAGGCATCAGGTGGAGAAGCGCTGGTTGAGTGCCCACCCGGTGCTGCAACAACTCGACCAACAGGCGCGATGTGATTGGATAGCGAAACATACAGGGTTAACCTCGTCAGCCATCTACCAAACGCTCTACCCCAACAAAGGGGATAGTGCTCAATTGATAAAAAATACAGTCAATCTGCAGCGTTTGCTCGCTGCCTTGCATCCGGACAGGAAAGTGAAATAGCCATGCATGATGAATCATCTACCCCCCAGGATCTGCTGGCTCGTGCCAGGGAATTAGAAAATGAAATTGCTCGTGCAGTGATTGGGCAGAAACGGGTTGTCCACGAAGTGGTTCTAGCCCTCTTCTCTGCCGGCCACGTGCTTGTCGAAGGTGTACCTGGACTGGGGAAAACACTTTTGGTTAGAAGTCTTTCAGCTGCTATTCAGGGGGAATTCAGTCGTATTCAGTTTACCCCTGATCTAATGCCCAGCGATATCGCTGGGCATATTATGTTCGATATGAAGAGCGAGAATTTCCGGGTACGCAAGGGACCCGTATTCTGTAATCTGCTACTGGCGGATGAGATCAACCGATCCCCGGCCAAAACCCAATCTGCACTGCTGGAAGCGATGCAGGAGCAGCAGGTTACCATCGAGGGTCGAACCTTTCCTTTGACAGCCCCATTTCTTGTCTTGGCGACACAGAACCCTATTGAGCAAGAGGGAACCTACCCCCTGCCTCAGGCACAGTTGGACAGATTTCTGCTGAAAGTCTTTATCGACTACCCGGACGAGGCAGATGAGCAGGCGATGGTCTCTCTGGTTACTCAGGGGATGGTGGGGGATCAGCTCGATACTTCCGCAATACGCCCATTGCTGAAGGCACAAGAGATTCCTCAAATTCAGACCCATGTGGCTGGATTACAGATGGACGAACAGATTATCAACTATGCAGTGCGACTGGTAAGGGCAGCCCGAGAGTGGAATGGTATTGAAGCCGGGCCGGGTCCCCGGGGAATAATCTCGCTGTTACGCACGGCCCGTGCGGAGGCCTTCCTTCAGGATAGAGACTATGTAACACCGGATGATATTAAAACAGCAGCACTTCCGGTACTGCGACACCGGATTCGTTTGACCACTGATTTAGAGATCGAGGGCTATCGCGCGGAAGATGTGTTGAAGGATCTCCTGGATAATATACCGGCACCAAGAAAGTGACACCCTCGCTACGTTTGATCCAGTTACTGGGGCTGCTCATGCTGCCGGCTCTACTTGCAGCCTGGTACCCTGATTTGGGTAGTGTCTGGAAAGCAGGAGCTGCTCTGCTTCTAATGTTGGCACTACTGGATCTACTGGGTTTACGACGAGTTCCCACGCTAAAGGTAGCGCGAAAACTGCATACCACTATTCCTGTTGGTGTTTGGACCGATGTACAAATTGAGCTGGAGAATCGTGCCGACCGCAACCTGCAGGTGACACTGCACGATCACCATCCGCCAGATTGCGAAGTCAGGGATCAGCCTCAGACCCTGAATCTACCTGCTCAGCGTCAGGTCAGCCTGGACTACCGGATATTGCCTCGATCCCGGGGGGAGAAAAGTTTTGCTGGTGTAGAACTGATTATCCACTCCACTCTTGGATTCTGGACAGAGAAGCGATTTATAAACCAATCGACCCAGGTCAGGGTCTACCCCAACTTTCGAGAGATTGCCCATTTTGCTCTGCTGGCAACCGATAACCATCTGAGTCAGATGGGGATACGAAGACGCCAGCGTCGAGGTGAAGGTAGCGATTTTCATCAGCTGAGGGAGTATCGAACTGGTGATGCATTACGACAGATCGATTGGAAAGCCAGCTCCCGATATCGCAAGCTGATCTCCAAAGAGTATCAGGATGAACGGGATCAGCAGCTGGTGTTTATGTTGGATTGTGGTCGACACATGCGCCATAGGGATGAAGATGGTGGCCACTTGGATCATGCTTTGAATGCGATGTTATTGCTCAGCTATGTTGCTGAGCGTCAGGGAGATTCGGTAGGTTTTCTGAGTTTTGGTGGTGTTGATCGCTGGCAGCCACCGGTCAAGGGGGGGGATCTGGTACGCCGGTTACTCGATCGGAGCTATGATATTGAGGCCACCCTGGAGGCTGCGGATTACCTAACAGCAGCGCAGAAGCTGATCTCTCTGCAAGGTCGCAGGGCACTGTTGGTGATACTTACCAATAGTCACACAGAAGAGCAGAGTGAGCTGCACAAAGCGGTTACAATACTCTCCAAGCGACATCTGGTGGTGGTTGCCGATCTACATGAAGCGGCACTGGATAAGGTGGTTGATCAGCCCGTAACTGATCGCCAGGGGGCGTTAAGATTTCAGGCGGTGGTGGACTATTTAGGTGAGCGCAGGGAGAGTCATGACCGGCTTAAATACCGGGGTGGGCTGGTAATCGATAGCCGACCTCAACAACTGCCGGTCAATCTGGTGAATGCTTATCTTGATGTCAAATCGACCGGTGCTCTCTAGGGCCTGTTATACTATCGGCCCGGCGCAACCAAGGCAGCAGGTTTAAACAGTGCCACTCTAAGATACTGGGGAGATTGCCAATCAATCCCGGCGTGCTTATTTTTTGCCATTGAAACAAAAAGGCTATAGATGTGATCGAGACTGAAGAAGGTAAACGGAAGAAACGCAGCAGAGGTATCTATCTGCTGCCCAATCTCTTTACCACCGCGGCCCTGTTTGCAGGCTTCTATGCCATTCTTGCTGCAGTCAACGGAAAATTTGAACTCGCTTCTGTGGCGATCTTTGTTGCGATGCTGATGGATGGTCTGGATGGGCGTGTTGCTCGACTGACCAAGACCCAGTCTGCTTTCGGTGCGGAATACGACAGCCTCTCTGATATGGTCTCTTTTGGTTTGGCGCCGGCCCTCGTTGTCTATATCTGGGCTTTGAGTGATTTGGGTAAACTGGGTTGGCTGGCTGCTTTTATATATACCGCAAGTGGTGCGCTGCGACTGGCCCGTTTCAATACCCAGATTGGTATTGCAGACAAAAAATATTTCCAGGGCTTACCCAGCCCCTCTGCTGCCGCAATCATAGCGGGGGGCATTTGGTTAGGGGTGGACTATGAAGTTTCCGGTGAGAGTCTGAATTGGGTAGCAGCAGTATTGACAACCTTGACCGGGTTACTGATGGTCAGCAATTTTCGCTACCACAGTTTCAAAGAGATCGATTTCAGTGGCAAGGTGCCCTTCATAGCCCTGGTTGTGGTGGTGGTGGTATTAGCCATTGTCCAGACCCATCCACCAACGGTGCTCTTCTTACTGTTTCTTGCATACGCAATCTCTGGTCCGGTGTTGACCCTGACACAGTTGCGTAAGCACCGGGAGGAGAGAAGTGTGACAGATCAGAATGGAGCACCTGATCAGGATAGTGATGACAGCGGTCAAGCAGGGTAAAACTAACGCTGCTTCACCACACTAGGTTATTCTTGAAGTCACTTAATATTAAGATTATTTTACAGTTAGCCTAGCTGCGGACAGTCTCGCCAGGCAGGTACGTTATGGCTGAAAGAGGCCTGTCTGGTCGCTAGTTAACATAGTAATATCAGCAAGCATTCGGGTTTAAGAACCGTTCAGGGAAAAATCCCCTGCCTTGCCGGAGAGAAGCATGAGTCAAGCCGATCAATTGATCATTTTCGATACCACCCTACGTGATGGAGAACAGAGTCCGGGTGCGTCTATGAACAAGGATGAAAAGGTCCGCATCGGCAAGGCTTTGGAAAAGCTCCGAGTGGATGTCATAGAGGCCGGATTTCCCATTGCCAGCCCAGGTGATTTCGAAGCGGTTTCTGCTGTTGCCAATGTGGTGAAGGACTCAACGATATGTGGTCTGGCGCGAGCCTTGGACAAGGATATCGATAGAGCAGGTGAGGCGCTAAAACATGCCAACTCCTCCCGCATCCATACCTTCATTGCGACCTCACCTATCCACATGGAACATAAATTAAGGATGAATCCTGATCAGGTAGTCGAGCAGGCCGTGCATGCGGTTAAGCGAGCCCGTAAATATACCGATAATGTGGAGTTCTCGGCTGAGGATGCGGGGCGTTCTGAGATTGAATTCCTCTGTCGTATTTTCGACGCCGTGATAGAAGCCGGAGCACGAACACTGAATGTACCCGATACAGTAGGCTATGCCATGCCTCATCAATTCGGCGAGATGATTCATCAACTGCGTGAGCGCATTCCAAATTCCGATAAAGCGGTTTTTTCTGTGCACTGCCATAACGATCTCGGTTTGGCGGTGGCCAACTCCCTCTCTGCGGTGAGCAATGGGGCGCGACAGGTGGAGTGTACGATCAATGGTCTCGGAGAACGGGCAGGCAATGCATCCCTGGAAGAGATCGTGATGGCGGTGAAGACCCGGCAGGATGTCTTCCCATGCCAGACCAATCTGGATACCACCCAGATCGTCAGCTGCTCCAAACTGGTATCCAATATCACCGGTTTTCCGGTACAGCCAAACAAGGCTATTGTAGGGGCCAATGCCTTCGCGCATGAGTCTGGTATTCACCAGGACGGGGTGCTGAAGTCTCGTGAAACCTACGAAATCATGCGTGCAGAGGATGTAGGTTGGAGTCAAAACCGGATGGTGTTGGGTAAACACTCTGGCCGCAATGCCTTTCGCACCCGCCTGGAGAGCCTGGGTATCAGTTTTGAATCAGAGGAGGAGGTGAATGCGGCCTTCGCCCGTTTCAAGGATCTGGCAGATAAAAAGCACGAGATCTTTGATGAAGACCTGCAGGCATTAATGACAGATACCAAGACCGAGGCCTTCAATGAAAGGATCAGGTTGGTCTCTCTCAAGGTCTGCTCCGAGACCGGGGAGACGCCTCGTGCTGAGGTAACGCTTGGCCTGGATGGGGCGGAGGAGCCTGGAACAGCAATTGGAGGTGGGCCGGTGGATGCCACCTTTAAAGCGATCGAAAGTATCGTTAACAGTGGTACTGAACTACTGCTCTATTCAGTGAATAACATTACCAGTGGTACCGATGCCCAGGGTGAGGTGACGGTTCGTCTGGAGATGGATGGACGCATTGCCAATGGCCAAGGTGCAGATACCGATATCGTTATCGCTTCTGCCAAGGCCTACATCAATGCAGTCAACAAGATACTTATCCCTGACGCCAAAGCCCATCCTCAGACCGGTGATGTATAGTATCCGGGAAACCATCCACAGGGGCGTTCAGTCATAAGCAATGGATGAGCAGAGTCGTCAGCACTATTTGAAGATGATGGGGGTGACCCAGTGGCGGATTCGGCAGCCGGCTGATGCGGAAGATTTCGCAGATGAAGTTGCTGAACTCTCCTCGCAGCAACAGGTTGAAGTGGCAGAAGCAGCTCCACCTCCACCTCCACCTGCAAGGAGGGCTGTGGTAGAGGCCGTGCCAGCTCCCGCACCCGCCACTGAGATCGATACCCCTGATTGGTCGGCTTTAAGATCTCAGGTTAAGCAGTGTCATCAGTGCGGTTTACGCAGTGGGGCTACTCAAACAGTGTTTGGTGTTGGTAACGAACAGGCCGATATGTTGGTTATAGGTGAGGCACCTGGCGCAGATGAGGATAAGCAGGGAGAGCCATTTGTTGGCCCCGCCGGGCAGTTGTTGAATGCCATGTTGAGGGCTATGGGGTTTCGACGTGAAGCGGTGTTTATCGCAAATATCGTTAAGTGTCGGCCGCCAAACAATCGTGACCCAAAAGCAGAAGAGGCGCTCGCCTGTCAGGCCTATCTTTTGCGTCAGGTAGAGTTGATCCGACCAAGATTGATTCTCTCTGTTGGTCGAATCTCTGCCCATAATCTGCTCAAGACTGATATTGCTGTAGGAAAGTTAAGAGGACGAGTCCACGCTTTTGGTGAAAGAAATATTCCGCTGGTGGTCACCTATCATCCAGCTTATCTACTCCGATCCCCGGAGCAGAAGGGAAAGTCCTGGCAAGATCTACAATTGGCCCTTTCAGTACTGCGAGAGGGACATACATGAGTGCCCAGGTTACTGATCCGCTATTGGGAATCCGTCCAATGCAGGAGCAGGACCTGCCTCAGGTTTTCGCCCTTGAAAAAGAGATCTATCCATTTCCCTGGACGATGGGGATCTTGCAGGACTGTCTGCGAGTGGGATATTGCTGCTGGGTGTTGACCATGGATAAACAGATGATCGGCTATGGTGTAATGTCGATCGTGGTCGATGAGGCTCATATTCTCAATATCTGTATCGATCCCAAATGGCGAAAGCGGGGACTGGGCCTGAAGTTAATGCAGCGTCTACTGAAGGTTGCAGGACAGCACGGTGCAGAGACAGTTTTTCTTGAGGTCAGGGTAAGTAATCTTGCCGCACTTCAGCTTTATGAGAAGGTGGGGTTTGTCGAGGTAGGCCAGCGAAAAGGTTACTACCCGGATGCTGATAATTCCAGGGAAGATGCGATTGTACTCTCTTTGGAAATGGTCTCTGAAAAAGTGACTAAATAATTTCGTCAATCGTTGATGGGGTAGTGTGAAGTGTGCCTTGAATGCCACTGAAAGCAGCAATCGCGCGACGGTTCAGAACGGGAAGTTCTTGCATAGCAATATCTTCAGACTCTTCTCCTGCAGGTTTGGACTCTTTCCGCTCACTCATCTCCTGTTGCTGCTCGGCCCTGATGTCACCACGGGCTTGATAAGCCGTTGCTGAAGCTTGTGCAGCCACCATGCGATCCTGCGGTGAAGGGTCTGCCGGTGCCAGGGCCGCGCGGCGAATGGTTTCAGCCTGTCTGAGCTGTTCTTGAGGTGTGCTGGCATGGGCGGCACTGATCGATACCTCTCCACCAACAGCGTAATTCCTGCCATCAGGGCCTGTCTGATAGGTATAGCTACCACCAGAAACCATGCCGCCTGCCGCTGCCCGATGTGCAGCTTCGTGGGCTCTCACTTCCCGGTCCCGTTGTTGCAATTCCCTTACCTGGGCCTGCTCTTCCGGAGAGAGTTGGCTGGGTTGGCCGCTCTCCCGTACAGGTCGCTCAGTTGAGCTCTCTTCTGTGGCGGGGGTTGCAGCGGAATCTGTTGAACCGGGCAGTTGGGTGATATCACGGGCAAGCGGCATCCGCCCAGACTGAGACGAATGGCTGTTAACAGCTGATAACATACCAAGTGATAGGTCCATAACACTCAAATAATCTAATTACCCAATTAAATTATATGCAACTTTTAGAAATTGAAATGCTAAAGCGTCGTCAAATGCAAAAAAACAGGTTTATTTGGGTGTTAAATTCTTTTTTGTATGCCAGCGGGCGGTGAAGCAGGTATTTAAACCTAAAAAATCTGTTGACCGCTCCATTCAAGGGCCGATTCGATTAGTGTTAACAGATCCGAATAGCAGGTTCCTGCTTTTGTAGAAAATAGCTTCGACGGTCATGGTCACCTGTTGGGTGAATCACACTACAGCGTGAATTGCACGCTTGTGGCGGCGTTACAACTCCTTGGAATAGCGGGCTGTGCAGGAGCGCCCCTTACCCTGCGCCACCACAAACGCATACTTCACGTTGCCCAACTGATCTTTTTTAGGTTAATAGCATAGCGCTACCACTTTGGAGTATTGGCAAGATTAATCTCCGTAATTTATACGGAGATTAGAGCCGCTATTCTCCGCAGAGAGCGTTTCCATACCTGTTTCAGCCTTGCTTAGGTGCTGTTTTCTACTTGTTTTGCTGTATTGGCCAATCCGAGGTGCGTCTTGGTCAGGGTTCCCGGTCTCCTCTAGCGGTTGTCCTCATAGCCTCCCGTTTCTAGCCGGTGTCGCCAGACCGGCAACGGGCTGCCCGCATAACCGTGTCACCCGCCCCCCCCCCCTTCGGTTTGCTTTATGCTATTTTTACGGCGTTAATCGCCGTGAAAAATAACATAGGTAAACTGTGCATGTTTATGATAG
>JBEVWG010000096.1:0-17340 GCA_040506705.1 Candidatus Thiodiazotropha sp. 6PLUC1
AGGGGCAAGGATTGGATGGGGTCGGAGTCGAGAGCTACCATATCGCGACTCACTTCGAAAAATCAGAAGTCTATTTCTCTAGCAAGGCTATCCGTTCTGGGTCCGACTCCGAGCCCGGAGATAAATTATTTGCGCGTTTTGGTGGGGCATGGCCCCACCCTACCAACCACCCCTCATGTAGGGTGGGGCCATGCCCCACCAGCTGAGCTCAAAAAGAAACGTTAAACGTTTGGGTCAGCAACCCACTAGGGGCAAGGATTGGATGGGGTCGGAGTCGAGAGCTACCATATCGCGACTCACTTCGAAAAATCAGAAGTCTATTTCTCTAGCAAGGCTATTCGTTCTGGGTCCGACTCCGAGCCCGGAGATAAATTATTTGCGCGTTTTGGTGGGGCATGGCCCCACCCTACCAACCACCCCACATGTAGGGTGGGGCCATGCCCCACCAGCTGTGCTCAAAAAGAAATGCTAAACGTTTGAGTCAGCAACCCACTAGGGGCAAAACGTCTCACGACTCAGCCCATTTTCCGTTACACAGATGATTTCAGCATGATCTGCATGCCACTCACCAAGCACATGGCGTGATACTGTGTGGGAACCGAGCTTGAAGCTGTGGTCAGCCGGTCTGTGGGTGTGTCCATGAATCAGTGATTGAGCCTGATACTGTTGCAGATAGCTCTCTATCGCCTGCTGATTGGCGTCCATGATCGCTTCAGATTTGAGTGAATTTGCCTCGCCACTCTTGGCCCGGTAATCCTGAGCAATGGCGATTCGTTCAGGGATAGGCAGAGATAGGAAGTGGTTGATGAAGGCTGGCGCTCTGATCTCCTTGCGAAACTGCTGATAGGCCTGGTCATCGGTGCAGAGCAGATCCCCATGCATCAATAGTGTCGGAATGCCGTTGAGATTAACCAGGCAGGGGTCTGATATCAGCGTCGCGCCGGTTTCATCACAGAATCCTTCACCGATCAGAAAATCCCGATTACCGTGCATCACGTTCAATTGGGTTCCAGCATCTGCGAGTCGTTTAAGCGCCTGTTTGACCTCAGTCAGAATGGGCTGTTGAACGTCGTCTCCCAGCCAGGCGTCAAACAGGTCACCAAGAATATAGAGGCAGTCAGCTTGGGGGGCTCTCGATTCGAGAAAATGGTTGAAGAGTTGCAGCCTGCCCGCCCCTTCGGCGGACAGGTGCAGATCAGAGATAAAGAGCTGATGGGTCACTCTGTGATTTCAGCCTTCTCAATGATGATATCTTCCACAGGCACGTCCTGATGTCCTGCCTGGGTAGTAGTGGCCGTGCCTTTCATCTGGGTCACCAGATCCATGCCTGCGACTACTTTGCCGAAGACACAGTAGCCCCAGCCATCCTGACCTGGATGATCGAGAAACTTATTGTTTGCAACATTGATAAAGAATTGAGCCGTTGCGGAATGAGGCTCCATGGTTCTTGCCATGGCGATAGTGCCAGTTTCATTGGAGAGTCCGTTTTTAGCTTCATTCTCAATCGGATCTCTGGTCTCTTTCTGGACCATTCCTGGAAGAAAGCCGCCACCCTGGATCATGAAATTATCGATCACGCGGTGAAAAATTGTGCCGTCAAAGAATCCGTCCTGTACGTATTGTTTGAAATTTTCGCAGGTTTTGGGCGCTTTCTCTTCGTCCAGTTCGATTTGGATAGGGCCTAGGTTAGTTGTTAATGTGATCATCAGTTTTCCTGTCAGTTTCTTATGGTTGATTGGTCAGTAGCATTTCACTCGATGATGCTGACTTTTTCGATGGTAACCGTACTATTGGGTACATCCCGCATGCCACTACTTACCCCTGTTGGCTGCTCAGCGATCTTGTCGACCACATCCATACCCTGGGTGACTTCGCCAAATACAGCATAACCCCAACCATCACGGCTGGGATAGTCGAGGAAGCTGTTGTCTTTGTGATTGATGAAGAACTGGGCGGTGGCAGAGTGGGGTGCTGAAGTACGGGCCATGGCGATTGTGCCTTTTTTGTTTTTCAGGCCGTTTTTAGCTTCATTTTTAATTGGGCTCCGGGTCTCTTTTTTCTCCATGTCGGCGGTGAAACCACCACCCTGAATCATGAAATCTTTAATAACACGGTGGAAGATAGTCCCGTCAAAGAAGCCCTCCTGGATGTACTGCTTAAAATTTTCCACTGTTCCAGGCGCTTTATCCTGATTCAGTGAAAGTGTGATATCTCCCATCGAGGTCTTCATTAAAACCTTTACTGGTTCAGCCCACACATCGGTGGTCACTGCAAAAAGAAAAGTCAGGGATACTATCAGTGATTTATAGATTTTTTTCATAACATCCTCATGTTTAACGGTTCGAAAGCGGTTATGTGTTGGAAAAGGCCTGAGCCATTGCCGATTCAACAGGGGGTTTATTATTCAGGGTGCATGATAACGATTAAAAACCATCATAACAAAGGGGGGATCGTCAATACATTATGAAGCTATCTGCAAGCGTCGCAAAAAACAAAAAGCCCGTAAACCATGAGTGACTCAAGGTTTACGGGCTTTGGTGTATTCTTATCTACATAGTATCTAAAAGGGCGAGGATCAGTTGTCTTTCGCGCCCTGACTTATCCAGTGCTCAATTTTTGTGATCTCAGCTTCTGAGAGGGCTTCCTTACCATGGGGCATACGTATTGATGGATCCACTTTGCCAGAAACGAGACGATAAAATGAACTGGAGAGAGGATCTCCCGCAACAACTACAGGCCCAAACTTAGTTCCTTTCATCATGCTGGCATAGTCTTGGGTGATAAAGCCACTCGCTTCTGCGCCGGCACCACCAGCCAAATGACACTCAGTACAATATTTATCGATTATTGGCTTGATTTCAGATTTAAAACTGACCGGTGCCGGTCCGGCACTACAACCCACCAGCAATAGAGTTGAAAGGGTTGATAACAAAACCAGTGTTTTAGGTCTGAACATAGAGAACTCCTTAAGAATTATGCTTATTGTAGGCCTTGGCAAAGTACTATTGGTTTGCAGGACTACCTGAAAATTGCCAACCAAGGTTTAATTCGACTTCTGTCATTTATTTTATATTCTAGCTCAGGAAGTGGC
The DNA here is from genome assembly GCA_040506705.1 of Candidatus Thiodiazotropha sp. 6PLUC1. GTDB lineage: Bacteria > Pseudomonadota > Gammaproteobacteria > Chromatiales > Chromatiaceae > Thiodiazotropha. The sequence goes on from JBEVWG010000096.1 coordinate 3,092, forward strand.
GTCAGAAAAAACCGTTATTCAAACTGAACCACTTCTTCTATTTCAATGTCATGATCCATTCAATCACACCTTTTATCTTATCTTCGCTGGCTGGGCTGGGAGGCATCATTGCAGTGCCCCATACCAGGGCTTCACCAGGTTTGCTCCCGGATTTGACCTTGTTGGTCAGTCGGTCAACCGCTCCAGCGTCGCCAGCGTATTTTGCGGCGACATCCTTGAATGCCGGGCCAACCAGTTTTGCATCCACTTTATGGCAGCCTGAGCATCCGGACTGCATTGCCAACATTTCACTTGCATAAGCAGAGGGTGTTGCTACAGCAGCGGCTACGATTAAAGCATATGCGAATTTGCGCATCGGATATCTCCAGAATCATTTACTTAGGCAGTTCTGTCAAATTTTCCCAGTTATAAGGGGAAACTCTCTCAGGAGGTTCCTCTAAACTGCCTGGATTTAGTTGTGACAATCTATTTGTCGGGAGAAATTGAAGATTCTTTAGGATTTTAACAGCTACAACGGAAAGATATTTAGGATTAAAATTCAAGTGTCTGCACTATTTGCCGAAATATTATCCAGTAGTTAAACAGTTTAAATATTCTGGGTTGAGCAATGGCTAAACATATTTCTGTGCAGTGGAAGATAGTCACGCCAATGGCGTTGATTTTCATCCTAATAATGTCAGTAGTAACCATTTATTCGGCTCAACAGCAAAAGGACAGGCTTTTGAGTCTATCGGAACATCAGATTTTTGATGTTCTGCATGGTTACCTGGATAGTCTGAACGCAATGATGTTTACCGGTACCATGGGTAACCGGGAACTACTGCGGGATAAAATTCAAAAACGCGATGGTGTGATTGAAGTTCGAATGTTGCGTGCTGAGTCTGTAAACAAGACATTCGGCGTCGGTTTCGATCATGAAAAACCCCTCGATGATCTCGATCGGCGCGCCTTGAATGGTGAGCAGATTATCGAAGTTAAAGAGGTGAAGGGTGAAAGGATTTTAACCATCATCGAGCCTTTCGCTGCAGTTTCTGACCGAAATGGTACTAATTGTCTGACCTGTCACCAAGTGCCGGAAGGGACTATTCTGGGAGCAGGGCGACTCAGTTTTTCCATGGGAGAGCGTGATAAGGCGATTGATCATGAACTGTTAGTAGGCGCCGGTATCAATTTTCTTGTCTTGATAATAGGGCTCTTCATAATCAGTGTGATTGTGCGCAAGGTCGTGATTAAACCACTGCATGGTTTAAAACAGACTATGGATCAGGTAGGTGCAGATTCTGATCTCCGTCCAAGAGTTACCTTGGGGGCAAATGATGAGTTTCGGGAAGTTGGGGAAGCGGTGAACAGTATGCTTGGCCAATTCCAACCGACCATCAATGATTTGGCCCATACTATGGATGGATTGGCCAGTTCAGCAGAGAGAATGGCGCAGGTGACCAAGGTTACCCGAGATGGTGTCGATGAGCAGGAGAAAGAGACGGAGCAGCTGACGGTAGCCATTGGTGAGCTTACTGTTGCTGCAGAACGGGTGTCTCACAATGCTGCAGGCGCTGAACAGGCCGCTGCTGATGCCAAGAACAATGCCAGTGCAGGCGGCGAAGTGGTTACCCAGGTATCCAATTCAATTATCCGACTGGCCAAACGTGTCGATGACGCAGCGGATGTGGTCAAACGACTGGCTGAGGGAACTCAAAATATCGGCCAGGTTTCTGAATCGATAACTGCCATTGCGGAACAGACGAATCTGCTGGCCCTGAATGCAGCAATCGAGGCAGCTCGGGCTGGTGAACAGGGACGAGGTTTTGCTGTGGTTGCTGATGAGGTACGCAATCTCGCCCAGAGGACTCAGGAAGCGACCCACGAGATACAGGAGATAATTGAGCAGTTGATCTCTTCATCTGATCAGGCGGTAAAAGTTATGGATGGAAGCAAGCAGGAAGCAGAGCAAAGTGTCTCTGACTCAAGCCGAGCCGGAGAGGCCCTGCAGCAGATTGCAAATGCTGTGGAGATGATCAGCGAGATGAATGCCCAGATCTCTACAGCTGCGTCTGAGCAGACTAGCGTGGCCACTGAGATCAACAAAAACATCATTGCGATCAGTGAAGTCTCCCATCAGACCGTAGAGGGAACCTGTCGCACACTCAAAGAGAGTGAAGAGGTTGCGCAGATCTCACAGAAACTCGATAAAATGGTTAGCCAGTTTAAAGTGTGACTGAGAACCACTACCCGGTTGGATTTTAGCAATCTCCGGGTGAAATAGATTGGTGGCTAAGCGGCCCGGCCGTACACGTAAGTGTCGGTCGGGCTTCTTTATTTATGGGATTAATAAAAGTTCTTTCATTACCCTGTCCAAATGATTGGCTATGAAGGCAACCCCCTTTTCGTTAATATGCGAGGGTTTCATCTCAGTAGGACAGGCTCGGAAATATGCTGACAATCTATAACGATCTCACCAATAGAAAGGAAACCTTTAAACCCCTGGAAAGCGGAAAGGCCAGCATGTATGTGTGTGGCATGACGGTATACGACTTGTGCCATCTTGGGCATGCCAGGGTGATGGTGGTGTTCGATGTGGTCTATCGATATCTCCAGGCCAGTGGCTACCAGGTCACCTACATCCGCAATATCACCGATGTCGATGACAAGATCATCAAACGTGCAAATGAGAAGGGGATACCCTTTACCGAACTCACTGAGCAGTTTATTCAGGCAATGCATGAGGATGCTGATGCCCTGGGGGTTTTACGTCCCTCAGATGAGCCTAAGGCGACCCAGCATATGGATCAGATCCTGGAGATGATTGAACAGCTGATTGAGAGAGGGCACGCCTATGCGGCCGACAACGGTGACGTCTACTACGATGTACGCAGCTTTCCCGGCTATGGCAAGCTATCGGGTAAATCGATTGAGGATCTGCGATCAGGTGCCCGAGTTGAGCCAGGGGACGCAAAGCGGGATCCCCTCGATTTTGCGTTGTGGAAAGCGGCAAAACCGGACGAGCCTGCCTGGGATTCACCGTGGGGACGGGGTCGCCCTGGTTGGCATATCGAATGTTCAGCCATGTCGACCAAGGCACTGGGCAACAGCTTCGATATTCATGGTGGTGGTGCTGACCTGACCTTCCCTCATCATGAGAATGAGATCGCCCAATCAGAAGGAGCCACGGGACACCCCTTCGTCAACTATTGGATGCACAATGGTTTCGTGCGCATCAATGATGAAAAGATGTCCAAGTCTCTGGGTAACTTCTTCACGGTAAGAGAGATCCTTGAACGCTATAAAGCCGAAGAGGTGCGCTATTTCATCCTCACCAGTCAATATCGCTCACCACTCAATTATGATACTGAGCATCTGGACAATGCGCGGGCCGCATTGACCCGATTCTATAACGCGTTAAGGGGCCTGCCTCTTGTGAAAGCAGAAGGCGGAGAGGATTTCACTAACCGTTTTTACGCGGCAATGGATGACGATTTCAATACTCCTGAAGCGTTGGCGGTACTGTTCGACCTGGTACGGGAGATTAATCGAATAAAAGAGTCGGAAGCCGATTCTGCAGCCCCTCTTGGCGGTGTTCTTAGAGAGCTGGGTGGGCTTCTTGGTTTGTTACAAAGCGATCCGGAAACCTATTTAAAAGGCGGTGTATCAACAGATGACGGCCTCTCTGATGAGAAGATTGATGCGCTGGTACAGGCTCGCATCGATGCCAGAACAGCAAAGGATTGGGCTGAAGCTGATCGGATAAGGGATGAACTGCAGGATGCTGGGATTGCTTTGGAAGACGGACCACAGGGCACCACCTGGCGCAGGGGGTGAAGGATAACGGTGGGGCATGGCCCCACCCTACGCCTCATTCCGACATGGTGGTGCAACGCCCCACCAACAAAACCAGGTAGAGTAGGGCCATGCCCCACCAATAACCTGCTTAGAATCATCACCAGACAACGCCAAGGAGAGGCAATATGTCGAACTACCGAAGATCCAACATGCCGGGTGGCACTTACTTCTTTACCCTCGTCACTCACAATCGAAAGCCTCTTTTTTCAACAGATAGAACCCGCAAGATTCTGCATCGGGCTATCGCAGATGTAAAAGAGAGGCGCCCCTTCAAGGTTGAAGCGATCTGCCTGTTGCCAGACCACATCCACACAGTTTGGAGACTTCCAGTCGGAGATAGTGCCTACCCTCAGCGCTGGAATGAGATCAAAGGGATCTTCACAAAACACTTTAGAGATATCTCATCAGATGAGGAGAAAATCTCACAATCCCGTCAGCGTAAGGGTGAGGGAGGTCTATGGCAACGCCGATTCTGGGAACACCTTATTAGAGATGAAAATGATCTCAAGAACCATATGGATTATCTGCATTTCAATCCCGTCAAACACAGATTGGTTGATCAGGTTGTTGACTGGCCCTGGTCAAGCTTTCATAGTTATGTGAAGGCAGGAATCTATCCAGTGGATTGGGGAGGTTCACTTCCGGCTAAAATGAATCTCAACACGACGGGTGAGTGAATTGGTGGGGCATGGCCCCACCCTACGCCTTATTCCGAAATGGTGGTACAACAAAACCAGGTAGGGTGGGGCCATGCCCCACCAAGCAACATCAAACGGATAGGGCTGCACCCAAAAGGGCGTCATGTAGGGTGGGGCCATGCACCACCAAGCAACATCAAACGGATAGAGCTGCACCCAAAAGGGCGTCATGTAGGGTGGGGCCATGCACCACCAAGTAACATCAAACGGATAGAGCTGCACCCTAAAGGGCGTCAGGTAGGGTGGGGCCATGCCCCACCAAGCAACATCAAACGGATAGAGCTGCACCCAAAAGGGCATCAGGTAGGGTGGGGCCATGCCCCACCAAGCAACATCAAACGGATAGAGCTGCACCCAAAAGGGCGTCAGGTAGGGTGGGGCCATGCCCCACCAAACGAACTGTGATGATACTACTTGGACGAGCTATGAAGCTCCGCCGCCTGTAAGGTGTTTTCCAATAGAGTGGCAATGGTCATGGGTCCAACGCCACCAGGTACCGGTGTAATCCAGGAGGCACGCTCTTTGGCCGCCTCAAAGGCCACATCCCCGACCAATTTACCCTCATCGGTGCGGTTGATACCCACATCGACCACAATTGCACCCTCTTTGACCCAATCCCCAGGGACAAACTCCGGACGCCCAACTGCGGCCACCAGGATATCTGCACTACGAGCTTTCCCTGCCAGATCCTTGGTACGACTGTGACAAACAGTGATAGTGCAGCGAGCTGCCAGCAGCTCAAGCGCCATAGGGCGGCCGACAATGTTCGATTGGCCGATAATCACCGCATCCAGACCCTCGAGTTTTTGACCGGTATGTTCCAGCATGGTCATTATCCCGCGGGGGGTGCAGGGGCGTAATATAGGCATGCGTAGGGCGAGTCGCCCTACATTATAGGGGTGAAAACCATCCACATCCTTGGTTGGGAGAATGCGCTCGATAACCGCCTCCTCATCGATCTGATCAGGCAATGGCAGCTGAACCAGAATACCGTCGATGGATTCATCATCGTTGAGCTGGTCGATCACCTTCAACAGATCGGCCTGAGTGGTATCGACGGGCAAATCGAAGGATTGGGAGTGAAAACCGACCTCTTCACAGGATTTACGCTTATTGCGCACATAGACCTGAGAAGCTGGATTTTCCCCCACCAGAACTACAGCTAACCCCGGCTGGCGTAGCCCGGCGGCGATTCGGTTATCAACGCCAGCCTTTATTTTTGCTCGCAATTCGGCCGCGATCGCCTTGCCATCTAATATCTTCGCACTCATGGAACTACCACCAGTCATAAAAACAGGAGAGGCATGATACCGAAACCGATGCAGAGTGTCAGTGCATTCGCACTAATCGGCATTGACCTTAGCGGATAACGACAGTATTATTCCCACCCTTCGCATATCCAGGTTGGTAGTCTGCTCACCTGGTTGGCGTATCGGGGTATAGCGCAGTCTGGTAGCGCGCCTGCTTTGGGAGCAGGATGTCGGGAGTTCGAATCTCTCTACCCCGACCAATTTTTAGGGACATCTGATTAATTCAGCCGGCATGCGCCGAGCCACGAATTGATCAGAGGTTCCTTTAAGCGCCCGTAGCTCATTTGGATAGAGCATCGGCCTTTGAGTCTGCACATCAAGATGTGCAAAACAGGAGCCTTTGCGGGGAACAAGAACCCACAAAGTGGATCGCACTGTATCGGGGAAACCTTAACAGGTCATGCTGATGGCAATCCCGAGGAAACCCTAACGGGGATCCGTAGAGACTATACGTGTGACGCCTGAGACGGTGAAGAGATAGTCCAGACCACAAACTCTGAAAAGAGGCGTCGAAAGGCGTAGTTGGTAAGCTAAGCCGAGGGTAGCAGGTTCGAATCCTGCCGGGCGTGCCAAGTCTGCAGGGCTGGTTGTTGATTACAACCAGATTGGTAACAGTTAATGGTGGGCGTAGCTCAGTTGGTAGAGCTCCGGATTGTGATTCCGGCGGTCGTGGGTTCGAGACCCATCGTCCACCCCATTTTCTTACTCAGCAATATTTTCTTATAAAAACAATGGTTTACTTATTGGGTCGACACCGTCTGGGGACTGACTCTGTAAGTTTTTCGTGCCTGCGCTATTAATCCCTATTCGTATCTCAGCTTCTTAAATTGACACTGCATTCTTCGACTCTTATTAAGATTGCGCTGAAAAATGGCTCTATTGCGATAAACAGTTCCGCCAAGAGAAATCTACACCGATATCTTTAACCTTTTTCGCGACAATGTAGCTGTTCAAAAAACATTTATGTCGTGTCAGCCAGGGTAGTCTCCAAGAAAATATATGGCTTTTGAAATCATATGACACCCCAGTAATTTCAAAACCTAGGTTTTCACAGAAAAGTGCTTCTAATGCTTCTGTCGAAAAGCGCCAATAGTCGTTTGGATAAGCGTGTAGTGGAAATGAGTGGTGTGTCTGTATGGCGACAAGACCACCTACGGTTAAAGTGCGCGAAATCTCTTTTGCTGCAAGCCACGGGTATTGAATATGTTCAAATGTGGAGCAAGAGATGATTATGTCAAAGGCGTTTTCCCCTAACGTTTTTGATAGGGTGTGAATGTCCGCAACGATGTCTACATCATCACCATCGACAAAGTCAGTGCCAACATAACTGGATGCATGTGGAACCCAATTCTTATGGAGTGTTGAACGATTAGGTTTACTTCGCTTTGTACCTAATTCCAATACCCGTGGACCACTGATTTTTTCTGCTTCTTTGAAAAACAATTCGAGGCTTTTACTCATTTCCAAGCTGATTGCTTTGATAAGAAAATGAGCTTAAATCGCGAGCGTAAGTCTATTCCTGATATTCGTATATTCAACATATCTATCCTTGATCTGATCTACGGGTCGGCTCTGGATGGTACGGAACCTTTAACGAGTTGCACTAGCTTAAAAATAATTATCGATGATTCAACCAGACTGCTTCCCACTGGGATGTCAGGTCTCCCCCCTCTTGAATAAATATTTCATTTCTGACATCATTCGCGCCTGCTTAATGGTATGCCTTGCAATGATAGTTCGATTACCTAAGTCATTGTTTACAAGGGTGTTCATATGTTTGGGTGGTGAGTCGACAGAATCACCTATTGTCCAAACCATCCATTTAAGATTGGGCCATTAGCTCAGCTGGTAGAGCAGTGGACTCTTAATCCATTGGTCGAAGGTTCGAATCCTTCATGGCCCACCAAACATAAATATCAAAGCCCGGACCTGTGCGTTCGGGTTTTTTATTTCTACAGAGGAGATTCGAACCTTCGACTTCGAACAAGCCAGGTTCGACAGCCGAGCAAAGCGAGGCTGATCGTGGGAGCGCAGGGACAACGACCCGAAGGGCGAGGCGTAGCCGAGTAATCCTTCATGGCCCACCAAACATAAATATCAAAGCCCGGACCTGTGCGTTCGGGTTTTTTATTTCTACAGAGGAGATTCGAACCTTCGACTTCGAACAAGCCAGGTTCGACAGCCGAGCTTCTCTCTTCCATGATTATTTACACCCATACCAGGTTCCTTTGCCGGTGCCGTGCTGAGCCAGATGTCCACCCGCTACAAGGGCTTGCAGGTGCTTTTTTACCGTGTTGCGATTGGCCACTGTGATTTGAACGATCTGACCGATCGTTAGTCGCCCGTGCTCTTTGGCGAGTTCCAGGATTTGCACGGAGAGTTCCGGCAGTTTCTCGACCAGGATTTTCTCGCGTGCGATCTTGGTTTCCAGGCGCGCTTTTTGTTTTTGCAAAGCGTGCAGAAAGTACATAACCCATGGCTGCCAATCGGGGGGGGCGGTGCGGATCGTACCTTGTGTTCCGCGTAGTGCCATGTAATAGCCTTCCTTGGTTTGCTCGATGACGCTTTCCAGTGAGCTATAGGGCACATAGGCGTAGCCGCTCCGTAGCAGCAGCAGGGTCGTGAGCACGCGGGAGAGACGACCATTGCCGTCCTGGAAGGGGTGGATTTCCAGGAACACGACGGTAAAGACCGCAATGACCAGGAGCGGGTGAAGCTGTTTTTCTTCCAGTGCCACTCTTGTCCAAGCTACGAGTTCCGTCATCAGGCGGGGTGTGTCGAACGGTGTGGTCGTCTCAAACACGATGCCGATTTCCTTGCCCTCGGCGTCAAACGCCATCACATGGTTCGGATTGGTTTTGTATTCGCCTCTGTGGCGTTCGTCCTTGGCACTGTAGACGAGCAGGTCGCGGTGCAACTGTTTGACATGGTTTTCTGTGATATCAATGTCATTGGCGTGGGCGAAGATCGTTTCCATGACTTCGGCATAGCCCGCAACTTCCTGTTCGTCGAGGGTGTCGAACTTTTTAATCTCGATGTTCCTGAGTAATCGGTCGACCTCCCGGTCGGATAGCCTGCTGCCCTCGATACGGGTTGACGAACCAATACTTTCGATTGTCGCGACATGGCGCAGAGCTGAAAGCCGCTCCGGGGCGAGCGTTCCCAGGGCGCGCCACGCACCCTTGAACTCATCCAGCTCGGCAATCAGCGAGAGGACTTCACGGGTGATATTGAGGGTATCTGTGTTCAAGCTCATACCCATATAAATACCCATAAAGGCAAGGATTAATCAGAGGTATCCAGAAAAGCACCCATAAATATCCATAAATCAGAAGGTTTCGCCATGGTTACCAAATAAGGTGTAGCCAGATAATACTTTTTTGGAGTGTTTGACCCCTGCCGGGGCAGGGGGCAGATTTGTGAGGTGAAGAAAGGGCTAGCGCAGCTCAGTCAACAACACCGGTTGACTGAAGCCTTCCAGGGCCGCACCGCTGGCCGTGAAAAACGCCTTCCAATGCTAAATGGTGCCTGTCCTGATTACTGGTGGATGGCCGTAACAATTCTTGATCAAAAAAACGAAAAGGTGTAAACAGAGAATAATATGTTTTTAATCTGTTTTGGGGAATGCAATGTTCAATAGCTCCGATATCCATACCGTAACGGACTTCAGCCGAAAACCTGCCGAACATATCAAGCGACTGGCCAAGACCAAACGCCCGGAGATCCTCACCGTAAACGGCAAGGCTGCCGTGGTCGTTCAGGACGCGGAAACCTATGAAAAAATGGCAGAGCTGGCTGACTATGCAGAGAGCATTATCAATATACGGCAGGCACTGTCAGAAGAGGGAAGACCACTAGGTGAGTTTTCAACAGGATTCGAAGCGAAGCACGGTATTAAACGTTGAGAAAATACCGAGTAGATATAAAACCCACAGCCGAAAACGATCTCGAACAACGCTATCTGCAAATAGCCGAAGAGTCACCCAAGAATGCCGTTAGCTGGTATCTGGATATGATCTCAGCCATTGAAAAACTCGATACCCTGGCAGAACGATGTCCCATTGCACCGGAGGACTTGGATATACGTTTGGGTATCCGGCATTTGATCATCGGCAATTATCGAGTCCTCTATCTCATTAGCAATGATGTCGTCGAGGTTCTCCATATTCGTCATGGTAGGCATGACAGAAAGCTATAGGTTGTAAACAGTCACCAGTGATTCAATTGACTGTTACTCTTTGAAGCGTTCAACCCCGAGCCGGACGGCCTCATCTTCCAGTGCTCGTAACTATCACACCTGACCCGATGTATAGGCGCTACTAGATCGCAAATTTAACACCAGCCGGTATACGTTTAGTTCAAGCGGTGGTTAATCGTCATGATTAGCCGTAGCGGGGTGATAAATGGATTAGTGACTATACGTTAAACAGTAAAGTTAAAGTGTGCGAAAGGTTCTCAATGCGTCAATAGAGAAGACAGCGCTCACTGAATCAATTGATTTGCGTCTCGGTATCTTATTAGATAAATAAGGTTTTGAATTTCTTTTTGCTTACTCCTAATCCATTGATCGAAGGTTCGACATTAAGCATAGCGAGGCAGGTTGTGGGAGCACAACAACTCCATCCCGAAGGGCGAGGTGCAGCTGAGTAATCCTTCATGGCCCACCATGAACCCATAAAACCGGATCTCAGTATTCGTGTTTTCCTTTTCTACTCGTATTTATTTCAGAAGTTGTCAGACTTGTTGGTAATAACATTCTCACCGATTCCCGTTCAGGCATGAATAAAATCTCTGACAGATGCAGAAAGTGAAAGATTAAAAAAATACGGTACCAGAGGTATGACTATTTTGAACTGATTATCACTATCGAGACTATGGTGATAAACCAAAACTTTACTGTATAGATCCAGAAAAGCATGTGTAGGATATAATTATTGCCTAGAAATTTAAGGGATAGCGTCCAGTCATCGAAAACAAAAAAATTTTGCCAATTGGAGATTCCCAAAATTCATGCCAATTTGCTCCGAACTTAGTAGCATACTCGTTTGATTGACGATTATTGTCTGAAATAGAGTCACTTTTTGGAGAAGTGGAACAACCACTTAGAATCACAAGAGTGATTATAATTAAAGCGTTTTTGAATTTATTCTGCATAAGTATATCCCTATAAATATTGCAAAAGACAGTTTCTAGCATAATGGAAATCAGGGGTCGGAGTCGAGAGTCCCTATATCGTGAATCACCTCGAAAAATAGTAAGTGCATTTCTCTAGCAAGCATTTCCGTTCTAGATTCGTCTCCGACCTCGGAGGTAATGTCTATACATCTCAATGATATGAATCATAAATGAAGCGATGTTTATGGTCTGAGTCGCATTTTAATAATATGGTTGGACTGTTTTTTCAGTTGACGACGAGTGATGGTGGAAATAGATATCAGTGAGCAATAGAGACGAAAAGGAAATAGTAACTTAAAAATACATAGAATGAATACTATTGAGTACTAAATTATTATCCTATGTATAAATTCTTTTACGGGCTCCTTTACCAGTACCATGCAGGGTATTATGTTTCTCCTATACAAAGGACTATAGGTACTTTGTAGTCAATTGCGGCTTGCACTTGTGATCTGGTCAATCTGATTAATGGTCAGTCTTCCATTGAAGCAGGCGGTTAATTGCAATGCCCAATTTGCTTGTCTATCGATTTCCATTAGTGAACCGTTCCGCCCACAGGAATTGATACCGGAGTGTTTGTTGCGTTATCCGATACAATAGTAAAGCTTCCACTGAGATTGCCAGGGCCACTTACATTGCAATTGAATTGAAGTGATACGGTGGAGGGAGCCACGCCACTGGTTGGCGTTACATTCAGCCATGGGATACTATTCTCAATTCTCCAGCTCAAACTGCCATCGCCACTATTGCCGATAGTGAGCTGACCAATCTCCTGAGGACAGGGTGACTCACCAATGTAGTGATCGAAAAGGAATGCTGTCTGTTCGGGTACGTCAATTTCAGGAGTGGTTGCCGGTGGCGGCTGTATGATTTCCTCTTCCTCTTCTGGTGGGGGATCCTCTACAACCGTGTTATCACATACTACTTCGATATTGACCCGTCGATGAATGCCTCCAGCCTGTACTGAAATGGCATCGGCAGAGCCTGCCTCCGAGGGCGCTGTGTAGGTTATGGATCGTTGAAAGATAAAAGTGTCTACGCCATCTTTGTAATGTTTTATAACCAACGGATTGGCGCGTTCGTTTGCGGGAATTTCCCTCTCAATTTCAACGCCGTCGCCATTGAGTTTTGCAGAGCCACCGATATTACGTTCAAAGTGGACGACCGTTTCGTTTCTGCAGGTGTTGTTGTATAGGTAGAGTGTTTTCTCTTCTCCACAAGCTACAACGATATTTTCGATATATAGTGAGCCTGATTGTGGACGAGTATTCTCTTGGTATCGCGCGGAACGTTGAATGATGCTTGGAGAGGTGGCTGATAGATAAAGGCCTCTCTGCTCGGTGTCATAGTCAATCCATTGGCAGTTTCTTTTTTTATGATTGTCATGACAGCCGATTGGTTCATATAACTCATCGATATCATCAGAGAATATTCTTAAAATCTCCACGGCACGATAGGCGAAGTCTCCCCGCTCATTTGTGCAGCAGTTGTGCAGTACAGATTCATGGCAGGTGGAGCCTAGGTAGACTTGGACTTCCGTCACTGAATCTGTTTGCGGTTCAGCATCGGGTCCCGCCAGGGGGCCGTCATAGTCCAAACAACAGGGATAGGTATTGTAATCCTCTTTGCAATTACCAGAGACACCCTCATCACCTTGCTCTTCATATGGTAGTATCTGAGGTAAATCTGTATGTTCATGTTTGGCATGATGTAATGCATCGTTTTTTGCAGCAGAAACTGGATTGTGACAAACGTCCCCATCCATACCGCATGGTTTTGGGAAGGTGCCCTTGATGTCGATCACCGTTGGGTTCAAGGCGTCGCTACTCAATGTATGCAGAGGAAAGGTGAAAAGTGGCTTATCAGCCGTTGGTTCTCTAACGACAACAGCAAGCCCGGAATCGGAATCTGATATTGGATCAAGGGTAAAGTAACCATCAGGGTCAATCATAACCTTCTGATTATGAGTGATAACCCAATTACCTCCTTGTGGTATGGGTCCAAATACAATGGTATTGGGATCATCTTCTGATACCCCCAACAGGGTTGAATCCAGAAGTGCGGGATCATCAATGATTGCCTGGACTTCTTCCTGTGTGGCCAGTTTTTTGACCAGGCTCAGAGTCAATTGGCCGTATAGCGGCATTTCTGGCGGAAAGGAGCAGGCATCACCCTTGCTGTCCTGGTTACTGTCTTCCTGGCCTGGATTAGATTCATAGGGGCAGTTGTCACTCTCGTTCTCAATGCCGTCGTTATCAACATCTTGATTAGAGATTAATTCTAATACTTTGAAATCAGCATCATTTGCATCCACCACACCATCGCCATCACTATCTTGAGTTTGCAATGGGTTTCGTTGGAGAAGTGCTACTGCATGATCAGGCAACAGTAGGATGTTGCCGATCTCTTCAGTTGCGCCCGATGGCAGCTGGAATTGATCGATGAACTCCTCCAGCCGTCCCCCTTGACTGATGCGAGGATTATCGTAGATAAGTACGCCAAGATCGCTTCCTGAACTGTCTACGAGCCTGAGAGAGACTGGAGTCTCCGCAGGAATATCAACCTCAAAATTACATTCCTGTGTAATATTGGATTGTGAAATGGTTTCGTCTCCACGAAAAACTAAGATTTTTACCGCGGCACTAGGGCAGGCAGTGGATGACTCATCTGAAGCCGTATTGGTGACTAAACGGCCAGATATCGTTGCAGTTGAATCATTTTCCCCGCTATCGGAATCATTGCACCCCGCTAGTATGGACAACGACAATAGAAGTGTTAGTAGATAGAATACTTTTAATATTAGACATTGCATGATGTTTGGGAATTATTAAGAAGAGTCCAAAGGCGGATCCAAACAAACATAACCCCACCCACGCGGTTGTTTATAAAACCTTAATCCATACATGTGATTTGATTATAGGTAATATAATTTAAACAATTAGGTCATTGAACGTATGTTGTCAAGCATGCTATGGGAATTGAGAGTATATAGTAGGGCACTGATGTTCAGGTGATATACCGAAGCAGTCATGATTTTTTTCTGATCTGACTTAGCATGGCATTCCGTGACACCCAACATTTGAAAATTATAAATATATATATTTATTTATGGGATGTGCGTAAGAGTAGTTCTGGGAGTGATAACGTAAAATTTCTTTCGCACATTTGAAGAGGCGGTGGCCTCGTTGGTTAAATGGTAAGTGACCAAACGAACCAAAGACCAACAAAG
>JBEVWG010000082.1:0-17206 GCA_040506705.1 Candidatus Thiodiazotropha sp. 6PLUC1
CTTTGTTGGTCTTTGGTTCGTTTGGTCACTTACCATTTAACCAACGAGGCCACCGCCTCTTCAAATGTGCGAAAGAAATTTTACGTTATCTCTGGTTGCACAATCACAACAATTTAAGCTATCGGTAAAAGTGCCAATCCGCATCTGAACATCGATCATTACGATCAGGTTTTATAGAATAGGCTGGCCACCTCACATTCCCTCACATTACTTATCGAAGTGACGTTCATTGTGTAACAGTAAGTTTAACGGGAGTTTAAAAAAACACCGTTATGAATTACTTCTCAATTTCCATCGCGGTATCTTCTAGTTGTCATGGGGATTGAAGGCAATTGAAGAGCTTACTGTGAGCATGGTTTTCGAGCTTAACTATTGCTGAAAAGTGCCGATATACAGAGTGCGATTTGATTACAACTTTCGACAAATGACCATTATATGATTAATTAATACTCTGGAAATAACGATGTTAGTTAACAATATTCATAATATTGACAGGGCGTGGAGCAGAAAGAAAAGCAATAAAAGTGTTGTCTGTTATGAGCGAAAATTAATCAAAACATATTTCATGGAGTACCGCGCTAATACTCTATTAAACGCTACATATGCGAAAGTTGTTGATGTATTGAAGAATATATCCGCCTACCCAGAGTGGATGTACAATTGTACTGAGGCCATGGAGCTTGAGGCGAAAGATGATTTTAGTAAGGTAATCTATTATGCCCAAGGCTCCTCTTTAGGGCATTGGAATGGTGACATCATACTATCAGCAAGAAAGATGTCCGATATAAGTGATGAAAAGATGGTGATTACTATAAATTCTATTGATAATCATGCTTATAAACATCCCAATTTGAAAGTGCGCGCTAAACGTTTTCGGATGACTGGATTTAAAGGCTGCTGGAGACTTACTGCAGTGAGTGAAAAATCAACACAGGTGAGTTTCACTGTTCATGCAGATCCGGGTATGGTGAACCAGGAAAATCTAATTAATAATCTTATGCAAAATATATGCTTTAGCTCGTTACAAGGATTGCTTCGCATGACAGGAAGAAGCAGCAAACTCTAAGCCAATCAAAATTTATAACTATAAATCTTATTGAGTTGTTACAAGTAGCAATTCATTGGCCAGGCCCATGACAAGCCCAGCATACACAACCTGTGAAACTTGATAGGGAGTTACCACTCTTTCCAAGGAGCAGAATAAAGAGATGGTCGCTGAGTGTATGCTACATAATCCGTCAGACCCCGACCAGGGAGACGCCGGATAAATACTCATGAAACCAGACCATAACCAAAGCCAATACAACACCTAAAACTATTATGATTGCATCCATATGCAACGGTATGTATGTTTGCGGTTTTTGCCATGGCCCATCACGCAGGTTGATTGTTATCATCGATACTACACTCCAAAATGCAAGTGCGGAAAATAGTAACAGTGAACGACTGTCGCCGTTGGTAAGTAAATGGGCGATAGCCCAAAGCAGGAGACCAGTCAGTTGCGGATGTCGTATGAACCGTTTAACTCGGGTGTTGGGTGAATTTGCAGCGGCCATCAGGATAAAGCCAACAACCACCAATACTATTGCGATAGTGCCAAGGGTAGGCATGGGGTCATAGACAGGCGAGGTAGCGGAGTTGCGCCAGCCTATTATAATCAGTGCCACACTGGAGAATATGCATAGCGAGAAGAGTCCCTGGTATGGCATTTCACCTAGTTTTCCGCTCAGTGCTTTACGTGTATTGGGCGCTAACGAAGGAAGAAGATGAACGCCTATCCATAGCACCAACCCTAAAATCAGTAGAGACATGGCAGTTTCCTGTGTTTGTTTGCCCTCTATTCTAATTGAGAAAAATATTATTAACAGGTAGTGATTGCACCAGGCTCAGAATGTTATCTATCGTTAATTCACTACAACAATTGAATATTTTAATATTAGAGTAATGGTTGTCCAGATTAAGGCGCCGGGTTATTAGCTACCAGCTCCGATCGAGTGCGTTACATATAAAGTTGTTACTGGTGTGTGCGAATAAACCCTGATTTCAACTCAGTGCTATTTTCGGAATCAATAATCTTACTCTTTAAGCTTGATCACCAGACTGGTGATGCCATTTTTCTTCGCCAGGCTACGGGCGCTGTTGAGCTGGGATTGAGAGCGATAGGGGCCACTTCGAACCCGGTGATAGGTGTCCCGGTTGTTGATGCTGACTTTCTGGATCTCTGCTTCGATTCCCATCAGTGCCAGGCGGGCTTTGAGACGATCTGCATCCTGATATTTTCGGAATGATCCCATCTGCAGGATATAGCTACCCTTGGCTTGTGTGGCAGCTCGTTGCTCCTGTTGCGCTTTGGGCTTTCGCTGGGTAGGTGAGGGTTCTGGTGTAACAATCTCCTCATCGGGGATAACCACTTCCATCTCTGGAAGAATGGTATAAAACTCAAAGTTGGGTTTTGGCGCGGGGGGGTGCTCCTGCCTGGTCTGTTTGGGTTTTGTTGCAATGCCAGGAACCTCATGAACGGAGAGGCGAGGGCTCAACTGCAACCAGGCCAAGCCGGCCAGAAATATGCCAGCCACCAGGCCGCCGAAAAAAAAGAGTCCATGACTGCAGCTGCTGGGTCGCTTTTTCTTAGTGCCAGCGCGATGTTTATAATCTGCCATGGTTGTTACATCTTTTCAGGGGCAGAAACCCCCAACAGACTGAGTCCGTTGCGCAGCACCTGACGGGTGGCAATGATGAGTTGCAGCCGCGCATCTCTGATCGATATATCATCTATCAGGAACTTGTGTGCGTTGTAGTAGGTATGGAAATCGGTGGCCAGTTGACGCAGATAGTGGGTTAACTGATGTGGCTCCTCATTCAGTGCCGATATCTCCACAGCTTCAGGGTATTTTGCCAGGTTTGTCAGCAGGGCCTGCTCCTGGGATTCTGTTAAGCAGGCGTAGTCGACTGTGCCTGGATCGCTGGCAATGGTGATCTGCTGCTCAGCAGCCATCTGTAACACACTGCAGATGCGGGCGTGGGCATATTGCACATAGTAGACCGGGTTGTCATTGGACTGGGATTTCGCCAGGTCCAGGTCAAAGTCCATGTGTTGTTCACATTTACGCATCACGTAGAAAAAGCGGGCGGCATCAGCGCCAACCTCTTTACGCAGCTCCCTCAGCGTGACGAATTCACCGGAGCGGGTGGACATTTGAGCCTTTTCACCACCGCGGTAGAGAATCGCAAACTGAACCAGTAATACATCGAGTTTTTCTGCGTCTTCTCCCAAGGCCTTCAATGCTGCCTTGACCCGGGGTACGTAACCGTGGTGATCAGCACCCCAGACATCGATAACCCGTTCGAAACCGCGCTGAAGTTTATCCAGGTGGTAGGCGATGTCGGATGCGAAGTAGGTGGTTTGGCCGTTGTCGCGCACCACAACCCGGTCTTTCTCATCACCAAAATCGGTGGAGCGGAACCAGAGTGCCCCCTCCTTTTCGTAGAGATGGTCGCTGTTGCGCAGGCGCTCAATGACCTGGTTGACTGCGCCAGACTCCATCAGGCTGCGTTCTGAATACCACTCTTCATAGTTGACCCCAAACTGGGAGAGGTCGTCTCGAATGTCATCTAGTATGGTGTTGAGGCCCAATTCAAAGACGAAGCAGTAACGATTGTCGCCCAGCACTCTCTTCGCCTGGTTGATCAAGGCATCAATGTGGAGCTCTTTATCGCCACCATCGGGCTCGTCTGCAGGCACCCCCTCAAACAGGGTTGCGGCATCAATTTTGTAGGTCTCCCCATGATCCCGGTGCAATGTGGCTGCGATGTCCCAAACATAATCGCCTTTGTAGCCGTTTACAGGGAAGGTCAGTGTTTCATCGCACAGTTCCAGATAGCGCATCCACACAGAGGCGGCGAGAATGTCCATCTGTCGTCCGGCATCATTGACGTAATATTCCCGATGTACTTCATATCCAATCGCCTCAAGCAGGTCGGCGACGACCGAGCCGTAGGCTGCCCCCCGGCCATGGCCAACATGCAGCGGACCAGTCGGGTTCGCTGATACATATTCAACCTGTACTTTTTTGCCGGCTCCCAATTCACTGCGGCCATAGTGGTGGCCCTGCTTGATCACAGATGGGATCAGGCTGTTGTAAGCGCTGGGTGAGAGGGTGAAATTGATGAATCCCGGGCCAGCGATGTCACACTTCTCAACAATATCGGATGTGGGCAGTGAATCGACTATTGCCTGGGCCAGTTCTCGAGGGTTTTTTCTGGCCAGCTTGGACAAAACCAGGGCAGCATTGGTCGCAAAATCACCATGTTTGCTATCTTTTGTCCGCTCAATTTTAGGTATTGCCAGGTTGTCTGACGGGATAATGCCTTCTGCGACGAGATGTTGCAGCGCAGAAACTACCAGTTGTTCGATTTGCTTCTTCATTTCTGTTGCCGATTAAACCACTCTGAGAGGCCGGCAAGGATACCAGGAATTACGCATTACGTGGGAGATTCAGCACAATTTGTTTCATTTCGTGACCCTGTTGATAGCTGCGTCTGTGGGGGCAAGATTTCACCTCAGGATCAAATGCGGGTCAGAAAGGGTTCATCCTCATGTCATACGTTAGTCATCTTGGCTTTCTACACTTCTTGGTATAAAAACAGCAAGGATAAAAAGATGCCAGTTGAGAAAAGATACAGTAAGCGCTATCCGATGGATGGTGATGTCTACATCCGCTACCGTAAACAGCGCTTATTTCCCGCCAGGGCAGAGAATTGCTCTGTGCAGGGTATGTTCCTGCAGACAGAGAGTTTAACCCTGCTGACAGGTTCATTGGTCGAATTGGAACTGTTTCGCCATGGACGACATTGGTCCATTATGGGGGTTGTTACACACTCCCATCAGGGTGGTGTGGGTGTGATGTTTTGGAAACCACAGTCTGACCTTTATGAATCAGTCATTGCGGATGCCTCAAGTCGCAGAAGAGTAGAGGCAGTTTCCAGCCCTGTTGCTATGGAAGTTCATCCCTAAGTTTCGCAATTAAGCCAATCTATGGAATCAGGAAAATGGATTTAGCAGAGTTATGTCGTTGATCTTCACCGGCCCCCTAAAACAGCATTCTGTTGTCATCTCCATGTAACAAACCTCCTGTTTAATAATGCGCTGATTTTGCAAAATATGGACATGGAGATGACAATCCCCCGAATACTTGCAGTCGACGACGAGCCGGCCGTTGGCGAGATGTTGCGTTTCATCCTCGAGCAGGATGGTTTTCAAGCCGATTTCGCTGAAGATGCGACTCAGGCAATCAGTCATATCAACAAATCACGCCCCGACCTTATCCTGCTGGATTGGATGCTGCCGGGTATGAGCGGTATCGAATTAGCTGGTCGTCTTAAGAAAGACAGTAAGACCGAGTCTATTCCCATCATCATGTTAACTGCAAAGGGTGAGGAGAACGACAAAGTCCGTGGCTTGGATATTGGTGCCGAGGATTATGTTACCAAGCCCTTTTCCGCACGGGAGCTACTGGCCAGGATACGTTCAATATTAAGACGGGTTTCACCCTTGTTGGCCGGAGAAATATTAGGTTGCGGCGGCTTGCAACTCGATCCGGTCAGTCATCGGGTTACTTCAGATGAAGAGGTGATTGAGCTGGGGCCGACTGAATTCCGTCTGTTGCACTACTTTATGACTCACCGGGAGCGTGTCTTTTCACGCAGTCAGTTGCTCGACCGGGTTTGGGGTACCAATGTCTATATAGAAGAGCGCACTGTGGATGTACATATTCGTCGTTTGCGCAAAGCCCTTGAACCTTCCAGCAAAGACAAACTGCTGCAGACTGTTCGCGGGGCGGGATACCGCTTCTCAGACAAACTCTGAGCATATGTTACAGAGCGGATTGGTACGCTAAGATTATCTACCTGCTGTCCTCCTGTTCAGGAGGCGGTAGGACGCTTTAGTGTAATAAAACTGTCATCTAATTCTCATCCAGTATTCATCTTTTCCGCCTATCCTCTCCACACCTGATTAAGACGTCTCGCCACACTGTTGGCTACATTCTCGAAGGAGAGAAAAACTATGAAGAAGCTGATTTCAGCAGCGGTCGCACTCTCGCTGACCGGTTTTGTGAGCATGGCCTCCGCCCGCGACTACATAAGTGTAGTTGGTTCCTCGACCGTATATCCTTTTGCTACCGTGGTTGCTGAGCAGTTCGGCAAAACCACCAAATTCAAAACCCCAAAGATCGAATCTACCGGTTCTGGTGGTGGTTTGAAATTGTTCTGCGCAGGTGTTGGCGTAGAGCATCCTGATATCACCAATGCTTCCCGTCGCATCAAGAGCTCTGAAGTAGAGCGCTGCGCAGGCAACGGCATAAACGATATCATCGAAGTTAAGGTCGGTTACGACGGCATCGCTCTGGCCAACTCCAAGAAGGCCCCACTGTTCAAAGTAACCCGTAAGGACATCTTCCTGGCCCTGGCTAAGCAAGTTCCAGATCCTAAAGATCCTACCAGCGGCAAGCTGGTTGCCAACCCTTACAACACTTGGAAAGAGGTCAACAAAGATCTGCCTGATATGGCGATCGAAGTACTGGGTCCTCCTCCAACATCCGGTACCCGTGACGCTTTCGCTGAGCTGGCACTGGAAGGTGGCTGTAAAAAGGTCGATTGGATCAAAGCCATGAAGAAAAAGGACAAAAAGGCTTACAAGTCACTTTGCCATACTGTTCGTGAAGACGGCAAATACATCGAAGCTGGCGAGAACGACAACCTGATCGTTCAGAAACTGGAAGCCAACAAAGGCGCACTGGGTGTGTTCGGTTACAGCTTCCTGGATCAGAACTCCGACAAGGTACAGGGTTCTCTGATCGACGGCGTTGCCCCGACTTTCGAACTGATTGCTGATGGCAGCTACCCTGTCTCTCGTCCGCTCTACTTCTACGTGAAGAAAGCACACATGGGCAAAATCCCTGGCATCGTTGAGTATCTGGCTGAGTTCAGTAGTGCTAAAGCCTGGGGCGAAGAGGGTTATCTGGCTGACAAGGGCCTGATCCCAATGCCTACTGAAGAGCGCAAAGCGTTCAAGAGTGACATTGAAGCTATGAAGCCTCTGAAGCTCTAATTTACTGACGCTTTGGCTGCAAGGAGCGGCTACTTGTTTAACAGCAAGTAGCCGTTTTTTTCTGGGTTAAACCTAAAAAAATCAGTTGACCGCTCCATTCTAATAGCAGGTTCCTGATTTTGTAGAAAATAGCTTCGATGCAGATGGTCACCTGTTGGGTGAATCACGCTACAGCATGAATTGCACGCTTATGGCGGCGCATGGCAGTGTTGCAACTCCTTGGAATAGCAGGCTATTCCGCGTCGTTGCGCCTTGCCCTACACCACCACAAACGCACACTTCACGCAGCCCAACTGATCTTTTTAGGTTGAAAGAAAGATGCATACATCGACACTGATTATTATGTTGCTAGGCCTGATGTCATTGGCCTACTACTTTGGACGTAAACGTTCTCTCACTCTTGTTGGGGGAAGAATACGTGATCTTCATTCGCTACCCTCTTACTATGGAATGCAGACCGCTATGTGGTGCGGTATTCCGGCTTTGATCCTACTATCTCTCTGGATCTCATTTGAAGAGACAGTGGTCACCGGAATGGTAGTGGAATCGCTTCCACAAGAGGTGCAGGAGCTACCTCCCGAACGTCTCAATCTGGTGCTTAACGACGTTCGTAATCTCTCTCAAGGTGATATCGTCTCCTCGACGGTGGATCAGACCATGCAGCAGGCGGCAGACCACTATAGCAGCCTGATGGATATCAGCCACATGGCGCTATTCGTTGTGGCGCTGAGCGTCGCTATCCTGGCCGGCCTCTGGGCTCAGCGCACTATTACCCGTGAGCAGAGGGCGCGAAACCGGGTTGAAAAAGCGATTAACTTCTTTCTGCTCTCAAGTTCAACACTGGCGATCTTCACCACGATAGGTATCGTGCTGTCGGTACTGTTTGAATCAGTCAGATTCTTTCAACAGATCCCAGTCACAGAATTTCTGTTCGGTTTGGAGTGGTCACCCCAAACCGCCATTCGGCCTGATCAGGTGGGTTCATCCGGTGTATTCGGATCGATTCCCCTGTTTGCGGGCACAATGTTGATCACCCTGATTGCAATGGTTGTCGCCGTACCTATCGGCTTGATGTCTGCAATCTACATGGCCGAGTATGCGAGTAAAAGTTTCCGTACCCTGGCAAAGCCTGTATTGGAGGTTTTGGCAGGTATTCCCACAGTGGTTTATGGATTCTTCGCCGCACTTACCGTGGCCCCCTTCTTCCGAGATCTTGGTACCGACATTGGATTGACCGTCTCCTCTGAATCGGCACTGGCCGCCGGAGTGGTGATGGGCATCATGATAATTCCCTTTGTCTCATCCCTCTCTGACGATGTCATAAACGCGGTACCTCAGGCGATGCGCGACGGCGCGTACGGATTGGGCGCCACCCGTTCTGAAACTATCCGCAACGTGATCATACCTGCGGCACTCCCTGGTATCGTCGGTGGTGTGCTGTTGGCCGTTTCCCGTGCTATCGGTGAGACCATGATTGTGGTGATGGCCGCCGGCCTCTCTGCCAACCTCACAGCGAACCCTCTGGAAGCAGTAACCACAGTTACCGTTCAGATCGTCACCTTGCTGGTAGGGGATCAGGAATTCGATAGTGCCAAGACCCTGGCTGCGTTTGCCCTGGCGCTGGTGCTGTTTGTCATCACTCTAGCGCTCAACATGATCGCACTGCACATCGTTCGCAAGTATCGGGAACAGTATGAATAATCAGCAGCAACAACATGATAGGACCATGGACAGGGTTCAAAAGGGGCTGGATCGCCGTTATCGCAAGGAGAGACACTTTCGCTGGCTTGGACTGGGCGCGATCATGCTCGGTCTCTTGTTTGTATCGTTTCTCTTCATCACAATTTTTTCGAACGGTTATACCGCTTTTCAGCAGACCTATGTGAAGCTGGATGTGTTTTATGATCCGGAGCTGATTGCCCCGGTTGGTGAGACCGATCAAGATGTGCTTTCGGGGGCAAACTACGGTGGTGTGATCAAGGCCACGATGCGTCAGATGTTTCCTGATGTGAACAACCGTCGTGAGAAAAAAGTTCTCTATGGACTGATCAGTACCGGCGCCTCTTATGTACTCAGAGACAGGGTGATGAGCAATCCCGAGCTGATCGGCACTAAAGGTGAGCTCTGGGTGGCGGCCGATGACGATGTGGATATGTTGATTAAAGGACATATCGACCTGCTGCTTCCAGAGAGCGATCGGCGTATCAAGGACAATCAGCTTGCCTGGATTCATGAACTGCAAGAGCAGAATCGTGTAGAGAAGCGTTTCAATACTACCTTCTTCACTGCCGGTGACTCCAGAGAGCCGGAGCTGTCAGGTATCAAAGGTGCCGCATTCGGTTCCTTCTTCACTTTGATCATATGTCTGTCAATCGCATTTCCCGTTGGTGTTGCCGCGGCGGTTTACCTTGAGGAGTTTGCTCCCAGGAACCGTTGGACTGATCTGATAGAGGTGAACATCAATAATCTGGCAGCTGTACCTTCAATCGTATTCGGTCTGTTAGGTCTGGCAGTATTCATAAACTTTTTCGGCCTCCCGAGATCGGTACCGGTAGTTGGTGGACTTGTGCTGGCATTGATGACGCTGCCCACGATCATTATTGCCAGTCGTGCTGCACTGAAGTCTGTTCCTCCCTCAATTCGGGAAGCTGCACTGGGTATAGGTGCTTCACCGATGCAGACCGTTACACATCATGTTGTGCCATTGGCGATGCCGGGTATGTTGACCGGTACCATAATCGGCATGGCGCAAGCATTGGGTGAAACGGCACCGTTGTTGATGATCGGTATGGTGGCCTTCATCGTCGATATTCCGGGTAGCGTGATGGATCCCTCGGCTGTGTTGCCTGTGCAGATCTATCTGTGGGCAGACAGTCCGGAACGGGCGTTTGTAGAGCGTACATCTGCGGCAATTATGGTACTGCTGGCCTTTCTCATCAGCATGAATCTGCTGGCGGTATGGCTGAGAAAGAAATTTGAACGTCGCTGGTAAGCCGGCGTAAGTGAGGACACTGTGGAACAAGTTATGAATGATACAAGTGCCGCCAATGCTGGTGTGAAGACTGGTGCCGTTGCTGCGGTAACTGAGAATACAAGCAACGAAGGAACTGTTGGCGAGATCTATGTCGAAGACCCGCGGATGACCTGTCGTAATGTGAACGTCTACTACGGCGATAAGCAGGCCATTTTTGATGTCAGTCTGGATATAGGTAAAAACCAGGTGATATCGATGATTGGTCCATCAGGTTGTGGTAAGTCAACCTTCCTGCGCTGCCTCAATCGTATGAATGACACCATCGATATCTGTCGGGTGACCGGTTCGATTAAAATGGATGAGATGGATATCTATGACGGTGGATTGGATGTGGTGCCACTGCGGGCCAGTGTTGGCATGGTGTTCCAGAAACCCAACCCATTTCCGAAATCGATCTATGACAACATTGCCTACGGTCCCAGAATTCACGGACTGAGTGATGACAAGCCGCACCTGGATTCTATTGTAGAGCACTCACTGCAGAAAGCGGGTCTCTGGGAAGAGGTAAAGGATCGTCTCGATCAACCGGGTACTGGTCTATCCGGTGGGCAGCAGCAAAGACTCTGTATCGCACGTGCGATTGCGGTCAGTCCTGAGGTTATCCTGATGGATGAACCCTGCTCAGCGCTTGATCCCATCGCGACAGCTAAGATCGAAGAGTTGATCGATGAGTTGCGTGAGAACTTCACCATCGCCATCGTTACCCACTCCATGCAGCAGGCCGCCCGTGTCAGTCAACGCACTGCCTACTTCCATCTGGGTAAACTGATCGAGGTTGGCGAAACCGATCAGATCTTTACTTCACCGCGACACAAACTGACTGAAGACTACATCACCGGCCGATTTGGCTAATACCAGGGTTTATCTGTAATGAATGAGATGACAAACGGACATATCGTAAAGGCCTATAGCACTGAGCTGAATCATCTGAATAAGCTGGTTCTGGATATAGGTAACCTGGGTCAGGATCAGTTGCGCAGAGCGATCCAGACATTGAAGGATGAGGATCCAAAAGCTGCGGGTCAGGTAATTGATCGTGATCGCAAGCTGAATGAGATCGATGTTCAAGCTGATGAAGAGATCATTCGTCTGATCGCCAAACGTCAACCGATGGCCAAGGATCTGCGGGATATTCTCACGGTGCAAAAAACCGTGGCAGATCTGGAACGAGTGGGTGATGAAGCAAGAAAGATCGCCAACCTTACAATCCATTTCTATGACAATGGCAAAAATCCACCCAACAAAGAGATCCTGCACGATATCTATGATATGGCAGAATTTGTTGATGAGATGCTGGGCATCTCTCTGCAGGCCTTCATCGAACTCGATCTGGACAAGGCGTTGGAAGTGATTCAGATGGATAAGAAACTCTACGAAGATTTCAGGGGAAGTCTGCGTCGCCTCTCAACCTTCATCATGGAAGACTCCCGCAATGTTGGCTCTGTCGTCGATATTGTTCTGGCACTTCGTGCCCTGGAGCGTATCGGTGGACATGCTAAGAATATCGGTGGTTTTGTGATCTTTCTGGTTACCGGAAAGGATGTGCGTCACGAAGATATTCAGGCGATCTCAGATGAGATTCAAGCCGCTCGGTTGTAAGTTCCCTGATGGTGATTCAATAGCCATTTAATTAGGGTAATAACCGTCACATCCCTCACATGACAGTTGAAGAAACTACGGGAGGGAAAAATTCTCCTTTGGGTAAAAAATGGGGGCGTGTCCGCTCGCGAACGATAGCGCGCGCAGAGCGGACAACATCGACCATGAGCTTGAGTTCCTTATCGGCCTGAGCGTACAGCTCTTCCTTTGTCAGAAAATATATACTCGGAATAGCAACCAATATAATGTAGTGGAAACAGATTTAGTCTGTACTGCTTCCTGGGGCTCATGACTCACAAGATTACTCAGCAGCCTGGTGTTTTCGGGCCGCTTTTACATGTTGCTGCAAGTGGCTCAAGCATGACAGTTTCGACAGGGCGGTTCTGTAATGTCCATTGATGCATCGAGCCATCGAAAAGACTGGCTTTTTTGTTACCGATCAGTTCATGTTCGATGAACCAGGGGCCTGCTGCAAGGTGACCGCTGTTACAGTAGAAGATAGTTGACTGCTCAGCTTCTATTTCACTCATAGCAAGAATTGATCGATACGCTTCTGGTGAATAGAATTTAATAGCGTCACGATCCTTACGATACAGAACTTCGGTGGGCAGCATTTTGGCTCCCCTGATGTGGCCAGGTGCGAAGACGTAGTCACGCTTGTTGATGCCATAAAATTGTGTAGTCCCTCGAGCGTCGACTAATTGCACTTCAGTGCCTGCATTTGACACATCATCAGGCGTGGCAATCAGTTGATTATTTATTGCTGTTGCTTTCCAGTTCCCTGCAATGGCAGTTACCGGGGTATCGACAACTTTGTGTCCATCGTTTAACCAAGCTGCCAAGCCGCCATCCAGGACAGCAACCCTCTTTTCCCCAAAATACTTCAGTTGCCAGAATAATCGCAATCCTTCATTAACACGCTTTGGTGTCATGCCTGTAGATACAATGATAATCGGAAGATCTGAACGTAATCCAGCGTTCTGCATGAGTGTTTCAAAGTCTTCCTTGGCAGGCAGTAGGTATTTTACTTTTTTGCCATCAACCTTACGTTCACCTCTAACAGACTTATAAGGGACTAATATGGCATTATCGATATGGCCACCGATTTGAGTCAGTACTTCCTTTCCAGTTTTTTCGTCGAGTTCATAAACTGGTTGTAAGGTGAATGAGTCCTTTTTTGACCGTACTTCGACGACCTGGACCAGATTGATGTTTTTACTAAGCCACTGTGTATCTACGATTGATCCAGGTAGATCAATTGCTGATGCGCTTCCAGTGAGTAGTACAGTTGAAAAAATTATAGCCATTAAAATAAAACGAAATTGCATTGGACTCTCCTCTTTTGTGATTATTTAGATAGCTCTGTTATCGAACGATTGAGTTATCAATAGATCATCAAATTCTAACTGATGTGATATTCATAGCCGTTTAGACATGATTGCTTCTTGTAAACTTATGGAGATATAAGTTTTCCTGTATCACCAGGTGAAACGGTCTGCTTGATTGGGTCTGTTCCGGGTATGCACAAAGCGCTGTTTTGTGTCGATGATGGGTAATCCTTCTCATCCATGAAAATTGTGCGGATAATCTAAGCTAAATAAAATGAGATTAGCAATCAATATAAGTAAATGACGTTGAAATAAATGGCGCTGCCCTGCACCATCTTTTAGGGAAACTGGATTACTAAATTGATATTGGTGTGTTGAAGATTCTTTCGAGTCTGAAGACGACATACTTAGTCGCCGGGTTAATAGTAGTGGTTTAAAGCATCTCTTGTGGATCAACGTCCACGGACCAGCGAACCCTGCGGGCATGGGATAGATCTCCAAACAGATGGATAGCCTCAGAAAGCCAGCGATGCAGTGGTTGTCGTTGTGCTGACTGAATCAGCAGATGGGCTCTGGTTTTGCCTGCACGTCTCTCCATTGGTGCTGGCACCGGTCCCCAAAACTCAAGTGTTGCGGCGCTGGGTAGTTGTTGGCAGGTCTGTAACAACTCCTTTAGAAACAGCTCTGGAGAGTCTTGCCGGTTTGAATCGGCACGAATCAGGATCTGATGGGTGAAAGGCGGCAGCATGGCCAACGCTCTCTCCTCTAGCGCCTCCTTGGCAAAACCGGGGTAACCCTGTTGAATCAGCAGTTGCATCAAGGGGTGGTCGGAGTGGCGGGTCTGGATCAAAACCTTACCAGGTCGTTCGGCTCTTCCCGCTCTGCCGGCAACTTGCAGAATCAATTGCGCCATCCGTTCTCCAGCTCTGAAGTCTGCCCCAAACAGACCCTGATCAACATCCAGAATAGCAACCAGGGTAACCGCCGGAAAATGGTGCCCTTTTGCCAGCATTTGTGTGCCAATCAATAACGGGGTTTTCCCTGTATGGATCTCTGCCAGCAACTTCTCCAGCGCCCCTTTACGACTTGTCGAGTCGCGGTCGATACGGGCCAGCCCGGTACCCGGAAAGAGCTTCTGCAGGGTCTCTTCAACCCGCTCTGTGCCCTGGCCAACAGGGCGTAGATCTGGGCTGCCACAGCTGGGACATTGCGCAGGTACCCTTTGTTGATGACCGCAATGGTGACACCAGAGCAGGTGTTGATGTCGATGATGCGTCATACGGGCATCGCATCGTGGGCAGTCGGTCAGCCAGCCGCAGGCATGACAGGTCAGCATCGGCGCATAACCGCGACGATTCAGAAACAGTATCGCTTGTTCGCCCGCATCCAGTGTCTGTTTGAGTTGCTTGATCAGGGCGGGGGAGAGACCACCTTTAATCGGCGCATCGCGAATATCGATCAGTTGCAGTTTCGGTAGGCTTGCGTTGGCTGCACGATGGGGTAGTTCCAGCTGATGGTAGCGCCCCTCTTGAACATTTCTCAATGATTCCAGGGATGGGGTGGCAGAGCCGAGGAGTACAGGGCAGCCGGTCTGCTGGGCGCGAACCAGGGAGAGGTCTCTGGCGGAGTAGCGAAACCCCTCCTGTTGTTTGTAGGAGAGGTCGTGCTCTTCATCAACAATAATGAGCCCCAATCTGGGTAGTGGTGTGAATATCGCCGATCGGGTGCCGATCAATACCCGTTGTTGGGCCTGTCGCATTGCGTGCCATACTTTTTCACGCTCACCATCAGCCAGCCCAGAGTGCATAACGGCCACTTCGTGACCAATTCGTTGACGAAATCTTTGCAGTAGCTGTGGGGTGAGGCCGATCTCAGGAACCAGAATCAAGGTTTGTCTGTCTTTGGCCAGAACAGATTCAACAAGGTGTAGATAGACCTCTGTCTTGCCACTACCGGTAACACCATTCAGAAGAAAGGCATGGAAGCTATCCAGTTTTTTGCGGACAGACTCAACGGCATTTGACTGTTGAGGGTTCAGTTGAAATCCTTCAATTGCCGCAACTGGTGGTGGGGGCGGGTTGCAAGGTGTAGCTAACCCCTTTTCCTGTAACGCACGGAGTACTGATGGGGTCGCGCCAAAGTCTGTTACGAGTTGGCTTTTTAGTAAGCCGTCTGGGTGTTGTTGCAGTGCTTCAATCAAAGATTGCTGCTTGGGTGCCCTTGATAGGCTCTCAGGTTGCAGCTTCTGACCAGCTTCGGTTAAACGCAATCCCGTTGGTTTTGTCTCTCCCTGGGTGAGTTTTTTTCTCAGGTTGAGCGGTAGGGCGTGAAATATCACATCACCCAATGGATGTTCATAATATTCAGAGGCCCAGCGCAACAGGCGCAGATCAGCGGGCTGGAGTAGTGGGATTGGGTCGAGTTGGCTGATAGCCCGCTTAAGTTTAGTGGTTGGTAGTGTGCTTTTGTCGGTGAGTGCGATCAGAACTCCGACTCGACTGCTGCGCCCGAACGGTACCTGGAAACGACATCCGGGGAGCGGGGAAGTGGCTTGATCTTTGGGCGGTAAGTAGTCAAAACAACCGCGAAGTGGCCCAGCGAGAGCGATCTGAAGAATGGGATCCGAATCCATGGCGAGACTCTATCATGTTGCCGCTGGCTAGGCGCCAAAATCTCTACAGTCAGAGGCCACTTTTTTTTCCACAAGAGCTGTGGATAACTTTGTGGACATTTATGGTATAGAAGAGCCAAAGCCTTGTGTTTATTGGTTTCCTGTTAATTTGACTATTTTTTTGTCAGTTTGGCTAACACTATAATTAACAAGTAGTTATAGTATATTAACCACTTCTAATAGTAATGAAATTCGTATAGTGAATAATGTTGCGATGCAATATCAGCAGTATGTGAATAAATCCGGGTAGTTGTGGGCTCTATATAGTGCCGATTGTAGGCATCGGAAAGGGGTTATCCATGAATCAGTGGCAAATTATCGCGCAGCACATCTCTCAATCTATTGGTGCACCCTTTAATCCTTTGGAGCCAAAATCTATCGGCGGTGGTTGTATCAATATTGGGGTTCGCCTGACCGATGGCGAGAAGACATTTTTTGTCAAACTTAACCAGTCGGCTCTGCTGGATATGTTTGAAGCAGAATCTGAAGGGCTAAAAGCGCTCTCTGATACCCTGACCATAAGGGTACCTAAACCGATCTGTAGTGGGCTTTGTGGTGATCAATCCTACTTGGCAATGGAGTTTATAGAGTTTGAGCATGGCAGTAGAGAGGGGCCTGAACTTGCAGGCCGACAGCTTGCGGAGATGCATAAGATCAGTCAGCCACACTTTGGCTGGCATCGGGACAATACCATCGGCTCGACGCCGCAACCGAACCGGATAAATGAGAATTGGGTGAAATTCTGGCGTGATCAGCGTCTGGGGTTTCAACTGAAATTGGCAGCCAGTAATGGTTATTCGGGCAATCTACAGCGGAAAGGGGAACGATTGTTGGAAGGGTTTCAGCTGTTGTTGGACCATCAGCCGGTACCCTCCTTGCTGCATGGGGATTTGTGGGGTGGAAATCTCGCCTATGATCGATCTGGGCAGCCGGTGATTTACGACCCGGCTGTCTACTGTGGTGACCGGGAAGCTGATCTGGCGATGACTGAGCTGTTTGGTGGATTCGGAAACCGCTTTTATGACGCCTACCGGGAGAGCTGGCCACTCTCGCCGGGATATTCAACACGAAAGGCTCTTTATAACCTCTACCACATACTCAACCACCTTAATCTGTTTGGTGGAGGTTATCTCGGTCAGGCTGAAGGGATGATCGAACGCCTGTTGGCAGAAGTGTAGGTTACGCACCACACACTCTGAAATGTAGCCTGGATGGAGTGCAACGGAATCCGGGAAGGTTGAAGCGCGATTCCCCCGGATTCCGTTGCACTGCATCCAGGCTACGGACTGAGCTGGTCAATCTCCGGTATATTCAGCAGGTAAGGTTCTCTATAACCTCAACCACCTTAATCTGTTTGGTGGAGGTTATCTCGGTCAGGCTGAAGGGATGATCGAACGCCTGCTGGCGGAAGTGTAGGGACCGCACCACACACTCTGTAATGTAGCCTGGATGGAGTGCAACGGAAT
>JBEVWG010000005.1:0-16011 GCA_040506705.1 Candidatus Thiodiazotropha sp. 6PLUC1
ACCTTTAGCATCAGCTGGCCTCTGTAGAAGTAGATCCACATTTCTCGGATCGTCCAGCCAGCTGACAAACATTTCTTTAAACTCTTGCTCCGAAAGATTCCGCTCCAATAATCTCTGTCCTTCAAGAAACTCTGAAAAGCCACTGTGAAGTTCACGCTGAGTTATCTGAAACTGAGTAGTCTCGCTCGCTGATGCTCTATTTTTCTCAGTAGTTTCACGCTGCTTGGCCCACTCAGGAAGGAATTCAGCATAGACCTCGGAGACAAAATGGTTGGTCAGATCGAAGATGTTATCTCCCTCACGATCCACACAGATTAGTGGATAGTGATTTATGAAATACTCTTCACTGGTCAGGTCAGGCAGGTGTAATAAGGGGTTGAATAAAATTCGTTTGGAGACTACCCAGGAGCTGCCCACCACAGATTTGCGCATCTTGCGCAACTCTTTTGATTCCAGGCGCTGTACAATTTTAAAAAGTCGGCACAAGGCGCGATAACGAATTCCCGGCTCAAGGCGTGCCAAGGCTACAATACGCTCATGCATCTCCATGGATTTACCACTATGCATACCCGTGGTTGACTCTGCATCCTGCTGTAACTTACTGCGCAGCTTGGCTAAACTGGCCATAGGTGCATTAAGCATTAGCTTCAGTAGAACCAAATGCAGCATTTGCAGAAGCTCTTTAACTGCCGCGTTAGCGTGTATCTGCTCAAGGGCACCTTGCACGATGCTACGATAGTTCGATTTAAAGGCCTCGATATCACTGCCTGAAGTGGGTTGAGCTAAGTTTGCCCAACCATGTTTAGCCAGGTCCTCCTGAACAATACGCTCCACCACAGATAATAGGGAAGCACGGAATTGATGACTGATCGCCACATCGATATGGCGATTATCAATCCCGATCTGAAACTGCTCCAGGCTCACCCGCCAAGATGGACATCGACGAAGCGGCGCCAGGAACTCTCCGACATCCGTTTGAGTTGCCAATATTGCTCTATTCCCCATTTCGTTTTCTATCACTGACCTGTCTAGTACTCATCCTAATCTTTCAAAATAAGGATAGCTAAGAAACCGCTGAATCAAAACACCGCATCATAATTAAAACTCTTATGAAACTCAGCTAGTTACACCAATTGAGTCTAGATGATGGCAGTCAAGAATTAAACATTACTAAGTGAGATTCATTCACATCCGAATAAAAATGTGATCGAAGTTTGTTTTTTGTACATCGATCAATTAAACCGCTCACCCTAAACCCCGAAAGCACTAACAGTCATTGATTTAGGGCCTGCTAACAAGTCATGCCCCCTTATCAAGAGAACCATAGTGCCAAATCCAGCAACACCTGATCGTAGTTAACCACTGATATCTGTCGTAGGGGAATAGTGTGCCACATCAATTAATGGTATTTATGCTCACACACTGGGTGACCCCATTAACGCCACATGATTTTGTGAAAAATCTCTCTGGCTCTTAGCGTAAATTCGGTAACTTTCAGAAACAGCGCGAGTGGTGATTAAGGGCAGTGACACTGACTTTTGAGCTGAAATCAAGAGTGAGATAAACGGCTAGGACGAAACAATAAAGCAGAGGCCACGCCATGCATATTCTGACACCCATTTTGGATTGGCATGAAATCTTCGCTCATCATCGAATAATCGATAACGCAGGTAAGATGAAATTTAGCGATCAAGCATTGTTGCAAGCAGTTGATCTTCCAGTTCTATTCTTACTGCTAACTCTTCACCCAGTTGAGACAGATCTTCAGCCAAATGATCCAACTGAAGCTCATGGTCAGATAGATCATAGCGATCATTGAAGTTAACTGCGACTTCACTTGCCTTGACGAATTCAGGATATATATCCTCAGCGACCTTTAGCACACCACTACGTCTTTCATTTCCATTGCTCACATAGCCAAAAACCTCAAAATGGCCAAAAGCAGTGTAGTCAATCAAAACCTGACAAAATGTCTGCAACTGCTGATCGAGTGAACTCGAGCGATGATAGGGCTCAAGACCAGCGACCTCACAAAACAGAACCAACACCTCTTGTCTCTCTTTCAAGAGTTTGTCAATCAAATCTCGAGTGACTGTTCTACGCTCTTCAACTACTCCCCCTTGAGAACTCATCAAGACCCTCCGTAACGGTACTTATATATTTTCATTTAATCCGTGCTGCACAACAAACTGAAAACCATGCTTTCAGCAGCGGTTGACTAATGCGGATTAGGAATACAGAACCACACATTAGTCTGTGTCGCCAATTGTATAGCAAATGCCGATAATATCACGCATTTTTATCTATTAGGGATATATTGCCAAGATTAACCCGATGAGCAAATAGTTTACTCTCAGCCGCCGTGAGCCCCTATTTAGGGTAATTAAATTGTCAGGGGCATCTAGTGGGCCATATTGATTGCTATTATTAGACTTGCGCCATAGTATGATGCGCGGGGGGGATATCACCCCTGAAAAGGTACTATTCACCTCTCACTAATTCGTGTTGATATCAGCCACAATGGAGAAGCTTGAGATATTCAATACCAATAAATAGTTTACGCCAGTGACTTGTACCTTAAAGCAATATTTACAAAATCGGGAGAGTGTCGTTTTCCTCCCGCATCAAGGTAGGACCATATAATGCCTGCATTCAAACTCCCTACTCATCATTACTCTATCTGGCTGTTGATCGTACTATCAGTGGTGATCCCATTGTGTTCAGCAGATACATCTCCAGCCCGGATCATGAGCAGAGCGATGCTGAGTATGATGGATACTATGGGTAACCTGGCCCATCAGTACAAACGTGGAGATGACTGGAGCTACAACAATTGGAATCGTTCTCGCAGCTACCGACCACCGACAATTCCCGCTTACCCGGAAGGCTACTATTCTGAGCAGCGCCCTCCCCTTTATGACCCCGAACCCTATTATCAGGATCCAATGCAATCTGAAGTTGACGGTATCTGGTTAGGCCGCGGTGGTGAAATTGTGCTGGTGATGTATGGTTATTTCCGTATATATGCTGACGCTGAAACCTACCAGGATGGGCGTTACCATATTGATGGTGATTTGTTGCTGATGCAGGATCCTGAATCCGGGTTAACTCAAAAGTATCAGTTTGTATTGGAGAGCGGCCGAATGATTATGCGGGACAAACATGGAAACTATTTGCTGTTTAAACAACTCCCAATTCCTGTTCCACCCTACGCACTCATTCCTCAAACTGAGCCTGTACAACAGCCTGAAACCGATTCAGAATAGTTTTCAATACTCGCTTCCTGTAAATG
Organism: Candidatus Thiodiazotropha sp. 6PLUC1; assembly: GCA_040506705.1. Lineage (GTDB taxonomy): Bacteria > Pseudomonadota > Gammaproteobacteria > Chromatiales > Chromatiaceae > Thiodiazotropha. The sequence goes on from JBEVWG010000005.1 coordinate 3,293, forward strand.
TTTATCTCAAACTATTGCCATATTCTTCAATCCGGTTAATATTTTGCTTGCAACTATATGGCGCTGTCTATTGCCAAAGGAAACTGTTCCCGTGCGAGTGGAAAGTGTTGGCGCAAACATCAATTTGGATATCGTAAACACTTCTTCGGGCTTCGCATTAGCGTGTTTGATACTGGCCTCTCTTCCCAAGTCCAATCATTGGTTTGTGTGAGATACCACATTGATTCGAAATTTCAGCTGCAATTAAATCCATACTTAGTGATCCGTAATGAATGAATGGCGACAATCTGATATACACAAAACCCTAAAATCATGGCATGGTCAGACGACAGGGAAAAGATGATGAACAGGATTTGCATACTTGGCGGAACCGGCTTTGTTGGCCAATGGCTAGTTGCGACTTTGAGCAAACGGGGATACCCATGCAGACTGCTATGCCGACACCCACATCGCCATGCAGGACTAAAGGTTCACCCCAACATCGAACTGGTCAAGGCTTCACAATTCGACTCCCCCACCCTGCAAAAGCACTTCTCTGGATGTCAGACCATTATTAACCTGATTGGCGTGCTCAACGAATCGAGTAAACTGACTTTCAGGAGTATTCATATCGATCTGGTTGACCATGTCGTGGAGGCAGCCATCAAGAGCGGAGCCACCCGGCTACTACACATGAGCGCCTTACATGCTGATGCAGGAAAGGGATCGAGCGAATATCTACGCAGTAAGGGGGAGGGAGAAAACAGGGCCCACACCCACGGCAGTTCTGCCCTGAAGGTTACCAGCTTCCGGCCTTCAGTGATTTTTGGGCCAGATGACTCATTTTTCAATAGATTCGCAGCCTTACTGAGGCTTTCACCTTGGATTTTTCCTCTGGCCTCACCTCATAGCCGTTTCGCTCCGGTCTATGTTGGCGATGTAGCTGAAGCTTTCACGCGCACAATTGAAAATCCTGATACCACGGGCGCCCACTACGACCTGTGCGGCCCTGAAGTCTATACACTGAAAGAGCTGGTCGAGTATACCGCCAACCAGTTAGGTCTCCGCCGCATAGTCCTGCCACTGAATCCAACGCTTTCACAATTACAAGCAATCGTACTTGGAAAATTGCCAGGCAAACCCTTCACGATGGACAACTATCAATCCTTGCAGACCGACAGTATCTGTAGCAGGAATGGACTCATCGAGTTGGGTGTAGCGCCACAATCCATCCAAAGCCAGGTACCCTGCTATTTAGCCAAGCAGGGATATCGCAGCCGTTTCAACCGCTATCGCCAGGTTATTAAACCTAAAAAAATCAGTTGACCGCTCCATTCTAATAGCAGGTTCCTGATTTTGTAGAAAATAGCTTCGATGCACATGGTCACCTGTTGGGTGAATCACGCTACAGCATGCATTTTGCTCGATAACCTTAGCAAAATGCTTGATGACAAGCCTGGCTCCTACCTAAAAAGCAAAACCAGTCACTTTTACATAGCCATCAAAATATAGACCGAATAATTGCAATATTAGAAAAACTATATATACTGCTCTTTCAAATCATCGACTAGCAGTAATTACTGATGATCAAGCAGTACATATTTTTAACAATCCTACTAATCAGCAGCAGTTTGTCTGTGGCTGATCCCATACTCGCGACCACTAACCTGTCGGATATCTCTACGACAGCGCAAAAAAACCATACGCCAATCGTGGTGGTTTTTGAGTCTGAGACCTGTGGTTACTGTAGACGATTGAAGCAGGAGATCCTGCAGCCCCTCTCAGAGACAATCTCCCTGCAGCCTCCCGTGGTGATGGAGTTCGATATCTTTTCCGGTGGAAAAATCACTGATTTCAATGGCGACAAGATACGCAGTCGTCAATTCAAAGAGAGATATCATATCTTTGCAGTACCGACGCTGTTAATTCTCGACCATGAAGGAAATCCTCTGGCTGACCCGATTGTTGGTTATAATTCCCGAGAAGAGTATCAGGCGCTTCTTCGCTCATCACTTGATGCATCCTACGATGCGCTGAATTAAACCTGAACTCCATAGGTTAAAAATAACCCCTGAACGAGACAGCCAATGTCGCCTCAAGCTTTAGCGTCCCTGCTAGTAGCCGGACTTATAAATCTACTGCTTGTCTGCTCAGTCAATGCGGATCAAAACAGATTTCCTGTCGCCGATGACCTCTACAAACTTGGCGCGGAAGCTGAAAAAAGAGAACTGCCGATCCTGCTGCTGATATCCCAATACCATTGCGAATATTGCGAGCGGATGAAGCGTGAAGTTCTGCAGCCCATGCAAACCAACAAAGATTTTCAGAACCGGGTTCTGGTCGGGGAGTTGATGATCGATGCCGGTGAGAAGGTGGTCGATTTCCAGGGCAAGCAGGTTGAATCAGCTGCATTCTCTCAGCGATATGGGGTATTCGTAACCCCTACCCTACTCTTCCTGGACAATCAGGGTAGGGAGGCCGCAGAGCGTATTCTCGGTATCAACACCCTCGACTACCTGGTCTTCTATATCGAGGATGCGATTGAAAAGGCCACAAAAAAGAGCTTTGGGAAGTAATCTACCTGAAAAGATCTGATTATTTTCGGCTTCACTTCACCGCGTAAGCATAGATAAGTGTGGTCGCTAATCCTGTTGATCTCCAATACCAGTTCCTGAACGAATACTGTTTGATCACCGGATCAATAGAAGTGCAATGCTGGGTACGGCCCTACAGCACCATTAGGGTATAGATTCTCCAGTAATCCACTAATTTATCTTGTGAAAGTGAAACTCGCTCCAGGTATAACAACTTAACTATCAACCATGCTCTGTTGACAATACCGGCCCTTACTCAATTTTCAATCAACAATAGTTCCAGCGAATCTGGTAAAGGATACTCAGGAAACCTGAGACGGAACTGTTCAAGCTGTTGCTTTGCCGCCTGCTGCTGATTTGACTCAATCAATAACTGAATCTGATTCAACCAGACCACAGGAGTAAGTTCAGTGCCCGTTTCTCCGAACGCTTGTATTTCAGCCTCTCGCTTCTCATTCGAAGCACTATCGAGTGAACGCCTCATCTTGGGGGTTAAAGCCTGGCGCTTGGTGGTGGATGACGAATCGGCACCGGTTGCGCTCTCCTCGATAGAGTAAGGCAGGGGGGGTGCGCTGGCAGAAGCAGCCGGCGCAGGTGTTTTTCTCAAATAGATATCCGCTTCAGGGTAGCTATCCTGTTGTTGTTTGGCTGGTGTTTTTATCTGCTGCGATGGTTCATATGGCAGCTCTATCAAAGGCAATGACAATCCCACGCCCAACAGAACCAATGCGGCGGATGAGAGCGGAACAATCCAGCGATTGCGGCGTTTGGATGCAACCTTTCGAGCCTCACTCAAAATTGTTTGATCCAGCGCTTCAGAGGGTTGCTCTGTTCTGCCAGCCCGATAAAGCGTAGTGAGCTGAGAATCATCTGGCAATTTCTGTGATCTATTCACAAACACTCCTCCAACAGATTTCGCAATTGCTTTAAGGCATAACGAAGTCGGCTTTTGACTGTCTCTCTACCAACGTCAATCATTGAAGCGATCTGCACCAGACTCAATCCGACCTCCTCTTTCAAGAGAAAAACCTCACGCTGTTCGGCAGGCAGATCGGTCAGGTGCTGCTTCAGACGGTCACTGCAATCCTCATCTACAATTTTATCCTCTAGTGTCTTGCCTGGATTGGCAACTTCCGCTAGCGCCTGATCATCTTTCACCAGGGTCAAATGGTTTCGGCGGTGGCGATCGATAAGAAGATTACGTGCTATGCGAAAAATATAGGCCTTGAAAGCACCTTCCTGAAAGGGTTTGGTTGCAGTAATAATGCGTGACCAGACATCCTGATAAATCTCTTCAGCATCCCCTCGCTCAGAACAGCTGCGTAATAAAAAAAGATATACTGTTTGACGATAACGCTGATAAAGCACCTCAAATGCACCATTATCGCCATTGCGAAAATGACGAAACAGCGCTTCATCACTCTGCTCTGAGCTACTCATGCATCGATATCCTCAAAACAAATAGATCTTATACAACTCAAAGTTTATACCTGCCGATCATTTCCATACCGCAATTTTTAACCGCTTGCCCCACTATCCCCTCACCCGATCCAGAGTGAGGAAATAATAAGACACGTCAGCGGAGTGTAGAGATATTTATGATCTAGTTAGTATTCAGTGACAATGGAGAAGCTTCTAAGCTACCAGCCAGTCTGACCAGACGTATAAATTCACCCCGATAACCAAAACGATCCCCCCCTCGAGCTGCATTTGCAAGCTCTGCTGCATCTTCATAGTCAAAAGACTCAGTATAGCGACCTCCCCTGAGCAGCTGAGAAAAACCAGCCACCGCAGCACTGAAGCGGTAATCATCGCTGGTATTATCCAGACTCTGTTCCAATCCAGAGATCATAATCGGTTGCTCTATCAGATGTGACCGCTCTTGATCAGGTTGTTTATAACGCAATCTTAAAAAGGCAAGTTCCTCAGACGGAGGATTACCGCTGCTGGGGCTACCATAACGCAGAGGTGACAAACGCTGCCCCTCACTCTCAGTCAAGGCTATCTCATATAGTGCAGTTACCGTATGACCCGCGCCGATATCTCCGGCATCAACCTTGTCATTATTGAAATCCTCCCTCGACAATAAGCGGTTCTCATAGCCGATCAACCGGTACTCAGCAACCCTGTCCGGGTTCCACTCGATCTCAATTTTCACATCCTTGGCGATAGTCTCGAGGGTGGCACTCAACTCCTCAACCAGGACTTTTCGTGCTTCATTTATATTATCTATATAGGCGTAGTTGCCATTCCCCTTATCGGCCAACTGCTCCATCAGATGGTCATTATAGTTCCCCTGACCGAAGCCCATCGTAGTCAATGAGATACCTCGCTGGCGCTGAGCTTCAATCAGCTCAATCAAGCGTCTGTGATCGACCGTTCCCACATTGAAGTCACCATCAGTAGCTAAGATAACCCGGTTAATACCCTCTGCGATACGCCCCTGTTCTGCCATCTCGTAGGCGAGCTTGATTCCCGCTGAACCATGGGTCGAACCACCTGCATCAAGCTGTTCCAGTGCGCTGATGATCTTTCCCTGTTGATCACCGGCCGTAGGCTCCAATACCACCCCCGAAGCGCCGGCATAGACAACCAGTGAGACCCGATCATTTTTGTTCAGCTGCTTAAGCAGTAATCTAAACGCAGATTTAAGCAACGGCAGTTTACTCTGATCACTCATTGATCCTGAGACATCGATTAAGAAGACCAGGTTAGCAGCCGGACGTTCAGCTGCCGACATCGAGATTCCCTGGATACCCACATGTACCAGCCTCGTTTTAGTGTTCCAGGGCGTAGGGCCCAATTCAGTGGTTAGAGAGAATGGGTATGTATTCGGTTCTGGATTTGGGTATTGATAGTTGAAGTAGTTGATCAACTCTTCAGCTCGAACAAGATCCTTGGGCGGCATCTGACCCTGATTGAGAAACCGCCGAACTAGGGCGTAAGCCCCACTATCCACATCGACACTAAAAGTAGAGACGGGTGACTGAGCCACTGAGTGGACGCCATTTTCCGTCAGCTCACCATACCTTTCCCGATCGATCCCTGCTGAAGGTTGCCGAATTGCGCCTCTAGCAAACATATTTTGATATTCCTTTGCTTTTGAAGCCGCTGGATAGGTTATCGATGACTGAGCATCCGCTTCAGCTGAATAGAGGATTCGTTGTTGTTGAGGTGATGGCCTCTGCACCACCCTCCGTTTCTGAATTTCAGCCTCCAGTAGAACACCAGAATCTGTTTGGGACTGTTTTTGTGCCTCTTGCGAAGATCCGCAGGCAGCCAATCCCCCTGTCAGGATGATCACAGAGAGTGTGATTATCTGTTTATGTAACTTCATTACCTTCTCCCGATTGGTCTGATTTTCACAGCAGACGCTGATGAAAAATTGTTAGTGTCATTAGGGAAAACGCAGATGGTATGGAAGTGGGGTTAAATGGGTTGAAATTAATAACAAACTCGAACAGCACACCTTTTGAATTCCTGGTTCGACAAGAGCGAGAAGCGCAGGAAAAACTGAATATAAAAGGCGCACTGTCCAGGTTTAAGGTAGGGTGGGGCCACGCCCCACCAATAGCCATGCTAAAACGTAGGGTGCGATCCTACCGCACATTTTTGGGTTATGTATCAGAATCCATTTTCCTCCTTTCCACGCAGAGAGACTGTGAAAGCATTCATCCTCTTTCCCGCGCTGGATCGTGGGAAAGAGCAAAAGTGATGTTCAAGGCTAGAAACGTGATCCAGATGCTCTTCTAATATTCTACGAACTGGGACGGTTCTATATCTATGATGCCTAAGCCGACCCTTAGAGCCCTGGTTACGTGTTTTTCAGTAACCGGGACAACAATGGCGCGCTCTTCTTTGTCTGCTGCTTCTACAAAACACTCACGCCACTAGATGGTTGGATATAGATGTTGAGCATCTTGGCTAAAATGTGTTACATGGAAGTTAAAACTGAATGATTAGTTTTATTACTTGAGTCTCCGACAGTATTAAAATATCTTGGTAGTCTGGATGTGTGATATGTCATGCATTCTAAGCTTATACAAAACTCTACAGCTTATTCAGTCGCTATTGCGCTTTTTACGTTGAAAGCTGGAATTATCTATAAAAGGAAAAATAATGAATATAGTCAGAGATGATGAAACATATGATTCGAATCAAGTGGTAATGCTAAAAAACATAGTTGCCAGTTTTAAACGCATACTTGAACTAAATGGTGTCGATGAGGAGATGATATATAGTATCTCTAGTGATCTGGCATTTGATGTATGTTCGATAATTGATGGCAGCACAGTCATGGGTAATGAAAGAGCCCCGGTTATACCATTTTTAACTTTCTGTAAAAACGAAGAAGAAAAAGAGATGCTTATAATTAATGATAACGGATCATACATGCATGAAATGACTCATGATATGATCGATAAAATATTCGAAATTGACTAGTAATTACATTATTAGAGGCTGCGGCTGATCAGGTAACATATCCTGTCGCTTGCCCTCGTTCCCAGGAGATTATGCCGCGATGGAATTTTCTAGTTACGTATTCAAGATCTGTACCTGCCCATCCAGAACGACCGCTACAACTATCTTCCTATTTCGCTACCCTTGTTATCAGATCATTTAGACAGCGCATAAACCAACCGATTGACATCAGTTGGTGGGTTAGCTAGAAATGTACAAAAAATTAATGAGTTGGCAACTACAACAGGATTGGTTATAGAAGGCACCAGTGCTACAACAACTATCTACTCTGCAGCTAAGTAATCATTAACAACATGTTTGGTCTGGATTCATTCTATCTTTTTATTGCCTTGCTATGCCTCTGGGTAATTTTGTCAATCCTGGGGAAATATCATCTAATATTTAACAGGGGAAAGTTGTGGTTTGGAGCTATAATTGTATCAATCATAGGCGCAGCAATCCCTCTTATTTTGATTAATGAAGGTATTGTTAGTAGTAAACCAGGAAATATTATTATTTCTGGATTTTCAGCTTTTTTATTGCAATACTTGCAGGAAGACTTGCTAATAAAAAATAACCTGAATCCTTGACTTCAAAAGCAATTAAAAGACCTGAGATACCAGGACAGTAGTCAAGTAAAGATTTGGGACATCATTAACTTCGGTGATACTTAAAGCTATGGAGTACTATCCAGCATGGTGCGGCAGGGCCGCACCCTACTTCACTTTGTCTATAACTGTGCGTAACCCTGTAAAAGGATGTCTATCCTGAGAGTCTGATCTACCAAAAGCTTAACGATTACGATTTGATAAGTGCAAGGTGTAGGGTGCCGGCTCTGCCGCACCATCACGATCTGTAGATCCAAGCTGTCAGTTTAGCTGCTCATCAGGTGGTTTCGTTACAGTTGGATATGGTGCAGCATTACCACACCCAACAATTGAAATTTACAAACGCTCACACATGTCCCGCATGGTAAAGCCCTGCATACTGAGCTGTAGATCCTTCAAAAGCCCCAGTACTTTAAAACGCTCTCCCATCTCCGAAGGGAGGGTAAGACGCTTTACGCCTTGCATCAAGGCCATATGACGAACCACATCTTCAGGATCAGAGTCAGCCAATAGGGTATCGAGTCCGTTGGCAATCAGGAAATGAGCCTGGGTGGTATAGCCACCCAATCTAAAACCCGACTCAAGTGCAACCTTCGCAGCTGATGTAAAATCGACCTGACAGGTAATATCCTGAATACCCACCCAGCGAAATGGATCGCTGTGGGCACGGTGGCGATAGTGGCACATCAGAGTCCCTTCATTACGTTGAGGATGATAATACTCTGCGCAGCTGTAGCCATAGTCGATCAATAAAACAGCGCCTCGCCTGATAGCTTGTGATAGTGACTTCAACCAAGCCGCCTGTCGAAGATTGATCTCCGAAATATAGCCTGATTCGAATCGCCCAATATTGCCTTGTAACTGATCCACTGCTTCAGTGAGACCTGGTGTGATCGGAGTTTTAAAGCAAGCCTTTAAATTCTCCCCATCAAATTCAACAAAACACTCCTCAACTTGCCCATCCACAACTCGAAAGCGGCTGACTGGCATGGCATCCAGGAGTTCATTCGCCACCACACATCCAGAGAAATTCTGGGGCATGGCATCCAGCCAGATGACCCGTTCAATTAAATCTGGCACCCGCTCTCTCAGTAGTTCTTTTTGACGTCCTTGCAGCTCTGGGCTGACTTCCAGAATGAGATAGCGGGAGGGCAGCTGTTCTAGTGCTGCCAATTCAGTCAGCATATCCGCCGCCAGTACGCCAGAACCTGCACCAAACTCCAGTATTTCGCCATCAGGCATTGCCGGCAACAGTTGGGCAATCTGTCTTGCCAGACACTGAGCGAAGAGAGAGGAGACTTCAGGTGCAGTAATAAAATCACCCTGGTCACCGAATTTTCGACTCCCAGCAACATAATAGCCAAGGCCCGGCGCATAGAGGGCCATTTCCATGAACTGATCAAAAGGGATGGCGCCACCTGATTGATCGATAGCGCGCAGAATTTGACGCATCAATCGTTCGCTTACCACTTGTGCTTTGGCATCCGGCATCGGCAAGGTTGCCCGGGAATTGGCTGATTGGGCTGTGAGACAGTCCGGCATAGTACAGAAACCTTTTTGAATCCGTTAGAGTAGACACTACCATTCAACCACGGAGTCCCTCGATGACGCAAAACCGTTCCAGTCTGTCAGGTCAAACTGCCTTGATTACAGGAGCAGCACATCGGATAGGAGCAGCCATCGCCACCGAGTTACACAATCAGGGGATGGATATACTGCTCCACTACAGAAGTTCGAAAACAGCGGCTGAAAACCTTAAACAGCAGCTGGAGCAACAGCGTCCGGACTCGGTCAGTCTGCTGCAGGCCGACTTAAACGATACTACTCAGTTATCGGCTCTGATTGATCAGGCTGAGCAGAGCTATCAGCGCCTCGACCTATTGGTTAACAACGCTTCCAGCTTCTATCCCACTCCGATGGAGAAGGCTACAGAGGCCCATTGGGAAGATCTGATGGGCAGCAACTTAAAGGCCCCTTTCTTTCTCTCTCAAGCGGCTGCACCTCTACTGCGCGAGCATAAGGGGTCAATTGTCAATCTGGTGGATATTCATGCCCTGCGACCACTTAAATCCCATCCAATCTACTCTATTGCCAAGGCAGGCAATGCTATGCTTATAAAGACGCTGGCGCGTGAACTGGGACCGGAAATCAGGGTCAATGGTATTGCACCAGGGGCCATTCTCTGGCCGGAACAGGGGTTGAGCGATGAAGAGCGCCAAACGATACTTGATCGTACTGCCCTGAAACGTCCAGGCAGTGAAGCGGATATTGTCAGCACTCTTCTGTTCTTACATCGCGATGCACCTTACATCACAGGACAGATCATCCCGGTTGATGGTGGTAGAACACTGCAACAATAAGAAATTGGAAACTCTAAGATGAATGAAACAATCTCGGGACTGAATTTCAGACAAAGTGTCGATCATATGGTGGATAGGGCGCTCTCCTATATGGATCTCGATCCCGGCATCGCCAACGCTATTAAGAGCTGTACTTCTGTTCTACAGGTAAGTTTCCCGGTGGAGATTCGAGGCAAAGTTGAAGTTTTCACTGGCTGGCGTGCGGTCCACAGTATCCATCGCCTGCCTGCCAAAGGTGGGCTGAGATATTCAGTATCGGTTGATCAGCAGGAGGTAGAAGCCCTGGCTGCCTTGATGACTTATAAGTGCGCCATCGTCGATGTACCCTTCGGCGGATCAAAAGGTGGCTTATACATTAACCCAAAAGATTACAGCCGGGATGAGTTAAAAGTCATCACCCGCCGTTTCGCCCGGGAGTTGGCCAGCGCAGGTTTTCTCAGCCCCGCTACCAATGTTCCTGCTCCTGATATGGGCACAGGGCAGCGAGAGATGGCCTGGATCGCTGATACCTATAAACATCTGAATCCCGAGGATATCAATGCCCTCGCCTGCGTCACTGGAAAGCCTGTGGCTCACGGTGGAGTCAATGGACGCACCGAGGCAACCGGACGCGGCGTACAGTACTCACTGCAAGAGTTTTTCCGTCATAAGGAAGAGCTACGTGCTTGTGGTCTTGAGGGCGAACTGGAAGGGAAACGCATCATCATCCAGGGTTTAGGTAATGTTGGATACCATGCTGCAAAATTTCTTACCGAAGAGGATGGGGCCAAGATCATCGGCATCATTGTACGTGATGGCGCCATCGTCAATCCGGAGGGCATTCATGTTGAAGAGGCCTACTACCACCGCTGCGCCCATGGTGGTCTTAAGGGATTTGCTGGCGGTGAGTTTATAGAGGATGGTGCTTCGATACTCGAACATGATTGCGACATACTGATTCCTGCTGCTATTGAGTCTGCAATAACAGAAAGCAATGCGCCCAAGATACAGGCCAAACTAATTGCTGAAGCAGCAAACGGACCAGTAACTTTCGAGGCTGATCGAATCCTGCGAAACCGTGGCATTACCATTCTTCCCGACGCCTATGTGAATGCCGGTGGTGTGGTAGTCTCCTATTTTGAGTGGATACGCAATCTCAGCCATATGCGCTTCGGACGTATCGAACGACGGTTGGATGAATCCCGTGGCCGCCACATCGTCGCAGCACTTGAGCACGCCAGTGGCCAGAGTGTGCCTGATTGGATCAGCACCAGACTCTCAAAGGGTGCAGATGAGCTCGACCTGGTACGATCCGGTCTTGACGACAGCATGCGTCTTGCGCTGCAAGAGATCATAGATGTTCGCAAGCGAATGCCTGAAATTGAAGACTATCGTACTGCTGCTTACATCATCGCATTACAAAAACTTGCCCGTTCCTATTTAGATATCGGTGTTTGATTGTAGCAACCTTCAAGTTTCATAGCAGATTGCTGTTTTAGTGGACTCAATCGCTTTACAAGCGAGTAATTTTATATAAGAATTTACTTCCTGCAGCGATAGCAAAGTAGTTTTTCAAGTTATCGTCCGATTGATCATTCTGATACACCCTCAGGGAACGACAAATTGAACATGGATATGCTTTGCAAACAAAATTGTATTTTTCGCGTTGCGAAAAACAGTATCGCACGCGCCACCTTGATTTCACTCAATACGACTACGTCTTGTTATTAATCATTTCTGTGATTTGACTGTGTCAGTGCCGGATAGTCGTATTACTCTAATAATAACTTTGAGTGAATAACTGACCGGTCATGATAGAACAGCATCGGAATGCTTGATCCAAAATAATATAAAAACTTAAAGCTTTCCTGAAGATGCATGTTCTAAATTCACAGCAGTGCAATTAATAAAAAACACATATGGAAATAACCTAAAGAGGAACTTAAACATGGCATTAATGCAATGGGTAGACGAGAAATACAGCACAAAAGTTGACATATGCGATAACCAGCACAAGGAACTGTTTAATCGTGTCAACGCGTTGAATGATGCGGTTTCTTCAGGCGCCCGCCCGGATGTAGGCACGCGCCTGGATAGTCTTATCGATTATGTTGTAGAGCATTTTGAATCAGAAGAACGTTTGATGGAGGAGCGAGGCTATAAAGGACTTGACGCTCACCGCCAGGAACACAGTCAACTGGTGCAGACCTGCGCCGATCTTCAAAAGAAGTTCCACGCCGGTGAAGCGGATATCGAAGACGGCACCATGGTGTTTATAAAAAATTGGCTGGATCACCATATTCCAGTTATCGATAGAGGCTACAGTTCTGCGCTTAGTAGCTAGAAAACCGCTGAATACGATAAGGTGAATTGGGCTGCATCAAAACATAACATAATGCACGGACTCTGATCTGCTCTCCCACATGGATTTCAGTAGCAGAGTACGCAGTCCCAGATAGATCATCTATTCATCGTCTTGATACCCCGGGTGTCCCCCCACCTCGGGGTATTTTTTTATCTCCCCGTCGATTCGATTCAAGTGAAACAAATTCAACGGATGATTAGTATCTGGGAACACTGTTTCCCTTTTTAACTTCAACCATTCTCATGTTTCCGGCTGTACTAAACTATACAGCAGGAACCCTACTCGATAACGTAAAATTTCTTTCGCACATTTGAAGAGGCGGTGGCCTCGTTGGTTAAATGGTAAGTGACCAAACGAACCAAAGACCAACAAA
>JBEVWG010000095.1:0-595 GCA_040506705.1 Candidatus Thiodiazotropha sp. 6PLUC1
GGGATCAGAAGCTTAGTGCTTACTTAAGCGCAAAGAGACTCATTGCATATAGCTCTGCAAATGGTTTTGGTGGGGCATGGCCCCACCCTACTGTTGAATCAAGAGTGTAGGGTGGGGCCATGCCCCACCAAATACTGGTTAAGTAAGCGCCATGTCCCGCTGAGGCTTGTCATCATCGTAGCCGGCACTGCCGATCAAACTCGGCTTGAAAATCATCCCCCAGGAGGGCACCAGAAACATCGCCGCCAAGGCATTGAGTATCAACACTACTTAAGCGCAAAGAGACTCATTGCATATAGTTCTGCAAATGGTTTTGGTGGGGCATGGCCCCACCCTACTGTTGAATCAAGAGTGTAGGGTGGGGCCATGCTCCACCAAATACTGGTTAAGTAAGCGCCATGTCCCGCTGAGGATTGTCATCATCGTAGCCGGCACTGCCGATCAAACTCGGCTTGAAAATCATCACCCAGGAGGGCACCAGAAACATCGCCGCCAAGGCATTGAGTATTAACACTACTTAAGCGCAAAGAGACTCATTGCATATAGCTCTGCAAATGGTTTTGGTGGGGCATGGCCCCACCCTACTGTTGAATCA
>JBEVWG010000095.1:605-15609 GCA_040506705.1 Candidatus Thiodiazotropha sp. 6PLUC1
AATCAAGAGTGTAGGGTGGGGCCATGCCCCACCAAATACTGGTTAAGTAAGCGCCATGTCCCGCTGAGGCTTGTCATCATCGTAGCGGGCACGCCGATGAAACTCGGCTTGAAAATCATCACCCAGGAGGGCACAAGGAACATCGCCACCAAGGCATTCAGTATCAACACCACTTAAGCGCAAAGAGACTCATTGCAGATAGTTCTACAAATGGTTTTTGGTGGGGCATGGCCCCACCCTACTGTTGAATTCAGCGTGTAGGGTGGGGCCATGCCCCACCAGATACTGGTTAAGTAAGCGCCATGTCCCGCTGAGGCTTGTCAGCATAGAGTACGCCATCATCATCGTAGCGGGCGCTGCCGATGAAACTCGGCTTGAAAATCATCACCCAGGAGGGCACCAGGAACATCGCCGCCAGGGCATTGAGTATCAACATCACTACCAGTAGCAGAGCCGCATCGGCCTGGAAACGAAGATCAGAGATAAAGACCCACATGATCACACCACCGATCAGACAGGCCGCTGTAAAACCGATCGCTTTGCCGGTGGTGGCAATGGAAGTCAACACCGCCCGCTGCAGATCACCCGAGGCCTTTGCAGTCTCCTCACGAATCCGGTCCATGATATAGATGGAGTAGTCGATACCGACACCGATACCCACCGCAATGATCGGTACGGTATTGACGTTAATGCCGATCGACGCCAGCCCCATGTAGGCATAGGTGGAGACGGTACAGAACATCATCGCCAGAAACATGATGAATCCTGCATGGAGCGACATATAGAACCAGGTGACAAAAACAAAGATCAGCGCCAGCACCAGTGGAATAATCAACATGTTGCTCTCATAGGCCGATTCGTTCATTGCAGCGGTGACACCCACCAGACCACCAGCAAGTTCGATATGTAGTCCTTCAACACTATTGCCAGGATCGTTTATCCACTCTTTGGCTCGATGAATCGCCCGACGAATGGTCTTTGCCTGATGATCCTTGTAGAAGAAGACGATATTGGCCACACGGTCATCGGTATCAACAAACTCCTTAAGTGCGCCCGGCACTGGACTGGAAGCCATATAGGCGAACATCAAGCCACCCACATAGGCTTCGCTGTCGGGAATGATCGCCCAACGGGGATCGTCAGAGTGAAAGATCCGGTTAACCTGCTTCACCAGATCGGGTACCGCCTTGGCACCACCCAGTTCCGGGTCGAGCAGCATATGGTTCTGAAAAGACTCGATGGCTTGCAACACATCCGGCCGTTTCATACCCCCCTTCTCATCGGTTCTGGCAACGATATAGAGCTCCTCGGAACCGGGGAAGCGCTCGTTGATAACCTTGGAAGAGACGTTGTAGTCGTGATCGAGATAGAGTATCGGTGAACCGGGTTCCGACTCGCCAATCTGCACCTTACTGCTCTGCTGTGCACCCAACAGCAGAATCACACCAGCCAGGCCGAGGACGATCACCCCACCCTGTCGTTTCGCCACCAGTGAGGCCACCCGACCGAACAAGGCATCTTCTGCTGCCAAACGTTTGGCGGCGGGTTTCGGTTTCGGCAGCAGGGAGAGTATCAGGGGCACTGCAATCAGCACGGTAAACACCACACAGACTGCCCAAAGTGAGGCGTAGACACCCAGTTTCACATTGATCGGCACAGACCCCAGGGCGATCAGCAACAGGCCTATGGCATCCGACACTATGCCCAGGCTGCCAGGGCGGAATAGTGAATCAAAGGTTCGATGGGCAGCCTCCCGGGACTCACCCACCTCCTCCAGCTCATCGTAGAAGCGCTGCACCAACTGTATTGCGTGAGACATGGCCCTGGCGGAGATCAGAAAAGGTATTACCAGGGTCAGAGGATCCAGGTTGTAGTCGAGCAGGGAGAGAATTCCGAGCCCCCAGATCGCCGAGATGGTAATGCCGAACATGGGTAGCAAAATACCGTAGGCGCGACGAAAATAGATGATCAGCAGGAACAGCATGATCCCTACCGTGGTGGTGAAGATGAGAAACAGTTGATCGAGATAACTGTAGACCCAGCCCCACAACATCGGCTGGCCGGTGGCATAGATCGACACCCCGGCGGCCTCTTCCTGATCCCTTATCTGCTGAAGCTGAGTGAAGATTTCATCATAGTTCAACTGCCCTTCATTGAACTGAGCCTTGATCAATGCCGCTTTGAGATCCGGGGAGACCAGCAGTCCGAAGACCCGCGGATTACTCATCACATCATCGCGAAGTTTGTTCAGCTCATCTTCCGACCAACTCTCCTGGAGTGGATCATAATAGGGCTGGGAATTGACATCACCGGTCTCGGTCAGCCAGACCTTGCGTGAAGTTCGGTGGGTCAGGCTGGCGAGCAGATTGTGGTTGACGCCACTGACGTTATCCACCGCCTGGGTGATACGGTGAATACGGGCCAGGGTCTGCTGGGTGAAGATGTCACCCTCATCTACCACCACCGCCATCACCACATTATTGGCACCACCAAAGGTGTCGCGAATCGAATTATGCAGCTGGATGTACTCATGCTCCTGGGGCAACAGGTCGGCAAAGTCAGAGTACATCTGCACCTTTGGAACCTGAAACGCGAAGAAAATGGTCAATGCAGCAATTACGGTGAGAAAGACCTTGGGGAATTTGAACACCAGGTCGTCAATATTTTTCAACCAGTGGGAGAAGGCGTGCATGGTCATTGGACAGCTCCTGCAGATTCGGTTGCGATGGGGCTGATGGTTCCCTGCCCACCCATCACCAACAGACGCTCCTCACCCTGAGGTATGGCGGTGATCAGATAGGAGAAGAGACGGGGTGCATCAGGCACCTTTTCCCAGCGGTCGCCTTGCAGCTCTAGCAGGGTTCCGTTATCGCCGGTGGCGTAGAGCCGCTCCCCCTGGGGAATCAGACTATAGATTGGCGCCTTACTGACCGAGTCCTGGCGTTGCCAGCTCTCTCCCCGGTCTTTGGTATGCAGGATGGTGCCGCTCAAACCCGCAACCCAGCCCTCATCCAGGGTGCGGAACCAGGCTGCCATCGGGTAGAACTCGTTGGGGATATCATTGCCCCGCTCCCAGCTTTCACCGCTGTCATGGGTGAAGTAGAGCGAGCCGAACTCCCCGGCAACCACCCCATTATCCCTGTCGAGCCATTGGATCGAGGTAAACTGCATATCCTCCTGTTGGGATACCTCCTGCCAATTACCACGATTCTCATCACTATGGATCAGGGTACTGAAACTGGCGGTGACCCAGAGCCGACCCCGGGGGTCACAACTGATTGCCATGGGACTCTCCATGGTCTCCAGCTGGGTCACCTGCCATTCACCACCCTGGGCATCGGAGAACCAGACCTTGCGCACGGTGTCGATAGCGGCAAAGCTGCCATCTTCACAACTGCTCACTGCGATCAGTGAGGATTTTGTCGGCAGCTGGGTTCGCTGCCAGCTCTCACCCTTATCAACACTGGTCAGTACTGTGCCGTAGTCACCCACCGCAATGATCCGGCGATGGTTGGCAGCTGCTGCCTTCAGTTGATCAAAGCGGTAGATCGGTTTCTCAATCTCCCGCTCGACCAGGGTCAGATCCAAAGGGGCTTCGCAGCCACCGATCAATAGCGTTATGAACAACCAGGGGACGGCATACCAAGGGTTGAGTGGTTTCGTTCGATGATGTTTACTCATCTGCTGATCCTCTTGTCTCCAACCCGTTCAGTTTCAGAATGGGTGGTTATTATTTTCATATCTATGCATTTCTGCAGGGCCGAACCCTACACAAACCGCATACCAACACTACCCATTCCCTGGTAGGCAGCCACCCTTCTCCATCGCCACAACAGCGGTGATGCCGACACTAAGTACACTATTCGTGTGCGGCAGGGCCGCACCCTACCCACCAATCCTCTGTAGGGTGTGGCCCTGCCGCACCATCGATGTCTCACCTCGGAACTCCATCTCAATCTCACTTCACACAAACCGCATCCCGACACTGCCCAGTCCCTGGTATCTCACATTCAGGCAATCTCCCTTTTCCATTGCTACAGCCGCAGTGATACCGCCGGTGAGAATCAGGGTGCCAGCAGGGATCTCCTCACCCCGCTCACCAAGCATGTTGGCCAGTAGTGCCACACTGGCAGCAGGATGGCCCAATACAGCGGCACCAGCGCCCAGCTCCACCACCTGGCCATTCTTCTCCATCACCACCCCGAGGGTGCGCATATCCACATCGGCGGGATCGGCCATCTGTCCCCCCAGTACAAAACGGGATGAGGAGGCGTTATCGGCGATTACGCTGATCAGGTCGAAACGAAAATTCTCATATCGGGAGTCGATGATCTCCACCGCCGGGATGACGAAGTCAGTCGCGGCCAGCACATTGCCGATATGGCAACCTGGGCCACGCAACGGTGCCTTAGTGACAAATGCCAGCTCGGCCTCAACTTTGGGATGGATCAGCTGATCGGTCTCGATCTCGCCGCCATCGGGACGGTCGAAGTAGTCGGCGAGAAAACCGTAGATCGGTGTCTCCACCCCCATCTGCTTCATCTTCGCCCGCGAGGTAAGACCCACCTTCAGACCGATGATCTTGGTGCCTCTTGCCTCCTTGCGGCGACGAATCTCAAACTGGATGTCGTAGGCATCCTCGAAGTCCATATCAGGATATTGGCTAGTGATCTTGGTGGCGTCTTTCGCTTCCAGCTCACTGTTTTCCAGATACTCCGCCAGCTCCGCGATCTGTGTCTCTGTTAAAGTACCCATCAGTTTGCCCCCTGCGCCTTGGCCATCTCCATAGCCACATCTTCGATCATATCCTCCTGACCACCGATCATGCCCCGCTTGCCCAACTCGACCAGTACATCACGGGAGGAGACGCCATAACGCTCCTGAGCCCGCTTGGCAAACAGCAGGAAGGAGGAGTAGACCCCGGCATAACCCAGTGTCAGAGAATCCCTATCCACCCGGATAGGACGGTCCAGCATCGGCACAACCAGGTCTTCTGCCACATCCATCAGTTTGAACAGATCAACACCGGTCTCGACACCCATCCGCTCGGCTACAGCGACAAACACCTCAAGAGGGGTATTACCGGCGCCTGCGCCCATCCCTGCAGCAGAACCATCAATGCGGTTAGCACCGGCTTCCACCGCTGCCAATGAGTTGATCACCCCCAGTGAGAGGTTATGGTGACCATGAAAACCCAGTTCAGTTTCTGGCTGAAGAGCTTCCCGCACTGCACTCAGTCGCAGCTTTACATCATCGGGCAGCATGTAGCCTGCGGAGTCGGTAACGTAGATACAGTTGGCACCGAAACCCTCCATCAGTCTCGCCTGTTCGATCAGTTTTTCTGGGCCGACCATATGCGCCATCATCAGAAAGCCGACTGTGTCGAGGCCCAGCTCACGGGACTTGGTGATGTGCTGCTCAGAGACATCGGCTTCGGTACAGTGTGTCGCCACGCGAATGGTATCCACACCACAATCGGCAGCCATCTCCAGTTCAGGTACCGTGCCGATACCGGGCAACAGCAGCGCTGAGATCTTCGCCTGTTTCACATGGGGACGCACCGCCCGCAGATACTCTTCATCACTGTGTGCGGGAAAGCCGTAGTTCACCGATGCCCCGGCCAAGCCGTCGCCATGGGTGACTTCGATCATCGGCACCCCGGACTCATCCAGAGCCGAGGCCACAGCAACCATCTCATCAAGGCTGATCTGATGGCGTTTGGCATGCATGCCGTCACGCAGGCTCATATCGTGGATGGTTATTTTCTTACCGGATAGATTCATGATTTACTCCTCAGGCCGATGCCGCTTGCAATACTAATGTTCCGTTGACGATCTCTTCCGCAAACATCTCCGCAGTGCGCAGACCGGCCGCAGTCATAATGTCCAGATTACCGGCAAACTTTGGCAGGTAATCACCCAGCCCCTCCACTTCCATGAATACCGAGACCCGGTTACCGTCGAACACCGGACCGTTTTTCAATCGATAGCCAGGCACATACTTCTGTACCTCCTTGATCATCGCTTCAATCGACTCCGTTATGGCAGCCTGGTCTGGCTCATCTTCGGTAATGCAATGAACGGTATCGCGCATCATCAATGGCGGCTCCGCAGGATTGAGGATGATGATCGCCTTACCTTTTTTGGCGCCACCAACCTTCTCCACAGCACCGGATGTGGTCTGGGTGAACTCATCAATATTCTTGCGTGTGCCAGGCCCGGCTGAGCGGGATGAAACCGTAGCAACGATCTCCCCGTAAGCCACCGCTTGTACCCGACTGACTGCGGCAACCATTGGAATGGTCGCCTGTCCACCGCAGGTCACCATGTTGACGTTCAGTTCACGCTTGCCGACATGATCCTTGAGGTTGACCGGCGGCACGCAGAAGGGACCGATCGCAGCCGGAGTAAGATCGATCATGATCGAGCCCTGCTCCTGTACTTTGCGATTGTTTTCCCCGTGTACATAGGCAGATGTGGCGTCGAAACAGATCTGAATATTGTCATCCTTCATATGGGGCACCAGTCCGTCGACCCCCTCATGGGTGGTCTTCAGGCCCAGCTTACGGGCTCTCTCCAACCCCTCGGAAGCGGTGTCTATACCCACCATCCAGACAGGATTGATCCAGTCACTGCGCAGTGCCTTGTAGAGCAGGTCGGTACCGATGTTGCCGGAGCCGATCAGGGCGGCGTTGATTTTGTTCATTAATCCTAACCTCGTTGATTTAACAGGGCCTCAGCCCTTGCTCTTATGTTTACCTGCATCCCAACCACCCTTGGTCAGATGCACTTGTGCGGTCTCCATCGGCAACACCTCCAGAGGTGTCGCCAGGCTGTCGTTCCAGCGATTAAAAAAGCCGAACAGGCCGATTACCGAGAGCATCTCCACCACCGCATCTTCACTCCAGTGAGCACGCAGCTGATCAAACAGCTCGTCGGTAACATCGTTCGGTTGAGAGGCGGCGGCCAGGGCGAAATCGAGCGCCACCCTTTCCGCTTCGGAGTAGTGGGCGCTGTTGCGGTAGTTCCAGATATCCTCCAGCTTCTCCACCGGGATCCCATGGCGCTTCGCGCTCACCGCCGTATGGGCCTTGCAGTACTGACACCCGGCCGCGCTGCTGGCGACATGGGCAATCAGGCGTTTAAAGCCCAGATCGACCTCACCATCAGGGTCATAGACCGCCGCACTGAACTGAATGAAGGCATCCACCAGTTTTGGCTTTCGTTGCATGGTAAGCAGGCTATTGGGGACAAAACCCAGAGTCTTCTCAAAGTAGGCGAAGCGTTCAGCCAACTCGGCATGCTGATCTAATGGCAAGGGTGATAGACGGCTCATCTCAGCTCCTCAGGAAAAATCAGGTGAAACGGACCGAAGCAGAGCCGATACCACCGATCTCTACCCGCATAAAGTCACCCGCCACCACCGGTTCGAGTGGTACCAGAGAGCCAGAGAGGATCACCTCTCCCGCTTTAAGGGGAATACCGAAACTGCCCAGGGTGTTTGCAAGCCAGGCGACACAATTCACCGGTGAACCGAGTGCTGCAGCACCTGCACCGGTAGAGAGCAGTTGTCCGTTCTTCTCTACCACCATGCCTGCAGTTGCCAGGTCGACCTTGCGTGGATCCACCGCCCTGTCACCCAGCACGAATAGTCCACAGGAGGCGTTGTCCGCCACCGTGTCCTGGATCTTGATCTTCCAATCCCGGATGCGGGAGTCGACGATTTCAAAGCAGGGGATTACCGCTTCGGTAGCCCGCAATACATCGGCATTACTGACTCCGGGGCCGATCAGATCACGCTTCAGCATGAAGGCGATCTCCCCCTCGGCCCGAGGCTGGATCAGCTGTTCACTGATCGGCATCTCATCGCCATTACCGTAGACCATTCGATCTGTGAGATAACCGAAATCCGGCTGGTGCACATTGAGCATGTTCTGCACCGCTTTTGAGGTGACGCCGATCTTCTTACCAATGATCGATTCACCGCTCTCAACCCGTCGGTTCACCATTCGCAGGGAGATGTGGTAGGCATCCTCCATGGTGATCTCCGGTTCCCGCTCCGTCAGCGGGTCGATCATCTGCCGCTGACTCAGGGCCTGATAGAGCTCGTCCCCCAGCTCATCTATACGTTGTTCGTTCAACATCGATAACTCCTCAAAGCTTGATACAGACGTTTTTGAGTTCGGTGTAGAACTCTAGAGAGTGAACGCCACCTTCACGGCCGATACCTGACTGTTTGGAGCCACCAAAGGGGGTGCGCAGATCGCGCAGAAACCAGGAGTTGACCCAGGCGATGCCTGCGTCCACTTGAGCCGCAACCCGATGGGCACGGGAGCCGTTCTCGGTCCAGATCGCCGTTGCCAGGCCATATTCGGTATCGTTGGCCAGAGCGATCGCCTCCTCTTCGCTGTCGAAGGGACGGATGTGACAACAGGGACCAAAAATCTCCTCCTGTACACAAGCAGCATCGTCAGGCAGATCGGTCCAGATGGTCGGCTCTACCCAAGCGCCTGATGCCAGAGAATCGGCCATTTCAGGGGTGCCGCCGCCGGTGACTACAGTAGCTCCCTCCTCCTCCGCTTTACGATAGTAGGAGAGCACTTTATCCCGGTGTTCTTCGCTGATCAGCGGCCCCAAATCGGTTTCCGGGTCGTCCCACTTGCCCAGCTTCAAAGCCTCGGCACCGCTTTTCAGCCGCTCAACGAAGGTTTCATAGATCGGCCGTTCAACATAGACCCGCTCTGTCCCCAGACAGACCTGACCACAGTTGGCAAAGGCTGAGCGCAGGGTACCTTCGATAGCCTTGTCCATATCGCAGTCGGCAAAGATCAGGGCCGGGTTTTTGCCACCAAGCTCAAAGGAGATGTCGGTAATATCATCTGCAGCCGCTTTCATAATCGCCGAACCGGTTCCGGTTTCGCCGGTGAAGGTAATGCCAGAAACCCCTTTGTGGCGGGTGAGGAACTCACCGGCAGAGTTGGGGCCGAAACCATGCACTACGTTGTAGACCCCCTTCGGAATCCCCACCTGGTTCATCACTTCACCCAGCAGCGCAGTGGTCAACGGAGTCTCTTCCGATGGTTTGACCACCACGGTGTTGCCACAAGCCAATGCCGGACCCACCTTCCAGGTCATCAATAGCAGGGGCAGATTCCAGGGACTGATCACTGCAATCACACCTTTGGGTTTACGTACTGAATAGTTGAGTGCACCCTGCCCATCCGGCGTATCCAGCATGAAGCTCTCAGTCGGCACATTCTTCACCACATCGGCAAAGATCTTAAAGTTGGCCGCACCCCGCGGGATATCGATATGACAGGCCAGCTTTTGCGGTTTGCCCGTATCTAGACACTCCGCCTCAAGAAACTCATCGAACCTGGCTGTAATACCATCCGCCAGTTTGTGCAACAGGTTGGTACGTTCCGCCAGTGGCATCTTGCCCCAATCCCCCTGCAGAGCTGCACGGGCTGCATTCACTGCTGCGTCCACCTCTGGTGCACCTGCCTCATGCACTATGCCGATCTTCTCCCCAGTCGCCGGGTTGATGTTGTCGAACAACTTGCCCGAAGCAGATCCGACAAATTCACCATTGATGAAGTGTTTGACCTCTTTCATTCTATTCACCGTCATTACGCCTATGTCCTAAGATTTCCCGCTGCATGCATCGGGGGTTTTGTTCAATTCGTGGCAATCCCGATGGCTTCCAATCCAGCCAAAGCGCACTGCTCATCCTCAGCTTCCGAAGCGCCGGATACACCGACAGCACCAACCAGTTCACCATCCACCCGGATAGGCAGACCGCCACCGAAAATCACCAGCCGATCGCGCTGTACCAGCCCTTCACGTAGAGCCGGCTGATCACCGATTGCCGACATCCACTCCGAAGTGGGAAAA
Source organism: Candidatus Thiodiazotropha sp. 6PLUC1 (assembly GCA_040506705.1). Taxonomy (GTDB): domain Bacteria; phylum Pseudomonadota; class Gammaproteobacteria; order Chromatiales; family Chromatiaceae; genus Thiodiazotropha. The sequence goes on from JBEVWG010000095.1 coordinate 10,499, forward strand.
CCGAAACTCACCGCGGTATAGGCCTTGTCTATAGAGATCGAGATAGAGTGCAGGGCCGCATTGTTGTGACGTTGAAAAGCAAGCAGATTGCCACCCCGGTCAACAACAGCGGCATTCACCGTGACACCCAACTCCTCAGCTCGCCGATTGGCAGCCTTCACCACCTCCATGGCACTTTGCCAATGGAGACTTTTTGCACTGACAGTTATTACAGCCATCTTCAATTCTTCTCTTTACGTTTATGCCCAGACGCATCATTACTACGGTCAAATTCACTCCAGCTCTTCATAAAGTGGCGTGCATTCTCCTGGTGACCTGTTTCAGTGAAACCATCGATCTTTAACTGATCCCTGGAGACACCCACTTCGCCCAGAGTTATCTGGATAAATCGAACCGCCTGATCGTCGCTCGTTACCGCCATGAACTCCTCCTATTGGGTCTTCACCCACTCTCGTTGATATTGTGCTTATGCTTCTTCTATTTACGGAGCGCTATACTGCGCTCTCGGATACTTCTTGATTCGGTTTCGGCGCCAACCTCAAACAGAGGTCGCTCTTGGGAACGACACGGCACGACAAAACAATGCCCAGGCGCTCCTCTTCCTCACTAACATGGGTGCGGCTCATCTTGCGGGTCTCGTAATTCCCTTTGGTGATCTGGATACGACAGACGCCACAGCCGCCGCCTTTGCAACCGACCGGAATCGAGCCTAAGCCCTGGGCCTGCATCGCATGCAACAGGCGCTGCTCATCACCACAATGGAAACTGGCATCCTTGTCCTCGACATAGATTTCAAATCGCACTAGAGCCTCTTGAATACCGGGCTGCGTTTACGACTCTCTTCATCCTTGGTGAGAAAACGCTCGGTGAAAATATCGTTTTCAAACAGACGGCCCTGCATCAAGGCACGAATTGCCGCCTCAATCATTACCGGGGGACCGCAAAGATAGGCAGTATTTCCAGCAAAGCTGTTATCGAAAAGACGCTGCGCCGCTTCGTGGACATAGCCGGTTTCCCCACGCCACTCATCCCCCTCTTCCATCTGTGAAAGCACAGGGACATAACTGAAGTTCTGATGTTTTTCAGCCAGAGAGCTGAACAGCTCCTGGTCATAGAGATCCCGCTTAGCACGTACACCATGCAGCAGAGTGATTGGTGTAGTAGAGCCGTTCTCCAACAGATCGAGAATCATAGACTTGGGACTGGAAAGACCGGTACCACCAGCGATAAACAGCATCGGTTCGGTACGGGAACTGCGCACAAAAAAACGACCATAGGGCCCGGTGACTTTCAACTTGTCGCCGACCTTCAGATCGTTGTGAATAATCGGTGTCGCTTGACCATCGGCAACCAGACGGATCTGCAATTCGATAAGATTGCTGTCAGATGGTTTATTGGCCAGACTGAAGGCGCGAGGTACTTCAATCCCAGGCAGATAGAGATTGATATATTGGCCAGCCTGAAAGTCGATACCATCTCCATCCAACTGCAGCCACACCCCCTTCACATCATGGGTCAGGTTTTCCAGCCTGACGACTTCGACATCGAAATCCCTGACTGGAATAACACGGGCATCGGGCTCCTCATCAATGTCGGCCTCGATCACCGTATCCGACTGAAGAGTTGCACAACAGGCCAGCACCTTCCCCTCGTCACGCTCCATATCCATCAAAGCAAAATTTGAGGCATCACCAATCTCCACATCACCGTCAACCACCTCTACCTTGCAGGTACCACATAGACCATGGCAGCACGCATGAGGCATCCAGATACCCGCTCGAAGACAGGCATCCAGGATATTCTGACCCTCTTCGACTTCGACCTCGTCACCGGTGGGTTCGATGGTAAGTTGGTAGGACATGGTAATCGCTCCAAAATATCGATAAACACAAGAATAGCGATATATTATCGATTTGCAAGATTATTATCGATATTTTTTGTAAATCCATATTAAACGACTAGAATATTGATAAAAGTCACTGTTGCGCATATAAATAGAAGGTAGGGTATAGTTTGCTCTCCCCTCACAGTCGTTAACCGGAAAATGCTGCTATGGCAAGAACTTACAATGATGGCAACACACAGAACGGTGCCAGGACCCTGACCGATCAAGCCTATCTAAAGCTAAGGTCCGACATCATTCATGGGGTGTTGCAGCCGGAAGAGAAACTACGTATTGAGCACCTGAGAGAGAGCTACGGCGTTGGCGCAAGCCCACTTCGTGAAGCCCTGAGCCGCCTTACCGCTGATGGATTTGTCACAGCCGAGGGGCAGCGCGGCTTTCGTGTGGCTCCAATGTCAGAGACAGACCTCGCCGACATTACCCGCATGCGTATCCTGCTGGAGAAACAGGCCCTGAGTCAGAGCATCGAACATGGAGACGATGCCTGGGAATCCCAGATCGTGGCAACCTTTTATCAACTTGAGAAAGTAGAGGAGTCCGAAAAGAGAGACCCGGCAGAGTGGGAGATCCGCAATCACGATTTTCATGAAGCGCTGATTGCCGGATGCACCTCAAAATGGCTGCGTCGCTTTTACGGCATCCTCTATGATCAGCACAAACGCTATCGCAACATCGCCTTGAGCACAGAGATCCCCCGGGATCTGCACCAAGAGCACGAAGAGTTACGTAATGCTGCCCTGGCCAGGGATAAACAACGGGCCTGCGACGCCATAGAACAACACATCATGAGAACTGCTGAAATCACCTTGCGGGTCCTGAGGGAGGAAGCAGATAAAGAGAAAGAGATCACGCAGGTTGCGACATCTTAAAGCCTCGCACTCGCTTCATGGACAAGGCGAGCTTTATTGGCTGGATGGTATTCCAAAAGTCAATGCGCGCACCTGACTCTCAAAATGGGGCGTGCTTAGAATGATATTATTTGTCTCGTTATCAATACCATCATGCATTGATTCTGATTTGCTTGGTGAAAAGATAAGCACTCCCCTAAAGACAGCGCCAGCAAAAGCAAATCCAAAAAGTGTGCCTGCAATGCGCACAAGCCAACTACTGCCCCAGCTACAAAAAAAGATAGTAAAGTATGGGCGATGCTTCAGAGGAATATTGACCCAAACCACTTTATTCAATACACCCAGCATCTCTTGGTTCTCTCTTCAAACGACATAGTGAAGAGTTTGAATAAATCTTATGCCAAAGGACTCATATGTATGTATTGAGAGGTCTTGCAAGGAGTTCTGCTGTTTACCGAATGCTTTCATTCATCAAAATACGTAATAAATATTACTCCAATTGAATTTTTTGTTAATTGTATGTTTCAATTAATAGATGTTCTCGAATTTGGCTAAAGGGAGGGTAGTCTTTCGTCACGGGATCAAGGTAGCTCAACGGATTAATAGATATCCGAGAAAACCATAGTGCTCACAATTTGAGAGTAACATGGATTGTTATGTTAAATATTTCCTGAATGTTTCGAGTCACTATAATGAAAATCAACCACCGGCTTTTATACCTACAATATATATTTATTTTTATTGCACTTGAGCCAATTATAAAGACCGTATTGACATGGAATGTCAGTGAGAAGCGCACGTTACTTCAATATAATATCATCCATTACTCTTACATATCGATTGCCTTAGAATCCCTTATAATTATACTAGTTGTAACATCCGGAATAGACTTAACTAAAGTAATTAAAAGGTTACCCCTTTTTCAGATTATGATGATTATTCTGGTCGCTGCATCTGCACTATTGTCTGCAGTCTCTGTTGTGTTTAACCCTGATCAGGTATGGATAGCCACTTTAGTTTGGCTTATTCATTTTCTATTTGTATATAGCTTGATTTCAATATCCCTTCATTCGAATTTGTTTAACGCTTCTATATTTTGGAAAACAGTCCTTATTTCAGCAATTGGATATGTTCTGTTGGTTATCATATTTGTTAATGCTGTTCCTAATCCTACCTTATATCCATGGGTTGACCATATGCCTGGCGTCACGAATCTACGTCACATAGGATATTTTCTATCACCTGCATTGGCAATAGTTGTTGGGTTGTATTTCTCAAATACAGGAAGCAGAGTGACATTAGTGTCAGTCTTCATTTTTCTAGCTTGCTTTGGGGCCTGGAGTGGGTCAAAAGGAATATTTTTTGCTCTCGTTACCTCATTACCAATAGCATTAATTATATACCCAGAACTGCGTAATCTTCGTCGCTGGCTAATTCTGTTTGCTGCTCTTGTTATAGCTATTGTACTGTCAACGAAAATCCCTACCCCATCTCCACAATTTGGACTCACAGATCGTATAACCCAGTCTCTTGAAGGCAAGGGACCAGAGCTTAGCAATGGCAGAAAAATGATTTGGACGGAGACAGTAAGAATGATTGGCATGAGTCCATTGATTGGGTATGGAGCAGGCATGTATCGCAAGAAAATAACATCAACAACAGGTTATTCCTACAATCATCCACACAATCTTATCCTACAAATGCTATTTCAGTGGGGTTTAATTGGAGCTGCAGGCATTTTTTCGCTGATAGTTACGGCGTGGTTAAAAGCTGTCAAGACAGCTAAGAGTGTCGGAGTTAAAACCGCTCCCGCTCTATTGGTGTTAAATGATTTGTTAGCATACTCGCTATTTGATGGAACAGGATATTATCCTTGGCCCATTACGGTCATGATAATAGCGGTTGCGTCAATACTAATGACTCATAATTCTGCCCTACAATCATGCAAAAGATAATGACCCACGACAAGGACTGAGGCTTAGCAGGCTCCTATATTGTTCCAACAACAAAGAAACCGAAACAAATCGAAAAACCAAACCGGAAACCAAACCGAACCAAACCGGAGAACCAAACCGGAGAACCAAACCGGACACCCATCAGAACCAAACCGGACACCCATCGATAACTTGCCAAACCAAACCGGACAAACCAAACCGGAGAAACCAAACCGGACACCCATCGATAACTTGCCAAATATAATCCAGTCTGGCATTCTTTTAATCTTCATCAGATATCAAGGAGTGATACGATGCCTAAGCCAAGGAAAGCCCTGGTGCTTCTGGAAGAGACCCCTTACTACCACTGCGTTTCCCGATGTGTTCGCCGCGCTTTTCTTTGCGGTGTGGATTCCCATACCGGTG
>JBEVWG010000064.1:0-15593 GCA_040506705.1 Candidatus Thiodiazotropha sp. 6PLUC1
GCCGCGATTGCGGCGTTGCACCCCTTGGTAAGGGAACAACCATTACCTGCGGGCTGCGCCTTGCACTCACGGCTTGAGCGGCTTTCTAAATGCATGGTTTATATGACGCACCACACTAGGCCCTGGAAAGCGCTGAGCAAGCGCTGAGCAAGGGATGAGAAGAGTATTGGTAAATTACGCCCCATCCACCTGATTATAATGGATGAGGCTTTATTTCACGGGCTAGCGTAACCGGACAGCCACAGCTTCAGTATCACAGTCTGAGCCGTTGCAGGCTTCAACGATAACGTAGAGATCTTCAGGAAGCGAGTCGATGAGTTCATCAACATCGGTTTCTGGATCATCATCATCTTCACAGACCATCTCCAGATTGTTATCAAACCAGCAATCTTCGTCATTCCTGTCGTCATGATCACAACTGCCAAATTCACCACACCAGACAGTGTAGAAACGAATGTCATTGTCTTCATCAAGATTGCTATTGACGCTGAGATAGAAGTAAGCGGTATAGCCACTTGCATTGTCATCATCAACCTTCCAGACCAATTCGAATTCGCCGTTGTTAATGGCTGAATCGATCGTTACCCGGCCCTCTTCAAGCTCTGATGAAGAGCCGTTGATGCTGAACTCTTTTACTTTAACGTCATCGCCGCCGCCGCAGCCTGCAATGACCAGAGTGAACAATAACAGTGATATTAGAGTGATATTTTTAAGCATAAATTGGTTCCTCCCTCCATGGTTTAGTGAAATCAAATATATCATTGATAACAAACTATCCCACCCGGAGATTGCAGTAGTCAAGGCAGATATTGTATCGAATTGTAGCCTGGAACACGGTTTTAATCGCTCTAAATCGGCCACTTAACCACGGAAAGAGTGAATTAGGGGCTGATTATTAATATGTTGTTCAGGGTCGAAGAGCCTAAAGCAGATAGACCAGAATCAAGCCACCCAGTAAAAATCGGTAGATGACAAACGGCACCATGCCGATATTCTCAATAAAGCGTAGAAAGTAGTGAATGCAGAGGTATGCGGTAAAAAATGCCAACCCGGCACCAAGAGTTATCGAGAGCCAATCCACAGGTGTCTCACTATTTAAGAGATCAAGCCCCAGCAGTCCCCCGGACATGAGGATAGTGGGAATCGAGATCAGGAATGAGAAACGGGATGCGGCTTCCCGGGTCAGGCCAAGAAACAGACCTGCTGTCATGGTGGAACCGGAGCGAGAGGTGCCTGGGATGATAGCCATGGCCTGGAACAGTCCGATCACCAGGGCATCACTCCATCGTAGGGTATATTCATCCCTTTGCCGACTCCCCAACTTATCTGCCAGTAGAAGCAATACGCCAAAGCCAATTGTGGTTATGGCAATCACCATCGGTGATCGCAGATCGCCCTCCACCAGGGATTTCATCAGTAGACCAAACAATCCAACCGGTATGGTTGCGATTACGATCATCCAGCCCAGTTTTGATTCCTGTGAGCGGGCTGATGGATTGACCCATGAGCGGAAAAAATCAACAGAGATGGATAAAACCTGGTGGCGGAAATAACCGATGACAGCAGCCAATGTTCCCACATGCACTGCTACATCGAAGGCCAGTCCCTGGTCGTCATAGCCGGTGACCTGGGGTGCGAGAATCAGATGGGCCGAACTGGAGATCGGCAGGAATTCGGTCAGTCCCTGTAGCGCAGCCAGGATAATGATTTGTAACAGATCCATGTCATCAGTTCTTCCAAGGGGTCTCCAGTTGTTTCTGCTCCCAGGCAAGTGCGGAGCTGGCGATAACTGACAAGTCGTCATATTTTGGGGACCAGCCCAGAACTTCGCGCACTTTTTTGGCGCCGGCCACCAGCTCAGGCGGGTCTCCTGCACGACGCTCAGCCTCAATGATATTCAGGGGTGAACCATGTGCTGTTTCGACAGATTTGAGCAGTTCACGGACTGAGTAGCCGTGTCCATAGCCACAGTTGAGGATGGCAGAGTCACCGCCGTTGCGCAGATAGTCCAAAGACTTCACGTGGGCTGCAGCAAGATCCTCTACATGGATATAGTCACGCACACCGGTACCATCCGCTGTTGGATAATCTGTGCCGAAAATGTAGACCGCATCCCGTTTACCTACAGCTGCCTCACAGGCGACTTTGGTTAACAGGGTGGCTTTTGGGGTCGACTGGCCGATTCTGCCCTCCAGGTCACAACCGGCAACATTAAAATAGCGCAGAGCGATATAGCGCATGTCACTGGCAACAGAGAGATCATGCAGCATCATCTCTGACATCAGTTTGGAGGTGCCATAGGGGTTGATCGGACTGGTAGGGGTATCCTCGTAGGCGACCCCTTCCTGAGGGATGCCATACACTGCAGCGGTCGAGGAGAAGACAAAGTTCTTAACCCCTGCTTCGGAACAGCACTGGAGCAGGTTACGGGTATTGCAGGTGTTGTTGGAATAGTACTTAAGCGGGTTCTCCACTGATTCGGGTACGATGGTGTGGGCAGCGAAGTGCATCACTGTATCGATGTCATGCTCCTTTAGGACACGGCTGACCAACTCACGGTCACCGGTATCACCCACCACCAGTTCGCCGTGAAGGACCGCTTGGCGAAATCCGGTGCAGAGATTGTCCAGGGTAACCAATCTTTCACCCGCTTCACCAAGCTGACGTGCTGTGTGACTGCCTATATAGCCGGCGCCGCCGGTAACCAGAATTCCTTTTTTCGACATCTAAGGTTCCCCATCTTTGAAAGAATCAAACGTGAATATTTCCGTGTATCTACCTACTTCGCCTCTTTAAAGGTCAGACAGGAATGTCGCTTGATGTGAAGACGAAATTCATGGCCATCCATATCTGGCAGGTAAAAATCGCGTACATGATAACGGCGCAGAGGCGTGGAGTCATGCGCTGTTTAAGAGAGAAGTGTCTGATACTACACATCTCAAGCACTTATGAGTAGGTAAGAATACCACTCGATTTTTATCTCGCTCCCACGCAGCAAGGGTGGGAACTTGGAAATAGAATTTACCAGGTCAAAGCCAGAGCGATCCGTAGGGTGCCGGCCCTGCCGCACCATTCCGACTGCTCACAATCGAAACAGCTGCTGGTTTTTTTCGGTTCTGATCCGCAATCAGTTCAGCGGTTTGATAACGTAGCCTGGATGAAGTGCAACGGAATCCAGGAGGGCATCGCACCAATCTTCCCGGATTCCGTTACACTTCATCCAGGCTACGGACTGCCACTCAGCAAGGGTGGGAACTTGGAAATGGAATTTACCAGGTCAACGACAGAACAATTCGTAGGGTGCCGGCCCTGCCGCACCACTCTGACCGCTCATAATCGAAACAGCTGCTGGTTTTTTTCGGCTCATATCCGCAATCAGTTCAGCGGTTTGATAACGTAGCCTGGATGAAGTGCAACGGAATCCAGGAGGGCATCGCACCAATCTTCCCGGATTCCGTTACACTCCATCCAGGCTACGGACTGCCACTCAGCAAGGGTGGGAACTTGGAAATAGAATTTACCAGATCAACTTCAGAACAATCCGTTGGGTGCCGGCCCTGCCGCACCATTCCGGCCGCTCACAACCGAAACAGCTGTTGGGTGTTTTTTCGGGTCTGGTCCGCAATCAGGTCAGCGGGTTGATTACGAAGCTGGCTGAATAGGTCAAGGATCACCCGGAGATAGGCAGGTTCATTTCGCTGGCCACGATGGTGGCTGTCGGGTTGGTCCGGTGAATCTGTCTCTATCAGCAGATGCTCCAGGGGCAAGGACTCAACCAGATGCCGCAGGCGTTTTGCTCGCTCATAGGTGACGGGGCCGCCAAAGCTGAGATAGAACCCCATTTCAATCAATCGGTGGGCCTGCTGTTCGCTGCCGGAATAGCTATGCAGCATGCCACGCAGGCCGGGAAAGTTTCTCAGGCTGTTGATGACCTCTTCTACTGATCGACGGGCATGGATGATAACCGGCAGATCGTATTCCTGGGCCAGTTGCAGCTGGGCCTCGAAAAAGTAGTGCTGACGTTCAGCCTGGGGGTCCTGAATATAGAAATCGAGCCCACACTCGCCGATCGCTACTGGGTTTTCATGCTCGATCCACACTTTCAAAGCCTGGATATGCGCCTCTTCATGATCACCAAGGAACATAGGGTGCAGACCATAACTGGGATAGCATCCGGGGTTGGTCTCGCAGAGTTGTCGAAGACGAGGCCACCAAGCGGCTTTGATGGCGGGGATAATCTGTTCTTCTACACCTGCCTGATGGGCGCGTTCAAGGGCATCAGCCCGATCAACATCGAAACGGCTATCATCAAAGTGGCAGTGGGCATCGATCAACCGCGGGTGAAAACCCATTGATCATCCTTTGAGTGCTGCTGGTTGTAACGATATCCATCAACATCGAAATCCTTAATGCTTTGAGGGTCGTTGAGTCTATGGTCGATGATATAACGACTCATCATGCCTCTCGCTTTTTTGGCAAAGATGCCGATCATGCGATAAGTGCCGTTCTTTTTCTCTTTGAACTGAGGCGTGATGATGCGGCCTTTAATCAGTTTGGGTTTGATCGCTTTAAAATATTCGTTGGATGCCAGGTTGATCAGGATCTCGTCCCCCTGGGCCTTAAGGTCTTTGTTGATCGCCTGGGTAATGGACTCTCCCCAGAAGGCATATAGATCTTTGCCATGCTCATTAGGTAGTTTGGTGCCCATTTCAAGCCGGTAGGGTTGCATCAGATCAAGTGGTTTCATTACCCCATAGAGTCCGGAGAGTATTCGCAGGTGAGATTGTGCGAACTCAAACCCCTTTTCATCAAGGGTCTCTGCATCGAGGCCGGTGTAGACGTCACCCTTCATGGCCAGAGCGGCCTGCTTGGCGTTTTTCAGGTTAAAGGGGGTGCTCCAGTCGTGATAGCGATCGAAGTTGAGTTCTGATAGTTTCATGCTCAGCTTCATCAGCTCCGCCAGATCCAGTGCTGAGTAGTCTCGCAGGTTATCGATCAGTTGGCGCGACTGTTTGAGGAACTTTGGCTTAGTGTGGGTCTTGGTGACCGGCGGAGTTTCATAGTCGAGGGTTTTGGCGGGTGAAATTGCAATCAACATCTTTTGATCTCTAATCTGCTGAACATCAACCTGATACAGGGGTTGAGTTCGATTCTGCGGGCTATCGGACAATCATCGCCATAGAAGCGTCGAAATACAACCGTATTTCCCCGATGGATATACAGGATAGTCCTGCAACATATATTATTAGCCCGATATATTGATTACTGAACTATTGGATAATGAATCAGACAACAGAAGATCGATTTCAGAGACTGCTGCACCTGGCCGGGGATCTTTATGCGGAGACCTCCGTACTATCTGAAACAGAAAGCGAACTGCAGCTCTGGTATAACCGTGGATATGCTGATGGCATGGCCAGTCGAATGCGGCTTCTGGGTTATCAACATGAAGTCAATGAAGCGCTCGGCTGCGGGGGGGAAACTATCAGCGATGAACAACGTTTTTTACCCTGGGGTAAAGCCTATCGGCACGGTTTTGAAATGGGTGAAAAAGAGACCCTTGAAGTCCTCGGAGAGAAGAATCTATGAAAATTGTCTCATTCAACACCAATGGGATCCGAGCCAGAGAGCATCAGTTAACTCAGCTCAAAGCCACCTATGACCCGGACGTTATCGGAGTTCAAGAGTCCAAAGTACAGGATGCGGATTTCCCCATCGGCATGATCGAAGCCCTCGACTTGAAGGCAGCCTACCACGGACAAAAGAGCCACTACGGGGTTGCCCTGCTCTCTAAATCGGCACCTTTAGAGATCAACAAGGGTTTTCCCACTGATGAGGAAGAGGCCCAACGACGGATGATCATTGGCCGTTACGAATCTCCAAAAGGCAAGCCCTTTACAGTGCTCAATGGTTACTTTCCCCAAGGTGATAGTCGAAGCCACGAGGTGAAATTTCCAGCAAAGCGCAAGTACTATGCTGACCTTCTCGACTATTTGAATAACCACCATGATGCCTCTGAGCCATTGATGCTGATTGGGGATATGAATGTGGCGCCTTTGGACCTGGATATCGGGATTGGGCCTGATAATGCGAAACGCTGGCTCAAGACTGGTAAATGCAGCTTCCTACCGGAAGAGCGCGAATGGCTGCAAGCGCTTCAGGATTGGGGATTGCAGGATAGCTATCGGGTGCTCAAGCCGAATGTGGATGATCGTTTCAGCTGGTTTGATTATCGAAGCAAGGGGTTCGACCGGGAACCCAGGCGGGGTTTGCGTATCGACCTGATTTTGGTCACCAAACCGTTGATGAGTTGCTGTACTGATGTGGGTATCGCTTACGATATACGTGGTATGGAAAAACCGTCCGACCACTGTCCGATATGGGCAGAATTCGACTTTTAATCAACTCTGATAGTTGCTTAGAGCATTCAGGCGCACTGTGATTTTTGGCACTGAGCATCTGTTTCATGCGATCTTTGGTGGATGGATCCTTGATAGAGGATCAGAGTGGTATTTCGATCAAGAGCCGGCTCTCTAAACGAGACTTTTTGATTGGTGTCATATTATTCGGGATCAGGCTAGTCTAAATGCTGGTAAAAACCGCATCGTTAAGTCACTATTATTCAACCTGTGGCCTGGATGTTTTACATTAGGGAGAACCAATCATGATCTTAAAATTCAATAAATGGACACTCTTTCTACTACTGATTTTTATTCTCCAGGCCTGCGGCGGCGGTGGAGGTGATGATGATAATAGCAACACCAATACCGATGATGGTGGCTCAACCAATACATCTTTGGACTACAGCGGTGAAACCAAACAGGCTTCACTGACCTCAGAAAACGTCGATGAAATCACTACCGCTGCAGCCTCAGGCTCCAAACAGGCGATCAGTTCCGATGATGTGCCACTATTCGGTCAACGTTCGGATATGCCTGTTACGCGGCAGCAGATCAATGACGAGTTATGGGTAGCGATTGGTGAAGCGTTGAGTCGCAATAGCCAATTGGCAGGCCGTGGAGTTACGGCAGCAAGAACTGAAGATCTCTCCAGTACCTTGTGTGATAGCGGCTCGGTGATCATGGAGGTTCCGGATAACGGGGTTGCCGGAAATTGGAGTATCGATTTCAATCAATGTACCAGTACCAGCAGATATGGTAACAGCTACTCGTCCACGCTCGATGGATCTGTCGAGGGAACCTATATTCAGGTAGGCAACGGCTATCGACTGACCCTAAATTACGTCAACTTCACTGTGTCGGTCACTCATCCGAATGGCAGTTACACGGATACCTTCAATATGTCGGTGACCTGTACGGCGACCAACCAGGAAGGCTCAGACGCCAGTTGTGAATACTACTCAGACTACCGGGGCTATGATAACCGCACCTATCGGGTTTCCGAGGTCAGCGTTACCGGGAATGAGTCATCGGGTTATCAGGTCTCTGTTCGGGTTTACGATCCGGATCATGGATATGTCACTGTAACCACTGAAGTACCGGTAACCTTCGACTGTTCAGATGGGCACCCCAGTGCTGGTCGTATTCGTGTTGAAGCGGCTGACGGAGCAACTGCAGTGATTGAGTTCATCAGTTGCTCGCAGTATGTGGTGACTTTTGAGGGCGTGGCTGACACCTACACCTGGCCCTAGTCTTACCCCTGAATCTTTCACCCAGGAAGATGGCTGTTCTATTAATCCCCCTCCCCACCGGGGAGGGGGTTGTAAAAGAAAATCACCTATATTTACAAATAGATTTTGCATCCAAAACAGCGCAATTTCTTACTCTTTCCAGCCCTTAATGGTGCGGCAGGGCCACACCCTACGCCAGTTCTATTAATCGCCCTCCCGGGAGGAGGGGTGGGTTAAAAATCTAACGCATAAATGCATATATGTACGTGCCTGAAAGAAAGAGGTAAATCCCAGATCTTGCTAATAATTTAATTATGAGTGAGCTGGAATTTACATGGGATAAGGCTAAGGATGTAAAGAACCATGGCATATGCTTCGACGAGGCCAAAACGGTATTTTACGATGATAGAGCAAGGCTTATTACCGACCCTGATTATTCCGAAGATGAAGATCGTTATATTTTGCTCGGTCTTTGCTCTCAGTTACGAATTTTAATCGTCTGTCATTACTATCGAGAAGATGGAAGAACCATAAAAAATATATCTGCTCACTACTGTTCAGCTTACTTCAACCATATGAAACGCTTCGCGTACACCCTCTCCCCAACCCCTCTCCCGTAAAGGGAGAGGGGCTTTTTTAGTTGTTCTGAGAAGATTGAAAGTTAATGGGACATTAGCAGTGATATTTGCTCTCCAATCAAAGTTCGTCGCCAGCCCTTCAGTATCGGTAGTTCCCGTTCACCCTTCACCAGGCGTTCCAGTTCTCGACGATTGATCAGGAGAGAAGGGGGGATCCCTTCTTCTTCGGCTATCTGATGAACATACGCCATTAGACGATCCGCTGTTGCGGCTTGTTCTGAAGAGAGTTGGGTTGGTCGTGCCTTGCTGATTGGCCACTGAGACTTCGGGACTCTCTTGTTGTCAGCAATCAGCTTAAGCAACTCATATCCCCAATGCTTGATGCTGCCAGGTTCGAGTCCGCGGATGCCCTGTAGGCTTGTTAAGTCAGCAGGTTGATGACGTGCCAGTTCCAGCAGGACTTCGTCCTTAAGAATCCAGCGGCGTGGACGGTTAGCTCGTTCGGCTTCAACTTCCCGCCAAGCTGACAATGCTTGTAATACGGCCCTGTTCACCCCTTTTGCGCGATGAAGTCCGCGGATACGCTTCCACATCTGATCCGGTGAATTGATGTAGTTGGATGGATCGCTTAATTTTTGCATCTCTTCTGCAATCCAGCTCTCTCGTTGTCGTTCTTGCAGTCTTTTTTTCAATATTAGATAGATCTTTTCCAGATAGATGACGTCATCAAGGGCATAACGTAACTGGGTTTTATGTAGTGGGCGGTGTGTCCAGTCGGTACGAGTGTGCCCCTTCTCCAGTTCGACTCCGAGCAGCTGTTCGACGAGGTTTGCATAGCCGATCTGTTCTCCAATTCCAAGAAGTGCCGCAGCAGTCTGGGTGTCAAACATGTTTGCCGGGAGTTGTCCCCAAAGCTGGTGGAAAATCTCCAGATCCTGATAGCCAGCGTGGAAGATCTTCACGCTATTTTGATCAGCAAAAATGTCAAGCAGAGGTGTCAGCTCTTCAAGTGCTAAGGTGTCGATGCAAGCCGACAATTCACCATTGCAAATTTGTATCAAGCAAAGCTCGGCCGAGTAGGTTTTCTCGCGTATAAATTCGGTGTCGAGCGCGAGCCACGGACTATGCTGAATACGATTGCAGAGTGACTGTAATTGGCTGGGAGTATCGATATAGAGTTCTTGCATAGGTCTCTTGGGTTTTTGAAAAAGGAGGTAAGGTCAGTTAACCGAGCCCTTTGGGCTGACTCTCGAACTTTTGTGTCATGCAGAGTCAGTGCTTAGTTTGAATTTTGAGTGCAAACGGTTTGTGCAATTTCAATCCTCTCCCATTGTTGTGGAGATTGATCCTTGCAGAGTATCTCCACTGGGAGAGAGTCCGCTCAAGTGGCAAAGCACAATCCTGTTGACCAGGTCGACTTCTGGTGGGGCACTGATCTCTACCCGCAGATAGTTGGGGGTATAGCCGCTGTAACCCTGTTCTGGGGAACCTTCCACCAGCACTGGCAGTGTCTGGCCCAGCTGTGCCTCCAGGGTTTGCTGTTTCATCTGTCTGCCCAGTTTATGCAGTGCATCACTTCGCTGGCGTTTTATTTCACGGCTGATTGGATTGGGCAGACTGGCTGCCTTGGTCCCCTGGCGCGGTGAGTAGGCGAAGATATGCAGATGGCCGAATCCGATCTCTTCGATAAATGAGAGAGTCTCTTGCCACTCTTCCTCAGTTTCGCCTGGAAAGCCGACAATAATGTCAGTGGTGACATTGAAGCCGTCTACCCGGCTTCTTGCCTCAGTAATCAGTTGACGGTACTCGTCACTGCGGCAGCGGCGGGCCATACGTCGCAAAACTGCGTCTGAACCACTCTGCAACGGCAGGTGAAGATGGGGCATGAAGCGGGGGTTGTCGAACAGGGTCCAAAACCCCGTTTCCAGATCCCAAGGCTCAATGGAGCCGATGCGAAGACGGGGAATCTCTGTCTGATCGAGAATCTGTTTGATCAACTGCACCAGGCTTGAGTCGATGTCGCTGCCGTAGCCTCCGATATGGACGCCAGTCAATACAGCTTCCTGGATACCTTCCCGATGCAGGCGGTTGATCTCATCGATGATCTCCTCCGCTGAACGGCTGCGCTCCTCACCTCTGGCCAGGGTGACAATGCAGAAGGTGCAGCGGTAACGGCAGCCATCCTGCACCTTGATAAAAGCTCGTTGTCGCCCACGTTCCAGAATACCACTGGTCTCAGCCTCCATAGCTGCTTCAGGCATAAGCTTCAGGTCGAGTTTCTGTTCGACTATTTCTACCAGCCTGGCCTTGTCACGGTTGTCGATCAGCAGATCCACACCCTCGATCTTCAGTGCCTCATCCGGTTCCAGTGAGGCATAACAACCACTCACCACAAGACGGGCATTCGGATTCAACCGGCCGCTACGGCTCATCAGTTTTCGCGATTTCCTCACCGCTTCCTGGGTGACCGCACAGGTATTCACCACCAGCAGGTCGGCTTCTTCAGCCTGACCGGTCATTTGGTGGCCGCGAGCCTGAAATTCTCGGCTCCAGGTTTCGAGCTCCGCCTCGTTGAGACGGCAGCCCAGTGTCTTTAGATGAACGCGCATGGGATTCAGAGGTTTCTCAGATGAGCGGCAAAGGTAATGATGATGGGGCGGTTATGCAAGTCTAGTGTGGTGCGTCATACTAATTGAGTTATCTGTTCGACAAGGTAGCCTGGATGGAGTGCAACGGAATCCGGGAAGATCAACGCACAAAACTACCCCGGATTCCGTTGCACTCCATCCAGGCTAAGGATTATGGACTGGTTTGCAATTCAATCTGGTTTTGTTGTCTCTCTTTGATCATGAACGGTTTACTATGTACAAGGCCAACCTGCTTTTTATTCAATAACTTATATGTGGCTGCGTGTTAAATTAGATCGTCGGAACTTGAGGGGATAACTCAATGGCATTCGCTTAAAGGCTCGCATTTTGAGCCTCTGCCTGGGGTATAGTGTGCTCATGGAATGGTTTACCCAAATTTCTGCTTTTCAACAGCTACTGCTTGTTTTGGGGCTCTCCTGTCTGTTTCTACTGGGCTGGGCGCTCTATTGGCTGGCGCGTCTCCTCGATACCCAACAACGTGAACAACAAGTCAGGATTCATCATCAACAGTCACAACAAGAGCAGCTGCATGAACTGGAGCGCAGAAGTGCGCGAGAGCAGAGTGAGTTAAGGGATCTGCTATCTGAAAGAATTGCTAAGGGAATGCTGGCCCAGCAACGTCTGTTACATGGCATGCAGCAGTCTCAGCAGCAGCACTCCGACAAGCTTAGCCAGACTCTGGAACGACGTTTTGCAGATATTCTGCAGAATTTGGGGGGTGATGCCAGTCGTCTGCGCCTGGATCTTTTAGAGCAGTTCGAGGCGCTCAAAAAAGCGGTAACTGAAAACCTGGCTGATGGCCGTTTGCAGCAGCAGGAGAAGCTGGGTGAGCTGCGTGAATCAATGAGCAGATCCCTCTCCGAACAACGGGAATCTTTCGATCAGCGTCAGGCCCACAGTCTGAGCAAGCAGCAGGAAACGCTGCAGTCAGGTATGGGCGAGGTTCGCAAGCAGGTTGCTGAAGCCCTCAGCCAGCATGCAGACAATCTGGGAAAGCGGGTGGAGGGCTTGACCGAGACCACAGATCAGCGCCTCAAGGAGATCAGTGGACAGGTTGAGAAGCGTCTCAGCGAAGGTTTCGAAAAGACTACAGAGACCTTCAATCAGGTGCTGACTCATCTGACCCGAATAGATGAGGCACAGAAGAAGATTACCGAACTCTCATCGAATGTGGTCTCCCTGCAGGAGGTGCTTTCAGATAAACGATCCAGAGGTGCCTTTGGTGAGGTGCAATTGAATGCCCTGGTGCGAAACGTCATGCCAGAGAGTGGGTTCTCATTGCAACATACCCTGAGTAACGGTAGGCGAGCTGACTGCGTGCTGTTTCTTCCCGATCCCACCGGAAATGTGGTGATCGATGCCAAATTCCCGCTGGAATCCTACCAACGGATGCTTGATGAACAGTTACCGGAATCGGAGCGTACCCAGGCCCAGCGTCAGTTTCGCAGTGATATCCGCAAACATATGGATGATATCGCTTCACGTTATATTATTCCGGGGGAGACTTCGGATGGTGCGGTGATGTTCATACCGGCGGAAGCGGTATTTGCTGAAATCCATGCCCACTTCCCCGACCTGGTGGAAGAGGCCTTTCGCAAGCGGGTGTGGTTGGTTTCGCCCACCACCATGATGGCTATTCTTACCACCTCAAGAGCCGTGATGAAGGATGCTGCCACCCGGGAGCAGGTTCATATCATTCAAGAACACTTGCGGGCATTGTCGAAAGATTTTGGGCGATTTCAGTCCCGCATGGACAATCTGGCAAGGCATATCGGACTGGCCCATCAGGATGTGAGTGATGTGAATGTCTCTGCGCGTAAGATAAGTAACCGATTTGAAAAGATTGAGAAGGTGGAGTTGGAAGAGGAGTCGAGTCCTGATCTACCGGTCTTCCGCAAGGCGTCATTGCCTACGCCAGATGAGGAGTGAGAGGCACTCCTTTTTCATTAGCAGTGAAACAAAGGTGTGACCCTGTAGCACCATTGCATGGATCTTCCATATTGCTGATAGATCGTTGGTAAGTCTATAATCCAACCATGCTGGTTTGTCAGCTGCCTGCTTGCGGAAAGGGCTGAGCCCAACAACCACCCTCTACAAATTGCAACGATTTCCTTGTGCCTATCAGCAAGCAAGGCCCAATATAACAAGGGGCTCGTTATGATCCAGTCACTACCGGAACTGCGTCGTCAGTTTGTTGCAGAACAGAAAAGTTTCCACACACTACCCGCTGACGACCCTCGAAACACAACTAACTACTCACTGCCTCAAAGTAAAAAGCAGGCAAAGGAACTACTCAGATCATTGCGCCAAGGTGAGTTGTGGCAACGTACCCAGGCTCACCCAAATCCACAGGCTTTGAATCCGCAGAACATCAAGCTGGCAGATGCTCAGGCAATACTCGCCGGTGAACTTGGTTTTAAATCCGGGTCAAAATTCAAACACCATGTCGAGTCTACTGATATTGCTACCAAAGCAATCAATGAGGGTGTCGCTTCTGCATTGGATGCACAGATGCACACTTTACATATCCGCTGTGGTACCGATGTAATGTACAAATTAGCGGTTGCAGGTTTTGAAGGAGATTATCTATCTTTTGCTGACCCCTATATTCAAGGCCCGGTTCCTGCTGCGTCTGATCTGGACAGTTTTATAGAAATTCGCAGTGATTTTATTGCTGGAAACGAGTGGCGAATGAGAGAGCAGGCACGAAAGGAGTTGACCTCAGATTATCAATCCCTGGAGCGAGCCCGAGAGTATGAAAGAGTCGCTTTCTGGTTTGAACACGATGCCTACGATGTTTTGGCATTCATCAAACTGCTCCATTTTTTCAGCGATCCAGCAAAGCAGCCTGGTAAAATCCAGTTCATCTGTATCGACCACTATCCTGGTGTGAAACGCTTTCATGGTATTGGACAACTGCCTGCTCAATCGATGCGTCTGTTGTGGCAGCAGTTCAAACCGGTTGAGGCGCGGCATCTACAGTTTGGAAAGTTATGCTGGGAGGCATACACCGCATCCACGCCGGAGGATTTCAGTCAATTGGCCAACCTGGATGATGCTCCTTTTCCTGAGATCATGCCGGCGATCAAAAGGCATATCAAAGAGCTGCCCTGGCTAGAGGATGGGTTGTCGTTATCAGAGCGCCTTACACTGACGATTCTTGATGTGCAGGGGCCACAGGATGGCGCGAAACTATTCTATCACTGGTATACCACACAATATGAGCCTTTGGTGTTCATGGGGGATAGCAGTTACTGGCTGGTACTGGATCAGCTTGCCCAGGCTCACAAGCCAGCAATTGAGCTGATAAAAAGCTCACCAAAGCCGATCGATTGGCGTGTCTCACTAACCGATTTTGGTAGGGAACTGCTTCAAGGCCATACATCCTGGCAGGCGCACAATAACTACGACCGCTGGTTTGGCGGCGTGCACCTCAACAGTGATTCAATGGTCTGGTTCTGGGATGATGATTTAAATCAGGTTGTGTCTGAGTCTTAAAGCTCCTCACCCTAGAAGGGAGGGGGTATAGATATATCCCAATATCAGTGCTGGCTACATAATTGCCAGTTGGAGCCCCTTGAATAATGAGATAATTGTACATACAATGTACATATGATAAGGTTTGAATGGAACTCAGCTAAGGCTACAGTAAATCTAAAAAAGCACGGCGTCTCTTTTGAAGAAGCTAAGTCTGTATTTTATGACGAGTTTGCCGTTCACTTCTATGATTCTGAGAACTCCGAGCTGGAAGAAGACCGCTTTCTCATGCTTGGACTTAGTAGCGAGTCAAGAATTTTGATTGTTTGCCATTGTGAAAGAGATTCCGGTAATACCATTCGGATAATCTCTGCGAGAAAGGCAACGCGTCTAGAGCGTATGTATTACGCAGGTGACTTATCATGAAAAAAGAATATGATCTTTCTAAAATGAAATCGCGTAAGAACCCTTATGCTTCAAAACTAAAAAAGCCCATTACCATGAGGCTTAGCGAAGATGTCATAAAGTACTTTAAAGAGATGGCTGAAGAGTCAGGGGTGCCATATCAGAGTTTAATAAATCTATATCTTCGTGATTGTGTTGCCCATCATCGAAAGGTGGATATTTCATGGAATAAACAGCCCTAACCAGCCCATAAAGCTAACGCGAAAAAAAACGCGTGCCTTATAAGAACTAACTAAGAACTAACGAGACAGCAAGAACTAACGAGACAGCCAATCCAGATTGATTCGTTTTGGATCCCTTAGATTCAAGATGACAGTATCGACATGTCTTTAAAGATTGGTTCTATATGATCAAGAAATATGAAGAATGACCGGGTCTTTAGATTGAAGTAAGGTTTATAAAGGATGTTTACAGATTAACAGGCGCAACATATCCTCAGCCTGGTCTAGCCGCTTGATAATTTAAATTTAAAAAGGAAGGCTAGCTGAGTAGCTCTACCACAGAACCTAAATTCGGCGTTCGTCGAAACTCAAGTTTGCGACAGACTGCTTTTAGTGCGTGACTTGCTCCAACTAACCCTTTAAAAAGACTTTCAAAATGTTTAGCCATGTAGAGCCAATGTTTGGAATCGATCTATAGCCCGAACTAACGAGACAGCCACTCCAGATTGATTCGTTTTGGATCCCCTAGATTCAAGATTGCAGTACCAACACGTCTTAATAATTGGATCGATATGATCAAAAAATATGAAGAATGACCGGGTCTTTAGATTGAAGTGCGGTTTTTAATGTATGT
>JBEVWG010000029.1:0-15414 GCA_040506705.1 Candidatus Thiodiazotropha sp. 6PLUC1
GAGTGCAACGGAATCCGGGGTAGTTTCGTGCGTTGATCTTCCCGGATTCCGTTGCACTCCATCCAGGCTACCTTGCTACAGTATGATGATTTTTCTGATAAGCAGGCCCACAACACATCCAGGCGCACTAGAGCGATCACTATGTTTGAAAAACTACCGGCAACTCCAGATGATTTTTACCAGGACATCATCAGTGAGAGTCTAACCGCAATCAAGCTCAATACCTTCTATGACAATTTTGATGCACAGCGATTCAATTATGACGGCGTTGATCGCTCCATGGAGTGGATGGCCCATGAACGTGTTGTCTACTTTGATTGGTTCTATAAGAACGTACTGGATTTATCAAATGCTTATAACCTTTTACAAGATGATAAATCAAAAAATCTCTATCTGCACATCATTGCTTTCCGACTGGCGAGTCACTTCTCAGTAAAATTACCTGTCGAGTTTCTTGATGAGAACTCAATCTCAGATTATCAGCAAATTGAACTATCCACTGAGAGCGAACTCGATTTCACAGGGCCTTTTGGAAAACTTAAACACTTCGACTTTGTTTTTGAAAATAGAAGATATATCGCTGATTGCCTTGGACTCTCCTATTATCTGCAAAGAAAACAATATTTCTTTGAACGTGATGGCATCTCTGTTAAACCTGAGGCAGATGACTTTGTTATCGATGGTGGTGCATGCCTGGGTGATAGTGCAGCAGTCTTTTCAAATGCGGTTGGTGAAAATGGAAAAGTGTTTGCCTTTGATCCGGTTAAAGAGCATCTCGATATCCTTGAATATAATATAAACCAGTTTCCGTTAAAAAACGTCATTGCCATGCCCTATGGCCTTTCAAGTGAAAGTGTTGATGCAGAACCTATCTCACTCAATGGCTATGCCCCAGGTTTCAATCCTGACAATTCTATAGTCCCATTGCGAACCATAGATGCTTTGGCTGAAAACGGAGAGATTGAAAAAATAAATTTTATTAAGCTTGATGTCGAAGGTTATGAAATGGATGTTCTACTTGGTGCTTCACTGTCTATCGAGAAATTTAAACCAAAACTGGCTATCTCTCTTTACCATAAGCCAAATGATATTTTTGAGCTGATTACCTACATACATAACACCTACCCATTTTATAATCTGCACATTGGTCACTACACTATCCACAATGAAGAGACTGTACTCTACTGTGCACCACAAGGAGCATCCCTGGCGTAGTTAAATCAATCGTGAGTGTGATATCTTGATAAATGCTATTACCTAGATGGTGATTCAGCACCTCTAATATCTAGTGTGGTGCTTCATACTGGTATATATTTTCCACAGAAGCACATGGATAGTGCGAAAGCTGTTTATAGACACAATTACAAGGAAGTAAATCTCATGAGAAAAGAACACTCTTTTTTACTACCCATTCTTCTACTTGCCTGTTTCACCATCTCAACCCAGATCCATGGTCGGAACTGCATAAAGGGCAAACCCTGCGGTAATGGCTGCATAGCAAAAAGCAAATCCTGCCGTATCGATGGAGTAACAACAACTACAACCAAACCGACAACTGATCATTCATCTTCAGTTATTCGCAGATCTTATATAAAGTTACCTAAGGTTTATCTGGTTACAGCTAAATCAGTCTATGCGGTTACTGCACCACAATCTAAAACAGTCACCGCTCACTACAGAGAGGGCCAGAAGGTTTTTGTTTATAAAACAGAAGATGGCTGGGCACGTATCTCTAATATGCAACCCGAAGAGTGGTTGGAATTAAAAAACTTACGCTCTAAGTAGGTAGTGTTTCCTAATCAGATGCTACTATCAGCCACTAAAAGTGAAGATACCAGTGAGCAAAGTTAACGTAACAACACTCTAAAATTATTTACTTAATACCTGCCATGACATCCAACAATCGACATAATACAGACTAATGTCATGAACAATCACTACTATTTCCTCAACGCAGATCCAGAACACTATAGGGCGATTCTCTCGCTATTTCAGTCAGCTGATGAACTTTTTTTAATCTATCCATCAGCAACATGGCCCTTTGACCTGACACAATTAGAAAAGCTGGCTCAACAACGCACAGACCTGACCGTTGTAGTGGATGATGATCAGGTAATCGGATTTGCCAACCTCTATCGAAACCTCTCCGCAGATAAGATCTTCGTCGGCAATGTAGTCATTTCCCAGAGTTATCGTGGTAAAGGTGTTGGCAGGCAACTGGTCTGCCATATGTGCGACCTGGTCTTTGATAATTATGCCAGCGAGGTGCATATCACTGTCTTCAACCCAAACACTCCGGCACTGGTTCTCTACCGATCGCTTGGTTTCAAACCCTATGATATGGAGGTGCGTCATACACCAAATGGTCAACCCATCATGGCGATACATATGCAACTCAATCGAAGAAGCTGGCGCTAAATAAACCGTCTCCCATCCCGATATTTCTCTCTAGACAGAAATTTCTGAATATCCTATACTTCGTTAATGGAACTCTCACCCGTCACACAACAATTTGTACTTCACTGGGGCGAAATGGGCACCCGCTGGGGTGTTAACCGTACGGTCGCGCAGATCCACGCCCTACTCTACATGTCTGAGAATGCACTCACTGCTGATGAGATTACCGAGACACTCGGTGTTGCCCGCTCTAATGTCAGTAACAGCATTAAAGAGTTAATCTCCTGGCGGCTGGTAAAAGTTGCCCATGTGATGGGTGATCGTCGGGATCACTTCGAAACATCGAAAGATGTCTGGGAGTTATTCAAACTTATCGTAGCCGGACGAAAACAGAGAGAGATTGATCCTACCCTACAGATATTTGAAGAGTTATTAGCCAGCCCCGATTTTAAAAAAGAGTCACGTGAAACCCGTCAAAGGATTGAAGAGACACAGCAGTTCATTGAAATCCTCACCCAGTGGTCTGATGAGATGCTGCGTCTGGAACCTGAGACTTTGATGAAAGTCCTTAAGCTTGGCGCAAAGATCAGCAATTTGATAAGACGCGAGGCAAAAGGCTAGTATTTTTTTCCTATTTTATTTCATTAATTACAGAAATTACTGCATATACGGAGATAATAATGGATAGCAAAATATACCCTCTTGAGTTTCTATACGATGGAAATTGCCCCATATGCAGTGCCGATGTAGCAAGACTTCACAAGGCCGATCACCATCACAGACTTATATTCATTGATATCACTGAAGCAGATTTCAATCCACAAGAATATGACCGTAGTCTGGAAACCCTGCTGGCCAGAATTCATGCGCGACGAGCGGATGGTTTAATAGTTGAAGGACCTGAGGTTTTCAGGCTCTCAATGGCTGCTGTGGGCCTGGGCTGGCTGGTTGCACCAAGCAGGTGGCCTCTCTTGAACTACGCAACTGAAATCACCTATAACTGGTTTGCTCGCAACAGAACAACCCTTGCACGCCATTTTAGTAAATTCTCCAAGACACCAACAAAATGCGATTTGAGATGTAATCCGGACAGAGAGCAGTATTAAAATGAGCGATAAAAGCGCACCTGAGTCGGCCATGAATCAACACCATCTCACCACTGACTCAGATGAGTTCCCTTAAAACTCTGACAATAAAGCCCGGTATAGATTAACTCTTCTGTCTATTGTTATTTGCTGTGAGAAACTATTTCGGCTGGCAATTGCAGGTTCAATTTAAAGAAATATAGAGCAAGACATGGATGACCAAATCGTATATCCCTGACTCCTACGACTAGTTCAGGCTCCTGGATGAAATTCCGATATTTCAACGACCATTTCATACCTGCACTGAGATCTGATGGATTACCCTATCGAGACTATTTTCACGCGATTACACCGAAGAAAGGGGTACACTTTTGGTTCACATTCAGCACGATTGGGAGGGCGTCTAGTTGAATATTGCCTATCCCTGTATATCTCTAGCCTGGGGTAGTTAGAACTTATTTCTGCAAGCTGGCAGCAGATAAGGTATAAGGCTGCTATGAAAATACCGAAACGAATCCTTCCACTAGTTGATGATGGCCTGGTAGATAAAGTGATCCGCCCATTGATGAGCGGAAAAGAGGCTGACGTCTATGTGGTGCGCTGTGGTGACGATATCCGCTGCGCCAAGGTCTATAAGGAAGCAGAAAAACGCAGCTTCAAACAGGCCGTGCTCTATCAGGAGGGCCGCAAAGTGCGCACCAGCCGCCGCGCCCGAGCGATGGAGAAGCACTCCAAATTCGGCCGCAATGAGCAGGAGCGGGCCTGGCAGAACACCGAAGTAAATGCACTCTACCGCCTTTCCGAGGCCGGCGTGCGGGTTCCTCAGCCCTACGGCTGCTTTGACGGCGTCCTACTCATGGAGTTGATCACCGATGGCGATGATCAGGTGGCGCCACGCCTGAATGATGTCTCGATGTCTGCCGAACAGGCACTCGAAGATCATACCGTTATGATGCGATACGTCACGCGCATGCTCGCAGCCGGATTGGTACACGGCGATCTGTCAGAATTCAATGTACTTGTGGATGACCAAGGCCCGGTTATTATCGACCTGCCCCAGGTGGTTGATGCGGCGGCCAATAATAATGCTGCGCGTTTCCTTAAACGTGATGTAAACAAAATAACCGAATACTACGGCTTATATGCCCCGGAATTGCTCAATACATGTTACGGAGGTGAAATCTGGGCGCTCTATGAAGCCGGAGATTTACACCCAGAGGTCGAACTTAGCGGCCAGTTCAAAGAGAGTACACAGGCCGCCGACGTGGATACAGTGTTACAGGAGATCGAGGCGGCATTTGTAGAAGAGCAGCAGCGACAAGAGCGTATGCGAGAAGCGTAACCACTAAGCTCTATAACCTCACTAGACTTCCTGCGCTGATCAGCTCATACGTTACTGGCGCTGGATGATTATCAATAGCCAATTGTGATCAAGGTTATCGAGGGGATGACTGTAGTCTGACTACTGTGTGGTGGCTTTTGGGTTTGTTGGTTGTGTGTCAGCGAAGAGGGCTTGCCCTTGTCTGGCCGGAGATAAGGTGCGGCAGGGCCGCACCCTACGTCTTAAATGCTTGTCTTGATGAACTCGACTCGGTTGCGCATTGCTGCGTAGTAGACCACAGGGATTACTACCAGGGTCAGTACGGTGGAGACGAAGAGGCCGAAGATCAGCGAAACCGCAAGGCCACTGAAGATCGGATCATCCAGGATGAAGAACCCACCCGCCATCGCCGCTACGGCAGTCAGAGCAATGGGTTTGGCGCGCACTGCGGCGGAGTTGATGACCGCCTTTTCGAGTTCCATGCCTTCGCGGACCTGTTGGTTGACGAAATCCACCAACAAGATGGAGTTGCGCACGATGATCCCCGCCAGGGCGATCATGCCGATCATGGAGGTGGCAGTGAACTGGGCGCCCAACAGGGCGTGACCAGGCATGATGCCGATCACGGTCAGTGGGATGGGGGCCATGATCACCAAGGGCACCAGATAGGAACGGAACTGCGCCACAACCAACAGGTAGATCATCAGCAATCCAACCGAGTAGGCAATACCCATATCACGGAAAGTCTCATAGGTGATCTGCCACTCACCATCCCATTTCAAACTATAGGCATAGGGGTTCTCCGGCTGTTGCAGGAACCACTGCTCAAGCCCACCCTCTTCGAGCTGTCCTGAGATGTCGAACATGCCGTATAGCGGACTGTCGGTCTCCCCTGCCATGTCACCGGTAACATAAACCACGGGTAACAGATCTTTATGCTGGATGGAGAATTCCCGTACTCTGGGTATGACCTGCACAATCTCGGCAAGTGGCACTAAGGTACCGCTTTGAGAACGCACCTTCAGTGACAACACCTGATCAAGGTCGGCCTTGTCTGCTTCAGAGTATTCGATGCGAATTGGTACCGCATACTTGAGCTTCTCTCCATGAAGATAGCTGGCATCTTCACCAGCCAATACCGTTGACAAAGCCTCCGCGATTATACTCTGCGCAACCCCAAGTCTGGCCGCCTTGGCCCGGTCGACCTGGATGACAAACTTGGCTGAGGGGTACTCCACACTATCATCCACATCGATGATATCAGGGGTATTTTTGAATACCTGGCGTATCTCCCAAGCAGCTTCGGTTTGCCCTTCATAGTCAAGACCATAAACTTCTGCCACCAAGGGGGACATCACTGGCGGGCCGGGAGGCACCTCTACTACTTTGACATTACCTTTGTACTCTTTGGCTATCTTTTGCAATGGTGCACGTACAGCCAGAGCGATCTCGTGACTCTTGCGATCTCTAAGGTGTTTGTCTACCAGATTGACCTGAATGTCTCCAAGGTTAGCCCCTTCCCGTAAATAGTACTGGCGTACCAATCCATTGAAGCCGATTGGCGATGCGGATCCCGAGTAGACCTGATAGTCGGTCACCTCAGGCACTTTTCCGAGATAGTCTCCCAACTCATCCAGCACCCTTGTGGTCTGCTCCAGACTTGTCCCTTCCGGCATATCGACTAATACCTGAAACTCTGACTTGTTATCAAAAGGCAGCATCTTCAGTACCACTGCCTTTGTGCCCACCAGAGAGAGTGAAGCCGCGATCAATATCAGGATAGAACCCAACAGCACCCAGCGCATCCGGTTACCCCGGCTACCCAACAAAAAGGGTGACATCACTTTTGTGAAAAATCTGTTCAGACCGGTTGGTCCCTCTTGGCTGGCATGAGCGGCTATATGTTCCACCTGATTGGCCAGAACCCGATTGGTAAGCCAAGGGGTAAAGACAAACGCAACCACCAGCGAGATCAACATGCCGGTACTGGCGTTGATCGGAATAGGACTCATATAGGGCCCCATTAAACCGGTCACAAAGGCCATCGGCAGCAGTGCTGCAATGACCGTGAAGGTTGCAAGGATCGTAGGCCCTCCGACCTCGTCCACAGCTTTGGGTATGGCTTGCAGCAGATTCTTTGCACCCAACTGTAGATGGCGGTGTATGTTCTCCACCACCACAATCGCATCATCCACCAAAATACCGATGGAAAAGATCAGCGCAAACAGGGATACCCGATTCAGGGTAAATCCCCAGGCCCAGGAGGCGAACAACGTTATTGCCAGAGTAACCACCACTGCGGCGCCCACAATAAAGGCCTCACGCCAGCCAATGGTCAACATAACCAGAACCACCACAGACAGGGTGGCGAAGGCCAGCTTGGTGATCAGTTTGTTTGCTTTTGCTTCTGCTGTTTCACCATAGTTTCGAGTGATGGTGGCGTGAACACCTTCCGGTATGAAGACCCCTTTCAGTTGCTCGAACCGCTGAATCACCGACTTGGAGATATCCACTGCGTTGGTGCCCGGCTTTTTCGCTATCGCAACGGTCACTGCGGGAAATTTTCCAGCTGCAGGAAGTGACTTGACCTCACCTTCTGGGCCCACCCCCATCCAGACATACTGGTTAGGTACATCGGGTTTGTGGGTTACCTTGGCCACATCACTCAGATAGACCGCTTTTCCATCGTGAACACCGACCACCAGACCGCCAATCTCGTCAGCAGAGGTTAAGAAGGTGCCTGCCTGAACCAGCATTTCGCGATTCTCAGCGGTCACGGTGATATTGTCTCTGATGTGGTTCCCGGCCTGTAGCGCAGTGCGCAGATCACTCAGATCGATACCATGTCCTGCCAGTGCTTGAGGATCAAGCAGAACGTGTACTACTCTGTCCGGCGTGCCAATGGTGTAGATATCGCGGGTTCCAGGCACTCGTTTAAGTTCAGACTCTATGGCGTGTGCCACCTGCCCTAACTCATAGGCGCCCACGTTCGGGTTCTCCGACCAGAGGGTTGCGGTGACAATCGGTACATCATCGATACCCTTGGGCTTGATGATCGGCTGCCCGACCCCCAACCCCTGGGGCAGCCAGTCCTGGTTCGCATAGACTTTGCTGAACAGACGCACGATCGCATCTTCCCGATCCTCTCCAACCAGGAACTGTACGGTAAGCACCGCTAAACCAGGCCGGGAGGTCGAGTAAACATGCTTGATACCATCGATCTCAGACAACACCTGCTCAGCTGGAGAGGCGACCAGGTTTTCAATCTCGGTTGCAGTTGCGCCTGGGAAGGGTATGAAGATATTGGCAAAGGTGACATTGATCTGTGGCTCTTCCTCCCTGGGGGTTACCAATACGGCAAACACACCAAGCAAGAGACCGACCAAAGCCAGCAGGGGGGTGATTTCAGTGACCAGAAACTGTTTTGCCACTGCACCTGAGATACCCAGCCTACTCATTGTTTCACTCCGCCTGCTGTTGTTTCAGGGTGGTGGCCGCGGCCACCGGATCTAGAATCACTTGCTCTCCAGCTGAGAGACCGGCAATCACCGTCATTGTATCTTCCGCACTTGGGTGACCCGTGCGTATATGGCGGAAACGCACCTGATCATTCTCATCCAGAACATAGACAGCGGTCACTTCAGAGCGATAGACAACCGCTTTTATTGGCACTACAAGCTCCCGCTTGATCCCGGTTAAGAAGGCGGTTTTGACAAACATTCCTGGAAACAGATCCTCAACCCCTTCCGGCAGATCGACCCGTACCTGAAAAGTACCGCTACGCTGATCGGCGAACGGAAAAATAGTCAGCTTCTTACCTTCGATAGATTTCCCAGTTGAGAGTAGTACCCGCGCTTTACCCTGCTTACGGATAATCGGAACCAGGCTTTGGGGCAGATCCACCGTCACTCTGAGCTGATCCAGGGAGGTACCACTCATCAGCTTCTGACCGGGGGATGCGATCTCCCCAACTTCAACATGTCGGTGGGTTACGATGCCGCTGTAAGGCGCCCTGACCAGAGCATATTCAAACTGCTCCTTGGCTTGAGCCAAGCGAGCATCAGCTGCCTCTTTTCGCGCTCGGGATGATTTCAGTGCTGCGGTGGCCTTGTCCAGTTGGGATTGGGAGGTCAGCTTGCGGCTGAAGAGATCTTTAGAGCGTTTGAAATCGTCTTTAGCCTCTTGCAGACGGGCTGCCGCTTCTTTCAGGTCAGCGCGGGCCTGATTCAAACCTGCCCGCTGTTCGGTGTCTTTCAGCTTCACCACCACCTGACCCTTTTCGACAAAATCATCCACATCGAAGAGGATCTCCTGCACCTGACCCTGGGTTTGAGAGGAGAGTGTTGTCTGGTTTATCGCTTCAACCACACCATCGAGCCAGAACTCTCTGGCGGTCTCCCGCTTGATAATTTCAGCAGTCTCAAATGCTGCTGTGTCAGACATTGATACGCCGGGCAGTAACACCAAGCCGAGGAATAAAGTAACCAGCGAACGCCTCATGGAAGGACTCCGATAAGTATATTAGATTTCTCTTATATTACTGTCTCAGCGAGATATTTCAACCTAAAAAGATCAGTTGGACTACGTGTAGTGTGCGCTTGCGGTGGTGCAACGCCGCCACTCGCCACTAAAAAGCGTACATTTCACGCTCTAGCGTGATTCACCCAGCAGGTGACCATGTGCATCGAAGCTATTTTCCACTAAATCAGGAACCTGCTAATAGAATGGAGTGGTCAACTGATTTTTTCAGGTCCAACCACAAGCGAGAATTAAAATGGAACCTGATGCCTCTGAGACGCATTGAAGAGCCAATTTCAATGCCAAAAACGGCCAGATTCGAGGATCATTCACACCTTGCCAAAAAGCGCTGCCCTCAAGACTACCAAGGGGTAAATGAGTTCATTCGCTCCATCGGCCGCCCCATCTGATTGATATCACGACTCATGACTCCGGTATTCACTGTCATTGTGCGCATTGCCTGATTCATATCGGCAACATTGGTGGTCATCTGACCAACATTCTTGCTCATACTACCCACATCCACAGTCAATGCCCCAATATTGCCATCCATAGTGGCAATGTGCTGTTCCATGCTATCGACCCGCTGTACCAACACAGTAATCTGCTCTGTCATGATCGAGATATTTTGAGAGAGCTGCGCCATGTGAGATGACATGGCTTGCAGATTATCCTCCATGCGGGGATCCACCTGCTCGGTCAATTTGTGCATATCGGTGGTGACGTTATAGATGAGATAAAAACCCGACAGCCCAAGGACACCGACAACCACCAGCATGGGATAGATCATCCGCTCCCAGCGTGACATGCTCTTGTCAAAGGATTTAAAAAAATTAGTCAGCGTGATTTCAAGCTTGACCATCGCCTTCTGTTCAGGCGACAGATTCTTATATTCAGGAGAGAAGGTGCGGGGATCTTTTTCGAACATATAATTCTTCTATTATCCTACCTGGGCCAACTGTTTGTATTATTAGAGTTTTACCTGAACCCAGAGTTGCACTGGTTAGGTTGTATTTCTAACATTATAGGCGCTGCATGGACTATTGGCTCTCTCTTTGAGCCCCACAAAGTTTTTTTAGATATAAAACAAGACCATGGCTATAAGATCACTAGTGACGGAGGCACCACTCCAACTGTCAGCAGAGTGCAGCCGAATTTAACCTCATGAATAGGCCAGCCCAGTTAGATTGGAAGCAGTGGCAAGCGAAGCTTAAAAGTCGTCCCCTCACCTGGAGTCGTAGTCACATCAATCCTTCCGCCATGCTCCTCCACAATGACTTGATATACAAACGTCAATCCCTGACCTATACCTTTACCCACCTCCCTCGTGGTGAAAAATGGATCGAAGATCTTCGACTTTATCTCCTCTGGAATACCTGTCCCCGTATCACTGATCTCGATAACGACCCAATCCCCGTCCAAGCATGATCTGATCGAGATTTTACCTTTTTCTGTCAGCCTCTCTTGTGCCGCATAGTCTGAATTTGCAGAGGCGGCATTAACAACAATATTCAGAAGCGACTGATTCAAATCACTTTGCACACAACATATCATCGGTAGATCAGGGTCAAGATCCATCTCTACTTCAGAATGATATTTCCACTCATTAACCGTCAGATTCACACTGCTGATGATAGCGGTATTGATATCTGTTTCGACCTTTTCCTGGGTACCCGACCGAGCAAACACCTTCATCGCAGAGACAATGGTAGAGACTCTCTCCACCCCTTCAAGTGACTGCGTTACCGCTCTTGGGACCTCTTCGAAAAGATAGTCAAAATCTGCCTCTTCTACCCGTCTACTCACCTCAGATAAGAGAGGCTCACTCAACTCACCCTTCTGCGCAGCAACAAGCAGTTTTTCCAGTGACTTTATAGCACTTTGCATATCAATAAAGGCATCACTGAAAAATCGAGTGTTCTGCCCGACATACTGAATGGGGGTGTTGATCTCATGTGCAATCCCTGAAGAGAGCTGACCGACAGCCGCCATCTTTTCTGATTGAACCAACTGCAGACGAGTCTGATTAAGGTCATCTATCAACTGCTGCTGGTTCTGATTCACCTCTTCCAGCCGCCGTGACCAGCCTAGTCTCTCAGTGATGTCATTGAACAGAATGGTATAACCATTGAACTTATGACTGACATCCAACATCCGCTCAATCTGGACGTCATAGCTCTTTTCTCCCTCGGGCGTCTGATAGATCTTCTCTATATCCAGGCGGTTGAGGCCGTCGGCTATCATCTGCGCCAACTCCTGCTGCAGAGTCGGTGGCGCCAAATCGTGTCGCTGCTCAGAGTAGTAGCGGCTGCCTGGTGTTGTAGTGCCAAGCAACAAGCGTCCTGCAGCATCGTTGTAGTTATCAACAATGCCACGCTCATCGCACAATATCACTGGCGACGAGAGGCTCTCGAATAGAGTCAGGTACTTGTTTTTTTCATTTGTCAGATGGAGATTGCTGTCACTCAGCACCTTGATCTGTGCCTCCCCATCAGAACTCACCCACTCGCCACAGTAAGCAAGCTCGGTTCGGTCGTAAAAGCGTCTCACAAACAGCTTGACCACCTCAGGATGTTTAAAGCCCGAGGATTCATCCAAGAGGTCTAAATAGGCTTGGCGATAGTATTTCATCAAGCCTAAAAACATGGTCAGATTGACGCCCCTTGCACGATGACGCCGGGCTTCCATAGCACCAAACTGAGCGCCGGGGTCTGAAGAAAAGTCCTCATCCGGTCCCAGATCTGGAATCAAATCAGAAAGCGCCAGGGCCTTGATGATGGATTGACTCAATCCATCAATCGAGAGCCGCCAGGCCTCTTTCAGAGTTGATGTATAGCGGGTGTACTTCTGCTGTTCAGCGTAATTGAGTATTAACTCAATCAATCTGTCTTCGCTGGAAGACAGCAGCTTCTCTAGTAGTGCCTTGTCATGCCTCTCGACTTGCATCTACAACATATCCATATTCAGTGCTTAAATAATTCACTCATAACCGATCTGGGGATAAATTGATCGATTGATAACGCGATCAAGTCGCTATTGCACAGATCAGCAGTCTAAAAAATGGTGCTTTTTTTGCCACAGGATCTCTACCACGATCATTTACAAACTCACCTACTTTAGCGGTGGCAAACTGGACGACTTGAATTGAATGTTTAATCTATGGGGGGGATTTGCGATCCAGTTTTGGATCGCAAATCATCTGCAGAGAGTGTAAGCCTGCTCGAAATCGATAATCTTCTATCTGTCCTCAGAGCTATCTGACGCCTTTTCCTCAGCTGAGTCATATCTAATCAGTTGAAACCGGCTTTTGCTTGACCTCCTTCCTACCTCTGGTAATGTCTCACTGATAAATTAATGACTTATAGTTCCTCGTCATAATTGCTGCACCTTTATAGAGCCATGCTCAAGCAGACCATGACGCCTTGCCTGCTGGCAAAACTGGTTTTGAACAGAATTTAAGACGAGGCTCACGAGTGCCATGAAGTACAAAGACTTACGTGATTTCATCCAACAGCTTGAATCCCGGGGGGAGCTGAAGCGGATCCAGACAGAAGTGGACCCGAAACTGGAGATCACTGAAATCTGTGACCGCACCCTCCGTCGTGCTGGCCCCGCACTACTGTTTGAGAAGGTCAAAGGCTCTCCCTATCCGTTATTAGGCAATCTCTTTGGCACCCCTGAGCGGGTAGCCATGGGGATGGGTGAGGAGGATGTAGAATCTCTGCGAGAGGTAGGGCGCCTTCTGGCCTTCCTTAAAGAGCCTGATCCGCCAAAGGGCATGAAGGATGCCTGGGAAAAGCTACCTGTATTTCGCAAGGTGCTCGACATGGCACCAAAAGAGCTTCGAAACGCCGCCTGCCAGGCGGTCTCCCAAGAGGGAGATGCGGTTGATTTAACCCAACTGCCGATTCAGACCTGCTGGCCGGAAGATGCTGCGCCATTGATCACCTGGGGCCTGGTCATTACCCGAGGGCCAAATAAGAGTCGCCAGAATCTCGGTATCTATCGCATGCAGTTACTCGGCCCCGACCGGCTGATCATGCGCTGGCTGGCCCACCGGGGTGGCGCCCTCGACTATCGCGAGTGGCTGGAAACCCATCCAGATGAGCCCTTCCCGATCAGTGTCGCCCTGGGTGCAGACCCGGCCACTATCCTTGCTGCTGTCACCCCAGTACCTGACACCCTCTCTGAGTATGCCTTTGCCGGACTGCTTCGCGGCAGCCGTACAGAAGTGGTGAAATCGATCGGCTCAGATCTACAAGTGCCAGCCTCTGCAGAGTTTGTTCTGGAGGGCCATATCCATCCTGGTGAGACTGCCGAGGAGGGGCCCTACGGTGATCACACCGGTTACTACAACGAAGTGGAGAGCTTCCCAGTATTCAAGGTAGAGAGAATAACCCGTCGGGAAGACCCCATCTACCATAGCACCTACACCGGTCGCCCACCGGATGAGCCGGCAGTGCTTGGCGTTGCGTTGAATGAGGTCTTTGTGCCGATACTGCAGAAGCAGTTTCCAGAGATCGTCGACTTCTATCTGCCCCCGGAAGGCTGCTCTTACCGACTCGCCATCGTCAGTATGAAAAAACAGTATCCCGGTCATGCCAAGCGGGTGATGATGGGGGTATGGTCATTTCTACGTCAATTCATGTACACCAAATTTGTCATAGTGGTTGATGATGATGTCAACACACGGGATTGGCAGGATGTAATCTGGGCTATGACCACACGCATGGATCCGGCCAGAGATACCACAATGATTGAGAACACACCGATCGACTATCTCGATTTTGCCTCGCCAGTTTCCGGACTGGGATCTAAAATCGGTTTCGATGCGACCAATAAACTACCTGGTGAGACCAGTCGGGAGTGGGGAAAACCTATCACCATGAGCAGCTCAATCAAAAAACGTATCGATGAGATTTGGGATCAGCTGGGGATCGACTAAACTAAGGCCTATCGTATTAGTTTTAAACTTGTATTAATTTAGCACCATAGCACTCAGGAGAACCGGGGTTACCCCCCGTTGAAAAACAACACCAAGAGGACAGGAAAACAATAATGCGCACAATCATGTTGATGAACGCCAAAGGAGGGTGTGGCAAAACCACCATTGCCACCAATCTTGCCACCTGGTATGCCGATGAAGGCAAGAAAGTTGCCCTGGCCGATTTTGACCCGCAAAAGTCCACCCTCGACTGGCTTGAAGCAAGAGGCGATTACGAAGGCATCCCTGATATTCAAGCCATTGACGCATTAGCGGGACCGATCAATCCAGCAAAGGGCACCGATCTGCTGATCATGGACGCACCAGCCGGTGTGCATGGCAAGGAGATCAACAAAATGTTGATGAAGGTCGACACATTGGTACTGCCAGTCCTGCCATCACCTATCGATATGCGCGCCTGCAACCGATTCCTGACCGAGTTACTGGAGAGCGGGCGAGTTTCAAAACATCAGACCAGGATCGGTATTGTCGCCAACAGGGCGAAAGAGAATACCCGCATCTACCATGACCTGGAGAACTATCTTGGTCATTTGAAAGTCCCCTTCATCACCCATCTGCGTGAAAGTCAGAACTACATAAGATCTGCCGAAAAGGGCCTGGCTCTGTTTGAGCTGGCACCCAGCCAGGTCTATAAGGATGTCATCTTGTGGGATCCACTATTCAAGTGGCTTAAGGTTTAATTCGCTTTGACTACGTCGGTGGGGCATGGCCCCACCCTTGTCCGTCTAAGCGTAGGGTGGGGCCATGCCCCACCAAAAGCTTGCCGAAAACGCCAAAACCACATGCAACCTTCACAGTTTCATGACTATCTCAGCAAGGTAACCTGGAGGGAGCGCAGCGGAATCCGGGATGGTTGGTGCGCTGTTCCCCCCGGATTCCGTTACACTTCATCCAGGCTACGGGCTACGGACTAGGCAGTAGCCTGCCAGCTCTCAGCAAATAGAGGCTGAAGCGCATCAGCCGCATCCTGAGGAAATCATTTCCAACCCCTGCAGGTACTTCGAAACTTGCCATCGCCCTCACTAGTTGACTACTTGGTGGGGCATGGCCCCACCCTACCCGTATTGGCGTAGGGTGGGGCCATGCCC
>JBEVWG010000023.1:0-14292 GCA_040506705.1 Candidatus Thiodiazotropha sp. 6PLUC1
GAGGCGCTCAAGAAGCAATACTTGGAGCAAGAAACTGCCTAACTACGAAGCTACCGCCAAACAAAGAGCGAAAGATTATTGACACTACCGATGGTGGGGCATGGCCCCACCCTACGGCTGCCCCAATAAATTTGATGATCAATGTGTGCTTTCCTCTGGGTTTTTTAGAGCTGATGGAGCAGCAGTGAAGTATAATTTCTAGTATTCAGGTGAGCTGGAAGTTCGGCCTGTTTACAATAATCCTGTTCTTAATGAGTCGGCGCTTAATTTGACTCATGCCTCGATATCTCAAGTGAAGTATCAAGAAGCTCTATTATTGTTAAGGTAAGCAAAGCTTTTTTAGGGCATTACCTGGTATCAGATATCAGTGTCAATCACGGAACCTATTGGTAAAGGCGCCTTTCAAGCGCTGCCCCCAGCTCTTGGGAGGTTGGCGCTCGTTGGTTGTTGATGCTTCATCAGTAGTGGCTACTGTTTCGCTATTTGTCTCCTCGTTAACGACTGCTGCTTTCTCACTATTCGGTATTTTAGCGGCTATTTTGACAGAGTCGTCCGGGTCATGTTTCGCTGGTGTGGAGGAGGTACCTGGAATTCTGTAGTTGTCCTTTAAAATCTCGACTGCACCGGGTAAATCAGCAATCCAGTCGATAAATCGTTTGGATGTTTTGCGATCGGGAAAAATGGCCCCATGCTGGGGAACAATTCTCTCTATATCCAGCTCTCTAACCATCTTGGCCCAACACTGATTGGCTTGAGCGGATGGCATATATCGAAGGTGGAAGCCCTCCATGTAGGCAATATGGGCCTCAAAATCTGTTACCACACTATAGTCCAGTCCAATCGATGCGCCTAAATCACCAGAGAAGAGTGTTTTTGATACAGGATCATAGACTTGAAAATTCCCTGCTGAGTGGAGGAAGTGTGCGGGTAGGATAATCAATTCGGTATTACCTAGCTGCAGGCGCATACCTTCATCCGGTATGCCGTGCAGGCGAGGTAACAGCAGCTCATCAATACCAAAGTGAGGGATGAATCGTACCCAGAGTTTGGAGATAAGTGCATCCGCCTCTGTCAACATCAGCCAGGCATTCGCTGCAGCGATAATGTCAGGATCCTGATGTGAAAAAAACAGGTATTTCAAGTTGCTGATCGGTATCAATGAAGAGACTTCATTAATTACTTCGTAGTGTACCTTGTGTCCACCTGGGTCAAGTAAAATAGCTTCATTACCATTTCTGATAACAACTTGATTAGTTGGTACCATCTCACCCTGTCCAAAGCCTTCCAGCAGGATATAGGAGTGTCCATCTTTATCGAAGAGATTGGTTGAGCCCATGCATCTCTCCCTGATCAGTTTGAGACAAGCGCTACAATTTTCTCAACTGCCTTAGGACCTTCCAGTCGAATTAGACCCAGATTTGCTCTGCGAGGTGCACGTAAAGCTAGTGTGGCGGCATTTCCAGCCATATAGATGACCAGTGTTTCACTACTGCCTTCTATAAGGATGTCGTGCATATCACCAAGATCTGCTGTCTTTGTGATCCGGCTACCTAGCCCTACAGCGGATGCACCCATGGCGGCGATTCGAGCAGCTTCCTCTTCGGGGAAATCCGTCGCTATTGAAAGACCATCTATTGATGAAATCATTACGCCTGTAATATCGGGTACATTTTCTCTTAATTGTTGAATGACTCCCGCAAAATCTTCCTGTTTTCCCATTTAAATTCTTCCTTTTAATATGTATCTTTGATGATCAGTGTGATTTTTGTTTGATGTGTCCGGTTTTATAGATTATCTATAAAGTCTACTATTACCCAGGACTTTACTAAGACTGAAGAATTAACTCAATATTGTGAGGACTAGTTCATTTCAGTAATCTGAAATCTATCATATTTGTCATCAGCAGTGACAATTTCATTTTTAATTGGTAGGCTGATAGTGATATGTAGGAAGTAAGTGTCAAGGAGGAGAGGCGCGGTGCGTTTCACATTATGGCTCCATACAGAATAACAGAAGTCGGTTTCGATCAACGCGAAGCGGTTTTTTTACGTACCACTATTGAGATGGCTTCCAGCTACGAAGTCGCAGAGTGGTTATGGGTTGGGGGCAGGGATGCTGATGTCATACTTGTAAATACAGACCGGGAAGAGTTCGCGGCAGAGTTCATTTCTGATAAATCTTCGTCAAGTAATTTTAGAACCATTCTAATTGGCTGTTCCTCTAGCGACAAAATGCGAGACTCTTTTTCCTATACTCTGAAAAAGCCAATTTCCTACTCAGTGATTACAACTTTATTACTTGAGCTTGAGATCGAGCTGGCGCTAAGTGCAGTAGAGGAGACATCCTCCCCTATTACTGAAGAGGAAGAGGAGATCGGTCAAGAGGAGGGCGCTACTCTCTCTCTAAATAAGCAGATGTTTATTGGGGAAGGATCGCAACCTGAAATTGGTCATGTTTCGACCTCGCTTCCTATTGGTGATGATCAACTCCAGAGCACTCCTCACATCCCTGTCGATGAGGATAGTGACTATGATGTATATGATCTCTTAATGGATTCGGAATTCGATCATTTCCAGTCAGAAGGTTCAAAAAAACCAAGTAGCACTCCTCAACAAGTTAAAGACAAGCAGAGCGAAAAAACAGGGAAATCCCGCTGGATAGAGGTATACAGGAAAATGAGTCGTCCTCCGAGACGGTTTCATGAAAATAAGTATTTTCTTGGATTAATCAGAAAGCTGGTTTTAGTAGGAGATCCAACTGAAATAAGCCATTTCATTTACCCATCTGTCAGAATATATCCAGACCAACAGATCTTTGCTCATAAATCCTGCTATGGACTATCTCCTGAGTTATTCTCTGCGCGGGCTTTTGGATTTTCGAATCATGAACTTATCAAGCCTGATGAGCAGGTGCCTCCAGAAGGCTGGGATGCTCGACCACTGTGGTTGCTCTTCTATCTTGCAGCACTCTATGGATCTGGGGGAAGGCTGATGGAGAATAACACGACAGAGGATAGACTGAGCCTGACTTCAGAGCCGGATTTTGAGGTTGTTCCCCATGATCTGGACTATAGAAAAATAGCTGAGTACATGATGACCAATGAGTCGCAAGATATCCAGAAAATTGCCGATGGTGCAGGGGTTAACGTCAAGACCGTAATAGATTTCTGTAACGCATGCCAAGAGATAGATTTAATTGACCGCACACCTTCTGCCCATTCTGAAGCTGAACTCTCTACAGAAATCTCAGTAAATGAGACACCGAAAGTCTTAATGTTTGGTAAAGCAGAGGTTGTAAAAAAGGGTATGCTCAATAGTTTTATATCAAAACTAAAAGATGCAGGATGAGATCCGTATAGTTCACTATTACATTATTAAACGGTTTCTAAATTATAGTCAGTGTCAACGGGCTTTATGTATCAACAGATAGTAAGAAAAGTAAGCAATGCGAATTTAGCGGCGGATGATTCACTAGACCAAAGCATGGATCACCTTGTTGAGCCCTCTCTGCTTCCGCAATCAAGCCAACTACTACCGGTTTTTCCCACAGTAGAGGGGGGTAATAGATTTTCTACATACCTTATAAAAAAGGTAAGGAGAAATCCCAGGGATTTACGTGCCCACGTTCAACGGACTCTGCTCTATCTTTCCATGGGCGATTCAGATGCTATATATGCGGCGTTAATTGACCTGTTTCTTATTCTGGGTAATCGCGGTTTGCATATAAGAAAGAACCTGCTTAGACAGGCATTGCCATCACTAAAAGAGAAGCAAGTGCGGTTTCTTTTGGTTCATTTGTCCCGTGGTCTGGATTCTAATATCTCCTTGCCGAAGAATACGGTATCGAGTTTATCCATAGGTCGCTCGGGACTCACTCAAATTGTAAGGCGGACAGCATCAGATTCTGG
Organism: Candidatus Thiodiazotropha sp. 6PLUC1; assembly: GCA_040506705.1. Classification (GTDB taxonomy): domain Bacteria; phylum Pseudomonadota; class Gammaproteobacteria; order Chromatiales; family Chromatiaceae; genus Thiodiazotropha. Next base: position 3,908 of record JBEVWG010000023.1, read on the forward strand.
CGATTCAGATGCCAGCCCACTTGAACAGGCTGTGGAAATCCTCAAACAGAATGACTGGCTCACTGCAATGGTCATTCTTGAAAATGCCTTACATCATGACCCTGGCGATGAGGCTGTTTGCCGTGAACTGCTATCCCTCTATAGACAGCAGCAAACGCGCGAGGCCTTTTATAAAACCTACATGGGGCTTATTGGCAGAAGCCTTGCTTTACCGGAATTGTGGCTTGATACAGAGAAATTCTTTCTCGATTCAATGTCCTTGACTAACTAGGGCCTGTTAACTGGATTAGGTAGTGAACAATAACCATGTCTGAATATGAATTAGTTGAAGAGTTCTATCTGCTACCAACCTCGGCAGGTGCTTTCTATGCGGTTTCAGGCCGCGAGGATGAACCGGTCAGGCGGCTGATGTTAATTTTGTTAAAGCAGGAGCGAAGTCTAAAGATAAATGCAGAAAGCCTTTGTGAGTGGTTAGAGCTCAGCGATGAACAGGAGGCACTGGCAATCCTGCATCGTGCACAAACACTCTCAATGGTTCAAGGTTTTAGAGAACCCCAGGAAGTATCAGAGTCTGGTGTCGGTCAGAAATTGACAAATATACTTCCCTGCTTGTCATCAATAGGTAAAGGTCTTCTGGTTGATTGGAATGGCCTTTCACTAGTCCATAGTGGGCTGGATGCAAATGCTGCTGACATACTCTCAGCCCTCAGCGCTGATCTGATCTCAGTGCAAACGCGTCACGCAGAACGGTTGTCTGAAAGCTTTGGGCTGGGTGCCCAGGGATGGGCTGCTGTGGATGCATATGGATCCAGCCGAGTAGGTGCATGGCCTCTATATGTCGGTAATGAACAGTTTTTGCTGGTGCTGCTTGGAGAGCCAAGATTGAACCAGCCTGAATTTATATCACTGGTTTGGATTCTGGTTAATCGATATAGCTAGTGGTTTTACTATCCACTTCATCGATAATTTACAGATGATATTTATACAGTCGATAGATTATTTTATCTCAATAACTCTCTAAGTTAGAATGGTGAGCCTGTTTCTACTGTTTTTTAATTGGGTTGCGGTAAACAGAAAATATTCAGGCCTCCTGGTTTACAATGGTATGCGTCAACGGTGTCGCAAGTGCAATGCCATGCCTGTCTGCTGTCTGCCAGATGATCTCCCGGAAGTGCTGACGAAGTTTGATCAGATTTCGTACATCCTTGGTGTAATAGTAGATCGCCCACTCAATAGCATGGTCAGCGGTATCATTGACCCGAACTTCAAGCTCATACTGCTTCTCAATATTGATGTCAGCGCTTTGTGTTATCTCCTCATAAGCCTCGTCGAACATCTCGCGCACCTTGCCAGCTTCCACGTCGTAACCAATCTTAAAGACCATTTTTTCACGTAACCCCTTGGCCGATGCGAATTTTGAAAGATTGTGGATTGTATAATCCCTGAATTTCGCATTCTTCAGCATAATGCGATGGTTGTTAACCAGGTTGAGGATCTCTGTATGGAACATCTTGGTCTTGTAGACCACGCCGATATAGTGTGTACCTTCAGTAATCTCAATCACATCCCCCTCTTCAGCCATGCCACTGTTGAGGATGATCAGGCCACTGAAAATGTCCGGTGCCCATGCGTTGTGAGTCAGTGCCAGAAAGACACCGATAAAGCCGATCACGCCCCCCGCCTCCAGCAGGCCGTTAAAGCCGAGAATCTGTACCACTGAAATTAATACAATGATGGAGATAAAGATTCCAGATAAGAGGGTCAATAGGCGGCTGTTGTAGGTCTCGACACTCTTTTTGACGCCATTGACCTCCCGTGATTTACCGAATTTGCGGCGTGCAATATAGCCGATGATGTGTGCGAAGAGATAACCCAGATAGATAACCACAAAGACAGATAGCAGTTTCAGGCCAATACCTCTCTCCCCTGTCGGCAGATAGAGGTGGTAGTAGCCGAATGAGAGAATAATCAACAGATTCAAGGCGCGGAAGACATGTACCCGGTTGAGGCTGCGGTTTGTGCTGACATTGTCGTGATAGATGAGCTCGATGATTCGTCTGGCAAAAATCATCAGCACAATATTAACCGTGATAACAACGAAGTCGAGCAGGCCCAGGCGAGCAAGTATATCGGCATAGTTACCGATCACACCTCTGAATAGTTCAACCATTGTATCCATAATCAAGCCCAGGAAAGTGAAAAGAGCTTCGCAGAGGGAAGCATAGCTTTAGTTTATGCGATTGTCTCTCAAAAATAGTGTCAACAGTCCTAGTTGATCTAATTCCGCGACTATTATCGGCTCATAATCTTTGGCAGGGTAAAGTAATGAGATGACCTGTCAAAATCTGGATGCAATAGTTGTAGTTGCACTCAACGGAGAGCTATTGACCAGGAGTGGGTGTCATCCAAAACTAGAGTGACTCGTGTATTGTTATTGTTGGTGATATATTATTTGAATCAGATATATATCACGGCTGAAATGTGCAATAAATTAAGAGGGCAGAACTTTTTTTATTTATTGGATTCAAGTTTATCGTTGTTCTGCTGTTCGAGAGTGCAAGCAGTTCTACCTTCGCGAACCATTTAAATCACGACAAAACCGGGTAAATTACCCTGCGATCGGTCTACGCAGTCGATAACAGTTTGTCGCGATGACTGAGATAATCGGTTACATTGGCTCTGAAAGTGGCACTTGGAGAGGCGACCCGCTTATTGAGTTTTCTGTTTTGGACGCAGATATCAGTTCTGTCCAGGTTGGTGAAACAATAGAATTTACTCGTAGTGTCAAATGAAATTGAATTATAACCATCGCTCCTGAGTCATGGATCTGATGCAGGTTAAATGCAGGATAAGGATATGCAATATTTCTCAAGATATTTTAAGCCACTCCTATTAAGCATCCTGCTCAGTATCGTAGGTTGCGGTGGTGGTGATGATGATGACAGCAATGCCAGTAACGATCCTCCTGTCGATACACGCCCCTTTCTGATGGGCTCTACGCCTTTCTTTACCAGCCATGATGGAAGTAATGCCACCTTTCCTGATTGGCGGTTTGAGAATCTCAACGACCGGGATCTGATATCTCTGCATGTGGATGATTTTTGGGGCGTGCCCTGGGACTATTGCGATGCAACTTCCTGTGCCAATCTTCCCCAAACCTGGGTCGAACAGTGGCAGCAATTGGCGGACTCAGCTCATGCAACGAGTAAACCCCTCTACCTTACTATCTCACCCTTAGGTGATCGTAAGGTATTGGCGCCTAACGTTCTATCAGATGGTACAACTCACCCCAATTGGAATACCAATATCGACAGTGAAGGATGTTATCAATTCGCCACTGATGATCGTGCCGAGAACTATAAAGCATCTTATATCGCCTATCTTAAATATCTTGTCGATCTTGTAAACCCGGACTACATGAGCCCCGCGGTCGAAATGAATATGCCCTTCACCAGTTGTCCGCAACAAAAAGCAGCCTGGATCTCCTGGTATAACGATCTCTATTCAGCTTTAAAAGAGGCCTATCCGCAACTGGTTGTTTTCCCAACCTTTCAACTTGATTACATCTATGGCAATACGAATGAGCCGAGTGCTGAATGTGCACCGGGCGCCATGGCCGACTGTTTTGATAGACGTCTGCTTGAAGTGTTGGAGATAGCCGGTGACCGCATTGCTTTCTCCACATATCCTTCCGGTTGGGTCTACCATGGAGATTTCAACCACAGCTTTCCTCGGGACACATTGAGCAAGGTTGCTCAAGCAACCTCCCGCAAGATCTGGATTTCAGAGACTGGATGGTTGGCTGAACCTCTACTGAGTAGCTATCAACATAGTACGGATGGTAGTTGTGGTAGTGAAATCTTACCGGCAACGCTTGAAATTCAAGGCCTGGGCACAATCGATGTGGCCAATGAAACTGCTCAGAATGCCTATATGACCTGGTTACTTGAGAGCGCCAAAGAGAATAATCTGGAAGCGGTTGTCTGGTGGCTCAACCGTGATTATCTCGATGATGCGGTGACAGGTGATGGCGTCTGCCCCTGCGCACCCTCAGGTAATAGTACCTGCCTTCTACTGGATGATTTTTACACAGCAAGTGGGGATTACATCGAAGGTCTATTGCGCCTGTTTGGCAATATGGCCCTACGTCGCTACGATGGTACTCCTAGACCAGCTTGGACGACCTGGCAAGCCTACCTTAAAAAAACCTACCAACCCTGATTGGTATGGCTGGTTCTGGCCAAACACTACTTACACTTGATGCTCTTACACAGTTTGATGCCTTTTTTACGTTGTGCTTGTATAACCTTTAGATTGCGTTTCATACGCTTCTGATCAGCGGAACTCTGCCCCTTCTCCAACTTGGCTTTGATTACCATCTGCTCTTGGTTGAGAGTAAGCAAAAAAACAGGTTAGGTTGGGGCTCTTCTATTTAAGGGGACAAGCAATTAATAGATATGTCCTCAAGGCTATGGTCAATTGCCTCCGTGACGATTGTCTGTCTATTTATCATTTTTTGCGACAATAAATATTGAGTCATTTTCCTCGAATTCCGAGTATTCATAGGTTTCGAGAATGGTAAAATATTCAGAAACCAAACTTAGCAACTTATCCCGATCATGAAATACGAACAGCATCCCTTCCATTGAAAACTCTTTATCCCCTAACCAGAATGTATGAGCGAAAATCCCGTTTGGTGTAATCACCTGTTGCTGTCGTTTTAATGATTTTTTTAAGTTGTTTCGAGCCAGGTGATGCAATACCTTATTTGAGAATATACATTCGTATGTTTCGTTCGTTTCTATCAAAACGGCATCTAACTTCTTAAATGGTATGTCACTGAATTTCTTTCTGCACCTTATAAGGAATTCTTCAGATAGATCTGATCCGGTGATCTTATAGCTATTTTGAAAATATTGGATATCGTTTCCTGGCCCACTGCCTAATTCCAATAAGCTTGCGTCTTTAGTGAGATGCCTGTTGAGAACCATGTATATTTCTGTGCCATCATATTCATCACACATTTTTTCGTATTCATCGACTTTCGACGGGTCGTTATAGAAATCCACTTATTCCTCCTGGCTATGTTCTAGGATGGTGTAAAGAGTATAGCCAGGTCGAGCAGACGATTCACAAGTCAGGAGAGCAGGCTCTCAGAAAGTTGCGCCTCGATCTTTAGCACCAGGTAAGGTAATTGTTTCCTCACTTTAATCGCCCACTCAAGCAGCAGGATCAGCCAAAGATCAATCGGACTTCCCACTAATGCAATGGTTGTTCTCTTGTTAGGGGTCACCTTGCGGAGCAAGGGTGTTTTGTTGTCCCCACATTCAGCGTGGGAACAACAGTGATCACATGCCTGACGTGCAGTGGGGGAGCCAAACATAGCCGGTTCCCGGTTTGTAGGGAGAGGAGAGATCAACAGTGTCGGTGACAATTGTGCGAGGATACCAACTCAGTACCGAGGTACAGACTCCTTCCTCCCACTCTATTTCGGCGACTGCATCAATAGTCCCATCAATCGCTTCATCTATCTGAGTTGTAATCTTTTGTCCGTTGTCATCATATTGAAATAACCAACCATAGCGATCGCTAAATATGCCCTCAGCAATATTGTTCATGTAGGCTGGTTGGTTGTTTGCAGTATAACCAAACTCATATGTCCTACGATAATCGGGTAGTGAGGGAGAGGTGTCGACAATTGTATTGGGTCGTCCGTTGGTCAGATAAGTATAGGTTTGGTGGGAGACCTGATTGCTGCTGGTCATGGTTTGTTGGTTTGTGATTACATAACCGGAGTCGTCATATCCGATCTCGTATTCCTGCATCGGTGTGACCTCGTTATCGAGTGTCATGGTATGTCTGATCAAGCGTTGTTCAGAGTAGGAGAGTGTATGGCTGTATTGTGAAGTCACCGCACCGGTCTCATCCTCCATCGTGACATCCACCTGTGTGATCAGATTGTCGTCATTGAAGGTATAGATAGATGTGTCACGGCTTTCGCTGGTGACTCCTACCCAGGTCTGCAGACGGCCATCGGCATCATAGGTATAAGTGATTGTTTCATCTATAGGATCAAGCGCGATTGAATTTGATAATGTACCAGCAAGCTCAGTATCTTCAGTTCCATCGTCGATGTAGGAATAGCGCTCCTCGATGATTCTTCCATCGGTGTCGTATGTGTACTCCCTTGTTCCTTCGAATACACCGTTATTGTCGAAGTCGTATCGTATACGTGACACTCTGATGTTGGTTTGACCTGAATCAGTGTCATCAGTCGTTGAGCCGTCATCGGTGTTGTCTGAGCTGTTATCGTCTGTTGGAGTCTCATCACCACCTCCACCTCCGCCGCCACAGGCGGGCAGTATAGTTAAGGGTAAGATGATCATGGCTGAATAGACCAGTTTCAATATGAGTGTATAAAGATGTTTCAACACAAAAAACCTCCTGACTGTATCCAGTGCTATAAATTCCTTTATGTAACTAACGTCCGTCATATGGTTTACATTATAGAAAAGCTAAGCTCACTCTCTTGAAGTGTTACCTAGTCAGAGCTTATGCACAGACGGGAGTCATTTGAAAAAAACTCAAACATTACACATTTTTATTCAGTGCAGATTAAATGGCTGCTGTAAGAGTATAACGCGCTGGATTATAATTTGAATAGTGTAATTAAAAAAGCACCATAACAGCAGTTGGTTTAATGGTTGTAATATTAGAAACTATTATAGTAAATGCCCAGATAATGGTTGTCTTTTCTGAAAGTAATGGTGGACGCTCTGTCTACTCTATAATTCCATTTTGGTCAGATGGTTCTGACGGCATTTTATCCAAAGTTGTACACCACTATGTGGGATATTGTTGGAGCTGAACCGCTCGCTGAGGCACGTCTGAGTGGGAGTGAGCTTGATATCGAACTGAGAGATAAGAGTAATAGAGATGGGATATAGGTTGTCGCAGACAAATTATCGATGTTGAGAATTAGCCTATTTAAGTAGCGGGCAATCAGTGTTTGGATGATGTTGTAGTTTATCCTAATCAATAGCAAGTGGGTGGTCTAGAAAAACTTGCGGATCTTCGCAATAGCAGAATATTACGAAGATCCGCGAAGCATATCGGTTCAACTGGACCAATCACTCACAGGCTACTGTTTGATTTTTATACCCTGATCTGCCGATGATGGATTGTCAGAGTTATCCAGTTTGCAATCACCACGAAAGAAGGCCCAGCTATCGCACTTTTTATTGGTTTTAGGATTGATACATAGATACTTTGTCGGTATGCCGTTTTCAGTAACCGCTACAGCATCAAATCCTGCATCCTTGCAGAACTGAATCGAGCTGTCTGGCATGTTTGATTTCTTATCTGTACCACTGTTCGTTTGGTCTGCCGGGGGTTCCGTATTTTTTGTCGAACATCCGGCAGTTGCTACTACTATACTCAGAGTCAGGTATAATTTGAAACTACTTCGTGTCATTTTCAGAGTCCTGATCTAAAGGCATTTTTGTGCGGTTTGACTTCGGTGTAATTGCCTGGTCTGCAGATTTTACAACCTTATGATATCTCTTTTCACCGGACATGATGCCAGTCTGTTGCTCCGTGCCAGGTTTATCACTTTCCAAAGCTGTCATGGTGCGTGTGCCATCTGCTTGATCAGCAATCCTTACCTTGGCCATGAGTACGTTAGTATCAGGGATGCGGCGTCCATTATAAGAGTGCCGAATATTTTCACCTGTGCCGTCAAAGGCCGTCGCCTGCATATCACTGCTGCTGTCAGAAGCAAGTTTTTTGGTTGCTCCCTGCTGATCCTCTATTAATGGGCGAAAACTGCTATTAGTCAACGTTACTTGAGTGTTGCCAATTGAAAGATTGTTAATCTCATTGGACTCCTCTTCATATCCTTGGTCATCTACCCAGAGTGATATGTTGTAGGTGCCGCTTGGTATTGGATCTCCGTTTACATCGGTGAAAAGGTCAAAACTTGCTGCACTGTCCTCGTCTCTATATACGGACCCCCCTGGTTCCAGGATAAAATTAGCATGCTCGTAAAAGAGATAATATCCGCCTTGGCTGGTATCTTCGCCAATGGTCAGTATCAGATTAATATCCCAGTCGGTGCGGGTGGTTGCTGCATCACCATCGTTGTAGACTGTATACTCCAGCAGGCCGTTACCGGAACTGTCCCATGAGGCCCACCAGTAATCGATCGCAATATCGGGCAGTGAGGAGGAGTCGATGTGAACCTGACCGTCACCAAATGATTGATTGTCTAGTTCATCACTCTCCTCGACCTCCTGCAGATCATCAACCCAGGTCGCTATGTAGTAGTCGCCAGGTGGCAGGTTTTGCGGCAGTTTAAAATATCTGGGATTGGATTCATCTCGTGCTGCGCTGCCACCTGGTGTCAATGTCTCTGGAATCTCTTCGTAGACAATATACCAGTCAGAGCTATCGATCTGATTGTCGGTTGATAACATCAGGTTTACGTCCGCACCCATTGGTGCATCAGCGGTGCCACCATTGATAACCTCCCACTGCCAAGTGCCTTGACCACCTGCCTGGGTGTCATAATTGAGTTGCCATTGGACAATTTCCAGATTGGGAAGGTCACCGTCGGTGGGGGGTACAACCGGGTCCACATCATCATCGGTGTTCTCACCGGTATTTGAACCATCGGTTAAAACAAAAGCCTGGGTCATGACGCTGCCAATCATGTTATAGGGGAGCCAGAAAAAACCGTTATCGCCCCAACCTGTTCCCCAAGAGTTTATGATCTTGAAGGCCCCGCCATACTGATTATCGTCATATCCGACCAGGGTCACAGCATGGCCACCTGATGGTTCTCCGGTGGTGGAGTTATAAACCGAGTTCGGACCATTTAGACGTTGCAAGTCATCATAGACGATGATTCCAGCGACCACTGGACTTCGGTTTGCCAGGGCTGCTTTCATCTGCTGTGCGCTGGTAATGGCGCGATATTCACTCGCTCGATAGTTGGCTGCTTGAGATATTGCCTGTTGTGTGGGTTGCCTGGTGAAGTTGGTGTTGTCGTAGGGCATGTTCTGCCAGGTGGCAGCACCGCGATTGATCATCAGTTCGAAGGCCTGGTCGATACGTGAGCCCCTATCCTCACCACCATTGATCTGATTGTAGACCCAGGCCGGGCTGAAGATGGTTGCCTCGGAGAAGGCCCACTGCTCTTCGACCTTTTCGTGATAGGACTTCAATGCATACCCAGTAGCCCAGCCGACGCAGCTACCCTGTGTGCCCTGGTTTCCCGGTTGCGGAAAGTTTCCAGAGAGATCAATCGATGCTGGCAGGCTCGGGTCATCTCCCAGGGTTGAACCAAATCGTTCGCCATCAAAGAAAGCAAGTTCCAGGCGACCATACTCTTCAGCAGGAATTTCGTTTGCCCCTGTACCATGTCCCTCCAATACCCCAATGGATATGGTGACTTCAGCAACGTTACTGAAAAGCATGCCGTCAGAGACCTTGTATGGTATGACAATGGTATCTGTGCCATCGTTTTTCAGGACGGCATAGAGATCACCAGTGTTGGGGTTCACAAAGGCACGTTCGTACCCTGCGCCTTCACTGGAGGTCTCCATGGAATAGGAGAGAATGTCGTGGTCTGGATCGTTACCGATTAGCTTAATATTGATATAGGGGCTTTCGATATTGCTCGATACCGAGACGTCATCAGCGGTCGGTGCTCTATTTGTAGTTGGTTCCGGATCATCCTCATCATCCCCGCCGCCACAGGCCGAGATGGTCAGTATCAGAGCTAAATAAAATACGAGCGTGTTTAGATGGTTCCATCGATTCATCTTTGCGAACTCCTTTTCTTGATTGTCTGGCAGATGAAATGGGATGAAAACAGGGATAAGCAAAGATATCTAGCTAGGGATTTCCCTAGTGCAAGTGTTCAATTCTGTGGCATGAATGTCGATTATTCAGAGGTAGATACAAGAGCCACTGAAAATACCAATCCGAATTTACTGAATGAAGCGTTTTTTAATTAAGCGTCTTTAATTGATTTTTTATGCATACTCAAAAGTATGAGGAACCAGAGCCGAATAGCCAAACTGTAGCAGAAATGGGAACAGGTGAAAGAAACATTGAAAACATTGAGGGCAGTCATCATTTATTTAATGTAGGACGTAGAATATGGTGAGGTACGAACCGCATCAATAACAGAATACAGCGAACACTGCAGTTAAAACATTTGATTGAAGACTGCCGCCATTTGAAAACACCACTATCATGAGGTAAATTCCCGAGACACATGGAGTGAACTTAAGCCAAGGAGCCGGCAATGACGATATCGCGCAAGCAACAGATCTGTCTTGATGAAACCCCCTATTACCACTGCATATCCCGCTGTGTAC
>JBEVWG010000086.1:0-14272 GCA_040506705.1 Candidatus Thiodiazotropha sp. 6PLUC1
TTGACATATCACTCCACGGTAAAACAAAACCGTAGGGTGGGGCCATGCCCCACCATTGCCCTCAAAGAGATCCAATAACCTGAAGTGTCATCTAGCGGTAGGGTGGGGCCATGCCCCACCAAAAGGTATTCGATTCCCACCAATAGCAGGGTATCAGTGTTGATCTTGATTCAATCGTCAGCGGCCGCTAAATAACACTCTCATCCTTGAACCTAAAAAATCAGGAACCTGCTATTAGAATGGAGCGGCCCACTAGAAATGATAGGAGACCCCGAAGTTAACAACCGGCCAGTACCTGAAATCATCCAGATCATCACTGTTGATCCGGTTCTCTTCTACGGCGATTTCTGATTCCAGTTGCGCCTTTAACACCGGATTGGAGTCTGCCAACGCACTATCAGCTTCGATCGACACAGTCGGGTTATCGGTAAACAATATACCGAAATCAACACTGAAACTGAGTTTCGAACCGGGTTTCACCGCATTACCCCAGCCTATACCTACGTAGGGTGCAAAATTACGACTGTAATCCACCTCAGCTTTCAGAGTACCCACCTGGTCAGGTGAAAAGGTGGTGTTACCAATTTCCACCGCCTCGGTAGGCGTCGCTGTGGCTGTGATATCAGGTTGCAGTGAAAAGAGTCCGCCGCTCACTCTGAAACCGTTCTCCATCGGGTGCCAATCCAGCAGTGCGCCAATGGAAAACATATCCAGATCAATGTCGTATTCAATGTCATCCAGCTTCTCTTCCGTGTCGTAAGGCATGGTTGCCATGACGGTACGGAAATTCAAGCTTTCGTTTCTCACCGGCACAGTCAATGCCAGACCGACCCCGGTTGTTCCCATGAACAGACCTGCGGCTACGCTTTGATTCTCACGACTTTGAAGCAGATGTATATCTTCTGATGGTCCACCAAACTCCATGCGTGCACCAAGTTGCCAGGTATCCAGATTAATATCGTCCCTGGCCAGCATTGTGCTGTAGCGGAAAAATCCGGTCACCCCATTCTTGAATACGCCGGTAACAGATATACCGGTATTAACATAGCTGTCGTCAGGATCTTCATTGGTGAGTGTGAAGGTTCCGGCTTCCGGCACCAAGGCGAACTCAGCTTCGATTTCCGGCGCTTCGTTTTTGAAGTCTTTTACCAGCTCTAGCTCGAATTGTGGAACCAGAACACCAAAGCTGAAGCTGATCGCATTACTGGCACGAACACCAAGACGCCCGCTCAACACATCAGTTGAGGTCTTATAGATATCCATATCCAGGCCGGCATCGTTTCTTTCCCGATAGGCATCCACAGTGCTTGAACGATATTCAAGGTTTGTATAAGTATCGAGTGTCCAAGCCTGATGAACGTAGCTGTATCCCGTGCCGATCACCGCGCTCAGGTGATCAGCATCGGTATCCCCCTTCGCTTTGGTGGTAACCGCACCGATATCGATGGATCGGCTGGTATCAATGGAGGACTCTCCATACCCCAGTAACCAGTCCACATACCAGTTACGGGCGGGATAGTAGTTGCCGTAGAGCGATAGATTCCAGCCATCAACATCAAGCCCGGTATCACCACCGTCCTCTCTGGTCTCAGAGGTGGTGTAACCCAAAGCACTACCCATAACCAGATCCTTGTTAAAGCGGTAGTCCAGCCCCGCCAGCAACTCCTGGTTGTCAATATCGAAACTGTTCTCTCTGTTACGAGACTCCCCCTCGCCAATGTTAAGGGTACCGGTAATAAAACCTCCCAGTCTTGCCGGTCCCTCAGAATCACCGGCGTTGCCGCCTCTCTGAACGTCAGTTAGCAATTGCCCCAAGTTGAGGTGTTTATCATTCAGGATAGCCCTCAGCCCGACTAAACTGACACCAGGCACACCCGAGCGAATCTCCTGAAGACGGGCGCCAACATTTTTGATCTGATTTGCAGCCACCCCCTTCATTGAGCTGGCTTGGGCACCAACCTGTCGCAGCAGCACCATTTCCAATGCACTATCAAGCTCTGAACCACTGAGTGATGACAAAGCGGTACAAGTTGCCGCCAGGGCTTCATCTGTCTGAGATACAATGCCCGCCGAGTTGGCATCACAGGCCACCTGCATAACACTGGCCAGGCTGCTCTGGGCCTCGTCGATTCCAGCGTTGGCTATTGGATCGAGTGAAGCATCCAGTTGAATCGAGACGGTCGCAGCTGTGCTGACTGCGCCGCTATCACCCACCAGGCGATAGTCGAAACTGACTGAAGTAGTCCCATCGATATCTGCTGGTGGTGTGTAGAGATAGAGGCCGGTGATATCTGTTGTAGAGAGTGCCCCTTGATTTGGTTGAGTAAGGATTTCAACACTATAGCCGCTGCTTGGATGGATATCGTTCTCTGAGGGGAATAGATTGATTGCACTACCACCGGTTATATAGTGATCATTTACCGCCTCCAGAGTGGAAGTAGTTGAAACAATATTCAGCACTACCGGTGTTTCACTGCTGATGCCTCTAATATCCTGCACCCGATACGTGAAGGTAACACTGCCGGAATATCCGTTAGTGGGAAAAACATTGATTGAAAAAGCATCGTCCGGATCAATCTGCACCGAACCAGCATTCGGATCGGAGAGATTACTGATCGATACGATACTGATGGCGTTGATCGCTTCCTGTGAAGCGATTTCCAGACGATCATTGACCGTTACCACAATAGTCTCAGAACTGTCACTGGAATCAATGGTGTAGATGTCAGGCACACCTGTTGCGGCTTTTGCACCAGGCATGATAAATGTTGCCCCTGTAAACAGGGCAGCAGTCAATACAGAAAAACGTAGCTTTTTCTCAAAGGGATAGAGAGATTGTTCTTTCATGAGGAAACCGCCTTAAGGTAATTTTGGACTACCGCATGCATGTCGTAATAGTGCTCAGGAAATTCAGATCAAGGAGCACATGATCAATTCATGAAATGAGTCAAGAGACTCCTCAAGCCATCAAGGTAGTAATTATTATTTATATTGATTGGCTTTTTAGAGGCAGTTTTACAGCATAGCGCTGATTGTGACAATCACTATACTGAATCTGAATGGATGCAAGTTGGGGTTAGCAAAACTTCAGTAGCAGACATTCAGGTACCGCAAAAGGTTCGATAGCCCAGATCCTCATCTGCTGAAGATTTCTGGTAGGAGCGGGTCTTTTCAGTCAGCTGATAGGGTGAAAGCAAGACATCAAGAAAGTCTTCAGCAGCGCTGGCGTCACCTTGCTGGGTACAGGATTGAATAACCTGCTCCATATGTCGATTTCTGGGGATGACAACCGGGTTGGCCCCCTTCATAACCACTTCAGGATCGATATCTACGGGCTGTTGCTGCAGGCGTGCACGCCAATCGTCATACCAGTCAGTCAGTTCACCCTGTAGCGCCCGTTCCACTACCGGGGAAGTGAAAGAAAGGGTCAATCTATGAAAGCTGTCGGTGTAATCGAGACGTCCACTTTTCAGCTTATCCAAGAGGCTGGATATCAGTAGTTGATCTGAGGAACTGGTCTGACTGATGCCAATTTTTCTGGCCATCATCTGATGATAACGATCCTTGAATAGCGCTGAAAAGGTCTCCAGGCAAGCACCAGCCTTATCGATTGCATTTTTTTCATCATTATCGATCAACGGCAATAGTGATTCAGCAAATCGCGCCATATTCCACTGTGCTATCGAGGGTTGATTAGCAAAAGCATATCGTCCCTGTCTGTCAATCGAGCTGAAAACCGTATTCGGGTCATAAGTGCCCATCATGGCGCAAGGACCATAATCGATGGTTTCACCGGATATTGCTGTGTTATCAGTATTCATAACACCATGAATAAATCCCACCCGCATCCATTCAACCACAAGATCTATCTGGCGCTTCATGACCTTCTCGAGGAGTAATAGGAATCGCTCCTCGCCATGCTCCTGTAGTTCAGGATAGTGACGAAGGATTGCGTAATCACACAGCTGCTCGAGGGCCTGGAGGTTTTGTCTGGCTGCAAAATATTCGAAGCTGCCAACACGCAGGTGACTCGCTGCAATGCGGGTAAGCACTGCACCTTGTTGAGCTGTTTCACGAAAAACAATTTCACCGGTAGTGGTCACAGCTAAACTACGGGTTGTAGGAATTCCCAGTGCATGTATGGCTTCACCCATAACGAACTCTCGGATAGCAGGCCCTAACGCATAACGACCATCACCGCTTCTTGAAAATGGCGTTGGACCAGAACCTTTGAGCTGAACATCTCGCCGCTCACCTGACTGATCAACTATCTCTCCTAGCAGATGCGCTCTGCCATCTCCCAGCTGAGGAACAAAGTTTCCGAATTGGTGGCCTGCATAGGCAAGTGCCACTGGTTCTGAACCTGGTAGAAGCGTGTTACCGGATAGTGCATCAATCAGCTCTTCAGAGGGTAGTTCCCCGGTTTCACCCAGCTGCAACTCTTCAGCCAGCCGACTGTTCCATAGAAAAAGTTTAGGATCTTTTACCGGCTCTGGCGGAACACTTTTAAAAAAAGCAGTGCCAAGCGTTGTATAGCTGTTAGAGAATTCCATAGTATAAATTTAACATAGGGTTAGCGCTCAACATCCATACAGGATAAATGGGATAGCGATGCAATAGCTGCCTATGATGTGCCCTTTTCGCCTTATCCGAACCTTCATGCCATTTCACACAATCGATCCATGATTAATCGAAAGCGTCTTACCCGGACTGCATCAGCAACCAGCTCTTTTTTTCAACAAGAAAGGCTCCATAGCGATCTGCAAAATCATCAACAACCGAGGCTTGAACTGAGGGTCGGTTGAGCAGTCTTGCAGCCCATTGTGATACGGAAGCAGGCATCTGCACCTCCCCTTCCTGGTGAAATTCCTTGTGGTAGTGGAGGCGCATAAAAAGCGGTGCAATTGCTGCATCAACCAGACTAAAAACACCCTCTTCACCAAACAATCCAGACTCTAGTGGTTCAGCCAAACGCTCTATATCCCTCTCGAGTGAAGCCTTTTTCTCAATGAAAGTCTCACGGTCAGTCGCCATTGCCATGCCATACATGCCCATCAACAGAGTCGAGCCATACTCAATCCATGACTTGTGCTGCGCCCGTTTCAGAATATCGGCAGGGTGAAACCTTGGAGGAAAACGTTCATCAAGAAAGTCCAGGATCACAGATGACTCGAACAATACAGCGTCATCTACCAGCAGTAACGGGACTTTTCCAGTGGGTGAAAGTCGTAAAAACCACTCAGGTGGCTGATCCAGATCTATATATTCCAACTCAAACACGACCTGCTTCTCGCGTAGAAGGATAACCGACCGCTGAACAAACGGGCACAACGCAAAGCTTACCAGTTTTATTTTTAAACTCATTTACCTGAATCCTGTAGTGTTATTAACCCGGCAACTGAATAGGTCGTCTTCAGGGCTTCAAGCGTGCCCTTGATCAAGGCACGGAAGCAGCCCACTATGGCTGAAAGATGTTGATCCATAAGCTTTTCAGAGACTCCTTGGACCATCACACCATACTATTGGCCCGGCGACCAAATCGATGACTTTCTGCAGCAGAAGAGGTCTCTGACTGACTCGCTCCAGACTCCATTCTGGGTAAGGGTAAACACTGAGGTGTATCTATGAGTATTATCAGCAGCTAAAGCTAAAGAGATCAACACAAGGGACAGAATAAAGATCACTGTTTAATTTCGGGAATTTAAGGATCTGTTGCAATCCTTAAATACAGGGCTTATATTTGTAAAAGATCGAACCCTATTACACAATTAATTATATAGATATCAATTAGTTACACCAAATCACCAAGGAAGCAGTCACAATATGGAATGTGTTTTACGCAAAAAATACAAGGTTATTTACAAACGTTCACAAAATCTGTATTTTTTGACAAGATGAATTAATGGATTTCTGGCTCATGGATGACCAAGGTATACGCAGATACCATCCCGCAGGCACACTCCCACGGAGATCTCAACACGTTAAACCAGTGCATATCACTGCTGTGTACGCGTATTGGATAGATTCCGATGTCCAACTGGATTGAGGGCTCGCATAACCTTGCGATTGCGCCAAATCAGTGAATCAATTGGAAAATGTGGCTAGTCTAATCTTATATATAGAGTAACAGTTAATTCGGCGGCGCAATAAATATGGCTACACCCAATCCAATCGGCTTAAGAATACCAGAGCAGTCATCCCCGTCTGGAGAGCCTTTTTACCTGAGTGACAAAAAAGTCACAGCCTGGGCCAAAGAGTTGCCTATGGCCAATGTTGGTGAAACTTCACGCCAGATATTTCAAACATTGCGCGCCTTCAACCGAACATCCCTTCCAGCAAAACAGAGACTGCTGAGCATTGAAGGTTTCCGTGAACCACTGGATTATGTGGCCACTAATCTCAATAAACACTATCTGGGCACGCGTTTTCCTCTTAGCGAAAAATCACACAAAATCGCTAATCTGAACAGAGAACTCCACAGTGGAATGGCGACCGCCTACAAGGCAGTTATTGTCGACCTCCTGACCAATCAGCAAGGAGGAATTGACCGAGCACTTCTCGCTCAGGCCATACACCGCTGTATTACCTATTTAGCTAAAGTCATACTGCTCTCGGTAATTGTCTATGACCCTTACCCCAAACGTACCTGGCATGAGTTGCATGTCTTACACCGACTGGCCAAGCGGTATGATATAGGTTCAAATTCAGTCAGTGACCCGATGGAATCATCGAATAATCAGACCACAATTGACCAGAATTACACACGCTGTCTGCTTTTCTCTCTCGCCTCTCCCTATAAGATGAGACAGAAGGAGAATTTAAAGATCTTCGATACTCTGGTGAACTGGAGCCGCTATACCACGCTCTACGGTTTTGATGAGGCACCTGAAGAGAGCTCGATCACCATTCGGCAGGATACTGATCTGGCACCCAGCCATGAGGGCAGAGCCCATGACGCAGAAACGAAATACCTGCTGATTCTGGAGGCCTCTCAACTTCTGCTGCTGATGCGAGAGCATTTCACCGAATCAGAAGATGCCAAGCAATCCCTCCAGGGTATCAGCGACCTGGACAAAGTGGTTGTACGGCAGCTCATCATGCTCTGGTCAAAAGCCCAGAAACGCGCCTTTGTACGCACAAAACTCAATTTTGAGCTTCGTATTGCTGTTGGCCTGCGTTCTGTCCATGAATTGATCAACCTGGGCGATACAAGCTCCTCTCTAAGTGAGGAAGAAGAGGAGAATGAAGCTACCTGGATTGATGCACAATTTGCCCATGGTAATGAGATGCATGTTGAGTCGAGGTTTTCCCTGCAACCTATGGATATCGCCTCATACAACCCACGCCGAGGCAATTTTGAGGAGTTTGGGCCCAACACCACAGATATTGGCGAAATAAATAGTGAACCAAAGGTTGAGATCTGGCAAGACGACAAAGATCAGCAAGTGAATAGCGCCACGTGTCTGTTCACCACGATTAATGAGAGTGCTGGCGGCTACTGCCTGGATTGGCGTGGACGTGACATTCCCAAGATTCAGGTCGGCGAGTTGATTGGGGTTCAATCGGCCATGTCAGCAGCCCAGTTCGGCGTTGGTATGGTGCGCTGGATGCGCAGCGGTGAATCGAACTCAATGCTGGTCGGCATACAGATGATTGCGCCAAATGCGATGGCGGTATCAGCAAAAATCACAGATCAAAAATCGACTCAGATGGAAAAGTGTCTGCTATTGCCCGAGGTTGGTACTTCTGGTCAACCCACCAGTTTAATTTCCCCCTCTTACCCATTTAGCGTAGGCAAGACACTATTGATAAATGATGGTGAAAATACCCAGGAAATCAAACTCACCCGACTACTGGAGTCGAGTGGTTCCATTTCTCAATTTCAATTTGTTCATCTGGATGAGAATGCCTCTGCTACCAACAAAGACGATCAGGACGATTTAGATGATGATTCAGATTTTGAGAGTCTCTGGTCCACATTGATCTGATCATACTAACGCGACTCAGAAGAGTCTAAAAGCTGCTGTCGAAGAGGCTATTAGAATCCGGCCAACTTATACCAGCGTTTAGCCTCTTCAGGGTCTTTTTCCACTCCCCTCCCCTCTTCATATAACATTGCCAGTGTAGTTTGAGAACCGGCCAAACCCTGTTCGGCAGCCTTCTTGAACCATTCAACCGCCTTTGTCAGGTTTTGTTCAACACACTCACCTTCCAGGTACATAAATCCAAGCCCATGTTGTGCCATACCATGGCCAGCCTCAGCGGCTGACTTCATATATTTGTATGCCATAAGCTCGTTTTTTGAGATTCCCAGACCACCTTGAGACATAATGGCCATTCGATACTGGGCTTCGACACTTCCATCTTCAGCCAAGGGGGAGAGCAGAGTGGCGGCGCGTGAAAAATTCTTACCTTCAAAAGCCGCTATTGCACTACTTAACTCAAAATTCATTTCACCGCTTGAATCTGTCATATCACTCTCTCAGTTTATTACTCTACTGGGGCCTGTTAAACCTAAAAAAATCAGTTGACCGCTCCATTCTATTAGCAGATTACTGATTTTAAAGAAAATAGCTTCGATGGTTGTATCACCTTTCCTGGCATAGTTACAGAAACTGTTTTAAAGCCGCCATGGCGTGATGCCAGGCAGATACTCTCCACAGAGTCACACCATTTTGTTATTACTTTCATTTCCGGGGCGAATTGCTACTGTATTGTCCACCCATGCGGCCAAATCATTACTCGCATCATAGATGCCAAATTCAAAAGCTGGCGTAGCTCTCCCTCTCTTTTGCAGTTGATAGACAACATCTGCAGCAGTTTTTTCGGGAAAATTAAAGCGGAGCTCCAAATCACTCATGCCAGGCTTGCGAAAATCAACATTGAGTGTGCGAGTCCAAACCGTAAAATCCGGAAAGCGATTGTGGCAGGCTAAAGCGGCTACCGGATCAGCAAGTGCCGCAATACTGCCTCCGAACATACTCCCCCCAAGGTTCATATTGTGCCGATTGAGTGGCAGCAGCAATCGTACCAGGCTCCAATCATCAGTTATCTCCAGCAGCTCAACACCCATACTTTTAAATGGAGGAAAGAGCTCTAATCTATTCGTCACACTTGTCTCTTGGGGGGCTTCAGACATACTCAGCCTCACGCTTTGACCTTATACCATCCCAAGTCATGGCAACTCCCTTCAGGTTCTTAGGGAATATCTTGGTTTTCCTTTGAATAGACTTCACAATAGACACTCTAAATTATGCAGACTCAACTAACTTCCGACATTCTAGCATCTGAAAGCGGCCGCGAAGCGGAAGCTATTCTGCGCAACTGTGTACACTGTGGATTTTGCACTGCGACCTGTCCAACCTATCAGTTACTCGGCAATGAGCTGGACGGACCTAGGGGCAGAATATATCAAGTTAAACAGTTACTTGAAGGTGCAGCGCCAACCGCGGCAGTACAACAGCATCTGGATCGGTGTTTGTTGTGTCGAGCCTGTGAAACAACCTGCCCTTCCGGTGTTGACTATGGCCGATTACTTGAAATCGGCCGTCAGCATCTACATGATCACCAATCCCGCACGCTAACAGACAGGTCTCTACGCTGGCTATTACGCAAGACACTTCCGAATCGCAGCCTGTTCGCCTCTCTGCTAGGTCTGGGGAGGATCTTCAAGCCATTTTTACCCGCTGCCATTGGCCGAGCTATTCCACAAAAAGAGCAGCTCAGTGAAAACGACTGGCCCTCGCAAGAGCATCCCAGAAAGATGCTGATTCTGGATGGCTGTGTTCAACCCTCACTGGCACCTGGTATCAACCTAGCGACAGCGCAAGTTTTGGATCGTCTCGGCATTTCGCTGATTCGCACACCCCAGGCAGGTTGCTGCGGCGCTGTTGAACACCATCTTGACGACCACACGGCTTCACGCCAAGCTGCCAGACAAAACATCGACCTGTGGTTGCCACTGCTGCAACAGCAGGCTGAACTACTGATTATTACTGCCAGCGGTTGTGCGCAGATGGTCAAAACCTATGATCAACTGCTTGCTGACGACCCAGACTATGCCGCCAAGGCGAGAGAGCTTGTTAGTCGTTGCAAGGATATCGCTGAGGTTATTAATCAGGAGGACATTAAGCCATTGATTTGTGAAATGGAACGACATCCCCGGATTGCATTTCATTCATCATGCACACTACAACATGGCCAAAAATTGAGTGGTGTAGTTGAGTCGCTACTGAGCAACATCGGATACACCCTGACTGCAGTAGAAGAGCCTCATCTTTGCTGTGGCTCAGCAGGCACCTATTCAATCCTGCAGCCCCAACTCTCAGCTCAACTGGGAGCACGCAAAACTGAGGCCCTGCTGAAGGGGGAACCTGAGTTAATCGCCACCGCCAATATCGGTTGTCTCAGCCACATAGCCAAAATGACACCGACCGACATTCCGGTCGTGCATTGGATTGAATTGTTAACTCCTGATCGCATCAAAACCCTATCATCATCGAAAACCTAGTTTGGTGTAACGTATAAACTGACCAACTAAAGGCGATCTCAATTCGGCCGATAACCCCCCTGTGACGCGAAGATCTTAATTACTTCCATAAATGCGGAAGTTTTTACAATTTAAGCATTACCAACTGCTACTATTTCTGCTTATACTCGCGTACAACCATGTAGTATGAATGAGTGTTTGCCTGACAGGCTTTACGCCTTAAAACCTAATAATAACTACAACAGCAAGGTTGCAAGCACCAATGGGAAACCCAAGCTGCTGAAAGCGAGGTAACTTCCTTCATCTAAACAAACAGTGGATGACATAAATGACCTTGAAGCCTGTTTTTACCAAAACACTGCTAATCGGCTTTTTACTCAGCTTCGCCACCCTCGGAAGAGGGGCTACTGAGACCATCTCAGATGAACAGCGCTTAGAATCCCAGCGTAAGGATTTCCTGGCTGCTGAAAGGGCTCTTGTAACTAAGGATTTTCTGGCTTATCAGCAATTACGGGAACAGTTGTCAGATTATCCACTTTTGGTTTATCTGGATTACCAGGAGACACTGACCAGCATCGAACAGCAATCGGTGCAAAGTATCAGCAATCGATTAAAACGCCTTGAAGGCACACCACTGCAAAAACGACTGGAGAGTCAGTGGCTCGGTTTTCTGGCAAAACACAAACTATGGAAAACTTATCTGCAATTCTCATCAGAAGGCGGCAGCATCAGACAACAATGCCAGCGACTGCATGCCATGATCAGAACCGGCCAATCTGCAAAGGCCTATCCTAAAGTCCCTGAAATTTGGTTAAGTGGCAGATCACGCCCCAAGGTCTGTGATCCCGTATTTAAAAGCTGGATAGCAGCCGGACATCTTTCTGAACAGTTGGTATGGCAGAGAATCAACCTGGCCATGTCACAACGCCAGATTAAACTTACCAGCTATCTGAAACGCTATCTTAGTCAAGATCAGAAGAAGGTCGCAGCGCTTTGGTTAAAACTATACAAACGTCCTCAGAAGGTTGAACAGCTGGCAAAAATTGACCATCCCTATGTGGATGAAATGGTAATTCAGGCGATCAGAAAGCTGGCCTGGCGTGATATTGAGGCAGCATTCAATGCTTGGGAAAAATTTCATGCTCTTGATATATTTTCCAAGAAGCAGCAACAAAAGGCGGTTTACGCACTCGCAGGTGGATTAGCAAGAGAGCCCGACAAAAAACTGAGTCAGTTATTAAATAAATTATTACCTGAGCATCTCAAACTTGACAGCGGGCTTTCAGAAAGGGAACTACAGACTGCTCTGCAAGTAAAGGATTGGGGCTGGGTACTGCAAGTTACAGAGACTCTACCCGCTGATAAAAAACAGTTGGGTCAGTGGCAATACTGGCGAGCACGGGCTTTGATAAAACTCGACCGTGTGGATGAGGCAAAACCAATACTATCGAACCTCGCACAAGAGCGCAGTTACTATGGCTTTATGGCTGCCAATCAACTTGGTATTCCGCCCAAACTAGATCATATTGCTTTACAAACTGATCAAGTACTAGCAGATCAGGTGGCTCTCAAACCAGGGTTACAGAGGGCGCGCGAACTGCATGTTTTAAACCGACTGTTGCCTGCACGTCGCGAATGGAATCTGGCTCTGTACAAGGCCAAACCTGGTGAACTGAAGGCAGCAGCACGTCTTGCACAACTCTGGAACTGGCCCTCACAGAGTATTATCACCCTGGCAAAACTTCGCCAGTGGAACGACCTGGAATTACGCTTCCCTCTAGCTCATCATAAAACCATTACCGGACAGGCTCAGGGACACGGTATAGACCGGGCATGGGTATATGCCATTCTTCGTCAGGAGAGCGCATTCATCAGCGATGCCAAATCTTCAGCAGGGGCGAGAGGGTTAATGCAATTGATGCCAAAAACCGCCAAACAGGTTGCCAGGGAACTAAAGCATTCACCTCTACATCTGGATGACCTGTTTCAGCCAGATGTTAATATCAGACTTGGAACCGGTTATCTGAATAAAATCTATCGACAATTACAGGAGAACCCTGTCTTGGCAACAGCGGCCTATAATGCAGGGCCATCACGGGTGAAAAGCTGGTTACCCGACCAACCTCAGGCCACTGATATCTGGATCGAGACTATTCCCTTTCACGAAACCCGAGAGTATCTGAAGCGGGTACTCTCCTATACAGTGATCTACAACTATCGCCTCGGCGTCCCGTCTAGGGTTGTACCGAAAAAGTGGTTAGCACCGATAGAGGCGAGGCATACATTTTCAGGTGTCTGATTCCAGACTGAGTGGTAATTCATCTCTCTCCTGAAAATCATCCTGAGCTTGTGGACGCTTGGCATTGAGCCTGTTTTTCACCTTGCCAACCAACTCAGGGTCAGTCACAACTTCGTAGAAGCACTCTTCTGACTGCTCTACATGTTGAGTCTGGTCATCTCTCTTCCAGGTTTTTATGATGGCCTCTCTAATCACAAGCCAGTGCGCGCTACCTCGCCGATCGACAAAGCGACCGACATGGTAATTATCTGCGTAACCAGAGTGGCTACTCACCTTCAGCTTATGCAGCACCATTTCAGATTTAAGTTTTTTAAAGGCAGGTTGAGCAAGCTCGATGCCATTCACATTGAATCGCAAACGACGAGCCCCTTTTGACTCATCTCCACTGTCATCAGTAAACACCTCAACACGATGCCTCAGGCTCTTACGCCAGCTTGTATCATGACGCAACTCAGATGAGCATGATGAAAGCCTGTCAGCCTCATTGATTGCTGGAGAGATCATGATTTTACGTTGCTCATCGTATAGATAAGCCGGTGAATCATCACTGAAAGATATCCCCAACCCCAACTCCAGTTTTGGTAGATTATGGGCTCTGTTCTGACTATTCTGAGCTTCCATGACTAGAAGAATTTTCCGTGCCAATCCACAGGCGTTGGCAACGGTCATCGCCTGAGTCGTCATAGCACCTGTTTCCAAAACTGTGAGAATAAGCGCATCGCCTTCGACAAACACCTTCTTCGCGCCAAAACGATCAAGTAGTTTGGTGATCGGTCCAAAAAAATTCATACTGAAATGGGTTGCTGGATTAAGACGCTTCTCCACAAGCTGGCGTGTGATTTCAGTCGAGCCTCTGACATCCGCTTTCAGTACCACATGAGCCTTGATCTTTCTCTCTTGTACATCTGTATCTTGACTGAGTCTAAACTCATATAGACTGCCGTTATCCCGTGATAGCTGAATACTTTCGCCATCCTGCAAAATCTTCAAACGATTCATCTGCTGGTAGGTATAGTAAGCCAGCTTCAGATCACGACGAAAAGACAAAAAATCCTTGAGATAGCGAATTGCATAACTTTGCTGTTTGATGGCAGGCATACGGCGCACATAGCCATGTACCACATCAAGTGCTTTGATTACTGCAACACCTTTATCTTCAGTTGTTGCGAGCTTCTTGGACAGGGCTCTCTTTGGCAATACATCTATCAGATAGTGATAGATATCCCGACTGGAAACCTGACCACTTAACTGCCGATAAAGCCTGGGTGTACGATATGCAGCGATAGCTCGGCGGGTAATCCCTGACCGATCAAAGTGCTTGAGCAGATTCGTCTGCAACCGTTGCTGTATTTTGTCATATTCAGGGTTTTTCCAAAGACTCTTTCGCTGCTTATCTTGGCTACGAGTAAACCAACCACCTTTAGCATCAGCTGGCTGGACGATCCGAGAAATGTGGATCTACTTCTACAGAGGCCAGCTGATGC
>JBEVWG010000085.1:0-14238 GCA_040506705.1 Candidatus Thiodiazotropha sp. 6PLUC1
ACCCAATAGCTGTGTATAAATACCATAAATTGATATGGCATTTCATTACCTTACGATAGATATCAGCGGTCAATTGCGGAATCTAGGTTTAACCTAGAATCCGCAGTTGAACATGTATTTGTGGGAAATCTCGGTGTGCCCGGCAAGGCGTCGTTTGCAGTTAATGGTTATCCCCTTAACAAGAACGACAACGCAGCAGGGTGCGCTGAGATTTTTCACAAATACTTGTAGCGTTCGTGGCTTCACCCAATAGCTGTGTATAAATACCATAAATTGATATGGCATTTCATTACCTTACGATAGATATCAGCGGTCAATTGCGGAATCTAGGTTTAGTATACCGCATAGACAAATCCTTCTGGCAAGAGATCACACAAGGAAAGAGAAAACATGGCACTGTGAAGAAAATGGCCGGTAGCCCTGAGTGAATAAATAAGAGCTGAAAAAACTGATCTGAGAATCAGCTTCTCCACTCAACATTCCAACGCAGGGGTAGATGAGAATAAAAACAGGCGTACAAACACCCCTATAGCAAAGCTAAAAGCACTTTGCCCAGTTACCAGACCAAGTGACAGCTATTGAAGAATCAATAGCTGTCACTTGTTTAATTAAGAGTTTCGGTCTGGGTCAGCAGATAGGCGAGAAACTCAATCAGTGTCTTTGATGACTGCGTTGTGGACGCTCTTCACGAGGCTTTGCCTCATTAACACGCAGATTGCGCCCCTCTACATCTTTTTCATTCAGTGATTGAATTGCAGATTCAGCATGATCTGAATTTGGCATCTCTACAAAACCAAAGCCTCTGGACCGACCGGAAAACTTATCCATTATTACATTCGCAGCAGATACATCGCCAAACTCTGAGAACATATTTCTCAGATCGTCATCCTTAACACTCCAGGGCAGATTTCCTACATAGATGTTCATCGTCATCTCTCAATAAAGCGCATGTATTAAAAAATCTACGCACACTATTCGTCCCATGCACTAAAACAAAAGATGCGCTTGGTCAGTCACTGACCTGGCTTGTTGAGAATCGAAAATTCGACAACAAAACCTTTCCCTTCAAACCAACCTGACACTTAAAAGATGATGCTCGTGCCTGGGTGATATCAATACTTTAAACTTTTTTATCACTTTGTACAGCTTCAAGTTGCTCGCTGATTTCCAGCCACTGTTCTTCACAATCGTTCAATTGCCGATCAACTCGGCTCTTTTTGTTAAGCAGGTCTTTTAACTCCTCCTTGCGACCAGAATCATACAACGAACTATCACTCAGTAATATTTCCATATCCTTTTGCTTCTGTTGCAAATCCTCGATCTGTTTCTCATGTTTCCCAAGGGCCTGCCTGAGTGGTTGTAAGCGTTTGCGCTGCTCCGCTTCAAGACGCTTGCGCTCTTTTCTGGATGCGGAGGAGTGTTCACTTGGCGGCACCTCCTCACTGCGACAGCTGACCTCCTTTCGCTGAGCACTTAACCAGGCAGGATAGGCATCCAGATCACCCTCGAAATGGCCCACCCTTTTATTGTGTACTAACCACAATTCATCTGTTGTGATGCGCAATAGATGACGATCATGTGAAACAATAACCATGGCACCCTGAAAAGTCTGTAAAGCTTGCCCAACAGCATGCCGCATCTCCAGATCGAGATGATTAGTCGGTTCATCCAGCAGCAGCAGATTGGGTTTTTGGTAGACAAGCAGCGCCAATACCAGACGCGCTTTTTCTCCACCGGAAAAAGGGGCTACCTTGTCAAGCGCCTGATCCCCATGAAATCCGAAGCCCCCCAGATGATTGCGTAGTGACTGCTCTGTTGCCAATGGATCCAGGCGTTGCAGATGCAACAGTGGCGTGGCTTCGGCATCCAGCTGTTCCAGTTGATGCTGCGCGAAGTAGCCAATGCGTAACTCCTGTGCCGGTTCGTAGCCTCCGGAAAGTGGACTTAGCTCGCCGGCCATAATTTTGATCAGCGTTGATTTGCCGGCACCATTCGGGCCCAGCAAGCCAATTCGATCTCCCGGTTCAAGATTGAGAGAGACATTTTCTATAATTCTCTCTCCGCTATAACCACCATCGAGCTGGTTGAGCTTGAGTAGCGGGTGAGGATTCTTCTCTGGTTCTGGAAAGTCAAAATGGAATGGCGAGTCCACATGTGCCGGACCGATCACCACCATTCGCTGCAGTGCCTTAAGTCGGCTCTGGGCCTGCTTTGCCTTAGTGGCTTTGGCACGAAAGCGGTTCACATAACTCTCGATATGAGCGATTTCCCGCTGCTGCTTCTCATAGGCCTGCTGCTGGTTGGCAAGACGAGCAGCGCGAATCTGTTCAAAACCGCTGTAATTACCGCTATAGAGCTCTGCCTGTTGCTGTTCCAGATGGACAATATGGTCAGTTACCTGATCGAGAAAATCACGATCATGGGAAATCATCAGCAAGGTACCCTGATAGCTCCGCAACCAGGTTTCCAGCCAGATAACCGCATCCAGATCCAAATGGTTTGTCGGTTCATCGAGAAGCAGTAGATCTGAACGGCACATCAGCGCTTGGGCCAGATTGAGCCGAATCCGCCAACCACCTGAAAAGTGGCTGACTGGTCGATCCAGGTCGTCACTGGAAAAACCTAAGCCATACATCAACTCACCGGCTCTTGCTTTTACCCGATAGCCATCTGCACTATGTAATGCATCATGAAGCCGGGCTACGGCTACACCATCACTCCTTGCCTCAGCCTCCCCTAACTCATGCTCAATGGCTCGCAGAGCAGCGTCTCCATCGATAACGTAATCGATTGCGCTACGGGAGAGGGCCGGCGTCTCTTGGGCAACATGAGCAATCTCCAGACCTGGTGGTTGATTCAAGTCTCCGTGATCTGCCTGTAATTCTCCAAGAATCAGGCTGAAAAGACTCGATTTTCCGGTGCCATTACCACCTGTGATGCCGACTTTCCAACCAGCGTGCAGGATGAACTCAGCAGCTTCAAAGAGCAGCTTGTTTCCACGTCTCAATGCGAGTTGGTTAAAACGCAGCATGATTCAAAATTTTCGCAGTTGAATCTTTTCAAGCTGCTCTTCCCAGCTCAACATGACATACCCGGAATCGATCTCTTCTATTTTCCAGCTACCAAGTTCATCACCAATATGCAGAATGCGACTTTTCTTGCTTTTTTCGACGAAAACCATCGCTGAAGGGGGTTCACTTTCGGTCAGTATGATCCCCAATAATCGAATTTTAGGCAGTGGTGGCCGCGAACGTTGATCCGGCTGCTCATTCACCTGCTGTTGAAACCCTTTTCGATCGGAGCGAAACAGGGTTTGCTCAGCAATCACCAGATAGGCTTCTGCTTCCTGCCTTAAAACCTGATGCTCCGTCGCGTTGACAGGCTTCTGGCCTGACTCACCCTCAGCTGCCACTACATCCACTGCGCGGTCATACCTCTCAGGCCAAGTGATCCATTCATATGCGATCACTCCGATCAACAGCAACAAAATGGCAATCGCCGCTTTTTTCATGATGCCTCTTTCCAAAAGTAGCCGTAGACATCAAAACGAATATCCAACAGCTCGGCACTATCCGGTTTGATTTTCACTGGAGCTGAAATCGACAGCTTTTCAAAAAAAAGCAGGGGCTTCCTCGCCTCTAGGAGTTGTATCATCTTCTGCAAGGCGTAACTCTCTCCTTGCGCGCGTACTCTGACAATAATTTTTTCGGCACTTTCATCTTCATCTTGTGGCTCTTGTACCAATTGGGTACTTAGCACCACACCTCCAGCTGTGGCAATCAGCTCTTTGATCTGCTGCTGCAGTTCGGCGTAGGCTACCCCAGGTGCATCACCTGTCAGATAGTTTTGTTGGATCAGGGTTTGCAGCTTGGATGAATCGAGTTCAGATTGTGCCAACTGTTTGCGCTCAGCGACACGTAGATAGTGTGCTGTCCGATGACGAGCATCCTCAGCCGCCTCCTGGTAGCCACTCAACAGGTTGCTCCAAATCATAAACAGGCTAAAGCCCACAAGCAGCAGTAGAACCAGGGTACCAAGCAATACCAGATCGCACTGTTTTTTTGACCATACGGGAGGGGTCACTTCAGCTGCTCCTGACTCAGTTTCATCGCAAGGTCGAACTTCTCCTTACCAGATCTTCGATCCCTCACCACCGGCGACTTAAAACGCACCGATTCGAACCAGGGGGAAGCCTCAAGCAAGGCAATCAATTCAGATGCCTGGTCTGATAATCCGGTGACCACTAAATTCTCTGATGCAACATTGACACGCTGTAGCCAACTGCCAGGGGGAATCAGGCGGGTCAACTCCAGCAACAGATCTGACATCGCCAGGTACTCCTGCTTTTGTGCCGAAACCATTCCGACAGCTTGTCTTCGCTGCGAAAGCTTCTCTTCAATTTTCATACTTTCTGTTGCTTGCTCACGAGCGGTTTGCATCTTCTGCTGCAGATCGATAGCAATTTGCCGCTGTTGCCAAACCATACTGCCCATGGCGACAATGAAAAGTGCAGCGACAGCGGCCCATAAGAACGTGCTAACCCCAGTGCGAGACTGAGTCATGCCTGCTTCTCGAGACTTCAATGTCAGGGGTTGAGACTCCCCGGTCAAAGTTACTTTTTCGACGGCTATGCCGAGTTCAGAGAGTAGCTGGTACCAGGGATCGAGCCTGCTCTTCTGGGCGACAATCAGGCGTCCCTCCAGCCAGCCCCCTTTTTCGTTCTGTTCCATTGGCGTGAAATGAAAGTAGACCTCGTCGGCTTCGAAGGGTGAGAGGCGATCCATCTCGTAACCAACCACATTCACTAGATTTCGTTTTGCTGCCAGTGGCAAACGAACCTGACGAATCAGTAGCAACTGATGATCAATTTCAATCTCTATGCTGGGGTCGCTATTTTCAAAGTAACGATGCACAAATGCTTTCAGACGACTGAGATCCTGCTGCGGAGAGTCAAGCTCAATCGAAGCGCCACTCTGGGGGGAGATAAAGTTGGCTGAATTTTCAGCTATTATGAGCCGACCACTGTTTTGCGCCACCATGCCCAGACGTGCTGCAAGGCAAGCTTTAACGGGATCGATGAACTGATCCTGTAAGCTCCTGATAAACTCCTGCCCAGCCACTTCCAACAAGCTATTGCCTCACTCTTCAATTAACGACCAAGCGGCCGACGAAACCCCATAGTCTATCGTAACCAGCCTTAGTCTGTCCTTAGATTGCCTGACCAGCGCTTCAGCGTAATAGGGCTGCTTGTCTGTTGCTATTGTTACTAACACCCAAATTCCATTTTTGGCAGCAGTCCCAAGCGAAGTCCCAAAGCCACCTGACAAGGGTGATGCTTTTTGACGAGGCCCTGACCTGCCGACTGTCAGATAAGGCAACATTCTTGTTTTCAGATCAGCATCGATTCCCAACACCAAGCCAAGCTCATCAACCGTTGTGAACGGTGCATCTTTGGCCCCATAGGCTTTACCTGCCTCCCGGTAATCGTCATCTTCAGCGCCATTGAGCCGATGCAGGGAGTCTCTATCACGCCAATCGAGGATCGCATCAATCAATGACTCATGCAGATCGGGATCGACCTCCAGCTCTTCGAGTAAGGCCCTTAGCTGCTGCGCTGTGGCGCGATTCAGATCGATCAGCTCGCTCTCTTTCAGGAGTCGGATCTCCATATCGACACCATTGAATTGCCACTCATAAGGCTCCCCATCGGAGTTCCAGGCCATCTCAACATCACGATCGTAACCGCGAGCAGCCCCATAATAGAAAGCCGCATCTGCCACTGCCCGGAAACGGGTTTGATCAAGTTGATTGTGAGCCAGGGTCGACTCTGTATGTACGGTGGAGGAGACTGCAGAAACAATCACCAGCAGCAGAACCAGCATCCAAAGCACCAGTACTAACACCACACCCTGTTGACGCCCCTTCATCCCTGGGCTGCCCGAACAGTGATGGTCAGCGGTGGTGAGACCCTGTTTTTATAGTGGAGGCGGATACGGATCATCCGGGGCAGCTTTTCGCTATCCTGCCATTCACGATGCCACTCATCAGGAATTCCGCGTTGAAGTGAGCCATAGTAGGCTAACTCAACCTCAGTCAGGCCGTGAAGCAGAAGGTGCTCGCTATAGCGTATTGTGGCAACATCCTGGTCAGCAGGTGTCCACTCACTGGCCAGTGATGCGCGCCAATCCCTACCGGCTTCCGGCTCCTCTTCGAGCACTTCAGGGTGATAGAGCCAACGCTTCAGTAGTAGTAGCTTCTCTTCCTCTTTACCTAACAACTCCAGACGAAACAGGGAGGCGCCACCAGGCCCAGCTTGTGCGGCGGTGGGCCCTACCCATCGCAAAAGATCCTCGGAACCAAAAAAGAGCGGTTCAAGCCCCTCTTCTGTTGCCAACGTTTCATTGTACATACCACTAATGCTGCGCTGCAGAAAGTCAAAGGCTAATCTCTGGTTCGATTGGCGCTCACTGGTGGCGGCTGTGGTTTGCCAGCTGCGCCGCCCCAGATCCAGCCCTGAAAATAGCAGCACCATGATCAGACTCATCAGCACCAAGGCAATAATCAGCTCCACCAGGGTGAAACCGTGACTGCGTCTGATCCTGTAGTGCCTGTCAGTAACGCAAGGTCGATAACACATAGCGCCTGCCAGATCCGACCTCTCCCCAGGAGATCTCTGCGGTAACAATAAACGAGGCCCCTTTGAGGTAACCATTTTCCATTGGGTTTTCTTCAACATTGAGGTGCCAGTGATAGCCATCCTCAGACTGCCCCTCCAGACTGGAGACCTGCAACGGCTCAGTCACACCGACCTCTGAGATAAGTGATTCTGCCAGAGTGGCAGCTTGGGAGTGTTGTGAAGCGATAACCAGACCCCGGCTGTTACTGGAGAGGGTTTTCATCATCACCCCCAGAGTTAACGCCAAAAGTGTGAACGCCACAAGAACCTCAAGCAGAGAGAAGCCCTTTTGTCGGCTGCTATTAATGAACAAGTGAGACCCTGCCAGTGAGCCAGTCCACATCGATCTGATGGGCTTTTCCTGCAGCTGAAAGCGTGACTCGCCCTCCACTGGAACTGCCATCGGGGAAAAAGCGGATGCCGCCCTGCTGATCCCCTTCCCCTTCGTCACTGGCACCGACTATCTTCAAGTCAGCCCCCTGGGGTAGTTCGTAGATCCTCTCACGGGGGGAGATGGTGTAGTGCTTTTGCTCCAGATCGAGCACGAACAGACCCTGCTTACCCTGAGCAACGGACCAACCTCTCAGGAAACGCATCGCTGAAGCCATCTCCTGACTCGCCCCTTTGAGCTTTACCCCTGGTAAGACCCGACTAATTACCGGGGGAACCAGAGCCACCAGAGCACCGGCAATAACCAGAACAATAATCAGCTCCAGTAGCGTGAACCCGGATGGTTTGGTAGGCACAGCCACCGATCACTCCCAACTGTTGATATCCCTGGCTTCACCCTCACCACCCTCAACACCATCTGAACCCAGGGAGTAGAGATCAAAGTCGCTATGTTCACCGGGATAGCGATAGAGATAGTCAGCACCCCAAGGATCTTTCGGCAGTCTCGGTTTTTTTAAATAGGGCCCGTTCCAGTTCTCCAAGCCATCTACACGTTGTACCAATGCGATCAATCCCTGCTCACTACGAGGGTAGTTACCTGTATCGAGGCGATAGATATCGAGGGCTGCTGAGAGTTCTTCAAGTTGCACACGGGCGGTTTTGCTCTTCGACTCGCCGAGCGCACTCATCACCCTGGGCCCCACCAGACCTGCCAGCATGGCTAGAATCGCCATAACAACCAGCAATTCGATCAGGGTAAAACCTCTTTGTGAGGCACGATGGCTATAGACATTCATCATTCAGCATCTCTTTTGTTTTATGGACGATATCGGGTTTACCTGAATGGCACGCAGTTGCCAGTCAGATTTAAAATATATGGCCTGTTTTTCCGCCATGATGGTGGGGCAGGCCCCACCCTACACTCTGAACCAGCGGGTATTCAAATCATCAGCCATTTACATAGTTCAGAAAGCCAGATCGTTGACACTCAGCATGGCCAGTAGAATGGAGATGATAATACCAGCAACAACCAACCCCAATCCAACAATCAGAATCGGCTCCACCAGGGTAAGCATACGCTGTACTGACTCTCGCACTTCTCGATCATAGACATCGGCTACATCAGCCAACATGGCATCGATTTCGCCGGACTCCTCGCCAACCTGCAGCATTCGTATTGCCAGCTCAGGCAGCAGCTTCTGTTCGATCAATGGCGCCGACAAGCCTCTTCCCTGCTTCAGCTGCTGTGCCGCCTGCTCGATACCCTGAGCAATATAGCTATTGTTCAAAACCTCCTGCGAGAGCTTTACTGCGTTCAGCAGGGTCAAGCCATTATGTAGCAAAGAGGCCATGGTTCTCGACAGACGGGCTGTTTCAACTTTCAGTAGCAGGTCTCCCAACAGAGGCAGGCTCAGCAACCAACGATCCCAGCGGTATTGGTGATCTCCCTTCTCAATCCAGATGCGAAACAGGGCAATACCGAGAAAGATCGTCGCCAGTAACAGCCACCAGTAGTTGGTCAGAAAGTCTCCTGCTGAAAGTATGATCTGAGTGGCCACCGGGAGTTCCCTGCCCATATCCTCAAACATCTGACTGAACTGGGGAACCACGAATACAAGCAGCACCATCACAGAGATCGTTGCAACCACCAGTAGTATGGTGGGATAGATGAGTGCCGAACGCACACTCTCGCGTAGTGCCTGGGATCGCTCCATGTAGTCTGTGATGCGCTCCAGCGCCTCACTTAACATGCCGCCAGCCTCTCCCGCTTTGATCATGCTTACAAACAGTCTTGGAAATATATCCCGCTGCTTTTCCAGTGCCCGGGAAAAGGTTGCGCCACCTTTTATCGCATCATTCAGATCATCGATTAAGGCGCTCATGCTCTCATCACTGTTCAGCCTCGCCATCAATGACAATGCACCCTCCAGGGGCATACCCGCTTTGAGCAGGGTTGCCAACTCTTTGGCAAAGGCAAGAATCTGTTTGCGGCCGACTTTTTTCTTACCACCACTTCGGTAGCCCAGTAGTCCACGAAGGCCCGTAACCCGTTTCACCTGCAGTGGGACCAGTTGTTCCCGCTGAAGCTCAATGATCACCTGACGGCTGTCTTCTGCCTCCATTTCACCTTGCAGAGTCTCCCCGGAAGCATTACTGGCTCGATAGCTGAATAGCGCCATATCCTAGGGCCTTTCCAAAACCTGTTGGCAAAATCGTCTGCTATGGGACACTACACAAGGATTAGGCATCTTCTTCACTGACCCGCATCAACTCTTCATAGGAGGTCAACCCCCGCAACACTTTCGCAAGTCCATCACGATACATGGTATCCATGCCCTCTTTCATACCCTGTTGTTGAATGGTAGTAGCGGTGGCACGCTGAGTTACAAGATGACGAACCGATTCGCTGATCAGCAGTACTTCGGCGATATTCATTCGTCCACTGTAGCCGGTGTGGGCGCAATCTTCACAGCCCTGGGGTCGATAGAGGGTGACTGGCTCCTGTTCTGACACCAGACCTGCCTGAATAAACCGACGACTGAGGGTCTCATCGGCAGTGTATGACTGCTTGCATGAGGGGCAGAGTCGCCTCGCCAGTCGCTGAGCAACAATGGCATTCACTGTGGAGGCGAGCAGATAGGGTTCAACCCCCATATCCAACAGACGGCTGACTGTACCTGCTGCATCATTGGTATGCAGTGTGGACAGCACCAGATGGCCGGTCAGGGCAGCCTGCACAGCAATCCGCACCGTTTCAGCATCACGCATCTCACCCACCATGATGATATCCGGATCCTGGCGCACGATGGCACGCAAAGCATTGGCGAAATCCATACCCACCTGGGGTTTCACCTGGATCTGATTGATCCCCTCCAGTTTGTACTCCACCGGATCTTCAACGGTGATAATTTTTACCCCCGGCCGGTTGAGCTGACTGAGGGCGGTGTAGAGGGTTGTGCTCTTGCCGCTACCGGTTGGGCCGGTCACCAGGATGATGCCATTCGGCTGTTGCAGAGATTGCTGCAGTCGGGTCAGGGAAGTGTCGCCGAATCCCAGGCTGTCAAACTCGAAACTTATACTCTTTTTGTTGAGTAGCCGGATGACCAGGCTTTCACCATAGAGTGTGGGTACGGTGGAGACACGCAACTCAAGTTCATTGCCCTGGATCTTGAGTGAAATCCGACCATCCTGTGGCACTCGCTGCTCGGCGATATTGAGCTTTGCCATAATCTTGATTCTGGAGATGATCGCCGCTGTGGAGTGTGCAGGAGGGGACTCTGCCTCAGACAGAATGCCGTCGATGCGATAGCGCACCATCAGCGTATCTTCAAATGGCTCAATATGGATATCTGAAGCATCGGCCTCGACGGCCCGTTGCAGAATGTGGTTCACCAGGCGAATGATTGGCGCTTCACTGGCCAGATCCTTCAAGTGCTCGATACTCTCTTCCAGCTCCTGCTCATCGTCCAGATCGTCGACAATCTCCCCCATGGCACTGCGACCAGCACCATAGACCCGCTCCAGGGCGGACTCGATCTCAGATAGCCGCCCTACTTTGAGGCTCACAGGGCCGCCCATCACCAAACCCAGAGCGCTTGCGATGCAGCTCTGTCCTGGATCGGCAACAGCAACCACCAGCCCCTCATCCTGCAGCGCCAATGGCATCGCTTTCATCTCTTTCAGAAACCGAAAGGTAATGGGCTGGTCGTGCACCGGTTCGTCTGGATACTCAGCACTGTCTGTCACCGCAGCCAAGCCGTAATGGTCTGACATTGTCTGCACCAGTTCTGTCTCAGAGATCAAACCCAGATGCACCAGGGTCTCGGCTTCACTCTCACCGGTCTCTTTGGCAAAACTCTCGGCTTTGGAGATATCCTGGGCAGTCAGACGGCCAAATTCCTTGAGATGCGCAAACACACCAGCAGGGACTAAATCTTTACTCTGACTGATTCCAGGTTGTGGCATTTCTACTCTGTCTGTTGGTTCCGTGGGTCGGGTTTGGGTAACCCACTCTGCAAACGCTTAATGATAACCCACAGCGGCTGCTTTAGCAGAATATAGTTTAGCTCTCTATCAGGGCCTGTTAACACTATCCGTTCCCTGTGGCGGGTGTCGCAAAAGTCGTATGGTCCCACTAAAAAGCCATGTTGAATCGTAGGGTGCGGCCCTGCCGCACCATCAGGGTGAGAATTCTCCAAAAATCCCAGATAGTTTGTTCATTCCCAGCAGTTTCTCTAAACCGACTCATCAGGTGGTTTTATTAACCCGGCGACTAAGTATGTTGTCTTCAGCCGAAGTGTGCCTGTCTACAGCAAGTTTAGATAACGCAGTCTGCAGGCAGGTACACTTCGGCCTCTCTTTTAAAAATCATATTGTTAGGGGTTTCAAGCCTGCCCTTGCTAGGTGTTGTGGCTCTTGACAAGGGAACAACCATGACCTGCACCCCAAGGGCACTTCCTGCGGAGCGCGAGCCGCGTCTTGATCAAGGGCAGGCTTGAAACCCTGAAGACGACATACTTAGTCGCCGGGTTAATAGTTGGGCATGGTGCGGCAGGGCCGCACCCTACGCTCGAATTCAATCCGGAGCTTTGCGTTGCCACTCCACTTCGAGTCCGCTGTCATGTTCGGAAAGACCGGAAGGCCAGAAACGTGCGAGGAGATGCGGTCTTTTGTACTCAAAATCTATTTTCGAATATACGCAGCTTGTTTTAAAACACCCACCATTGAGAGCGATAGTAGACAAAACGGCTGATTCAATCGCAGCAAATCCTGGTGGGTACGTCAGTTTATTCCCTTGCCCATCCTACCTGGGGGTGGAATGGGTTAGAATGGCCGGCTATTCATCCAGCCAACAGCAAATGAGGGGCCCAGGAGTGCTTGCATGAGCAAACAGATCTTACCGCGTCATTTACGTTCCCAGGGGGTAGCCCTGGCCCATGACGTGCTGATGGTGCCCTTTGCCTGGTTCCTGGCGTTCTGGTTTCGCTACAACCTGGAGGTGGTGCCGGTCTCCTTTTATGCAGACGCGTTGCAGGCCTTATTGTTTATCCTGCCGGTGCAACTCGCGGCCTTTCTACTGTTTGGTCTCTATCGTGGGATCTGGCGCTTCGCTTCACTGCCGGACATCATGCGCATTCTCAAAGCGGTACTGGTCGGTACCGTGGTCGGTGTAGCGTTACTGTTTGTATTCACCCGCGCTGGTGGCGTTCCTCGATCTGTTCCTGTGATTTACGCGATTCTGCTGGTGATGTTTTTAAGTGGTCCCCGTCTGATCTACCGCCTGCTCAAAGACAGACACCTGGATCTCGCACCAGGAAAGCGGGTACTGATTGTCGGATCAGGTAAAGCGGGTGAGATGCTGGCCAGGGATATTTTACGCAATCGCAGAGGTGATTTTCGCCCAGTCGCTTTCATCGATGACAAACAGCGGCGTCAGGGACGGGAGATTCACGGATTACCCGTAGCCGGTACCAGTGAGGATATTCCTGAACTCTGTGAAGAGTTCGGCATCGATGTCATCATGCTCGCCATTCCCTCTGCATCCTCCAGCCAGATGCGCCGGGTAGTGGAGTACTGTGAAGCCTCAGGCGTGCCCTTCCGCTCGGTGCCACAACTGAATGATCTTATGTCAGGCAATGTTCAGATCAACCACCTGCGGCACGTCTCAATTGAGGATCTTCTAGGTCGGAATCCGATCTCTCTCGATTGGCAAGCCATTGGTACCACTCTTGCCGACAAGACCATTCTGGTTACCGGCGCAGGCGGGTCCATCGGATCGGAACTCTGCAGACAGCTGGCGAATCTGAAGCCTGCCAAACTGGTATTGCTGGAGAACAGTGAATTCAATCTCTACTCCATTGAGATGGAGCTGCTGAAGGCGTTTCCGCAACTGACCCTGGAGTGCCATCTGGGAGATGTCACTGACCAGACCTATGTCGATCGCCTGTTCGATCAGCATCGCCCGGAAGTTGTCTTCCACGCGGCTGCTTACAAGCATGTTCCAATGCTTGAAAATCGTATCCGCCAGGCGGTACGAAACAATGTACTCGGCACCAGAACAGTTGCCCAGTCAGCAGACCGCCACGGTTGTGGTGTATTCGTCCTTGTCTCTACCGATAAAGCGGTCAATCCGGCAAATGTGATGGGCGCCAGTAAACGCGCCGCTGAGATCTTTTGTCAGAATCTCAACGCTCACTCCACTACCCGTTTTATCACTGTCCGCTTTGGCAACGTACTTGGCTCGGCGGGTAGTGTCATTCCCCTGTTCCGCAAACAGATCGAGGATGGCGGGCCGGTTACCGTTACCGATCCCCGCATGGAACGCTATTTCATGACCATACCCGAGGCCTGCCAGTTGATCATGCAGACGGTGGTGATGGGAGAAGGGGGTGAGATCTTTGTACTCGATATGGGTGAGCCAATTAAAATCAGCTATCTGGCCGAACAGATGATTCATCTCTCCGGACGTACGCTGGGCAGTGATATAGAGATAGAATATATCGGCTTAAGGCCAGGCGAGAAACTCTATGAAGAGCTGTTTCATGAGAAAGAGCAGCTTGAGAAAACCGGTCATAAAAAAGTGTTGCTGGCACATCATCGTCAGGTCGACTGGGAGTGGCTGTCACAGATCATGCGCGAGATGACCGAAGCGAGTGACTCGATCGATAGTGAACGACTACGATATCTGCTCAATCAGCTTGTACCTGAGCATGAAAATAAGCAGCAGATCAGTTCAAATGAAGTTAACGCTTAACTTTAATCTTCAGCTATCCCCATAGGCAGGTAAAAATTCACCGACTACCCTCCATACTCAGCTAGAGTGTCTAAACCTTGATATGGTCATGGATTGAACGTGCAGATGGCTGTTCATTCAAATTAGAAGTACCACCTTTCAAGCAAGCCTGATGGTGCCCAAAAGCCCATAAGCACTCTCCCTTAACAGACGCTGTCGCAAAATTCGTAGGGTGGGGCCATGCCCCACCATATAAGCTGGGAAATAGTGATAAGTTGAAGAAATTTTCATTCAAAATCTTGAGTGATCATCCGCTATTTGTCTGCTTCCAACCACTTTTGGTGGGGCATGGCCCCACCCTACCGTACGCATTTGCTTAGGGTGCGCCCTGCCCCATTAACCCTGAAGCACGCTTACAAACACTCTCCGTGTCGCAAAA
>JBEVWG010000048.1:0-13849 GCA_040506705.1 Candidatus Thiodiazotropha sp. 6PLUC1
GGCTGATGTGCATCAGCCGCATCCTGAGGAAATCATTTCCAACCCCTGCAGGCACTTCGAAACTTGCCACCTCCCTCACTAGTTGACTACTTGGTGGGGCATGGCCCCACCCTACGCAAACTCGATCAGTACGCCTCTTGATATTCCGTTTTAATACGTGCGAGAAGAGCAGGAAAATCGATCAACTGGCATGACTGTCTTGAGCGTGGCGATAATGCAGGAGAGTCGCTTTTGCCATTCTGTTCATGTTACGGTTTCTTTCCAATACGATAATGCTTCAATGCCGCTAAAAAAGAGTATCTAAGGTCGATTTTGTGTCACTTCGCCACAACCTGATCACCGCCGCCGCTATTTTCGGCCTGGTGGCACTAACTTTCCTGCTTAACCTGAACGCCCTTTCAGGCAACTGGCGCTTTGATGATGGCTGGCTGCTCGACTATGCCAGCCGCTTCTCACCGCTCGACTATTTTTTTAATCCCGCAATTACCCGGGGCTACTCTTTAAACAATCTGACGCCCTCGAACCCACTGATTTTCGATATCAATCTATGGCTATTCGGACTGAGTCCAAAGGGTTTCTATTTTCAGCATCTTGCGACTCTTGCCGGCTGCGCCCTGGGGAGTTATTTCCTGCTGCGCATTTGGGCCACTCCACTAATTGCTTTTCTCGGATCTGCTCTATTCCTTGCCGGGGTTCCCAGCCTGTTTGTTGCACAACAACTGATGGTTGGCCACTATGTTGCCGGACTCTTTTTTACCATCCTTGCAGTAGCTGCCTATCGGCTCAATCTGGATAGAAAGCAGTGGCTACTCACCGCTCTTTCCACACTGTTTTACATCCTCGCTACCACCTGCAAAGAGGTCTATTTCCCCCTGCCTTTCGTATTGATCTTTTTTCAACATGAGAGACTCACTACCCGTATTTATCAGGCGCTGCCGATGTTCGCCTGGTCTATCGGTTATATGTTCTGGCGCTTGGCTGTACTCGGCTCTTTCGTAGGGGGCTATGACGCGGGTGGCCGCTCATTTTCACTCTCTGATGCCCTGCTCGACTATTCAGCAATACCTGACTTACTCTTTGCCGGCCCCTACCTTCCCTGGGCAGCAATCTTTATATTCGTGGTTCTACTTGCTTCTCTGGCCAAATCTAAACAATTGAACGTTACCCTGCTCGTTGTCGCACTTCTGGCGGTACTGCTGCCTCTTCTCCCTTTGACGCAAGTTCCGGGCATCACTCAGGCGAACCGTTACCTGCTGCTGCCATGGTGGCTATTTGCTATGACTCTGGCTGCCACTTTGGCGCGTCTACCCAGATTGAATATCGGTTTAAAAACCCTGATCGCGACCATTTTTATTCTTTTGGCGGGCACACAAGCACTGCAGGTGCAGAAGCAACTAACCCCTAAACTGGCTCAATTTGATGCAGTTTATGAGTTTTTTTTGGAATCCCCTTCCAGCCAGACCTTCTATTCAGCTGAGATCAAGGATGCCTACTATCTCGATACGGTACTGAATGGCGCCAGATATGCCCAGGCCCGGATTAAAGGGGATGAAGCGAAAAAACTTGGCATACTGGTCAGTGCCCGAAGCCTGGCCACTGTGGACACCACAGAGAAAAACCTTTGGTCTTATGACCAAGCCTGCCAATGCATGCGAAATATTTCCCATGAGGTTACGCCTAAAAAGGCTTCCAAGCTCAAACCACCAAAGCTGACTATCCTACCTATCTCTCCTCCCTATCCACCTCTCTTCCAGGCTGGAGAGGGGTCACTCAGGGTAGACAAAACCAGTGACATGAGAGTCCGACTAAGCGGTATTTCAAGGCACCCACCAGGGGATCAGGAGCATCAATTGATTCTGATTACGCCTCAACACCCGAAAGCCTTTAAAGTCACTCTTGATGGCGCCCACAAAAAAAACTCAAAGAGATTTAAGTTTCATGTGACCCTCGACTACAGATCAAGTGAATCTGCAGATAGTGCTGCTGAAAAAAGCTGTCTATTGATACGCTCCGCCCACACCCCATTGCGCCTGCTCGTTAGTGACAACAACACCAATTGCCAAGACTTGCTCTCAACCCAACCATGAATCTTGATTCACTAAAAGCATTAAGCCAAAAACTGCTGGATCATCAGTTTCTAAAATATCTGGTCGTTGGCGGCTCATCCTGGGTTGTGGATTTCCTGGTATTCTATTTCCTCTACCCCATTATCGGCATCATTGCCGCGCAGACTGCAGCCAGAGTGGTTGGCGCGCTGATCGCATTCATCGGTCACAAAACCATTGTTTTTGATGATCACGCTTTTGGCATGGGAACGCTTCGGCAACAGCTTTT
Source organism: Candidatus Thiodiazotropha sp. 6PLUC1 (assembly GCA_040506705.1). Taxonomy (GTDB): domain Bacteria; phylum Pseudomonadota; class Gammaproteobacteria; order Chromatiales; family Chromatiaceae; genus Thiodiazotropha. The sequence continues at coordinate 2,335 of JBEVWG010000048.1, forward strand.
TCAATACCTTTTGCTGTGGATTGTCTCCTATAGTCTAAGCATTATCTTACTATTGCTTTTCGTTGACCTGCTGCAACTACACCCTGTTGCTTCAAAGATAATCACTGAAGCTATTATCATCGCCATTAACTTTGTTACGATGAGGCGCTATATTTTCAACTCTTGAGCCGGAGCCAGACATGTTGATCTCATTGATTGTTCCAATCTATAACGAGCATTCCGGCCTCGTACAGTTCTGGCAGAGTCTGGAAAAGAGTGTTGCACCCTGTGATACAGAGTTCGAAGCGGTACTCATCGATGATGGCTCCACAGACAGTACCTGGGAGGCCATCGAGACTCTTTCATCCAGCAGTCAGATCCCCATTAAAGCGATACGCCTCAGTCGAAATTTTGGCAAAGAGGCTGCCATTCTGGCCGGACTTCGCGGTGCCGCAGGCCAGGCTGCCATAGTAATGGATGCGGACTTACAACATCCACCACCACTGATTCCACAAATGATTGATCTCTGGGATAACGGCAAGGTGAAGCTGGTTGAGGCAGTCAAACGCAAACGCCAGGATGAATCATATCTGCGACGTTTTGGCGCCAGGCTTTACTATCAGACATTCAACCTTTCCAGTGGTATGAACATGGATGGCGCCAGCGACTTCAAGTTACTCGACCGATCTGTCATCGATCAATATATCTCCCTGCCGGAAGTGGGCCGATTTTTCCGTGGTCTCACAACCTGGCTTGGTTTTGATGCTGTAGCCATCGAATTCGATCCACCGGCAAGAAATGCTGGTGAGAGCCATTGGGGCCTGGGTCGCTTAATGGGCCTGGCACGCTCAACCATCATCAGCTTCTCTTCGGTACCACTGAGGATTGTCACCTGGCTGGGTGCCATTGGGGTTCTTTTCAGCATCGGTCTGACACTGCAAACACTCTGGTATCAGTGGCAAGGCTATGCTGAAGCAGGGTTTCCAACTGTCATTCTGCTTATCCTCGCCATGGGCAGCATGATCCTGCTGGGACTTGGCCTCATCGGCGAATATATTGGGGAGATCTACCGGGAGGTCAAACGAAGACCTGCCTATGTCATTGCCCAATCCCTCTCTCCAGAGGACAGCCAGAAACAGAGGTCCTCAGAATAGAGCGGCCTGCCCCTCAGAGTGACACATTCGGTCGAACTATTGTTATCATCCAGGGGTCATAGAAAGCTTTGTAAATCCACTAAACAGGTAAAATAACACTATGAAATTAAAACTCTTGATCCTGGCAGTCCTGGCTTTATCTCTAGCGCAGAGCAGCTATGCAGCTGAACTGGAAACCCAACAACAGAAGTATAGCTATGCGGTTGGTTTACAAATTGGGCAGATGCTTGTGGCACAGGACGCCACCAACTTAGACATTGATGCTTTTTCTGCAGCTGTCTCCGACTTTCTGCAAAAGAAGCAACCTCAGCTCAAACAAGAAGAGATGCAAGCAGCACTGAAAGCACACTTCGATAAGCTCAAAGAAGTTAAAAATGCACTGGCCAAGGAAAATCTTGAAAAAGGAAAAAAATATCGGGAAGAGGATGCCAAACGTGAAGGCGTGACTGTGCTTGAAAACGGTTTACAGTTTGAGGTACTTACCCCAGGAGATGGCCCATCTCCCAAGGCTGAAGACAAGGTAGAGGTTCACTATAAAGGCACCCTGATCGACGGCACGATGTTCGATAGTTCCTACTCTCGCGGTAAACCTACCCAATTCAGTTTGAACGGTGTTGTACCCGGTTTCAGGGAAGCGATCAGCAGAATGCAACCAGGTGCTAAATGGCGTGTTGTCATGCCACCCGAACTGGCTTACGGTGTAAAAGGAGCGGGCAAAAAGATCGGGCCCAATGAGACATTGGTATTTGAAATCGAGTACCTGGGTCTTGCAACGCCTCCCCAGAAATAATGAGACTGAGACTCAACCAATCTTATCAGGACGCTACCGACTCCTGAGAGTCTTGTAATCACTTTAGACCGTCAATCACTGACTCAGCTGGGTGAGTGATTGGCGCTACTCGCCTCTCCTACCTACCCCACCACTCCCTGCAAGGATTGATCTGTCATCCGCAGCGAAATCCGGAATTAAGGGCAGCACTCTTATTTGCTTACACCCTCTGCGTGACCTGAAACATGGAAAAGGCAAATGACCAAAGGTATACTGTGATCTACGTCACAAAATAAACAGCGATAAGATACACTCAAAAAGTGGCCTGCAAAAGTGATGCCGCACTACAGGGATATCATAGTTTTGTCTTATAAAATCCTAAAGATAGCGACTACCGATGATATCCATATAAGGGGTTTTCATCTTGATACGCCCACCTTGGGTGACTCCGGTTCTAGTTATAAGATTCAAATCTCTGGTTGGATCCTTGGCAATAGAGTCGATATCAAACAGCTTGAAATCACGATAAACAGGGATGAAGCCTCGTATAGCATTCATAGAATCGAACTTTCGGTAGAGCGTCCTGATGTGGCAGAGCACTTTCATGACAGTTCGATTAATCCCCTTTGTGGCTTCTCAACCAGCTTGATGACACTGGGTCTACCTGAAAACACAGACCTATCGATCACCGCCATCACTGATAGTGGCCAGACCATTCCGGTTGCTGAAATAAAATTAGAGCGCTCCAATACCAAAACCTCATTTAAACCTGCACTGCAGCCGATCATCATAACCACCCTGGGAAGAACCGGGTCGACCTGGTTGATGCAGTTGCTGGCAAAGCATCCGGCTATTGTTGTTGCAGATCAACACCCCTATGAGACTTTTGCACTGGAGTATTGGTTACACCTGGTGTCACAACAGCTGCTAACAACAAACAATAACTTAACCCAGATTGACCAACAGCGATTCAATCGGGACTTTCTCTCTAACGAACATCGTCAATCCTGGTTCAATGAGGTCTACTACAGTCAGGTTATGAGCTTCTGCCAGGAGGCGGTTGAGAACTACTACCTCTCTATTGCTGAAGAGCAAGAGCTGCCTTCACCTCAACTCTTTGCGGAAAAAATACCCTATTTTTCCGGTGACGGGAGCACTACCTGTCGACAACTCAGTTCAGCGGTCAGAGAGCTCTACCCAGAGGCAAGAGAGATAGTGCTCGTCCGTGATTTTAGGGACATGGTTTTATCAGCACTACATTTCGGTGCTAAGGGTAAAAGTAGTGGCGATATTGAAAAGGAGAAAACAACAGCATATCAAAATGTGACCAAAGAAGTTGCCGAATTCAGCGCCTACTACAAACAGAATCACAACAACACCTATTTGCTCCACTACGAAGATCTTCTACTCAACACCAGATCGACCCTTAGGTCTCTATTCACTGCTCTCTCAATACCCTGCAGTGAAGAGATTCTGAAAGTTGTTACAGAGGAGACGCATAAGCTATCTGAGTCTCAGCGTCAGCATATCACCAGCAAATCCGTTCAAAAGTCAGTAGCGCGCTGGAAATATGAACTACCTCCACAACTACAGAGCGAGTATACCAACGTATTTAGAGATAACTTGCGCCTGTTCGGCTACGACATATAAATCTTATCTTATTAGCACCACCCAGTCGCATAGCACTGACGCCATCAATACCATCTCCTCTTTGTTTCGTAACTACCCTGACCAAGGGTGCATATTAAAATAAAAAGTGTTAAGAAACTGAACTGCTTGCCGATCAATGCTGATAAGATAAATACAAGAGAGCTGAAAAGCTCAAAATAATTAACACGGACCATGCACCGGATAATCCGGTCAGGAACCAATTAAAACTCTTGGAACAGTGGATCATAGAAGGAGTTCTCTAATGATATTTCAGCCAATGCGCTTGGCAGCCACCCTACTTTTTGGCCTGTTAGCTGTTTTCTTATTTCTAAATCGCGCCTATGCCATGGATACCGGGTATATCGATGCTGTCAAAGCAGATGCAGCAGAATTCAGCACCAATGAGTTCCACCCCCCAGCCAACTCAATGTGGCTTGGAGATGACGAGAATGAGTCCTCTCAAGTTGTAGACCTTCAAGGATTCTCTGAACATATAAGGACAAAATCACCTGGCAGCTATATCTTCTATAAAAAATTAACCGCTGAATATCAAAACAAGCTACATCAGGACTACCTGGCAACAGGCGATTTAGATCGCGTGAAACAGGACATCTTTAAATACACCAAAGAGATGAAACAACAGTCACGTACCAGCCGATATACCCGTTAGCTATTGTAGGGAAGAAGTATAATGTACAGCCGTAAGCACTCTCTTTTTCATATCATCTTTTTGGCAATACCTCTCACTCTTATCTCTTTACAGAGTTTTGCCGGAGTAGACCGTAGCCTGGAGTATCCACTAACTGACTCAGATATAACTGCAGAGGAGCTGGCTGATCAGGTTTACTATGCCAACCACTTCTACAGCTTCGATAATTTCTCTATCAAAAGGCGAGGCAGAACACTTAGCGTGCTTGTCAACAAATCGGAATACGGTAGCCCAAAATTCACTTCCGTGGAACGTCATCTCAACAACAGGTATAAGGAGAGTGATGCTATCCAATCCCGTGACCTGGCGATTTTTCACTCGGGAAATCTTCGTGGCACCGGGATGCTGATTACTGAATATAGAGATGAAGATAAAAACAAGGATTACATGGCATGGCTTCCTAAACTGAGGAAAATAAGACGCTTTGCGCAGCCACGTTATGAAGATGCCTGGGGAGGAAGCGTCTTTACCTTTGGTGATGTTATGTTGCGTAAACCTGGTGATGAGACTCATGAGTTACTGGGAAAAAAGAAAATGCGTACCTGCCTGGGCACCATAGATAGCCTTGAGGGTGAGATTTCACGCAACGCCGGGCACATTCCAGAACGCAGTTGCAGGCACATGAACAAAGAAGTTTATGGCCTCAAAAGTACAACAAATTTCAATGATTGGTGGTATGACTACAGAATCAGCTATGTCGACACAAAAAGCTTTGCTGACTACCGAACGCTCTATTATAAAAATGGTGAGCTTATCAAGATCATCGACCGAGACTGGGGACTGGTAAATACCGATAAAGAGGGTGATCCAAGAGCACTATTCTGGAAATACTGGTATGGCCTTGACTTAAAGACTGGAAAAGAGAGTCTTGCTGTAATTCCACGCAAGGTCGTAACCTTTAACAGTAATCTGAAAAATAAATTCTGGACTGAAAGAACACTGCGCAAAATCAAACGCTGACAGAGTCGGCAGACTAACAAGTCTTACATAAGCCGTTACCGTTCCAGACTATCCTGCTTCAAGTGGATGTCGAAATATTTTACATTTATCTATCCAGCCGCCCTGAACAGCAGGTTTAGATCGGCGCTAAGCTATTGAAACAGTGTAATTTTAATGTTCCTGGCACATTTCATGCTATTAACCAGCAAGTTAGCTAACATCTGCTAGCTGATAATTTGTAAGCTTTATTCAAGGATACTTTGATGAATATCGTACCTAAATTACTTTTTGGGTTGTTAATGCTACTTCCACTAGCCAGCTCAGCTAATTTCATTTCGAGTACTGGTGACATTACTCAACGTGGAGCTGGTTCGGTGTCATATATGATTTTTGATCAGGATGCCAGAGCCAGAACAAATATTGCAGTTAACTCTGGTTACTTTGACACCCAGATCTATCTGTTTGAAAACGACGGCTCATTGGGTGCATCTGACTATGTTGCCAGCAATGATGATGGTGGCCCTGGCTTAAACTCACTTATTAGCAGAGTCTTGAATGCAGGCAGCTATATTCTGGCTGTGTCAGACTTTCATTTCAGCTTTAGTGAGGCTCTCTCGGGTTTCAACTACAACAACCGCTATGGCGATTACAGTGTCAGCATAAATTCTCGAGCTAATGTTAGTTTCAACTCAGTACCTGAACCTACAACACTGTCACTACTTGGGCTTGGACTATTAGGTGTGAGATTATCTCAACGATACAGAAAAAGCTGATTTAGAAATAATCTCTAAATCATTTTACAGACCTCTGTAATCAAGAACCCGCAATAACATTGCGGGTTTTTTTATCGATAAAGAGAAGTGACTCGCCCAGGTCTGGGCGAAATAGTGGCATGTTGTTTGAAAAAAATAGAGTCTAGGCTCGAACTTGAATGGCAGAACAGCTGAATTATAAAAAGAGCCTCTGATGTAGGGTGCGGCCCTGCCGCACCATACCCAACTAAAACGAGAACCAGCTAATAAACATATCAAAAGCCAGCTCAACTTAACGGACACAAATAGGCACATTGGAGCGCGGTGGAGTAGACGCTCTTATGGTGCGGCAGGGCCGCACCCTACATCTTAGGTCTATTCAAGAAGCAACAAAGTTATTCTCTCATGTGGCTGAATAGTGACTTGCACGGTAAGAAAGATATGTTATCTCCCCACTAAAAAGTGGCCTTGCTTTTCATTAACTTATTAATATAGAAAGTTGAGGAGTCAATACTATTTTTTTGATAACCCTGGATCAACTCTATCTCCAAGCGACAGATGTAACTTTTCTGACTAAACTCAAACTGCTTGATTCAGTCTCAGCTCTACTCGCTTTTTAAGGTTCAACAGGTTGACTGTTTCCAAAGCCTGTGGCGTCTGAATACCGCTAAGACGAACTGAAGTCAGATAGACGGGATATTTAGCATCGCCCTTTCTGAAACTGTTGATATATTCAGCTACTGACGCATAGAGCGCACGGCCATACTCCATTTGCGTAAACTCTCTCTCTCCACAAATCAAGGAGACAAGTTTTGCATCAGACTCGGCGCTGTCAGCAACCAACACCACTTCCATATAGTCATCAGATCTCTTCAGTGGAACACTACGCAGGTTAACGTGCCATTTACTCTCTTTTCCTCTTTTCAATTCAAAAAATTCCGGTTCAGTCAGTAGATCACTTTCACTGACTAAAATCAGATTTCTAAGTTGTTGCAGACTGTTCAGAAAGCGACGTTGCTGCAACATCAGGAAGCGTGGACTATCTGCACTTAATCTTTGCTTAAACAACGAACCCTGCTCATCAAGTATATAGATATCTATCCCTTGTGGTGTCAGTTCAAAAAACAGCTGAATTACATCTTGTCTGTTGTGGGCATAGAGCACCGGATATGGACTGTCTGCCATAATTTCCGGGTCAAATCCCAAGGGACGATACACCTCTTGTGGCTGCATCAATTCGTCCAACATACTGTCGAAGGACTCAACACTTCGCCACGAATAACCTTTTTCCTGCTGCTGGACAATGAAGAAATCCGTACCCAACCGAAAAAGATATCGTCCATTTTCTAATTTTTTACTTTTAAATTGTGCAACAACGTGATTAAAAAGCTCTGTTACCCTTTGTGCAATTTGGCTACCCCGCGCACAGGAGTAGCTATAGGCATTGATACTTGGTAAGCCACTACTCTCACTGGAAGGCATATTGAGGATGCTGCATAACGCATCCACTAAACCGTCCGCACCACTATGCTCGGTTATCAAAAGCTCACCCCAACTGGTGTGAACCAACTTTTCCAAATTGATTACGAGATTGATCCTGGCTGAAGCAAAACTCAATGGATCATGACGCTCACTGGTCAGTTGTTTACCTTCTTTGGTCAAGCGTTCCATTGGGTCAATTCCTATATTCAGGAACAACCCAACCATTTCGGCATAAGCAGGATTGGCCAAGGTTTTCATACCTGCCGTTGGCGGCATGTAGTCAGGAAAGAGTTTAACTACACTACGCTGAAGTGAAAGTAGCTCTTTTCTCGTAAGCTCACTATCACCGGAAACCAGGACAATTCGTGTATGCCTTGACCAGACCTGATTTACATGGCTCCAAATCAGGATTTCCATCAGATTGCTGGAAATTTTTATTGGTCTTTGATCGAGCAGTATATCTTCGTCAATAGTACCTCTATAGAGCATCCAAGCAACACTGCCATCTCTGGTCGGACGATGGTAGAGGGAGAGATCATCTTCTGAGAGGTTTTTTGAGATGCCTGGATTGATATGGTCAATTTTACCCGTGCGATGATCCAGAGCAGTGTAGAGTTTTCGCCCCAACAGATTGAGCTCATGAGGGTCGATATGGCTCTCTTTGGCAAACTTTCTTGCAAAGTCTGTGAGTAATCGATAACTGCGGGTCAAGACTCCGACCAGTGCATTTCGCTCTTTGATTACTCGATCTATTTTCCACTCAGAACGTGTATCCAACATCTGCAGTTGTGTCTGTCCCCATCCCCACTGTCGAGTCAGTTTCAACATCCGACGGCTACGCCAGTTTTCATCACCTTTTTTTACCTGACTGAGATGCTCTCCTACCTTGAAATAGAAACATCTTCGGGCCAACTCCAGCCTGTCATGGTCTTTGTTTTGCTTTAAAAATGACTCGACTTTCTGGTACAACAAAAGATAGGCATCGAGCATATCGATATCAGTCTCACCAGAATAGATCGCCTCTTTCGCTTGTTGCGCCAACCACTTTGGACGGGGATAGTGGTGGCTGTAAGCCTCCATGAGAAAGATCTTTAGTATCGATTTATAGGGGGATTCTATGCCTTTGTAGAGCTGCCATAGGGCTGCACCAAAAAATTCTCCAGCCTCTACCTGGTTAAGTCCACCAAGATCAAAAACCTCACTCGATTTAACAAAGCGATGAGAAAGCAGGTACTCAACATAGGATTGATACTCTGGCTCATGCTCAGGAGGAACAAGCCACCAAAGAGGATAACGACCAGCCAGTAGTACAGCGCTTCGGTAAAACTCTTCCAACAACAGGTGGTGCTGCGTCGTTCCACTACTCTCCCGTGACAAGTGGGCCTTTTCTCCTCGACGGAAACGCTCAGGGTCGATGAGAAAAATGTGCAGCTCCAAACCCAATTCCAGGGCACTCTTTTCAATCAATGCCACTTTTTGTTGCAACTGATCACGCTGCACTGCATCGAGGGCAGGGTCATGGCATAGCCAAACATCAAAATCACTACCAAATGATTGCCCAATAGTCCCTGTACTACCCATCAGGTAGAGACCGTGAATATGGTAGACACGCTGAGCGCGCTTCTTGTATTTAAAACTGCGGCTCAGCTTTGCAGCCGTTTCCAATGCCACTTTCGATGGTGTGTAATCAGGTATACCAGTAACCGTGTCACTACTGACAAAACCTGGCAGCATCGGGTGGTTTATGTGGAAAAGTAGAGGCAGAAGATTTAGAAACTCCTGCTGGCTGGGGCGTAACTCCTGATATATTCTACGCAAGCGCTGCTTATGCAGCCGTAAAAAACGCTGCTGAACAGCATTCAGCTCTTTTCGGCTGATACCATCATCGAAGCTGATACGTTGAGTGTCAGGCATTATCCTAGTGAACACTTTTTCATCTGAATCCGCACGTTACTATCAGTAATGGAGCGGTACACTGCGGAATCTAGGATTAAGCCTGCAGTACAAGCTGTACGTCCTTAATCCTCAACTCTGCCTGCCAGGCTACCTCATCATAGATTCTATACCTTTCAGCGAGTCTGGAAAGGGCTAGCCGCAAGGCCTGCCCCACGCCCCGCAGGAAGTACCCTTGGGGTGCAGGAGTGGCATAGAATCTATGACGAGGTGTATATCAGATCGATTCTATGGTGCGGGTAATCAAGCGCTGCGGATCATCACCTTTGCTCCATGCAGCAACCCCAATCTCCAATATGGGAAGTGGATCGTCACCCAGATCCTTCAAAGCGCCTTCCTGGCACTCCTGGACGATCTGTTGCAGCAAACTTTCCGCATCCTCTCTACTGGTTTCAGGCATAAGCAAAAGAAACAGCTGATCTTCAAATCGACCGATCACATCAGCCCATCTCAGCCTCTCACGTAGATATTGCGCCAAAACCAAAATAGAGTGATCTGTAAGCTTGGACCCTGCACCGTCGGGGTGAGTCAACCGCACAGCGGAAAGGGTCAACAGGTTACCGTAGCGACGACTGCGTGTGACCTGGGTATCCAGTGCCTGCAGTGTAGCCCGCCTGTTTGCCATACTGGTGAGTTCATCAGTGATGGTCAGATCCTCAACTTGTTTACGCAGCTCATCGCTTTCCCGCTGAGCTAAAACCTGCTGACTGATATCCTGATAGAAATGGAGTCTCAGGGGTTCTTGTGATCCATCATTTACCTGCCTCACCTCCCTGCGCAACCAACGTTCACCATCGCCATTGAGCGACAGGTGAAGCATATCTGTCTCGTCAAACAGCGCATGCAACCCTTCGGGAAGGGTATTTTTATCCTTGCCCACCAACTCATCAACCGAGAGGCTCAACATCTCTTCTAATGCAGGATTGATCCAGCGTATGCAGACTTCATCGTCAATTGCCAGCATCCCGGTTGGACATACGTCGAAAAGGGCTTGATTGAAACTGATTTCGGCCATCTTTCGATTCCCTAAATTCTCCTAAGTAGATGTGCTTGATCGCTATCTACTTTTATTATCGTACTCTATAGATTTTGAAGGCGGTAGAACCGTGCTTCAGCATCTAAGATCGGCCAATTTCACATTATCTTTAGCATTTTGACAGGCCCCAGGATCGAGTGGCTGCTCACGCTTGCCTGTGATAGTTGGCCAGCTAACAGACTTATCCTTAAATCATCCCTAAATTCCTTTTATAATCAATCTGTTACACTGTCAATCCAGGCTAATCACTGAGCAGTGGTGCGGCGTAAACATGTCACACTGTAGTTACAGCAAACAGCTCAACTCTGTAGGGTATTTTAGCGACCTGCTTAGACCCATTTCATCCCTGATCAATTGAGCTTTATGCGATTATGACCCGCTATGTACCTCGTCATAGATTCTGTACCATTCAGAGCCGCCTCAATTATAAACTGCTGTGATACGCCAGTTGCTACCTTGCAGACTCAAATGAACATGTACAGGTTTTTCACCCAATTCACCAATTCGCAGCAGCAATCTGTCGGGACCGTCAAAAAAAGCGTAGCTTAACTGATCATAGATACCACCCTGGTCAGTGGTACGGTTATGAGAGCGCAATTGCCTGATCACCCAATTGAGATCCACCATCTCTTCCACTGCGTTGGCACCTAAGCGTTGAATGCCACTCTGCAGCCAATCAATAAATCCGTTTGATACATCTCCAATGTTGCTTTCAACATTCTTATTCAGTTTTCGCTTGATCTGTTCCCTCACTGCTTCAACATCAATCATTTCACTGAGTGTTTGATGATCATCCTCTACCAGCGCCTGCTCCAATCGGTAAACTGCACTATATGGCCATATCAGAAAGGCCGCGAAAATCAAAATAATTGAGACAACTAAAGTTTTCATCTTTGCACTAATCCAAACCAACCCATTCGATCAACTTAAACTTAGAATCCGCAGTTGAACATGTATTTGTGGGAAATCTCGGCGTGCCCGGCAAGGCGTCGTTTGCAGTTAATGGTTATTCCCTTAACAAGAACGACAACGCAGCAGGGTGCGCTGAGATTTTTCACAAATACTTGTAGCGTTCGTGGCTTCACCCAATAG
>JBEVWG010000015.1:0-12524 GCA_040506705.1 Candidatus Thiodiazotropha sp. 6PLUC1
GCCTTAGTCTGCCAAGCAGGTAGGTTTCAGAATAATGTGAAGATAAATTGAACAGCAATCATCCTTGGCCTCAGTCGATCTCCACGACCCGGGTAATCAGGTTGTTTCTGCGTCTGTCAGATTTGCGTCGTTCATCTTCCTGATGAAGGCCGTCACGCATTGTCCGTCTATCCCTATTGGTAAATCTACGATGATAGCGATGGGGTCTTAGATAGAGGCCATTCACTGTCTTGCCGTCAAGATTCTCGATAATGGTATCGGTGATTGAAGTTGGGTTTACTTGAACAATCGCATGATACTCAAAGGTGTCTTGTTGAAGATCCTTTATTCTGATGATTTTTGAACGTTTAATATTTGGCTTTTTTAATAGTCCGAAAGGCGACCAACCATTACGAGCGCCCTTGATAGTAACCTTTTGCACCTCTTTCAGAGTCACATTTCTGGGTAGATGCTTATAGAAAATCCACATGTCAGCCTCCAAGCTTTATTTAAAAATACAGGCTTCATCCAGTGAAAATAATACCCGATCCCTTGGTAGCTGTATCTCTATGGTGATTGTATAAGCACACATCGGCGTTGCTACATTGCAATCACTAAAAAATTCGATTTAAAGCGCCTTACTCAAATGGGTTGAATCAACTGTCTCCAGGTGATTCGAAGTAAGGCTGGTATTGATTAGTCGACCCAATAAAAAATGTCATGAAAGTTTTGGTAAATTGGGTCTGCTTTACCTGAAGATCCATTGGTTAATCGCTATCTGACCTCTGAATAGTTTCAGCTCTGGTTAGAAAAGCTATACAAAAGTAGCTTAATGGCAGATCCTTTCACAATATCTGAACGTTTATTTCCGTTACCCAAGGGGTGCAGAATTAATCGAAAGCGTCTGAAAGTACTTATGAATTTATTTGATACTGTTTCGTTTCCCTATCATGCCTTGCGTACCACTTTCATTATATTGTACATAAAGTTAGCTGAAAACCACTGCATAAGTATAGTCAAACAACGCCATGATTTGTAAACCATTGTAACCAGTGAAATATGTCATGTATGTGTCTATATCCACAAATCTACTATGGTAATAATAACTGGTGCTTTAAGTTGACAGGTGGTTCAGATGACAGCCAATTCATTACCAATGGGCAGTAATGAGTTATGATTTTAAGGTGATTCGCTTACTTGTAGTGATGGGAATAGAGCTGCCATGAGATTTAGTTTTCTGTTAATAATTCTATGTGGGTCTCTTCCACTCTCTAGTCTCTACGCAGTTGAGAATTTGGTGATGGCCAAGATGGCAGTACAGAGGGGAATCCAGTCAGGCTTCACCCGTGCGCATTCCAGATTGGTTCTCTCCGCTGAACAGGCTGGGCGTGTGGTCACGGTAAACGGGGATGTCGGTGACACTATAAGCAAGGGGAGGGCTTTTGCCTGCTTGGATGATACCTATCTGGATCTTGATCTGAGGGCCAATCGCGCTGAGCAGGAAGCTCTAAATGTCGATAGGGCCTATTATCGCAAGGAAGTTGTCCGCTATAGTAAATTGGTAAAGAAAAACAGCTCTTCTGAAAGTCAGCTGGATAGCGCTCAGCGAAATTTGGATAGGAGTGAAACCCAACTCAACTCCCTCTCAATCGCAGCAGACATTTTATTGGAACGCAAACAAAGACTTTGCATCATTGCACCAACTGGCTGGCGGGTGATAAACCGATTCGTTGAACCTGGTCAATGGATTAACGCTGGTGAAGCGGTAGTTGAGGTCGGTGACTACAGTCGACTTGTAGCGCCATTTGCTGCCAGCATGACGGAGTATCAGGCGCTATTGGCGCAACAGAAAACAGGTCTCAAAGTAGTTCTGCCAGATTTGAAGATTGAGATACCCGCAAGATTGATCCGAGTATCCCCCGCTTTTGACAAACAGTCACGCAAGATCCATTTCGAACTGGAAATCTCTAAAGGGTTGCCCTCATACCGGGGCGGATTACGTGTTGAACTCGCACTAAATATTCCAACCCGTTCCGGGGCTGTTTTGGTGCCCGAGCGTGCACTACAGCAGCGCTACGAACAATATTGGCTTAAGCGACCGGATGGCAGCGAAATTTCTGTCGTCTATCTTGGTCGCTCAAATGGTCCGGATGAGGGTTGGGTACGCGTTACCTCGCCTGAAATAAAGCCAGGGGACAAGTTTCAGGTGAGTAGCGAGTAACCCATGCGTGATCTTGTCACATTCTCACTGAAACAGCGGGTTTTTTACAACCTGATGTTTGTGGTGTTGATTGTGGTGGGATTTATCTCCCTGTTCGCACTGCCAGCAGAGCGATATCCCAACTTTGGTTTCGGTGAAGTGATTATCTCCACCGTCTATCCCGGTGCCTCTCCTGTTGAAGTGGAGAGTCTGGTCACCCGTAAGATAGAAGATGCACTGGAAAAAGTTGATGACGTAGAGTGGATCAATTCCACATCCTTTAGCGGACGTTCCAACGTCCGACTCAAATTTATTGATGATTCTGATTACGACAGCCTCTTCAATGAGGTTCGCTTCGAAGTCTTGAATATCATCAGTGAACTGCCGGATGGTGTCGATCCGCCACAGCTACTGAATGCAAAGGTGCAGGATTGGTTGCCGGTGATTTCAGTCAACCTGTTGGGTGATCAGAGTAATCGAGCACTCTCCTTGATGGGTGAGGAGCTGAAGACACGGATTCTGAAGATTCCTGACGTGCAGCAGGTAGAGTTTTCCGGCAGGCAGACACAAGAGTTTCATCTCTATCTCGATGCCCATAAATTGCGTGAGTTCGGTATTAGCTTTGACATGGTTGCCCAGGCATTGACTAGGGCCAACCAAACTATTCCCTCTGGAAAATACACCAACCAGAGCGGTGAGTTTCTGGTCAAGATGGATGAACGCTTTTACAGCCTGGAGCAAGTTCAATCCACGGTTGTTCGCCGAGATGCTGACGGAAGCTTTCTCTATGTTGCAGACCTGGTGACCCGAATGGGAATGGATTCCCGGGATCCAATCGTGATCGCTTCTGTAAATGGTCAACCCTCTTTAGGTTTGAAGGTCATCAAGTCTGATCAGGGCAATGCCATGTCTATTCGGGATGAGGTATTTGCAATCGTCGAGGAGTTTCGCCCCATACTCAAGGCCCAGGGTGTCGAATTGGTCCTGACCCAGGACTCGACCATCTATATCAAGGATGGCTTAAGCACCCTGGGAATGAATATGTTGGTGGGTATCTTCCTGGTCTCGCTGATCATCTGGTATTTCATGGGGATTCGCAATGCAGGACTGGTCACCATAGGGATTCCTTTCTCATTCATGATCACGATGTTGATTATGTATCTGACCGGTAACAGCCTGAATGAGATCACCCTGTTCTCCTTCGTTCTGGTCACCGGCATAGTGGTGGATGACGCTATTGTGGTGACTGAGAATATCTACCGGCATGTACAGGAAGGTAAGCCGCTGAGGGATGCGATTATCAGTGGTACAACCGAAGTCGCGTTACCTGTGATCTCCGCCACCATGACTACTGTGGCCGCGTTTCTGCCAATGCTGATTATGACCGGATCCACCGGGCAGTTTTTTGCCCTGGTTCCGAAAGCGGTAACATTCGCTATTGTTGCTTCATTAATCGAATGCCTGTTGATATTGCCTATTCACTATCTCGATTTTGGACCGCGTGCCCAAAATGCAGTGAAACTGTTGCAGCGGGACAATCTGATGATGCGGCTGGCACGCCGTTTTACCGACTGGTTGTTGAATCTGACCATGCAATATCGGGCACTATCGGTGATCGCTGTGACTTTGTTGTTTGTCGTTTCGGTTGTGATAATCAGCCTTTCAGCCAGTGGCAAAGTACCTCTGGTGCGGATTCAGTTTTTTCCCGATGACTACAAGATCTACTATGTCGACGTGGTAGGGCCAAGTAATATTTCAATCGATGAAGTCAACCAGCGGGTGAAACAGATTGCAGAGACGGTTATGAAGGATGGGCCTGGTATGGCCAGTGCCGCGTCTGGACTTGCCGGGATGTATTTCAATGAAGACTATGAACCGATTTATGGTAATAACCATGGTTCAGTGA
Organism: Candidatus Thiodiazotropha sp. 6PLUC1; assembly: GCA_040506705.1. GTDB lineage: Bacteria > Pseudomonadota > Gammaproteobacteria > Chromatiales > Chromatiaceae > Thiodiazotropha. The sequence continues at coordinate 4,086 of JBEVWG010000015.1, forward strand.
TCGTCACCATGCCAAGTGTCAGTCAGCAGACCTTCGATGACCCTCTGGAACACTTGCAACGTATGCGCGAAAAACTTAAGCCGATCTATGAAACAGATGGCTATGAACTCCATGTGCATCCCCAAAATGATGGCCCACCCAGCGGTAAGGATATCAATGTACGGGTAGTAGGGGCGAATGTGGAGATGGTATCAGCGCTGGCCAGAGTGCTTTTGGATTATATGCGGCAGTCGTCAGATATCGGCCCTAATTTAATCGATTTAAATGATGACAGGGGTGTCCCGAAGCGGGTTTTTCGTCTTCAGGTTGATCAACAAAGGGTAGCGGAGTTTGATCTCGATAACAGTCAGGTAGCGCAGCTGGCGGCCAGTGTGCTGGATGGACGCTATGTGGGGAAATATCGTCATATCGATGAAGAGGTCGACATCAAACTGCGCATCGATCCCGGTCTATTGAATGAGCCTGAGAATGTACTCTACATCCCGGTAATCGAAGATGCAGACCGGCCTATCTACCTCAGCGATCTTGTGCGGATCAGGGCATACAATGAATCGGGTGAGATCAAGCGCTACCAGGGACAGAGGGCCATCAGTCTCAAGGCGGATATCCGTGAAGGTTCGCCAACATCAACTCCAGCGGTGGTGAATGCAGTTAAAACCTACTATGAGACGATCCGTGATGACTATCCAGGGGCCAGCGTGACTTTTGGTGGTGAGCACGAAGATACCCAGCGCTCCTTTCAGTCACTGGCCTATGCATTCATTATTGCTGTGTTGGTGATGTATGTAATCCTGGCGACTCAATTTCAGTCTTACCTTCAGCCGTTGATCATTCTCTCTGCGATTGTATTTGCGCTGATTGGTGTGGTGTTCGGAAAGCTGATTACGCAATCCCTGTTTACAGTAAACAGTTTTATCGCGGTGATTGGTGTGGCAGGTGTTGTGGTGAATGACGCTCTGGTGTTAATCGATTTTATCAATAAACGTTATCGCAGTGGTATGACACGACGGCAAGCGATTATCGAAGGGGTTCATATCCGCCTTCGTCCCATATTGTTGACCACCCTTACCACTAGCCTCGGTTTGCTGCCAATGGCGATAGGTTTCCCCAGTTATTCGCTGGTGTGGGGCACTATGGCATCGACCTTTGTTACCGGCTTGGCTGCTGCTACGGCTTTGACGCTGTTCATCATTCCCGTGTTGTGGGATCTGCTGCAGGGCCTGCAGGAATGGATGCAGAGACGCAGGGGGGATAATATCGGAAGTGCTGGATAAGATTACTCTGTTGTTTTATTCAGAGTTTTCACGAGTCGATCGATCTGTATCACCATTAAATTGTGTTAGCCTGGCAGTTTACAGCGTGCTACCTTCTGCCCCCATCATGAAACTACTAGCCATAGAGACCGCTACTGAGGCCTGTTCCGCCGCACTTCTCATCGATGATGAGGTGGAACTGCGCTATGAGATTAAACCGAGAGGACACAGTGAGTTAATTCTCGGCATGATGGATGAGTTGCTGGCTGAGGCAGAATTAACGCCCAAGCAGCTGGATGCGATGGCATTTGGTCGTGGCCCAGGTTCATTTACAGGGGTTCGTATTGCAACAGGGGTAATACAAGGCGCTGCCTTTGCTGCAGATCTGCCGGTGGTTCCAGTCTCTACCCTGGCTGCATTGGCACAACGTGCCTACAGGGACAAGGGTGAACCAAATCTGCTGGCTGCATTTGATGCCCGAATGGGGGAGTTGTATTGGGGTGTTTACCGCGTTGGTGAAAACGAATTGGTGAAGCCACTGTTCCCGGAGCAGGTTGCAACAGCAGATCTGGTGCGGCTGCCCCTGGATCAGGAGTGGTATGGCGCTGGATCCGGTTGGGGAGTCTACGGTGCTCAGCTAGGGGAACGATTGGGACAATCCCTGCTCGGTTATAAATCGGAAATCTACTGTAGTGCTATGGATGTAGCCAGACTGGCGGCTGCTGATTTTAGTGAAGGTTTGGCACTACCTGCCGAACAGGCACTACCGGTCTATCTTCGTAATGAAGTGGCACACAAAAAGAGATAATCTCAGTCGAGGCTGTGGTAAAAAAGAGAGCTGAGTTTATACGTTACGCCACACTAGTATGACGTACCACACTAGAAACCAATTCCGATTCCGATACCACCATAACTGCTGCCTCCGCTGCTGGCGCCAAATCCGAAGTGAATTCTCGGTTTGGCTCGGGCTCGGGCTTCACGCTCCTTTGGCCAGAGCGCTAACTGATCACAAATCAGGACTGGAAAGCTGTATTCGGCCTCACCTACCAGCCCGGATCGAACCTCTGAGAATTGGCCAGTGGCTGTGACAAGTCGCCCGGAAGCATAATCACCACTTTCCAGATAGCCTGACTGTCTGGCAATAAATCGACCGATTGATGCGCTGCTGGTAGTGGGCTTTCCCTTATCATCGAGTGGGTAAGCCAATATCTCCACCTCACTGACCTGATTCAGGTTCTTGGTGGCAATAATAATCCCACCCCACTGAATATCATGCTCAGGAACGGGAGCCCCTTCAGCAGCCTCTTTTGGGAGCAGGCTTCGATCCGCAGTGACAATCACCGGACTACTGCTGCAGCCCCAAAGAGTAAATAACAGCCCCAGGATCAGTAGACGAGCGGACATAATCAGCCACTACCAGTAGTAAGGGGTTCTGCGCCAGTAGGGGTAGAAAAAAGGGTCGTAGAAGGGGTCATAGTAGTAATGGGGATGGTTATAGACCTGCTGTTTGGCCCAAAGGTGAAAACTGTTTACTCTCACTAGGGGATAGGTGTAGGGAAACTCGCCGACAGGTTTCTCCACTACCCCGTCAACTTGACCGACTACGGTAATCAGGCGGTCTTTCGGAAAGTCCTGAGGTTCCAAAAAGCCATCAATGCGGGCCATGAAACGACCACGGCTTTTGCTGCTGGTAATGGGCTTACCCGATTTGCCCAAGCGCTGGGAGAGAATCTCAATGTGGGTTTCATCTGTCAGGTTCTCTACTGATATGATTTCACCGCCCCAACGAACCCGGGCTTCAGCAAACTGCTGCGGGGCCTGCTGAACCTCATCGACCCGGATATCACCATCGACAGGGGTGCGAATGATAAGGGGGATTTTTGATCCACAGCTGCCGATGAACAGGCTTCCGGCGATGATCAAGATTATACGTCTGATATTTCTGTTCATGCTTGCCATTACTTCCAGACTTACTAGTTCCAATACTATTGACTGCTGGGTCGACGGTTAATTCCTTTACTCAGAGGGTAGCGTTCACATCTTTGGTCATTCGACAATACGCTCTTTTTTGGCCTCTTCCTGATAATAGTAGTCATATTTCTGATGCATGTGGTTGGTGAAGCCCCAGGCTTCACTGTAGGAGAGACCACTGTTCTTCGGAATAATGACCTTCACGTAGAGGTTATTATGTCTCTCTTTTAGGGCAGCTAGGTTCTGTTCAAGCTTGCTTCGGGAGATGGATTTAAAGCGGCTATCCTTCGGGCCCTTATACTCTATGCGTGTGGTTTTTCCCTTTTTGGTATATCGCACTTCGACCAGGGTCTTACCCTTGGCTGTTCGTGCTGGTCGCAACAGTTTGTTGTACTGGATCTTGAGTTCAGAATAGTCCTGTTTCAAGTCTGTTATCTGGTCATCATGTTGTTGATTGAGGCTGAGGGCTTGCAGCAGCTCTTTCTCTTTGCTCGAGAGGGTGATCCGTAACTGCTCAAGATCCTGGCGTGTTGCGCTCTCTCTGGTATTTGCCTGCTCGAGGTCACTGCGGAGATCTTTAATGCTGAGATTGGCCTCGTTGACCTGATTTCTCAGCCGATCGCTCTCTTGACTGAGACGGGTGATCTGGGTATTGAGTAGGGTGCGTTCGTTACTGAGCGAGCTGACCTGGCTGTCGAGTTCATCCCGCTCACGGTTCAGTTGACTGATTTGAAAGCGTTGGCTTGAGATTGCTGCCTCCTGCTCCTCTGACCGTTCACTCAGCTGCATCAGTTGCATGCGCAGCATGGTCAGTTCATGTTCCCGTGCGATTAACCGCTCTTCGAGGGTCTCATTCTCCTCATCGGTGGAACGCACCAGCTCCATTGCCTGCTGTTCGGATTCCATGGTGGCTCGTAATTGACTCAGCAGCTCCATGTTACGCAGCAGCAGTATCACCATGGCAAGCATGAAAATCATCACGATTACAGTCATGATGTCTGTAAAAGAGGGCCAGAAACTGTCTTCGCCCTGTGCGCTCTGGTTATTGAGACGCAGATCGATGAAGCTATCGTCCATCTCGATCAATCATCCTCGTGCAGGCGGAAGCCGATTTTCAGAACATGTTTGATCTCAGACAGATCGTTGTGAATGGCTTCGTTTTTCTCCTCAACACTGTCCAGGGAGTCGAGCATCCGCTGTTCGATATTCTCGAAGGTCTCCTGAGACTTGCTCATCTGGTTGACCAGCTCCTGAAGTGAGCGTACCAGGCCGGTGAATTCGTAAAGGGCGCTGTCGGTCTGAACCTGAAATCTGGGAATCAACTCATTCACAGTGATCTGCTCAACAGCACTGATCAGATTGGTCTGAACATCACTGAGCTTGAGATGGAAATAGCCAAAGAACATGAAGCAGATGATTGCAGTGATGGTGGTGGAGAGTGCGGTGGACATGCCGTGTACCACCATCCCCATACCGCCGACATTGATTGATGTGGCGAGTAGGTCAGATGCGCCTATAAGGGCGATGGAGAGGGATACGATGGTGCCAAAAACACCGGTTAGAATGAGAATGTTGTTGATGAATTTGGGTAAGCTGTTACGGGTACTCTCACTAGCTACCAGAGTCGATGCCAGGGAGCCATGATTAATTGGGCAATTAGCCTTGTGCAGCCCCTGCATGGTGCGGTAGCGGTTAGAGATAATCGCCCGCTTGTGGATGCGTTTCAGAGGATCGGCTTCACCCTCCCGCAGATTGCCCAGAAACCGGATCAGTGCATTCTCTTCTGAAGCGTAGTGCAGAAAAATTGCAATCATGCGTAAGATGCCGATTGAAAACAGACCGACAATAGCGCCATTGATGATCAATCCGGTACTGGTGAGTTGATCACGGAAATAGACATCATTGATGAACTCAAATTTCCACACCATGAGTGCCGCGATTATTGCGGACAGGAGAATCATCCGGATCAGAATGTTGCGACTGAAATTTCGACGCAGCTGTATGCTTCCCAAAGCTCTGCTCCCACCAAGATATGAAATAGATTACACAGTGTAACTCAGTAGCCGTGTTTCATGGAATAAATCCTGATACATTCTTAAGGGCACATCGATTAATTGCTTGTGCCCTTAAACACAGTTTCCGCAGTTGACCACTCTGTTCTGTTGCCAGGATGCGGATTCCAGGTTAAATCAAAAGAGCATCTGTTGCTCTAAGCACTATTCAAGAAGGTTGTTCAGATGCTGCATAACGATAAAACCACTGATGCCAGGCAAGCTTTGCTGCAGATCTATCAACGTGCTCTGACCAGGGTGGAAGGCAGGGCTGCAGTCGCTGCCTGGTTGCAGAAAAATCCGATTCAGACCGAGGTCAGAATGATCGCCATAGGCAAGGCAGCCCAGTCGATGGCATTCGGTGCTCATGACGCTCTGGGTGGCAGGATTCGTCAAGGCCTGGTGATTTCCAAATATGACCATCTGGATCATGAACTATGCCGTCTAAGTGGCTGGGAGTCGATAGAATCGGCTCATCCTGTACCTGATAGTGCCAGCCTGAAGGCTGGAGAGCGTCTGTTGAAGCTGTTGTCTGATGAGAGCGAGTTACCCCTGCTGATACTCATATCCGGTGGGGCTTCAAGTCTGGTGGAAGCGCCGATAGATGGTGTAGATCTGCCTTTTTTGGTGCGCGTCAATCAGTGGCTGCTGGGCAGTGGTCTGGATATCGTCTCCATGAACTGGGTACGCAAGGGACTTTCCCGTATCAAGGGGGGAGGGCTATTGAACTGGTTGAATGGTCGGGAAACCTATCTGCTGGCAGTTTCCGATGTGCCTGGTGATATCCCTTCGGCCATAGGCTCAGGGCTACTCAGCCCGGATGCGGATCTTCAAGAAAGGATCTCCACCCTCGCATTGCCGGACTGGCTGAAGGAAAAACTGGCTTCAGGTGCACAACAGCGGGCACTGCAGGAACCGCTGCTTGAGCCGCCTCAATTGCACATTGTGGCCAATCTGGATGCAGCGAAAGCAGCCGCTGCAGAACAGGCAAAGATTTTAGGGTACGAAGTTAATGTGGAAACAGAGTTTTTGGAAGGGGATGCGGCCAGTACCGGGCGGAAGTTGGCCAGACAGATAGTCGAAAACCCTCCTGGCGTGACGATCTGGGGGGGTGAGACGACAGTGAACCTACCTGAGAACCCAGGTAGAGGAGGGCGCAATCAACATTTGGCACTGGCCGGGGCTGAGGTTTTGGCGGACTCCACAGCATGTCTGCTGCTCTCCATAGGAACCGATGGAACCGATGGACCTACGCAAGATGCCGGGGCACTGGTGGATGGGCAGACCATTTATCGTGCTCAAGAGGAGGGATTCGATGTCGGGAAGAGCCTGGCAGCGGCGGATTCCGGTCAACTGCTTGCTGCCAGTGGTGATCTCATTACCACTGGCCCTACCGGTACCAATGTTATGGATTTAGTGATTGGGTTAAAAGGATGAATCAAGAGCGATCACTCTATCTGGCTGCACGGGCCTGTCTGCTGTGCGAGTCGGTGGATGAGAAAATGGCAATGACTGAAGAGATCGCCAAAGCCTGGGCCGAGGGTGAGCTGACGCTTTCCGCTTGGACAGATGCTGATGCAATTACTCAGGCTGGTCATCCGCAACGTCCAGAGTTGGTACATCCCAGCCAGTTACCGAGGCGTGGCCTGGGTAGCGATGAGGGACGCCTGGCACTGATTCATGCCATCGCCCATATTGAATTCAATGCCATAAATCTGGCTTGGGACGCGGTTCAGCGCTTTCCCGATCTACCGCCGGAGTTCTATAGCGACTGGATTCAGGTGGCGGTGGAAGAGGTGGACCATTTTCAACGGCTGAGGTTGCGTCTCCAGGCTGGTGGCGCCGATTATGGTGATTTCCCTGGACACAACGGACTATGGGAGATGGCCGTACGAACAGCTCACGATCCACTGGTGAGAATGGCCCTGGTACCCCGCATGCTGGAGGCCCGCGGGCTCGACGTCACTCCTGGGATAATGGCCCGCTTCAGTGAGATCAATGACCAGCAGACAGTCGATGCATTGGAAGTCATTCTTAGGGAGGAGGTGGGACACGTGCAGTTTGGAAGTCGCTGGTTCAACTACCTCTGCGAGCAGAGGGGGCTGAATGCGGAAGAGGCCTATTTTGATCTGCTGGAAAACTTTCTTAATGGAGAGATCCGTTGCCCACTACATCACCAGGCAAGACTGGATGCCGGATTCAGTCAGTCTGAGCTGCAGAGATTGGAGGCACTATGCAAATGAGTATCTGCAGGTATATATCAAAAATGATCTGGATTCTTCTCTCTCTTCATCTCTCTTCGCCACTCACAGCAGGGGAACAGCAGGCAGAGCTGTTGCAGTATCAGATCAAAGAGGCTGGCCAGGAGCCCTATCTCAGCAGGATCTTTGTTACTCCCTTGATGATGCGCATCGATCAGGGCGAAAACATAGATGGCTATATTCTCTACGACCGCCGTCAAAGGGTGATCTACAGCGTCGATTATGAGGAACGCACCACTCTTGTGATCAAACCCAAAGCTGAAAAAGGTAGACCCTTGGTCGCCCCACCGAAGGTCACAACCCAGGCCCTTGATGTGGGAGATGCGCCAATGGTGGCGGGTCAGAAACCCAAGCACTGGCGAATGCTGGTGAATGACCAGCCCTGTCAGGAGGTGTTGACGGTTTCCGGTGTCATGGAGGAGAGTCTTAGCGCACAAAAAGAGTATCTCCAGTTGCTGGCAGAGCAACACAAAATCACTCTTGCTGCGACACCAATGGCGTTTAGGGATGAGTGTACCGATGCAATGCAGGTCTATGCACCGACCACTTTGTGGGATAAAGGCTTGCCCCTGCGACTCTGGGATATCAACGACAATCAGCAGATTTTAATCGACTTTTCTCCGGCGACAGCTGTGTCAGCAGAGCAGTTTAGTCTGCCGGATGATTTCGAACTTCTACCCATGTATTAGGTCGGAAGGGGGCGGAGTCGAGAGCTACCATATAGCGATTTACTTCGAAAAATCACAAGTGTATTTCTCTAGCAAGCCTATCCGTTCTGGGTCCGACTTCGAGTCTGGAGATAAATTATCAGCGAGTTTTGGTGGGGCATGGCCCCACCCTACCAACCACCCCTCATGTAGGGTGGGGCCATGCCCCACCAGCTGAGCTCAAAAAGAAACGTTA
>JBEVWG010000011.1:0-12205 GCA_040506705.1 Candidatus Thiodiazotropha sp. 6PLUC1
GCGTGTCTTACTCATTTCGTCACCTGTTTATCATTTAGGGTGATAATATCACCTATAATCAGGTGGCCAAATTAACTATGCCACTACAAAGGGGTTATTCGCCTCAGCGCGGACGCCTCACAGTTCACTGCCGCATAGGCAGCTTAGAAAAGCGATCAAACCCGATGCCCACAATATCAACCGTTCACTGCCGCATAGGCAGCTTAGAAACGATAGAACGACTCATAATGCCCCGCTAGGATGTTCACTGCCGCATAGGCAGCTTAGAAACTGATGCTATCGTGTGGGCGGATGTTCCTAATGTTCACTGCCGCATAGGCAGCTTAGAAAAGCACTGTCATAACGAGCATGAATGTCTCCTAGTTCACTGCCGCATAGGCAGCTTAGAAATCAGGCTTGAGCCTTCGGATTCCTGCTGTTCAGTTCACTGCCGCATAGGCAGCTTAGAAAAGCACTGTCATAACGATCATGAATGTCTCCTAGTTCACTGCCGCATAGGCAGCTTAGAAAATTTCTTGCAGTACCGTGGTGCCGGAATCTGCGTTCACTGCCGCATAGGCAGCTTAGAAAACTAAAATCCTATGAAAAAGAAGAATTCGATTGTTCACTGCCGCATAGGCAGCTTAGAAACTATCGGATGTAATGCTTATGTGAATTTTAAAGTTCACTGCCGCATAGGCAGCTTAGAAAAATCGGAAATCGTTAACATTGGATATCAACATGTTCACTGCCGCATAGGCAGCTTAGAAATGTCGCTGGTGATATGTGGGGCATGGAGTCAAGTTCACTGCCGCATAGGCAGCTTAGAAATTCAGAAGTCCAGATCTTGCCGCCATGAAGCCGTTCACTGCCGCATAGGCAGCTTAGAAATAAAAGTCGCCGCCGCCCTCGGATTAATCGGGGTTCACTGCCGCATAGGCAGCTTAGAAAGGTCAGCATGCAGCGAACTCCACCTCCTGGTAGTTCACTGCCGCATAGGTAGCTTGGAAAGCAGCGAAATGTACCGGTTTACAAGTTCACTACTACATCCACTTTTATGGCATCTATTCAATAGCCCATGGGTTATTTTTACTGTGTTAGACTATCTTTAAATAGGGATATACGGAGTGTTTAGATGAGGATTGCAGCTTTTTTCATAACGGCAGCACTTTTTGGGCGTTCTAATGTGAGTGTCGTTATACCCGTTGATGGACCAATAGGAATTAAGATAGAGAGTGAAAAAGAGATGGAGACCGTCATTGTGAATGATAAAAATAGTTTAAATGACGAGAGTGTAAATACTGATCCTCTTCTTTAGTGACGTTCAGGTTACCACTAAGGGTTATGGGATCTGCCTTAAGTGAAGATGTTTGATATCAAACTGAGCCAAGGGGCATATTGCCGGGTAAGAAGGTCACCGAAGAGATTGCAGCAATCAGGGGTATTCCGCTTGGTAAGGATGCAATCAGCCCCCTTCGCCAACCAGATTACGCTGTAGCGAGGATCTACTGGATATGATCGATCGGGTACGCCGAGTGACAGGAAATCGGAGGTCCTCAATGACTCGACAGTCTGTTCACTGAAATCATCAAGCGGGGTAATTCATCTGCCCCAAATTTTATTATCCTGGATGGCAGTGACGGTGTTGCAGGAGCAGCTCCGATGCCATTAATTGATACAGTGGGACTATCCCTTATAGAGAACCTCTACACTCTTGTCGACAGGCTTAAAACCCTGAAGACGACATACTCAGTCGTCGGGTTGCTAGTAATAGTTGGTTAACTTTATTTTGCGGATATCGTGAGGGCCATCGACTACTTCAACTCTTTGTGCAAAATCTTCCGATTTTTCATAACTCCAGCAGATGGGATCTTTAGATGGCAAAACTATCAAGTCTACTGGCGCATGCTCTCTTTGATGAAAATCATCAGCCATTAAAAAACTGATCTGTTTCTTGATGGCTGTGAATGGAATTAGTGAATAATCACCCCAAACAGGTAGTGTTTTAATTTGTGACATGCCTTCATTGATTTTTAACTGATTTAAATCATCTATCTCCATATCTTTTAATGGTGAAAAAACAGCTTCATCCGGCGGGGGGATGGTCGTGGTCGTTATCGTGGTGTTGGCTCTTTCAAATGTTGTGGAGTGAACAAGCCTGTGTAGTATCGAAGCACCTGTACTGTAGCCTATTATTTTTATAGTAGTTACATTATCAGGTAAACTATGTAAATGATTTTTCCAGAGCGTGGCGAGTTGATTGATGGATTCTGTATGCTCGTATCGAACAGCAAAGACGCTATTGCCAACGGCTGGTGGATATATGCTGATCGGCTCAAACGGATCGGCAAATAAACCGGTGATGAAATAGATGACACTGTTCTGTATATCACCTGTATCGAAGCGATCGAAAACAGGGAACTCCCTGTCAGCTATGAAGTTATAAGTAATTTGGTTGGGTATATTTGAGTTACTGTTTTCATCGAATAGTGTTTTGAGTTGGGTGAAGCTTAAATCCTTTACTTTTGCCAAAGGTACTTGAATATGGTATTCGCGTTCAAGTTTCTGCACAATTTCAACACCCATTAACGAATCAATACCGTAGTCCAGAAATAGTTTCTTCTCATCGAGCTTAGTATCGTGGTTTAAACCGAGAATGCTTTTGATGCTTTTAGTTAATGTATCAAAATCTCCAACTTCAATACTGCTTATGGGAGCGATGCCTTGAGTTGATAAATCTTTATTAAGCGGCACGTAGCTAGCTACGACAGGTGGGCTGCCACATAGGATCTTATCTAATGATGAGAGGCAGGATTTAAGGCTCTGCTCCTGGGTTGCCAGTGCTTCAATGTGGATCTTCTCTCTGTTCTCAGATACGAACCCAACATCCCCAATTGCTCCCCACTGTATCGAGGTTGCAGGTAGCCCATCGTTTCTACGCTTGGTTGAAATTAGATCTAAGGCACTATTTGCATAACCATATGCAGATTGGCCAGGATTACCAAGGCTGGCAACCAGTGAAGAGAACATTACAAAGTGTTGCAGATGCTCGCAGTAGAGTCGCGTCAGTATGTCGATATTTGATGCGGCATCGACTTTTGTAGTTACAACCTTCTTATAATCTTCATGGGATTGGTTTATAAAGAAGGCATCTTGCAAAACCATGGCGAGGTGGAATATGCCAGCTATTGGCGAAATATCATTGAGTTCCTGGAGTAGTTCCTGTGCCTGTTCCCTAAGTGCGACATTCTTGGTTGAAATAATGACATTTATACCCAGGGATCTGAAATAGTCGACTCGCAGGCGCTGATATCCGTTTGTTATTCCCCGCCGAGAGGTTAGGCAAATTGTTTTCGCGCCTCTTTGAATTAACCAGTCAGCCAGCTCCAATCCAAATCCACCCAGTCCACCGGTAATTAAATAGGCTCGTCTGGGATCGCACCAGAATTTTTGCTGGCATACCAGGAGTTCCTGTTTTGTGGCAAGTGCTTGCTCGTCCTTCACTTTTATGATGACTTTGCCGATGTGCTTACCATTTGCCATAAAACGGAAGGCATTTTCAAGATCACTATGGTGAAATTGATGGTTGGTGAGTGGTTTTACCATGCCATTTGAAATGCCATCAGCCAGCAGGCTATTGACTAGTGCAAGTTCATCGCCATCCTCAAGAATAATGTTGTTGACGCCAACGCCTTTGACAGAGCAGTCACGAAGTAGAATCTCCATGCCGATCTGGGTGTTGTTGTGTGCATCATATTTGCCGATCTCCAGGAATTTGCCAAAACTGTCCAGAAGCCTCAATCCAGTTTTTAATTTATCGTCAGATAAGGAGTTGAGTATTAGATTGACCCCCTTACCTTTGGTCAGGTTCATGATCTTTTTTTCGAACTTGGTATCTCTTGAACTGAATATGTGGCTATCAGGAATCTCAGGAAACATCGAATTGATGAATTTGCGCTTCTCATCATTACCTACAGTAATAAATATCTCGCACCCATGGTGAAGCGCTACACGGATTGCTGCCTGACCGACACCACCTGATCCAGAGTGGATCAGCACTCTATGACCAGTTTTAATTTGGCCCCGAATAACCAGGGCTAATATGGCGGTCATGTAGACAACCGGGACTGTAGCGGCTTCAGCCAGGGACCACTCTTCGGGTATCTCCCAGATGTGATGCCGGCTACAGCTCTTAAGTTTGATTTTTGTCTTCTGGTTGAGGCCAAGGTAGCCCATTACACGTTGACCACTGGTACTGATTCCTGAAAACTCACCACCGATCGGAATTTCGAGTCGTTCATCAAAAGCAGATGATGGCAGTTTGCCGCTGGCAAGCATGACGTCTTTAAAATTCAGGCCGCAGTAATAGACGTCGTAATCATGATCTGATTCAAGGTGCTGTGGGCTGGTTGTCCACTTGAGACTGGATAAATCACCCAGTTGTGAAACTACCATGGTTGCATTCCCAGACAAAACTTCGTCAGAAGGTTTGAAATTATGATAACGATAAGAGCCCCATTCTCCCTCCTTGAAAACATTCATGAACAGATCTTTCTCATAAGCTTGCGTTAACATAGTCGGTGATGGCGTGTTGTTATCTTCGAAAAAGAGACATCTGAGACTTTTGGTTTCCTCTTTTCGAAGGCAGTTCATCATTCCTGGAAGTCCAGGTGTGGTTATTCCATCACCAGAGACCCAAATGCGCTGGTTGTTAACCTCTTCTTGTGCGGTTAATGAATGCTGTATCTGTTTTCGAAATTCTGCCGTGTAGTCGTTGTATTGAATAGATTTGTGTGCGTTTGATCTCTTTTTTCTACACAAATAGAGGGTCAGAAGTATGCCGTCATCTTTGATGGATACAATCTCAAACCCTGCCTGCTTGAGTAGTTGTTGCCATGTCTTGTGGGTAACCAGAGCGCCATAGCTACGGACGTCAGGATCGTTGTAATCCCAAAGTTCGTCGATGAAGCCCCACATGCAGGCATTTTGTGCGCCGCCATGTGTTGTTTCGTGAAGGAGAAAAAATCCATCATCATTCAAAGCATGATAAATATGCTGTAATGAATTCAGAATATTGTCAGCAGCATGGATAGCATTACTTGCGACAATCAGGTCTAAATCTTCTCCTACATTGGCGGGCGCCTGCAGGTCAATGTCCCAGATTTCAAAGCGAGTTATTGCTGAATATTGCTTGAACTCATCTTCTAGTGGTTTAAAAAAACCGCTAGATATGTCAGTGATAAAGTAGGTATCTTCAGTGGACTGTATCAATGGTAGTAAGTGGCTTGTTATGCCACCGGTACCTGCGCCAATCTCACATACCTTTAGGGGCTTTTTATGGGGTATGTTTTCCAAAAAAACAAAATGGAGTTCTTCCAGGTAACCCTCAGAAAACAGATACGAACCTGCCAAGTCATTATTGTAAAGTGAGCGATACTCGTTAAAAGAGAGTATTGCAGAAAGTGGCTCATCGCGAAGTATTTCCGGATTGCTATATAGATGCTGCGCCAGCCTTAACGATATCCCTCGAGGATGGTTTAAATAGTATTCGAGTTTGCTCTTATCTATTTCAGTGTATTGTAATTCCTTGATCTGTTGTTCGAGTTGAAGAATGTGAGGGGGGAGTGGCTTGGAGTCAAGTTTTAGTTCTTTGATAACACGCTGCGCGTTGTTGAATATATACTGTGTTGTCAGCTTAATGTAATTCCTGGTCTCATCATTTGCTTTTTCATTGAATATATTAGACTCAAAATAGGGTGTAAAATCATAGCTTTTCAGTGCACTGATTGTGCGATCTTTGTGTGGTGGTATTACGGTAAATTTTGCGCCTTCAACTAATATTGAATGGGTATAGAATTGATTTAAGTAGGGTTCGGAATAGGCGGGTAATATCGAGTAATCAGGTTGCCGTGTAGGATCTATATTGATCTTTCTGACAAAAACAGGAATCTTGGTTTGCCTCTTTGTATCCCGGACAATGGTGGTATGAACAAGACAATCCAGGAATGTTGCCCAATTTCCATCCCAGTGAATATTGATTACACTGCCATCCTGGCTGATGCTTTCAACTTTCTTGAATTCAGGGCCGTAGTCATAACCACGAAGTCTCAGTTCTTTATACAAGTCGTGGCTTGTTAAGAATGACTCCCCTTCATACTCTGCGATGGATTGCTCTACCTGGTCCCCAATGCTCCAGGCGTCCTGGTCAGTGACTGTTACATGACCGTGTACAACCAGATTACTACCCTCGGTTACTTCAAATGATTCAGATACCGGGAGATAGCGTACGGTCAGAGTGATTTTGCCACTCTTACTTAGTGTGGTTGCTCGTTTTAGTGTTACATCTCTGAATTCGACAGGCGTCTCATCCAATTTGCGCATTTCTATTTCTGCTAAGGTTTGCCAGACAAGATAGAGATAGCCCACACCTGGAAATATTATTTTACCATTTAATACATGGTCAGAGATGAAGGCATATTGCTCGTCTTTTAGGTCTATCTCGAAGTTGCGCTCATATTTTCCTGAGGAGGTGGGGTTATAGTGAAAAAAGTCAGCAACCTCCCAGTCGGCATCATGGTTCCAGTCTACTCTATGAAGCGAAGGTAGAGATCTTGAGTAGCACTCTTCATCCTCTGGGTACAAGGCAGGCCAGGCAATGTCCTGGCCTAAACAGAATAGTTTGCACACGGCTTGATGAAAGCTATCGGTATTGTCAGAGTTTCTGCGCATTAAACCCATATAGTTAATGGTAGGTTTTTGCGCGGTAATTAGAGAACTCAATAGCATATGAGACCCAACTTCAATAACTGTTGCATTGTCTGGGATATTCTCAATGCCCTGTTTGAAGTGAACCTGGCAAAGCAGGTTGTCGACAAAGTAATCAGTTGAAGCATATTCAGCCTTATACCAATCATCTTTCGGATGGCATGTGCATATCCATTTTTTCGATCTTGCTTTGGGCTGGATAATAATCTTTTCAAGTTTAGAGCGAAATGCTGCTTCGGCTGGTGCAATCATTGGGCTATGAAAGGCTATACCGGCAGACTTTACATGCCTAACCTCAATACCTCTTCTTTTTAGACCCTCTGACCACTCAGCTATTTTATCTGTTGGGCCTGAAAATGTTACGCTCTGGTCATTATTATGGCAGGCAGGGAAAATATCTTCGTTACTCAATTCTTGAGCCGATTTCCAATCAATGGCAACACTAGCCATACTGCCTTTTGCTGAAGGCGTCTCCTCAACTATCCGGCCTCTCCAGTAGGCAATTTCCATGGCTTGTTCTTTTGTTATTGCACCATCAGCATAGGCTGCTGCAATTTCACCAATACTATGCCCAACAAAACCATCAGCCAGAATATTAAGTTCCTGAAAAGCATCAATAAATGCTATCTGAATAGCTGCTATACCAATGAATGAGTTTAACGCAGTATCAAATGAATCAGATCTGGAGCTGGTTAATAGCCCTGCCAGATTGAAGTCAAACTGTATTAGATGATCATGGCAGGCCAAGAGTGACTTATTCAGGATAGGGACATTGAGCAGTGCCCTGCCCATCCCTTGCCACTGAGAGCCCATACCATTAAATACATACCATATCTCGTTTTGGGTGCTGTCTTTTTCTCCACTGATAGTTTGAACATTACCGTTTGAGTTTATAAGCAAGCAGTGTCGATAGGGGAATTTTGCAGTTGGACGATTGGCGATATTCCGTTGATGACTTGCTATGTCAAGAGAAGTTGATGAAATTCTCTTCAATGACTCAATAATTGTTAGATGTCCATCTTCGGTGCGACAGGTAACAGGGATAATTTGAATCGGCTGATAATCTTCAGAGGTTGCTTTGGATGCCTTATATTTTGCTAGAACTGCATGCGCATTCGTACCACCGAAACCAAAGCTGTTGACTCCAAGAATCCCTCCACAATACTTTTGATTACTGGTAACAACATTAATCCGCCCATTATGCAGTCCGGGTATTTTTTCGTTAGGTTGATTAAAGTGGAGGTTGGCAGGTATTGTTTTGTGCTCCATGGCGAGGAGTAGTTTGATCAGGCCAGCCATTGCTGCAGCACCCTCAGAGTGACCCATATTGGATTTGACCGATCCTATGTTGAGGGGTTTGTTCCGCTCATCAGTAAAGCGGTTCAGAGCATTCACCTCTTGTGGGTCACCTGCTGGTGTGCCTGTGCCATGTGCTTCTATGTATTCGATCTCCTGGAGGTCTATATTTGCCCTTTTATAGGTCTCTTCCAATAGTGTCTGGTGTGCAGAACCGTTAGGGAATGTAATCCCTTCAGTAGTATGTCCATCGCTGTTTACACCTGAAGCTAATAGTACTGCACGCCTCCTCGCTTTGATCCCTTCTCTTGTCAGAAAAAGTACACCGATTCCCTCTGAACGGACGTAGCCTTTACCGTTATTGTCAAATGAGCGACAAACACCGTCACTTCCAACCATTTGCAATTTATGAAAGCCTAAACTTATGGCTGGATTTAAAATAATGTTTGTTCCACCAACAAGAGCGTAATCACAGCGGCCTTCCCGTATTGAGTTTAGTGCGGCATCTAATGCGACAAGAGACGATGAACAGGCAGTGTCTATCGTCATAGACGGGCCTGTAAAGTTGTAGTAGAAGGAGAGGCGGTTGGCAAACATCGACAGAGTAGTGCCAGTATTTTCGTATCCGCTAAATTTATGAAGCTGATTACTGAAATTTGATTGAGAGTCGCTAGAGTGGGCGCCGATGAAGACGCCGACTTTTTTTGTTTTCAGGGATTCGGGTTGCAGGCCAGAATCAAGAATTGCTTCATAGCTTACTTCAAGCAACTTTCGAAGCTGGGGATCCATTTTGTGGGCCTGTTTTGGGTGCACTTCAAAAAAATCGGCATCAAATTTTTCGAGGTCTTGAAGCGTGCCTAGTCTCTTCGGTATACCAAAGGCACCACTGGGCCAACGCTTTGGCTCATTCGAAACCATATCCACGTGATTGGTGAGATTGTTCCAGAACATTTCTGGTGAGTCGGATTTCGGAAAACGGCATGAGAAACCGCTTATATAGACTTTACGAGCCACTGTAAGCACTCCGTTGCATCAATTATTATTGTGTTTTATTTAGTGCATATTAAATTTTTGAAATCAATCCGGCTTTTAGCATCCCTTACAAAAGTTTCGAGATTAATCTCACATATTTAAACATCAATGGCTATTAATGGGGCCGTACTATCTGATTAAAGCTATCATTACCTAGTGAGGTTAACTGCCCTGTCTGAGCTGAAGGATTGTTAAGCTCGTGACATGAATTTTCCTGTACTGGTGTTGATCTTGATGGTTTCACCTGGTTCCAGGTATTCAGGTACTTGAATTTCGAGTCCTGTAGCCAGGGTTGCCGGTTTGTTACGTCCTGTAGCGGTAGCACCCTTGATGCCGGGTGCGGTATCAACGATATCCATGTTGACCGTGGGTGGCAATTCGATGGCCATTAATGCACCGTCCACCAAAAGAGCGGTTATTCCTTCCAGGCCATCGGTTATATAGGGGATCTCATCCTCCAGCTCATTTTCATTCAGACTGTATTGGCTGTAGTCATCCAGGTTCATGAAGACATAATCATCCCCATCCTTGTATGAGTATTGAACTGCTGTGCGCAAACAGTCAGCCTCCTTCAGCATGTCGTCGCCTTTATAGGATTCATCCAGTTTCTGGCCTGTCTTCAGGTTGGTAAAGCGAATCTTGTAGAGGGTTGAGGCGCCACGGGAGGAGGGGCTTTTAGCATCGACGTTTTTAACGGCATGGGGTATGCCATTGATCTCTATAACGACGCCTTTTTTTAAGTCACAGGCTTTTGGCACAGGCACTATCCTTTCAAAGTATCAGGGTTGGGTATAACAGGGGACAAGTATATCTGTTAGAGTTAGCGAGGCGAAATGTTAAGCATGAGTTTTGTTACGCTATTGGTTATATCAAGCTGAAATCTGGAGTTAGTTTGTTGGGTAATCATAAGTGAGATGACATAGGGTGCGCCCCTGCCGTACCCTAAGGTTGTGGCGTCATTAGGTGGTTCTGCAGGAGCGCAGCTATATTAATTAGATTTATTCCTGGCAGCTCTGGCTATGTGATGGATTGATGGGATCAACGAGATCTACATGCAGACTGCACTGGATCATGGTCATGTCGACTAGAAGGCGTCACCCGGTATACGTACCCAACCCTCCATCAGGATGCGGGCGCTACGGCTCATCACCACTTTCTCTACGATCCAGTTGCCCTCTTGCTGAGATGCTGCCGCCCCGACTTTTAAAGTGCCGGAGGGGTGTCCGAAGGTAACCGATTCCCGCTCTCCGCCACCTGCAGCGAGATTGACCAGAGTGCCAGGGATTGCTGCTGCCGTACCAATGGCAACGGCGGCTGTTCCCATCATTGCGTGATGAAGTTTGCCCATTGAGAGGGCACGCACGTTGAGGTCGATGGCGCTTGCTTTGATCTCTTTACCGCTTGAGGCGGCATAGCCGCCAGGTGATGCGACAAAAGCCACTTTGGGAGTGTGCTGTCGCTTGGCTGCCTCTTCCAATTTTTCAATCAGCCCCATCTTGATCGCTCCATAGGCTCGAATGGTTTCGAAGCGCTCCAGCGCAGCTGGATCACCGTTGATAACTTCCTGAAGCTCTGTGCCGCTGTAGCCAATCTCATCTGCATTGAGAAAGATGGTTGGTATGCCGGCATTGATCATGGTGGCTTTGAATGTGCCGATTCCGGGGACTTCCAGATCCTCCACCAGGTTGCCGGTGGGGAACATGGCTTCGGAGGGATCGACCGGACTCATGAATTCTATCTTTACTTCTGCTGCGGGGAAGGTAACACCATCGAGTTCGAAATCACCGGTCTCCTGTACCTGACCATCAGTAATGGGTACATGGGCGACTATGGTTTTTTTAATGTTCTTTTGCCAGATACGCACAACCGCAATGCCGTTGTCGGGGATGCGATCCTTCTCAACCAGTCCACTGGCGATGGCAAAAGAGCCTACCGCTGCAGTGAGATTGCCGCAGTTGCCGCTCCAGTCGACGAAGGCTTTTTCGATGGCAACCTGGCCGAAGAGGTAGTCCACGTCGTGATCCGGCTTTTCACTTTTTGACAGGATGACTGTTTTGCTGGTACTGGAGGTAGCCCCTCCCATACCGTCGGTCTGTTTGCCATAAGGATCCGGGCTGCCAATGACTCTTAACAGCAGTTTGTCTCGGGCTTCGCCGGGTACCTGGGCTGCCTCAGGCAGCTCTTGCAGATTGAAGAAGACGCCCTTGCTGGTGCCGCCTCGCATATAGGTGGCAGGGATTTTAATTTGTGGTGCGTGAGCCATTGCTAAACCTTATGTCGATTGAGTTACTGTTGATCTCTTCGTTTTCATCTTCTGTGTGGGAATCTATATCCACCATGAGCCTCATGCCTGGTTTTCCCTCTCTCCCGCATGGGGAGAGGGGGGTTATGGCGGAGAAAATTGTGGTAAGGACGGATTCGGTTTGATTCATAATTTCGTGATTCCAGAAGCGTAGCAGTTGAAAACCCTGCTGGCGTAGCCAGGTGTCGCGCCGGTGATCTTTAGTGCTTTCATTGTGCTGGCCCCCATCGCATTCGATAATCAAACGGGCACCAAAATGGACGAAATCCACCACGTAAGGCCCGATGGGTTGTTGGCGACGGAATTTCTGACCGGAGAGTCGATGGGCTCGTAGCTGTTTCCATATGAGCCGCTCGGCGTCGGTCATGTTTTTGCGTAGTCCTTTTGCGAAGTTTCGTTGATCCATGTTGTTCTTCCTTGATCTGGTTATTCCTTTGCTTGGAAGAGAGGTTTTCTCCCCCTCTCCCCCAGCCCCTCTCCCGCAAGGGGAGAGGGGAGTTGATATGGAGAAACGCTGTATATCCCTGCACATTATCCATGAGGTGTCCCTCTCTCCCTTTGTTCGGAAGAGAGGTTTTCTCCCCCTCTCCCCCAGCCCCTCTCCCGCAAGGGGAGAGGGGAGTTTGTATGGAGAAATGGTGTATGTTCCTGCACATTATCCATGAGGTGTCCCTCTCTCCCTTTGTTCGGAAGAGAGGTTTTCTCCCCCTCTCCCCCAGCCCCTCTCCCGCGAGGGGAGTGGGGAGTTGGTATGGAGAAATGGTGTATATCCCTGCACATTATCCATGAGGTGTCCCTCTCTCCCTTTGTTCGGAAGGGAGGTTTTCTCCC
>JBEVWG010000090.1:0-11712 GCA_040506705.1 Candidatus Thiodiazotropha sp. 6PLUC1
TCGTAGGATGTGGTGAGCTGCGCGAACCGCATCAATAACGAATGCGGTGGTTCACGAACATCAATGATGCGGTTCGTTCCTCACCTCATCCTACATAATATGCTCTTACCGCACGTTACGAGTTCATTCGACAGCCATCTCCTGGAATCCTCAGGAGCTCCTGGGGCAAGCCAATATCAGTAATGTAGCCTGGATGGAGTGCAACGAAATCCGGGACTTCATCGTACAATCCTTCCCGGATTCCGTTGCACTCCATCCAGGCTACTTGTTCACGGGTATGGGTAGAGGACGGCACACCGGGTGTCTTATATCTTTTTGCCGATAATATTCGTAATTTCGTAGGATGTGGTGAGCTGCGCGAACCGCATCAATAACGAATGCGGTGGTTCACGAACATCAATGATGCGGTTCGTTCCTCACCACATCCTACGTAATATGCTCTTACCGCACGTTACGAGTTGCGTGATGATATAGTCATTCCCCTTCCTTACTTTTCACATCCGTCCCAAACACGAAGTTAGGCCGCAACCAATAGACCACCAGTGGCAACACAGTCAGCGCAATGATCACATCCATAATCAGCGCCTCGGAAATGTAGAGACTGACCGACCATAGATTGGCAAGCTCGGTATTCATCAGCGGAATGAAACTACCCAGCAATACCACCATGGAGATTATGATCGCTGATCCGGTCGTCTCCAGGGTCGTCTCCAGGGCCTGTTTCCAATCTTTGCCCGAGGCGAGCATCTCCTCGCGCAGTCGGGATACCATATAGACCCCATAATCCACCCCCAAACCCATCGCGATACTCAGGGCGACCTGTACGTGGAAGGCCAGGTTGGCCGACCACTCACTGATCGAGGTCATATAGGCACCAAGTCCATATTGGGTCATCAGGGTAATAAAACAGAGACTGATCAGCAGAGAGGCTATGATCCAGGAGCGGAACATTATCAGGGTCATGATGAATACCGTCAGGGAGGTGGCGACCGGTGCATTCAGCCACTCCTTGAAAGCCACATCACGGGTCGCTTCGGTAACCCCTAAAAAGCCACCGATAGCGGCTTTATCAGGCATCGAATCCTCAGTGGTCACCAGCTGTTCAGGCTGCGCTCCATTTGCCGGAATCGTCACCCGCTCTGCCGGGCCTATACCCACAGTCAACAGTGCCATGCCCGGATCATCCTTGTGTTCATGCAGGTAGTTCTGGATGTCGCGAATGGTCTTGTGAGTCAGCTTTGGATCCATAGTGTTTACAAAGCCAACAATGATCCCCTCATCCCAGTTGCGGGTATTCACGAAAGAGTCGAGTTCTCCTGCGGCGGCACTAACCTGAAGCATGCCATTGTAGAGCGGCAGGATCGCTTTTGGGTCTGGCAGACTCCCATCCGGGCCAAGACTATAGGCATAGCGGTTTTGCTGCATATGGGCCAATCCGGGTATGGCATAGAGATTCATATGTGCCATAGGCAGAGTCCCTACAGGGGCATTCAGCATCATGTTCAGGGTTTTCACAAACTGCACATAGGAGGTGGTATAGCCGATGTGGGGATGGGCACGTAACCAATCTTCAAATGCTGAGAGGGCCTGCACGACCTCAACATTGTTGAATATGCCCT
Organism: Candidatus Thiodiazotropha sp. 6PLUC1; assembly: GCA_040506705.1. GTDB lineage: Bacteria > Pseudomonadota > Gammaproteobacteria > Chromatiales > Chromatiaceae > Thiodiazotropha. Next base: position 1,620 of record JBEVWG010000090.1, read on the forward strand.
GGGGTGGGTCGAGCATCTCATCGTAGCACTGCTCAGGCCCGATCACCCGCACACCGAATTCATTCCAGGCTTCCAGACCGCAAGGTGGCAGGGCGCCGACCTTGGAACGGATCACCATATTGGCGGTGATCACCCCAGGCATCATCTTCGATAGGGCTTGCAGATCGGAGATCGCCTCGACTTCGCCACCCTCACCCAGCAGCTCGCCCAGCAGATAGTAATCTTTGTAGGCGGCTCTGGGATAGTGAATCCCTTTTTCAACACCGGGCATGATGTCAAACTCATCCTGAATACGGGCTACTTCAGGATCATCCCGTCCCGCCTCGCCCGCCATTAAGGCACTGAAACCCTCAGCCAATCCAGTCATCCAAGCTGAACCCAGCCAAATGACGATAACTGCAGCAACGGGAATCCACTTTGATGGGCCTGTGAGGATGCCACTCAGTCCACGTGCCAATCGACGCTCCCATCCTCTTTCGTGCTTGCGGTCATGCAGTTTTGGCGGAAAACTGACCATCAACAACGGGATTAAAGTGGTGGTGGTCAAAATCAGCGTGGACATGCCGAAAATACCGAAATAGGCGTATGCCTTATAGAATGAGATATCGATAAAAGAGATAGCAAAAAAACCGTGAAGATCCGTTCCAATCGAGAGTGCAGCAGGCACCACGGTATGCCTGATTGCTGTAAACGCCGCCTGCTCCGGATCCTGGGTGACCTGAAGCTCCTGCATGAAACGACGGGTAATCTGTATCGAATGACCGATACCGATCGCCAGCAACAACATCGGCGTCAACGCCATCATTGTAGTCAGCTTGAACTGGGTAAATCCCATCAGACCCAGAGTCAGAATAATGGTCATGCCGACCCCAATCAGCGGCAGGAGAGCACAGCTCCAATGACGAAACTCATACCAGAGCACCAGCAGTATGATCAGAATCGAGATGCCGAAAAGCCAGGCTTTGTCCCACAACTCCTCCACCATCGATGCGAGAAAATAGGGCTCTCCTGAGATAAAAAACTCGACCCGATCCCCATACCTGGCCCGATAATCCGCCATCAACTCCCTGACTTGCCCAATCCACTGCAGATGGTGATCTTTCAGCTGATTACTGAAATCACCGATGATAAAAGTGCCTGTGGCAATACATCGTCGGTGTACCTTGTGGATAGAGGCATTGGTGATCAATCCATCGGAACCGGTAATCTCACACTTTTCTCCAGCACTGTCCTGGTAATAGACCAGCAGTGGCTCCAGGACGATATGTTTCTCCAGGCCGATACGGAGATACTGAAGCTGTAAATGCTGTTGCAGCGGATCATCTGAAATACCATTGGCGGGTAGCAGGCGGCTAAAATCGAGACTGCCATTTTCTGTGATGCCCAGGTTGCGCAGCTTGGGTGATGGCAGACCGACAAAATTGGCCACATTTGCGTAGGGCAAGGCGCTGACATCACGATAGAACGCCTCAACCATACGGATAAACCAGGGCTGATAGATATCCCCCTGCTTCAATTTCAAGCCCCAGACCATCAGGTTACCCATGCCGTAGGCGTGATCACTGTAGAGATTGGTGGCGATATAGCGGTTACTGAGTGGTAACAGAGAGTCAGGATCATTGCGCAGATTGACCTGATTGACATAGAACAGCGCAACCAGCGTGGCTGCAAACAGTAGCAGAATCGTCAAACGGCGATGTCTGAGTACGAATCTCGCGTAGTCCGCAGCGTAATCCCGCTTCTCACCCTTCATTGAGTATCTTTCCTGATACTGCCATCGGACCATGAGTCAGAGAGCAACCCTTTAGCGATGAGTCGCCTTTTACTTGCCATAATTTCTTAGCGTCTCTTCCGACCAATAACTGTCGTCAAGTTCAACATTCAGGGATATGGTACTGCGAGGTACAAAGACCATGCTGTCTTTACCATCTCCATGACTGATGGCATAGATGTAACGGGGATAGGTGATGCGTGGATCTGATTGATCAAGGGATTGCCAGTCGACTGAAACCGTTTTGATCTTCTCTCCATCCTTATAATAGACCGTACGATAGGGGGCATAAGTGCGCTGGTCGATCTCAGTGAGATGGTAGTCGTACCACCAGTTTTTAAACTTGGTGGTACTCTTCAGCAGATAGACCGCTTTACCGATATGGGCACACTGGGGCCCTGGTAGAGTGAGTGTATGGCGGCTCTTCTCCGACCTTTCCAGCCTCATCGCTTCAAGGCACGCCTCGATCTTGCCCACACCAAGCAGCTCATGCACTTCATCATCAGGGGTGCGCAGCACCAGTTCGCCATAGGTGAGATTGGTTCCGAACCAGACATCTTCATGTGATGGCTCATTGATGCGCCTGATTTTTCTCAATGCAGGAAGCCACATAGAAATGGTCGAACCCCGTTCAGGGTCGGAGTAACGGGTTAACAACACCCCGGTACCCTTGGTTTTACCTGAAGTCAGAATTGCCATCTGTTGAGATTTTATCGCAGCATCATCGGGGCTGTTGTTGAGATAGGTTTCAAAGGTCTGAACCCCAGGTTTTCGACCTTGGGTGCGCATCTCCAGGGGCGCCCTGTTGACCACTACGGCCACATCACGCCCCTTGCGACGACTGATGGCATTGTCCAGCAAACCGCCATGTGCCGATGTATAGACCTGTTGTGCGATTTCATAGGCATCAGGCAGATTCTGGGGATCACCGGGCATAGCCGCGGCCATCAAACCATAAGAGATCAGCCAGAGCAGGCCTGTCAGTAAGAAATATGGGGGCTTTCGAAACATACCAATGACTCTGCCACGGATGACAGAGGCACACAAGCGAGTGATATCCCTAATAAACATTCCCTGTTCTCCAACCAACACAATCCTATACGCATCCGCTATTGAGAATTACTGGACCATCAGCTCCAACACTCTTCCCTGTAATCCTTCCTCTTCACTGACAGGGGCAAATATCATCAATTGCAGCAGGTGACACAATGAGCAATGACAATCCACATCAAGTTTTTAACACAGCCGATTTTTCACCAGCCCCGCCCTCAGGTACAATCGCCGCCTTATTATTGAATCTTTCAGGATTGAAGTGGAAAATTTTAGAGGCACAACAATTCTTTCTGTGCGGCGCAACGGCAAAGTCGTCATTGGCGGCGATGGCCAGGTCTCCCTGGGCAATACCGTGATGAAGGGTAATGCCCGAAAAGTACGCCAGCTGCACAAAGGCAATGTGATCGCCGGTTTCGCCGGAGCCACAGCAGACGCCTTTACGCTGTTTGAGCGCTTTGAAGGTAAACTTGAAAAGCATCAGGGACACCTGACCCGAGCCGCTGTTGAGATGGCCAAAGACTGGAGAACCGATCGGGCGCTGCGCCGGCTGGAAGCACTGCTTTGTGTAGCAGATGCCAAAGCCTCTTTGATCATCTCCGGTACCGGAGATGTGATAGAGCCTGAGCATAATCTGATGGCGATTGGCTCTGGTGGCAGTTTTGCCCAGGCAGCAGCCCGTGCGTTACTGGATAATACGGAACTCAGCGCCCGCGAAATCGTCGAAAAGGGGCTTGGTATCGCTGCCGACATCTGCATCTATACCAATCACAACCGGGTACTGGAAGAGCTGGACAGCGAAACCTGAACCAATTAACCCTATGCAAAGAACAGTCTGCTGTGCAGAACAGCACCATGCCCTGAAATCGCCCTCTCAGTAAGCAGAGAAAGCGCGTCAGGGATAGTGAGTTGAAGCTGCACCAGACAGTTTTAGATTCCAACGTGTAATGGCTGGGTCGAAGATGTTTAAAAACATCAGACGCGAGCCAGACATAGAGTAAACAGGCCATAATTCATGTCGCAAATCACACCCCAACAGATTGTTGCCGAGCTGAACAAACATATCATCGGTCAGAAAGATGCCAAAAGAGCTGTCGCCATTGCATTACGCAATCGCTGGCGTCGGGCACAGGTCGATGAATCTCTACGCAATGAGATAACACCAAAAAATATTCTGATGATTGGACCGACCGGTGTCGGTAAGACCGAAATTGCCCGTCGTCTGGCAAAACTGGCGAACGCTCCATTCATAAAGGTTGAAGCGACTAAGTTCACCGAAGTGGGCTATGTAGGCCGGGAAGTGGATTCGATCATCCGGGATCTTGCTGATTCTGCAGTCAAAATGGTTCGCGAAGGTGAGATGGCCAAAGTCTCAGAAGAGGCGAGCCTGGCAACAGAGGAGCGAATTCTCGATGCGCTTCTGCCGGCCCCAAAACCGAGCGGATGGGATGAGACTGAAACCAGCAGCACGGTCTCCAGCTCCACCCGGGAGAAGTTCAGAGAGAAGCTGCGTGCCGGCTTAATGGACGACAAAGAGATCGAAATCGAGGTCAATACCACACCTGTAGGTGTTGAAATCATGGCACCTCCCGGCATGGAAGAGATGACCAGTCAGTTGCAGGGGATGTTTCAGAACCTCGGCACAGGACGCACCAGGCGTCGTAAACTGCGTATCAAAGATGCCTATAAGGTGCTCAATGACGAAGAGGCATCGAAGCGCATCAACGAAGAGGATCTCAAGCTGCGCGCCCTGGAAACCGTGGAGCAGCATGGCATCGTCTTTATCGATGAACTGGACAAAGTTACCAGCCGCGCCGAGACCAGCGGAGCAGACGTATCCCGGGAAGGGGTTCAACGTGATCTGCTGCCCCTTGTTGAGGGGTGTACCGTCTCCACCAAACACGGCATGGTTAAAACCGACCATATCCTCTTTATCGCTTCCGGGGCTTTTCATCTCACCAAGCCTTCTGACCTGATACCAGAACTGCAGGGGCGCTTGCCGATCCGGGTAGAACTCTCTGCATTGAGTACTGAGGACTTCACCCGCATCCTGACTGAACCCGATGCCTCATTGACCGAGCAGTACCAGGCCCTGCTGGGCACAGAAAATGTAGACCTGGCGTTTACCGATGATGGTATCAAGCGTATAGCTGAAACGGCCTGGATGGTAAATGAGAGAACAGAGAATATTGGTGCACGCCGCCTGCATACGGTGATGGAACGGCTACTGGAGAGCATCTCTTTTGAGGCCTCTGAACAGAGTGGCACTGCCATCTCCATCGACGCAGCCTATGTCGACAGCCAGTTATCTCAACTGGCAGCAGACGAAGACCTGAGTCAATATATTCTCTAACTACAACAAACCCTGTTAACAGCCTGCAAATGGTTTGTGATAACCGATATAAAGTTGCTGCCGTGGGTTTTACCCAAGTATCAACCATCGACTAACGAGAGAAAATCATGTCACACCCCAATCCGACAGAGATCCACCTGCATAAGCAGTCCCGTGTACTGGAAATCAGCTTCGATGACGGGAGTAAATACAGCTATCCCGCTGAGTATCTGCGCGTATTCTCGCCCTCCGCAGAGGTTCAGGGCCATGGTCCAGGTCAAGAAGTGTTGCAGGTTGGCAAGGAAGAGGTGAATATTGCCCATATTGAACCTGTGGGAAATTACGCCATCTGCCTGCACTTTGATGATGAGCATAATACCGGCATCTACTCCTGGGATACCTTGTATCAGCTGGGCGCTCATTTTGAGCAGAATTGGCAGGAGTACCTGCAGCGTCTGAGTAGCGCAGGTTATGAGAGAAAGGAACCATCGGCCTAGCGGGCCAGGTGGTAAATTTCGCTAACACTCAGACTCAGACTGGGTTAAGCCATTCATGGTAAATACCGTGAATTAGGGGCAAGTTGCAGCGCCCTTGGATCGAAACAACTGGTGATGCCATGAAGGATGAAAAGACAACACATTTCGGATATCAGGATGTCCCTGTCGGCGAAAAGGCCGGCCGGGTTCGTGAGGTCTTTGATTCGGTTGCCAACAAGTATGATTTGATGAACGACTTGATGTCGTTCGGTGTACACCGAATCTGGAAGCGCCACACTATCGAACTCTCCGGAGTACGCAAAGGTCAGCGGGTTCTCGATCTGGCTGCAGGTACTGGAGACCTCTCTGCCCGCTTCAGTGGCCTGGTAGGGAGTGATGGGGAGGTAGTCTTCTCAGATATCAATGCCGCCATGTTGGGCCAGGGCAGAGATCGAATGATCGATGAAGGACGGGTTGCCAATGTCCGCTATGTTCAGGCGGATGCCCAACATCTGCCCTTTCCAGACGACCATTTTGATTGTGTCACCATCGGCTTTGGACTACGCAATGTCACCGACAAGCAGTTGGCCCTAAACGATATCTTCAGAGTACTAAAGCCTGGCGGGCGTCTGCTGGTGTTGGAATTCTCCAAACCGGTGCATAAGCCACTGCAGAAAATCTACGATCTATACTCATTCAGCCTACTACCGAAAATCGGAAAACTGGTCACTCAGGATGAAGAGAGCTACCGCTACCTGGCGGAATCTATTCGTATGCACCCCGACCAGGAGACCCTCAAAGGGATGCTGGAACACGCCGGTTTTGATCGCTGCGACTACTTCAATCTGACTGGTGGCGTAGTTGCCATACATCGTGGATACAAAATTTGACAGAGTTGAGCATACGCCTTCTATTTACGGAAGAATCGCCATGACCATCAGTGCTGCCATCATCACCAGCCTGGAGCAACTACTCAACCAGGCCATTAAGCTTGATCCTGAGAGCCCAACCCGACTGGCGCCAATCCAGGGTAGCGTCATACAGCTGGATATTGTCGGACTGGGTATATCAATCTACCTGATACCTGAGCCACAGGGTTTTCAGCTCTTGAGTTACTACGAAGGTGAACCCGATTGCCTGCTGCGAGGCACGCTGCTGGATCTTGCCTCCATGCGCCATGATCGTAGCAGTACAGAGCAGCTGTTTAACGGATCAGTCACCATTGAAGGTGATACCGCCCTGGCACAGCGTTTCGGTGAATTCTTCAGTGCGCTCGATATCGACTGGGAGGAGCAACTCTCTCGTCTCACCGGTGATATAGCCGCTCATGAGATCGGCAATATGGTGCGTGGCGCGGTAGACTGGGGAAAACAGGTCAAGCAGACAGCCTCACTCAATCTTAAAGAGTATCTGGAAGAGGAGCTGCGACTGTTACCTGGGCAATATGAGATCGAACCCTTTCTCAATGAAGTGGATCGGCTGCGGGATGATGTGGAACGGCTTGAAGCTCGAATTAAAAGGCTGCGCCAATCTGATGACAACGAGGATAAGCGTTCGTGATTCGCCCTTCTCAAGCCATTCGGCTGATACACATTAATCTAGTACTACTGAGACATGGTCTGGATGAGGTAATTCTCGCCACCCATCTTTTCCGACCGATTCGTTTTCTGATCTATCTCTCTCCCTGGTATTGGTTTCGTAAAGACCGGGGAAGCTACCCTGTACGAATTCGTCGCGCGCTAGAAGATCTTGGCCCCATCTTTGTAAAATTTGGACAGATCCTCTCCACCCGGCGCGACCTGCTTCCTGATGACCTGGCGAATGAACTCACAAAACTGCAGGATCGGGTACCCCCCTTCCCCGGCTCCCAGGCCAGAAAAATAATTGATAAAGCGTTCGGACAATCCATCGATGAACTGCTTGAAGCCTTTGACGAGTCACCCCTCGCTTCAGCATCAATTGCCCAGGTACATACTGCACAACTCAAGGATGGGCGCAAAGTCGTAGTCAAGGTACTTCGCCCAAATATCGAAAAGACCATACGCCGTGATGTAGATCTGCTATTCACAATTGCCCATCTCGCTGAGAAATATTGGAAAGAGGGTCGCCGACTGAGGCCTGTTGAGGTCGTTCAGGAGTATGAGAAGACTATTTTCGATGAATTGGATCTGATGCGTGAAGCGGCAAATGCCTCCCAGCTACGACGTAACTTTCTTGATAGCGATGCCCTCTACGTGCCGGAAGTCTACTGGGATCTGACCCGGAAAAACGTCTTCGTCATGGAGCGTATCAGTGGCACACCCGTGGGAGATATCAAGGCGCTGAAGTCCCAGGGTATCAGCATGAAACTGCTTGGGGAGCGAGGCGTGGAGATATTCTTCACGCAGGTTTTCGAATACAACTTCTTCCATGCCGATATGCACCCCGGCAATATTTTTGTAGAGCCCGATGGACGCTATGTTGCCGTTGATTTCGGCATCATGGGCACCCTCACAGAAGAGGACAAACGCTACCTGGCAGAGAATCTGCTCGCCTTTTTCAACCGTGACTACAAGCGGGTCGCCCAGCTTCATGTAGCCTCCGGCTGGGTACCTAAAGATACGCGTGTGGAAGAGTTCGAGTCTGCCATCCGAACAGTCAGTGAACCGATCTTTGAAAAGCCCTTGAGTGAGATCTCCTTCGGCCATTTCCTGCTACGCCTGTTTCAGACAGCGCGAAGATTCGATATGGAGGTCCAGCCCCAGCTGGTGCTGTTGCAGAAAACCTTGTTGAATATCGAAGGTCTGGGCAGACAGCTCTACCCGGAACTCGATCTATGGACCACTGCCAAGCCCTTCCTTGAGCGCTGGATGAGCGAACAGATAGGCCGCCGGGCCTTCGTCAGCAAGCTCAAAAAGAACCTGCCGCTATTCGCTGAGAATCTGCCAGACCTGCCGAATAAAATTAATAAGATCATCGATGATGCTGCAGCGGGCCAACTGACACTACAGTGGCAATCGGACGATCTGAAAAAGCTGCAAAAACAGATGCAGCGCAACCATCTGAATACAGTCACCACCATATCCGGCAGCACCATGTTGCTCAGCGGCTCACTACTACTGGTGTTCGGTAGTGGGGGCCTGATTCCAGTCACTGTAGCCACAGCGCTCGGTATTGGACTGGGAACCGGTGGAGGCTTACTGCTCTTGAAAAGCTGGTTCAGCGCCTCAGGATAGGCTCTATTTTGTAGCATGATGCCTGTATCAGGTTATCTGCTTCCCTTGGCGCGGTAAGAAAATTGATCCATGATTAGAGATATAGCCAAGAAGTACGGGAGACGAATATGAATGAGACCCCCCAAGATACTCTGGAAAGGATGGCAAAAGCCTATGACAAGATGTTGCAAGAGGTTCATGAAGCAGTTGAGTCGGCCCGGGAAAACGCCCTCCCCGGCTTAAAAGACTATCTGGAGGATGCCCGGGAAAAGCTTATCGAACTAGGTGAATTGAGCAGAGAAGAGGCAGACAAGGTCTCCACCTATGTCGAGCGGGACATGAAAGAGGCTGCCAGTTATCTGCTCGAAACTGGCGAGCAACTCTCTGCCTGGTGGCGATTTGACGTCCAGCTAGTGGAAGAGCGCATGCTGGAGATGTTCACCAGCGTAGCCGACCAGACCAAGTTAGAGCTGGCAAAACTGGCACAGCGGGCCAACAACGCATCCCTCTACCATACCGGCGAAGTGACAGGCCCTGGCACACTGGTCTGCAGCCAATGCGGTAAAGAGATGCATTTCAAGAAGACAGGACACATCCCGCCCTGCTCAGGATGCAAAGGCACTAATTTTCAACGCTCTTCCAGCTAGCGAGGATTGGTCAAGCAGACTGGTTGTAGGGTGCGGCCCTGCCGCACCATCAGGGTGAGAATTCACTAAAAATCCCGGATAGTTTGTTCATTACCAGCAGCGTCTCTACACCGACTTTTTAGGTGGTTTTGGTTTTAGTTGGACATGGTGCGGCAGGGCCGCACCCTACAGGTGAATTTGTTTCGGGAGTCATCACGATTCAGTTTCGCCCCCCGGCGAATCACTCTCCTCGTTGAATACAGCAGCCCGTAGCCTGGATGAAGTGCAACGGAATCCGGGAGAACACTGCACCAATCTTCCCGGATTCCGCTTCACTCCAACCAGGCTACCTTACTTTTCGATCTAGACGATTCTGTTGAGGCTAGGGCCATGATGAATCGTAGGGTGCGGCCCTGCCGCACCATCAGGGAGAGCATTCACTAAAACCCCAGATAGTTTGTTCATTACCAGCAGCATCTCTATACCGACTTGTTAGGTGGTTTGATTTCAGCTGGACATGGTGCGGCAGGGCCGCACCCTACAGGTGAATTTATTTCGGGAGTCATCACGATTCAGTTTCGCCCCCCCGGCGAATCACTCTCCTCGTTGAATACAGCAACCCGTAGCCTGGATGAAGTGCAACG
>JBEVWG010000069.1:0-10789 GCA_040506705.1 Candidatus Thiodiazotropha sp. 6PLUC1
CCGGGATGATTGGTACAGTGCTCTCCCGGATTCCGTTGCACTTCATCCAGGCTACGGGCTGCCCTATTCATTTCCACTCTGCAGCGTGGGAGCGAGAGAAGTATAGGAGAACCGGAATGACAGTCATGACAGAAGTTGATTCTGGGTAGACCGGGCTTGACTAGCAAGACCTCATGGAAGGGTGCGGGCCTGTTGCACCAAAGGTGTGTTTTTTCGCGGTGGTGATGGTGCGGCAGGGCCGCACCCTACCGCGTAACCTCCCATCAAGGGGGGAGGGGCTTTTTAGCTTTTCTGAAGAGAAGGAGCGTTAACGGATCAGCCGTGAGTGATATTGAATGGCTAATTCTTAAGAGTGAGTACAAGGGCCCCTCACCCGACAAATATTTCATTGAAGGGTAGGGCGCATTTGATGTTAATCTTGAGCTGTTTTTTGATAGAGGAAGATTACAGTAAAGAGAGCTTACCCTCTTGGCTGATATGTAGCTTTTCAACATCTATTTTAAAGCTTGCCTGTAATAGTTCTTTGGCTAAACCTTTAATGTTATTAATAGTATTCTGATCAGGTTTTTTACTGAAAGTATCCTGAAACATCACCATCCAGTTGCCAGTCATAGAGAGATATTCGTAGAGTTTCTGTCGTTGAGAGAGATTTGCGTTTTGAATACCTTTGCTTAATGCTTCGTTTGCCGATATCAGTTCACCTACTTGTTTATGCAATTCGAGAAGATTTTCTTCTGGAATCTCAGCGCCTTCGTTATAGGCAGACCAGATACCGTAGAGAAATGAAGCTGTGGCAGTGGCGATGTCACCTTCAGGAACTTTTGCTGCTTTTTCAATACGCTTTTGAACATAAAGCGCAATGTTGAATATCCGCTGCATATTATCCCGGCTCTGTTCAGGAAAATTACTCGCGAGTTCGGTGGCGGTAGCAGATTGGTTGTTTCCGGCGGCCTGCAACTCTTGTTCTGTGATACTGCTTAACTCCCGGACAAAAGCTTTACCCGGATCATCTTCAGCTTGTATGGACACACCATTGGTGGTTTGAGATGACTGTTCAAACAGTTTGTCGAATCCTTCAATCATGAATGATGATGTGCCGGCGCCATTCTCAGATGGTGCACTGTTGATCATTGTTGATGTGGTTGAAAGAATAGAGGCCAATATAAGACGTGAGATTATTAACCTGGTTTTCATGGGGCGTCCTTTACTGTTCTTTATAGTTTTGAGAGGAAATAATCAGTTTACCCTCTTGAGATATTGCAATCGATTCAGGTTCGATCTTTAAGCTGCGGGTTATTATTTCTCTAACCATGATTTTGATATTGTTGAGTGCAGTTTCATCAGGTTGAGAAGTAAGGTGGTGCTGGATCATCAATAACCAGTTGCCAACCATTGCAAAGGTTTCATAGAGTGCGTCGCGATTCTTCTTTGACGTATTTTCATACTCTTTGAGAAATTCAGTGCGTGCATACATAACTTCAGTTGTACTCTCAATCAGATTTTTGAACTGTTTCCCTGGTATTGATGCACCCTGATTGAAGATCGACCATATTCCGTACAAAAATATCGTGATCGCGCCGTGTATATCCTGCTGTGGCAGTTTATGAATCTGCTCGAATCGTTGATGTATATAGAGGGAGATATTAAAAAGATTTTCCATCTCACCTCTATGTTGCTTTGGTGCATTTCGGGCAAGTTTCGATGCAGTAGTTGATTTTTTTTTCACTGCACTGTGGAGTTCGAACTCGGTCAGTTCATTGAACAGGCTTTCGTGATCCTTATAAGCAGCCTGTGAATAATTGACTTTTCCAGAGCCATTCTCAGTTTCATGTGTGTTGAATGTATTCACGATAAACCTCGCTGAATAGTGTGGGTTTCAAAATGATGGTTCTTATTCACTAAGTCATATAGAGACGACAGCTGATGTTTGCCGGATATGGGTTGCAGGCTTCCGGGGTGATCTCTGAATGGGGACGTAATGACCGATAGACGCTTACAGTCTGATCATTGTTCAGTTGTTGATTGTTTCGATAACCGGGTTCGTCTGAGACATTGAATAGACCAGATGCACATGCAGAACCATTACCAATACTCTTGGCAGCCCGATGCGAGGAGGATTTAGTCAAGGGGATCAATGTACAATCCATGTAAGTTATCTATCCCTAATAAAAACAGTCAGTTAGAAAACTATGATAGGCTCGGCAGAGAGTTGTTGCCGAACTCAGTCAGAATCCTATGCGATATTATGACATCAGACAATATAGGCGGTATCAGGGATAACCCCTATGCCACTCTCGAGGAAGGCTTGATTTATGGCATGGGGGGAGAGCGAATATTGGTATATGCTGCTGAATTGTGCAGCAATCAATAACATTTACTGAATAGCGTTCTAAAACACAGCAGATCAGCTATATTGGCAACATTGGTCAGGAATGCCGATGGTGTCAAATTATAAAAGAGAAGCAGCTTATCCAATTAAAGGGTTACCTGCCAGGTAAGATTGATTAGCGCGTCAATCGTCTTTTCCGTAATTAGGAGGGCAGTTATGCCGGTACCTTCACTGAAAGCAAAAGATTATAAATCGGATATCAAGCCGGTATGGTGTCCAGGATGTGGTCACTTTTCTGTTTTGGCTTCTTTGACCAAGGCGATGGCGCATCTGGGGCTGGTTAAAGAGAATGTGGCCGTGGTTTCTGGTATCGGCTGCTCTTCCAGACTACCTGCATATATCGACAGTTTCGGTTTTCATGGTATCCATGGCCGAGCGTTAGCAGCTGCTTCTGGATTGAAAGCAGCTCGCCCCGACCTGACGGTGATCGCCGCTGGGGGTGATGGCGATGGATTCTCAATTGGAGGCAACCACTTTCTGCATGCCTGCCGAAGAAATATGGATATGACCTATATTGTTATGGACAATGAAGTCTATGGAATGACCAAAGGTCAAGCATCCCCCACCACCAGACCGAATTGGGAAAAGAGCAAAATGACGCCCCACGGAACGGGTATACCCAGTTTTAATCCTGCAGCTATTGCATTGGCAGCTGGAGCGGGCTTTATTGCACGGGCATTCGCTGGTCATCCTTCTGATTTAACCCGCACCCTGGTGGAATCGATTGAGTATCCGGGATTCGCCTTTGTCCAGGTTCTTAGCGGTTGTGTCACCTTTCGTCCTGAACAGAAGGAGTGGAAGGAGCAGGTACACCCATTTATAAACGACATACCAACTGATGATCGTATCAAGGCGGCACAGATCATCCAGGCAGATAATGGTCTTGCAACTGGTGTGATCTACGCCAGTCCATTTTCGGTTTGGCAGCCGGAGAATGTCAAAGAGTGCGAGGTCGCAGAGTTGGAGAAGGAGTTTTGTCTATGAATGATGAATCAGTAGAACCTATTACCAATATCGAGGAGTTTCTGGTACATGCCCTGGAGTTGGAGGAGGCCTCCTATGACCACTACGATGAATTGGCCGATAGTATGGAGATCCATAACAATCTGCAGGTGGCAGAACTGTTTCGTAAGCTGGCTGGCTATAGTCGTCAGCATGCGAAAGAGGTTTTTGAGCGAACCCAGGGGATGGAACTGCCCAAGCTAAAACCTTGGGATTTTAAATGGCGCTGCCCCTCTTCACCTGAATCTTTCTGTATGGAAGAAGCTAACTATATGATGACTGTTACCCAGGCTATGGAGATTGCACTCTATAACGAAATCAGGGGCCGGGAATTCTATCAGCAGATTGCCGAGCACTCCCCCAGTGATGCAGTACGCAAGTTGGCTGAGGAGATGGCGGAAGAGGAGGGTTGGCATGTGGCCATGCTGAAGGAGTGGCAGAACAATCTACAGGATGAGCAGCCGATAGAGGATCTTGATCCGCCCAATATGCCCGAGTAGAGGCCTATAGGGCGGATTCATTTGTATTAACCCGGCAATTAAACTAAAAATGTCATCTTCAGCCGAAGCGTACCTGCTTGAATCCCTGAAGACGACATATTTAGTCGCCTGGTTAATGATTTACATGTGATCCTGTTTCAATGTGGGAAACCGGACCTCTATTTTCGATCTCTTTCTCTTCCAATTCCATCTTCTTGAGCAGTTGACCAAAATAGAAGGCGAGGTATGTCGAGGTGTTGAGGGTGAACCAAAAAAAGACAAAGACCCCCAGATAGATCTTTAAACTACTGGTTTGCCCATCGCTCGTCAGGTTCATAACTGCAGAGATCGCTGACGGGTCGATGAATGAGAAGAAGATAAAAGTTAACAGACCTGCTGCGATTGCACTGGTCCATAAAAAGCCAAGCAGGCACTTACATTTAAGTAGATTCAGCACTGATTTCCTCCAGTTTTGTGGTTATGCCGGAGATTATCTCCGGTGGCAGAACCTCAACTTTTTTAACTTGCTGACAATTGTTCCTGTCCGATCCTTAGCAAATGGTAGATACCATGTGCATCGACTAGGCCGGCCTGGGTAGGAAGTTAAGAAGCAGGGTTCTTTATTGTTATGTTCTTTTTTTGCAACGCTAGATTAACAATTTAACTACTCATATAAACCATAATTATTTTCTGGAAATAGACTTATTCGTCAATCTGCAGGTTTTTGTGTAATTGCGCGGGGTTCTATTGAGGGTTTTGCTCGAAAATTAAAAAAATATTTACCAATGAAAAAGCATTCTAACTGTTTGTAATTACAACTATTAATGGGTATCACTTACTATAATTGATGAGTGAAAATTGAAGGTTTAATGATTTTTTACACACTTTTTAATGCTGAATTAAGGATTGTTCGCTAGGATTTAAATGACTCTGTGTTAACAGACTCCGCTCACTATTTTTTCGAGTGTGCTGGATGATGGCTGTATCAGGACAATTTAAATCAATTGGTGATCGAACAGTGCCGATGGCGTTGCGATCTGCGTTTAACCTGATCCCAGACATAATACTTTAAGGAAAAGGTTAACGTTATGTTGAAATATTTATTCGAAAAAAACCACGAAAGGAAGCAGTTAAAAATTGCGCTCTCTGAATACCATCTGGGTCTGGATGACCTCGATCCCCATGATCTGAAAAAGGTTCTGGCCTCAATCCATAGGCATGTCACTATCGTTTCAAAAAAGTATGGGCAACCCCCAGCACTTGTTTCACACCATGTCATCACTCCGGTAACTTGGGCGATAGCCTACTGTCTGCTGGGTGCTTCCAAAATTTCTCAGATCAATCCTACCTTCCGCGACGATATTGACGAGGTTGAGACTGAACTCGTACTCCACCTTTCAGGTGAGAGTGACGGCGAACAGAGCATCTATCCTGAGATTTTCTCCATCTTTCTTGCTTCTACTGCCTGTCACCCTGAGGTCTTGGATTTCAGACGCAATCTGGGTTACATCAGTCAACTAGAGAATCCTCGAAGTTCCTATGCGCGGTAAGTGATCATCTGGATATCGACTATCTGATCTCTACTCTCCAGTATCCAAACCTCTTAAAGAGGTTATCCCTCCCATCAGTCAGCGATGATGTTGGTCTGTCATTGTCATGCTGTTGTCATAATTAGGGTCTTCTACCCAGTTTACTGGGTAGGGTATGACTTTATTTCCTAAAGAAGTCCTACTACTTGGGCTTTTTTTCCCTTTTTATTTATTTAAGTTTCCTTAAGATTCTTAATAGATTTCCGAGCGGTGTTTAATTGTTGTGGGGTTGGGAATTTCGGAGGGGAGTGTCGGCTGTCGCTAAAAAAAATTGATGGCTACACGAATAGAGTTTAAATCTAGGGGGAATAGGGGATGAAACCATTTCAAATCAAGCCGTCTGTCGCGGCCATGATGTTGGCCAGCCTTTCAGTGGTGGTCACATCGACTCAAGCAGGACATATCTATCAGGGTACTATTGACGGGGCGAGTGTTCCTAAATATGTAACTCCTTTGGTTGTACCACCAGTAATGCCAAAATCCGGTAAGGTCAAAACCTGGATTCCGAAAGCAAATGGTGGAACTAAAAAGAAAGACATTGTCAGATACAAGATCGCTGTCAGGCAGTTTGATCAGCAGATCCTGCCGCAGACTGATGCCAGTGGCAATCCTTATGGTGCTACAACCGTCTGGAGCTATGGCAATAAACGGGATAAAAATGCAGACGGATCTGCCAAAACTGTTGCCCAAGGTGGTACCTTCTTTTATCCCGCCTTCACCATAGAAACGAAAAAGGACAGACCCATCCGGGTTCGTTGGATCAATGATCTGGTCGATGCCAATGGCAACTATCTACCGCATTTATTGCCAATCGATCAGACACTGCATTGGGCCAATCCCTCACAGAATTGCCGTCCAGATCTGCTAACCCTGGGTAATGGTCCTCTGCGTACCGATTGCCGCGGTCAGAGTGGTGATGATTATGCTGGTCCTGTACCGATGGTTGCTCATCTGCATGGCGCGCATGTGGGCCCTGAGAGTGATGGCTATCCGGAAGCCTGGTGGCTGCCAAATGCCAGCAATATTCCTGCTGGCTATGCCACCAAAGGGCATCTGTTCGGAGATATAACCACCGCAACCGGCTTGGCTGGTCCCAGGGTAACTTCGAATAATGGCGCTAGGGGATTTGCTGATTATCAGTATCCCAACGACCAGGATGCATCTACCCTTTGGTTTCATGATCATACTCTGGGTATGACCCGCGCCAATGTCTATGCTGGTCCTGCGGGTTTCTATCTGTTAAGGGATAATGTTGAGGATGCCCTCGGCCTGCCTGGACCTGCGCCAACCAGCAGCAAGCTCAAGCCGAGCAGAAATTTCAAAGAGATCCCAATTGTGATCCAGGATCGCTCCTTTAATCAGGATGGCTCACTCTTCTATCCTGAGACACGGGCACGATTTGACGGTTACGATGGTCTGGTGATGCCCGATTCCGCAGATGGTGTGAACCTGGACTCAGATATCGCACCAAAGTGGAATCCAGAAGCCTTCTTCGAAACCATGGTAGTGAACGGTCAGACCTGGCCCTATTTAGATGTGGTACCGAAACGTTATCGCTTCCGTCTGCTAAATGGTTGTAACTCCCGTTTCCTCAATTTAGATATGAAGGCCTACAATGCTGCTGGTGATCTCTTGGGCGAGGTACCCTTCTATCAGATTGGTGGTGATGGTGGTTTATTGCCTCAGGTGGTTGAGATCTCTACCGGGTTTAAAACAGCACTGCCAGGCAACGGTACTATTCCTGGAAACAAGTCCCCAGCGGATGCAGCCGATGAAGCTCTGTTGATGGGACCAGCTGAGCGTATGGATGTGATTGTGGACTTTTCACGTATACCTCAGGGTACTGCATATGTACTGATGGGTAACACTGCACCAGATTCACCCTTTGGTGGCTTCCCGATTGAAGCGCCGGATGCGCCGGATGCCAACAGTACTGCTCAGGTTATGAAGTTCAATCTGGTGGCGGGTACAGATGATCTTGATCCAAGTACTCCGGTAGAGAGTCTTGTACTTCCTGCGCGCACTACTCTGGCCTCAGGAACGGTTCGTAAGCTGTCACTGCATGAGGAGGAGTCAAGTCTGGTAGAGACCTTAGGTGACAATGGACAGCTGGAACCTGTAGCACCTATGGCTGCAACACTGGGTGCATTCGATCAGACAACCCAGCAGTTCCAGCCCTTACTGTGGTCTGATCCTATCTGGATCAATCCAGGCTTGAACGCAACTGAGACCTGGGAGATCAACAACTTTACCGAAGATGCCCATCCGATCCATCTCCATCTGGTGCAGTTCCAGATTCTGGAGCGGGCCACTATGGACGGTACGCCAATCGACCGTGGTGGTGACGGCAATATCGACTGTGCAGCACCTTGTGTAACAGCCAATGAGAGCGGCTGGAAGGACACGGTAATCGCTTATCCCGGTGAAGTGACCAAGGTGATTGCCAAGTTTGATATTCCGGGACTCTATGTCTGGCACTGCCATATTCTTGAGCATGAAGACAACGAAATGATGCTGCCATTCTGTGTTGGTGAAGCGGGCAATGATTGTCCCAGCGAACTGTTTCAGATTGACGGTACAGGAACGCCTGGTCATATGGACTCACCGGTTGTCACGGGTCAACCTTTGTAATCTTTAACTAAAAGCGTGGATATGGGGCCCTTACGGGCCCCTTTTGCTATTTGTGCGAAATGAGCAGTCAGGACATGAAATACTCGATTTTAAAAACAGTGTTTGGATTTGTTTTTACGCTCCTGCTCTTATTTCAGCAGGGGATACTCCATGCAGCACAACCAGACAACAAAGAGAGTCAACAGCTGCGGGAATTGGGTGAACGTATCTACCATCAAGGAGTGCTGACCGATGGTTCATCCCTGGCTGGTGTTGTGCCGAATTCGCCACCGGATGGCAATGTCGCATGCGTTCGTTGCCACAGAAGAAGTGCCCTGGGTGGTATGGAGGGGGGGGAATTGGTGCCGCCCGTCACAGGAGACTACCTTTTCAGGAATCAATTAAAGGTTGTGACTAAGCCAGTAGTGCGACGTATCAAGCGCTGGGCCTACAACCAGGCATCATTGGATAGGGTATTGAGTCGAGGTATCGATGTTATGGGGCAGCCATTGACCCAGAGTATGCCCAGATATCACCTTAATGATAGTGATCTCAAGGCTTTAATGGCCTATTTACAAAGTCTGGACAGTAGTGTTTCACAGGGCGTTGAAGAAAAACAGATCCATTTCGCAACAATCGTGCACAAGGATCTTCCTGAGAAAAAAAGAAAAGCCCTGATTGAGACCGCAAAGAGATATGCTGAGAGTGAAAATCGTGCTATCCAAGGCAAAGAGAAGCGTGCGCAATTTTCAGATCGACAGAATAACTGGAACAGTAAGAGCTTCAGGCGATGGAACTGGCATCTGTGGGAGATCAGTGGTGAGCCTCAAAGTTGGCAAGCTCAGTTGGAGGATTATTATCGACAGCAACCTGTATTTCTGATCGTCGGAGGGGCTGTCAAAGGGCCTTGGCAGAGGGTGGAGAAGTTTTGCGAATCAACCCAGATTCCCTGTCTGTTTCCCCATACTGAACTGCCTCAGCCAGATGTTAAAAATTACTACACTTTTCACTATTCGGAGGGTCTCTATCTTGAGGCCAGAGTGTTGGGTAGTTATTTGAAACATGAATTGCCTGACAGCAAACAATTGGTACAGGTTTATCGTGACGACAGGGATGGAGGTTTTATAGCACAACATGTCCGAAACTTGATGCAATCCATTGGTGTTGACGTAACTGACATTGAGATACCAGCAGAAGATAAGATTACCGAGGTGCAGTTACAAAAACTGCAGGAACGAGTTAAAGATAGTGCTCTGATGCTATGGCTGGATGAAGGTGATCTCAAACAATTCACAGAACATGCCCAGTTCGTTGAGGGAGAAAACAGTTTTCTTTCATCAAGTCTGTTAAGTGAATCCCCGGTTTTAAGCGGGACAGTTTGGGATGATCACTTGCGTGTGATACACCCCTTCACCTTACCATGGGAACCCTCTGGCGGGATCGGAAAAAGCTTTTTAATCAAGGAGAAACTCGGAAATGACCAGTTTCGTCTGAGATCTGAAACCTTCGCTGCCTTTGCCGCTGTTTCGCAAGTACTGAAGCGTGTTAAGCACAATCTGGTCAGAGACTATTTCATGGAACAGCTGGAGCATATGTCAGAAGACTTAAGGGAGACCTCTCTCTACCCAAGATTCAGTCTTGGTCCTTACCAGCGTTACGTTTCAAAAGGGGCGTATGTGTTCCCTCTAAATGCTTTGGACCCGGAAAAACGTGCACGGAACTATCGCTGGGTAATACCGGCAATTTAGTTAGTGATTTATTACAATATAGCTAAAAAAACTTATGATCTTCCTGCTTTTTACCTGGTTTATCAGGATCATCACAGTTGGCGGAATTGCTTGTTCTGCCAGCCATGAAGAGTGCAGCTACGGCGATAATAACCAAAAGCAGCAGGGAAAAGGCGATAAATGGTGAGGCTTCCATGGTATGACTCAATTCATTTGATTGTTCAGGATGCGTACCACGATTATAGGGGGTAAGCTGTGTGAAGTCTTGCTTAACTGATGTTATGTCGGAGTTAATTAAGCTATGGCTGACTTTAGTTTTATTTTTAGGGCGCCTCTATTAATAGCTTATACCCTCTGCGTGACCTGAAGCGTGAAGCTGCAAGTTGTTAGCTGAAGCAGAATATTGAACTGCTTCAAGCATCATACGATCCATCCCATGATCCATTGATCTAAAGTGCAACAATATAGAAACTTTCTGTATTGAAAATATTGCAAGTTTGAGCTTTTAGATGGGCTTGCATTAAATCGGCTACTGATAAATCCTTAATAGTAGGATATGCCTATTAAAGATGGTAGCGATTCAAGAACAAAAACAGCCATTGATAATTATCAATCCGAAAGATAATTATTAATGAATTCAGTAGTGTTGTAGCTGACGAATTTGTACAAAAGATGTAAAACACACATATCAAGCTGTAACTTAGCTATTTTAAGACGTGTGCCAGTTCGTAATTGTAAGATGTCGCCATAGTTATTTCATTTCATTACTAACTACTAATTTTGCAAAGATTATTAAAGACTTACCTCAAATTGTCGCTAAAGTGAACGCGTATAAAAAAAGAGCTTTATTAAAAATACTGGTGTTATGTCTATTTTTAAAAAGGGTGGTAATGATGTACAAATGGTAGTGTCAATAATCTTTCGCTCTTTGTTTGGCGGTAGCTTCGTAGTTAGGCAGTTTCTTGCTCCAAGTATTGCTTCTTGAGCGCCTCC
>JBEVWG010000049.1:0-10320 GCA_040506705.1 Candidatus Thiodiazotropha sp. 6PLUC1
ATATCCCTGCACATTATCCATGAGGTGTCCCTCTCTCCCTTTGTTCGGAAGGGAGGTTTTCTCCCCCTCTCCCCCAGCCCCTCTCCCGCAAGGGGAGAGGGGAGTTTGTATGGAGAAATTGTGCATATCCCTGCACATTATCCATGAGGTGTCCCTTTTTCTCATTGTAGGATAAGAGTATTGATGGGAAAGGATACTGCATCTCCTTGCACACTATGTATGAGGTATCCCCCTCTCCCCTTGCGGGAGAGGGGTTAGGGGAGAGGGGGAGAAAACGGCCACACAGGGTGTGATCAACATCAAACTGCTCCCGACTGCAGAAAGTCCTGAGCAAATCGCTGCAGCACACCACCTGCACCGTAGACCGATACTTCTTCTGCAGTATCGAGGCGGCAGGTGACCGGAATCTCGAGGCGCTCGCCATTGCGCCGCTGCATCACTACAGTCAGATCGGCCCTTGGGGTCGGTTCGCCGATAACATCAAATGTCTCCGTACCATCAATCGAGTAGGTCTGGCGGTTTTCTCCCGCTTTGAACTCCAACGGCAACACACCCATGCCCACCAGGTTGGTGCGGTGGATACGTTCGAAGCCTTCGGCCAGAATCGCTTCCACGCCAGCCAGACGAACTCCTTTCGCAGCCCAGTCTCTGGAGGAGCCTTGACCGTAGTCGGCGCCGGCTACGATGATCAGCGGCTGTTTGCGAGACATATAGGTTTCGATGGCTTCCCACATGCGCATTGGCTCACCCTCGGGTTCAAGACGGGCCAGTGAACCCTGGATGACCTCGTTTTGATCATCTCTGCACATCTCATTGAGCAGTTTGGGATTGGCAAAAGTGGCCCGTTGCGCTGTCAAGTGGTCTCCGCGATGGGTGGCGTAGGAGTTGAAGTCCTCTTCCGGTAGCCCCATTTTTTCCAGATACTCCCCCGCTGCACTACTGGAGAGGATGGCGTTGGATGGGGATAGGTGGTCGGTGGTGATGTTGTCACCCAGAACTGCCAGTGGACGCATACCACTGAGACTACGCTCTCCGGCCAGTGCCCCCTCCCAGTAAGGAGGGCGGCGTATGTAGGTGCTTTGAGGTCGCCAATCATAGAGGGGGCTCTCAGCCTGCTCCCGCTCACCCAGGTCGAACATGGGTTGGTAGATCTGTATGAACTGCTCCGGTTTTACCGACTGACTGACAATGGTGTCGATCTCTTCATCGCTGGGCCAGATATCGTTAAGGGTGATCGGGTTACCCTGTTTGTCGTGGCCAAGTGCATCCTTCTCTATATTGAAGCGCATGGTACCGGCAATAGCGTAGGCCACAACCAGGGGAGGGGAGGCGAGGAACGCCTGTTTTGCATAGGGGTGAATCCGACCATCAAAGTTTCGGTTGCCGGAGAGCACCGCTGTTGCGTAGAGATCACGGTCGATTATCTCTTGCTGGATTTTTGGGTCGAGGGCGCCACTCATGCCATTACAGGTGGTGCAGGCATAAGCGACAATACCAAAGCCGAGTTGCTCCAGTTCCGTCAGCAGTCCTGAGGCTTCCAGGTAGAGTTTTGCCACTTTTGAGCCGGGGGCGAAAGAGGATTTGACCCAGGGCTTGCGAACCAGGCCCAGTTCGTTGGCCTTACGCGCCAGCAGTCCTGCCGCAACGACATTGCGGGGGTTGGAGGTGTTGGTACAGCTGGTGATCGCAGCGATGATTACGGCGCCGTCCGGCATCTCTCCAGCTCTCTCCTCCCAGTGGCCGGCAATGCCTCGCTCAGCCAGGGCTGAGGTTGGCAGACGGCGATGGGGGTTGGATGGCCCGGCCATGTTGCGTTCTACTGTGGAGAGATCGAATTCAATTACCCGTTCATACTCCACTTCCTGCAGCGCATCGCTCCAGAGACCTGTTGTCTTGGCATAGTTTTCAACCAGCGCCACCTGTTCTGCTTCACGGCCAGTCAGCTTCAGATAGGAGAGGGTCTGCTGATCGATGTAGAAGAGGCCTGCAGAAGCACCGAACTCAGGGGTCATGTTGGAGATGGTGGCCCGATCACCAATGGTGAGGCTCTCGGTACCCTCACCAAAGAATTCAAGATAAGCAGAGACTACCCGTTGCTGACGCAGAAACTCGGTTAGCGCCAGAACAATATCTGTTGCTGTAATACCCGGCTGCCGTTGTCCGCTCAGTTTAACTCCGACGATCTCAGGCAGGCGCATCATTGAAGCCCTGCCCAGCATGACATTCTCAGCCTCTAATCCGCCTACGCCGATGGCAATCACTCCAAGTGCATCTACGTGAGGCGTGTGGCTGTCAGTGCCAACGCAGGTGTCGGGGAAGGCTACACCGTCCCGTGTCTGGATGACAGGTGACATCTTCTCAAGATTGATCTGATGCATGATGCCGTTACCGGCGGGAATCACATCGACATTGTCGAAAGCGGTTTTACACCATTCGATAAAGTGAAATCGATCCTCGTTCCGGCGATCTTCGATGGCGCGGTTTTTTTCGAAAGCCTCCGGGTCGGACCCCGCATGTTCAACTGCCAGTGAGTGGTCGACAATAAGTTGTGTCGGCACCACTGGATTGACCTTGGCTGGATCACCACCCTTGTCGGCAATCGCATCCCGCAGGCCGGCCAGGTCGACCAGTGCTGTCTGGCCGAGGATATCGTGGCAGACTACCCGTGCCGGGTACCAGGGAAAATCCAGATCACGCTTGCGTTGTATGAGTTGCTTCAGGGCATCTGTCAGCAGGTCATGATCACATCGACGTACCAGCTGTTCCGCAAGCACCCTTGAAGTGTATGGGAGCAGTTCGTATGCGCCGGGTTGGATTGCATTTACTGCCTCGCGGGTATCGAAATAGTCCAGGTCGCTGCCTGGTAGGGGTTTGCGGTAATCGGTGTTCATGATGATGTTTTCTCTTAAACCAAGCGGTAGTTTGGTGGGGCACGGCCCCACCCTACATTATGGATATTGCGGTGGAGGAGCAGAGTCTCACCCTACACTCCTGATCCCACGGTAGGGTGGGGCCATGCCCCACCACAGCGGGTTAGTAGTCAGTCAGAGTCATTCGACTCGAGTGACCTTTAGTTGTGCTATCCGCGCTCTTCAATAGGTACGAACTTACGATTCTCCGGGCCGGTATAGTTAGCGGAAGGTCGGATAATCTTGCCGTCTTCGCGTTGCTCGATCACATGCGCACCCCAGCCACTGACACGAGAGATGACAAACAGGGGCGTGAACATATCGGTGGGTACACCCATCTGGTTATAGGAGACTGCAGAGAACCAATCCAGGTTGGGGAACATCTTCTTGATCTCCCACATCACGGCTTCCAATCTGTCAGCAACACTGAACATGGTCATGTTGCCTGCCTCTTCAGAGAGACTTTTTGCTACACCCTTGATTACCTCGTTGCGAGGGTCTCCTACGGTGTAGACCGGATGACCGAAACCGATCACGATCTCTTTGCGCCCAACACGCTCGCGAATATCAGCTTCTGCCTCATCAGCAGTGTGGTAACGACTCTGGATGCGGAAGGCCTCCTCGTTGGCGCCGCCGTGCTTTGGACCGCGCAGAGCGCCGATGGCGCCGGTGATGGCGGAGTACATATCGGAGTTGGTGCCGGCGATGACACGTGCGGCGAAGGTGGAGGCATTGAACTCATGCTCTGCATAGAGCACCAGCGAAGTGTGCATTGCACGAACCCAGCTCTCCTTAGGCTTCTCCCCGTGTAGGAGATGGAGGAAATGACCGCCGATGGAGTCATCATCAGTCTCAACGTCAATACGCTTGCCGTTGAATGCATAGTGATACCAATAGAGCAGGGCAGAGCCAAAGCTGGCCATCAGTTTGTCGATGATCTGACGTGCTTCGGCAGCCGGATGACTCTCCTTCTCAGGTATGCAGCTGCCCATTACCGAGCAGGCGGTACGCATCACATCCATCGGATGAGCAGAGGCGGGGATCGCCTCCAGTGCCTGCATCACTGCCTGGGGAAGTCCGCGCATCGCTTTCAACTTGGTCTTGTAGGCGACCAGTTCAGATGGGGTTGGCAAGGTGCCATGAATCAGCAGATAGGCGATCTCTTCGAACTCTGCCTTTTCGGCGAAGTCGAGAATGTCGTAACCACGATAGTGCAGGTCATTGCCGGTACGTCCAACGGTGCAGATGGCGGTGTTGCCTGCTGCGGTGCCGGAGAGTGCAACAGACTTCTTGGCCTTGGGGAGTATTTGATTGGGCTCGCTCATTAGGCGTTCTCCTCTGATACGAAAAGTTGATCTAACTTCTGTTCGAAATCGTGATAACCGAGATAATCGTAGAGATCAGCCCGGCTCTGCATGGTGTCGACAACGTTCTTCTGTGTACCCTCTTTACGCAGGGTCTGATAGACATTAAGCGCAGCAGCGTTAGCCGCCCGAAAAGCACTCAAGGGATAGAGCGCGATACTGACACCTGCTCCAGCAAGCTCCTCTACAGTGAAGAGTGGTGTGGAGCCAAATTCAGTGATGTTAGCCAATACCGGTACCTTCACCGCATCGACAAATTCCCGATATTGGGAGAGTTCAGTCATAGCCTCGGGGAAGATCATATCGGCCCCGGCTTCGACACAGGCGCAGGCCCGGTCGATAGCGGACTGCATGCCCTCAACAGCAAGCGCATCGGTGCGTGCCATGACTACGAAGTCGTCGTCCAGTTTGGCATCCACTGCAGCCTTGATACGGTCGACCATTTCAGTCTGGGAAACAATGGCCTTGTTGGGACGATGCCCACAACGCTTCTGCTGCACCTGATCCTCCAGATGGACTGCGGCAGCACCAAACTTGTTCATGTCTCGGATGGTTCGGGCAATATTGAACGCTCCTCCCCAGCCGGTATCAATGTCGACTAAAACCGGCAACTCAGTGACTTCGGTTATACGACGCAGATCGGTGAGGACATCTTCCAAAGTGGTAATGCCGAGATCAGGAATGCCGCAGGAACCGGCGGCGACACCACCACCTGAGATGTAGAGAGAGCGATACCCTGAGGCCTCAGCGAGGCGGGCGTGGTAGGCATTGATCGCACCCACGCACTGCAGAGGTTTCTCCTGTTCAATGGCGGCCCTGAATTGGGCGCCAGGGTTCTGGTGTTGGGTCATTTCATATCCTCAAATTGATAAAAATGGTTTTGAGCGTTTTTAGTGTTCGCTATGCTCACTGTTCATTCGATCCCCTCACCCCGGCCCTCTCCCTGTGGGAAAGGGGATCTACTTAATAAAATTGGGCGCAAGTGGCCTTATTTGCTATTTCCTTAATCTCAAATGTGGCGATTCAGCCGATTCAAGATTTCCCTCTCCCCAAGGAGAGGGCCAGGGTGAGGGGATAAAAAGCAAATAAAAATTCATACCTTCTCCTGGCACGGTGCGGCAGGCCGCACCCGACATTTGGTATTTGTTCGTAGGGTGCGGCCCTGCCGCACCATTACCCACTCATTACTCATAACTGTTCCAGAAAGACTGCCTCCACATTCCTGCGGGAAGAGCGGATATGCTGTCGCATCAACAGCTCAGCCATCTCAGCATCCCGGGCGGTGATGGCATTGATCAGGTAGTGATGCTCCTCATAGGCCTGTTGGGAGCGTTTGCTGCGCATGCCGAACTGATATCGGTACATGCGTAGCAGGTGGTAGAGGTCGTTGCATAACAGGGCGATCAGCTGATTGTTTTTACTGCCTTGAACAATGCGGTAGTGGAAGTCGAGATCCCCCTGTTTCTGGAAGTAGGCCTGGCCACGCTGTTCGGCTATCTGTTCACCATGCTGCTGCAGCAGGGTTTGCAACTCCTCGATCTCCATCTCTGTCATATTTTGCGCTGCCAGGCGGGCTGCCATGCCCTCCAATGCCTCTCGAAGTTGGAATATTTCGATCAGCTGCTCATACGAAAGGGTGACAACCCGTGCGCCCAGGTTAGGCTTGCGCTCGACCAGCTTTCGGGCCTCCAGTCTGGCGATGGCCTCTCTCAGGGAGCCTCGACTGACGCCATGCTGGCGGGCCAGTTCAGGCTCACTGATCTTGCTGCCCTGGGGTATCTCCCCCTCGACGATAGCTCTCTGCAGGGCATCGAAAAGGCGATCTGTGAGGGTGATATTGATCGTATCAGCACCGTTTGTAGTCGATTGGTTTTGCATATGATTGCTCAAAGTGTCGACATAATAAGCTTATATATCTAAATAATGCCTAATATATAGACTATATTTTTAAATGTGTCGACACATTTTGTTTAAAAAAGTCTATGGAGTGATAATTGAGCATGAGAATTTTCAGGCTCTCACGCCCAAATAAGGCTATTTGCCATAACCCATCTGCTGAAGAGATGAGGAGATTTCATCGAGGATTGCCGGGTCATCAATGGTCGCTGGCATTTTCCACTCATTCCCATCCGCAATCTTGACCATAGTGCCGCGTAGGATCTTTCCGGATCGGGTTTTTGGAAGACGATTGACGATTGAGATATGTTTGAAGGCTGCTACAGGCCCAATCTGATTGCGTACCAGTTTCACCAGTTCGCTGCACAGCTCATCCACAGGGCGATCCACACCGGTTTTCAAAACCACAAGACCGAGGGGTAGCTGACCCTTTAGCTGGTCGGCAACACCGATTACAGCACACTCCGCCACATCACTATGGCTGGCCAATACCTCCTCCATCTGACCGGTGGAGAGACGATGACCGGCAACATTGATGACATCGTCGGTTCGGCTCATGATCCAGAGATAGCCATCTTCATCTTTATAACCAGCATCGCCAGTCAGATAGTAGCCGGAGTGTGCCCGCAGATAGGCATCCACGAAACGCTGTTCATTGTTCCATAGCGTTGGCAGGCAGGCGGGGGGAAGGGGCTGCTTGATAACAATGTCGCCCATCTCACCATCAGGCTTCTCTTGACCCTGTTCGTCAAGAATTCGCACATCATAACCAACCATTGCGACGGTCGGCGAGCCAGCTTTTACCGGTAGTGGCTCAATCCCCATGGGATTGGCTGCAATGGCCCAGCCGGTTTCGGTCTGCCACCAGTGATCGATGACAGGTTTTTCCAGCATCGTCTCTGCCCAGTGCAGGGTATCCGGATCACAACGTTCACCTGCAAGATAGAGTGTATCCATACAGCTGAGATCGTACTTGGACATGTAGGCGCCCTGAGGGTCTTCCTTTTTTATGGCGCGAAAAGCGGTGGGCGCAGTAAACAGGACTTTCACCTTGTATTCACTGATCACCCGCCAGAATGCGCCTGGATCGGGGGTTCCGACCGGTTTTCCCTCATAGATTACAGTGGTGCAACCCGCTAGCAGAGGCGCATAGACAATATAGCTGTGGCCAACCACCCATCCGACATCTGAAGCAGCCCAATAGACATCCCCTGGGTCGACGTTGTAGATGTTTTTCATAGACCAGAGCAGCGCAGCGGCATGTCCTCCGTTGTCTCTGACCACCCCTTTGGGTTGGCCCGTGGTACCGGAGGTGTAGAGGATATAGAGTGGATCGGTTGCCGCAACCGGGACGCAATTCGCCGGCTCTGCCTGGGCTAATGCTTGATCCCAATCAGAATCCCGCCCATCTTGCAGTTCTGCGGTCAGTTGAGGTCTCTGCTTGATGATGCAGGCATCCGGTTTATGCTGTGAAAGCTCGATCGCTTCATCCAGTAGAGGCTTGTAGGCCACCACGCGACTGGGTTCGATGCCGCAGGAGGCAGAAAGCACCATTTTTGGTTTCGAGTCGTCGATTCTTGTGGCCAGCTCTTTGGCTGCAAATCCACCAAACACCACTGAGTGTATTGCACCGATCCGGGCGCAGGCGAGCATTGCGATGGCGGCTTCAGGAATCATCGGCATATAGACGATAACCCGGTCACCTTTTTCTACGCCCCGGGCGGTTAGTGCCCCAGCCAGTCTGGCTACACGCTCGCGTAGTTCGTAGTAGGTGAAGGTTTGCTTCTGATCGGTAACAGGGCTGTCGTAGATCAGTGCCAGCCGATCGCCATTGCCCGCATCGATATGTCGATCCAGGGCATTGAAGCAGGTATTGAGCTGACCGCCGACAAACCAGCGGGGTGAGGGTTGGGCGCTCTCATCCAGAACCTTGTCCCAAGGCTTATCCCAATGCAGTCCCTGGGCAACATCACCCCAGAAGGCTTGTGGGTCATCCAAGGAGTGTTTATAGATCTCAGCATATTTGGACATGTGACGGGTTCCTCTGGTGTCTGTTTGTCGATTATATGTCGACATAATTTGGTAATAACTGCCTCAAGGTCTCTAATATATAGCCAATGAATTGAAATATGTCGACACTTTGTGCCTAATACCGCTAAATTTATGTGGATAAATCTGCTTTTTGAGTGGTAGAAGATCAGAGGTAAGGATCAACAGGGCTGTTGATGGCATGAACAGTTATGGGGATCTGCTGTGAGGCGAGCATAAGCAGGGCGACATGGTAGCGCCTGCCCGAGACACTGATGAGGGGATGCTCTGATCGAATGGATTCGATCAGAGCATCGGTTCAGTCTATACCTTGAAACGGTCGACCAGAGTCTTGAGTTGTTCAGCCAGCCTGGCCAGTTCATCGCTGGCCAGAGCGGTCTGTTGAGCACCTGATGCAGATTGTTCAGACACAGAGTTGATACTGATAATGCTGCGGTTAATCTCCTCGGTAACCGAGCTCTGCTCTTCAGCTGCACTGGCTATCTGGGTATTCATTTCAGAGATACGTGTTACTGCAGTGTTGATTTTCTGCAAAGCCTGTCCAGCTGATGCCGCCTGTTCAACACCGGTTTGAGTCATCTCCTTGCCATTTGACATAACCTTTACTGCATTGTCAGCGCCATGCTGGAGTTTACTGATCATCTCCTCGATCTCTTGAGTCGAGTCCTGGGTGCGTCCGGCCAGTGTTCTAACCTCATCAGCCACAACAGCAAATCCACGACCCTGTTCTCCGGCTCTTGCAGCCTCTATTGCAGCGTTGAGAGCCAACAGGTTGGTCTGCTCGGCTATGCTCTTGATGACATCCAGGACACTTCCGATATTGCGGCTTTCATGCTCAAGTTCCTGAATTACAGTTGCCGCTTGTTCCACCTCTTTCGCCAGGTCGCCAATGCCTTCGATGACTTGATCGATGACCTCTCTGCCCTCGACAAAGGTGCTGTCTGCCTCCTTTGCTGCAGTTGCTGCATCGACCGCATTATGCGCCACCTCCTGTACGGTGGCACTCATCTGATTGATCGCCGTTGCAACCTGACTGGTTTCGGTCAGCTGCTTGTTGATGCCTTCAGTGGTCTGATTTGTGACTGAGGAGGTCTCTTCTGCCGCCGAGGCCAGTTGCACCACTGAGTCCTTGACCTGGTTCATGGCGTCATGGAATTTCTCTGCCATTTGGTTGAATGAGACAGCGATGTGTCCGATCTCATCTTTGCTGCTGTAGTCTATTCGGGCGTTCAACTCTCCATCCGCGAGCTGTTTCGTGGTCTGCTCAACCAGACTGACGCCTCTGGAGATGCCGCTGATAGTGATGTAGGCCAGAGTCATACTGATCAATGCGCCCAATGCCAGGCTGGTAGTGATCAGGGTTATCATGCTGTGGTAAGACTGATCCGTCTCAGTGAAAGCGAGTTCAGCGTGATGGTCGACCAGATCTAGTAGTTTTTCGGTTATTTCCTTGATCTTATGCAAGGATGGGTTGATGACCATTAATAGCAGTTCACTGGCCTTATGATATTCACCACCCTCAAGTAACTTAGTGATCGATTTCAGTCCTTCGGCCTCATAGTGTTTTAGCTCTCTATCGAACTCATCGGCAAGTCGTTTCTCCTCACTGGTCAGGTGAGAAGCGATGAATTCAGCCCAGTGCTCATCAATGAATTCTATATTTTGATGAACCTGCTGGAGGTGCTTGGATAATGGGTGGTCATGCATGGCCGCAAAGGGTGAACTGGGGTCATGCTGAAGTGACAGCAGAATTTGAGCGCGACTGTCTTCGAGTTTTTCAAGAATTGTTGACAACGCATGCATATGTTCCATATCGGTGTGATATAGCTCATCGATTGCATGGTCAGCCTGCTGCATACCCCTGAGTCCCAATAGTCCTACAAATAGCGAAACGAAGAGCAAAATGCCCACAAGAATATAGAGTCGTAGTTTGATGGGTAGGTTATTTAGAATTGACATCGAGATCACCAGAAATTGAGTGTTAAACTGACCTGACATTCGGAAAGTGCTCTCCGAATGGCTAATCCTTAGTCTTTTTCCTCAATATCCCTGAGTAGGAGAGGTTAATCCGGTGTAAGAAATCGCTATGTGTGATAAATGTA
>JBEVWG010000091.1:0-10179 GCA_040506705.1 Candidatus Thiodiazotropha sp. 6PLUC1
TTTCAACCACATGAAACGCTTCGCGTACACCCTCTCCCCAACCCCTCTCCCGTAAAGGGAGAGGGGCTTTCAGAGTTGTTCTGAGAAGATTTAAAGTTTTTGGGACACCAGTGGGCCCGTAGCCCCCTTTGCATCAGAGCCAATGGCTTTGCTGACTGAAGTGATCAGTCATTTTCTTACCTTTGAGAAACTTACCCCAGTTGCGGTCTTCTTGATAATTATCGTAAGAATGCTCCTCTTTGTTTCTACAGAAAAGCATGTAGTTATCTGGTTTGGAATCTATGACAAATTTATTTAGAACAGGCAACATTTGTTCAAAGTAGGCGCCTACGTGGAGGGGGAAGGTTTCAAGCGTCCGAGTATTCGGTATTTGGTATTTCCAGTATTTGTAGCTGTGGTACCGCTGAGTCCGGATAAGCTGTTGGCCAAGCTGGTGCAGCTGATTATAATGCTAGTATGACCTTTGCCTAGCCGAAGCGTTGCTCGACGAGTTGAGTGCGTGGGTGACGGGCAGCGATATGGAAGATGCAGTAGGTTAAATCATCGCTAAGGTAGACCTGTTCGAGATCAGTGAAGAACTCGCTCTGATCACCTTCTTACGCACGCAATTGCAGGAGAAGACATGAACATAACCGGCAATGAAAAACCATTAATCCTCATCGTTGATGACATTATTGAAAACCTCCAGTTGTTGATGGCTATTCTGCGCAGCGAATTCGAAGTGATTGTTGCCAACAACGGTGCAAAGGCCTTGCAATTGGCGGCCGATTCGCCACCCCCTGAGCTGATCCTGCTGGATATCAGGATGCCTGTCATGGATGGCTACGAAGTGCTGCGCCGGCTCAAGGACAATCCCCTAAGCGCTGAGATTCCTGTCATCTTCGTCTCGGCATTGTCAGATGAGGCAAACGAGGCACAGGGACTGGACCTGGGTGCAGTGGATTACATTACCAAGCCGATCAATCCCGCTATTACCCTATTGCGGGTGCGCCATCAAATCGCACTGAGGAAAGCGCAGTCGGATCTGCTCAAGAGCCAGCAGGCGAACATACAGGCGGGGCGATTGGCTTCTATCGGGTATCTAGCAGCTGGTATTGCTCATGAAATTAATACACCAGCCCAATATATTACTAACAACCTGGCATATATTGGGGAGTCAATGGACTCAATTCGTTCGGTCCTTGAAGCCGCACAGAAGCTTGCTGAATCCACACCAAATACAGAGGGAATTAAAGTCTTCAATGAAGTCTGCACACCCGAGGATATCGAATTCATCCTTGAGGACCTTCCCGAGGCCATAAGACAATCTCAGGAGGGAATCACCCACATTGCCAAAATCGTCCAATCGATGAAAGAGTTTTCTCCTCAGGGAGCAGCTGAGAAACTTATCGGGAATATACATAATGTGCTCGACTCGGTCATTACTATCACCCACAACTCTTACAAAGATGTGGCTACCGTGACTAAGCACTATGCTCCAGACCTTCCGGAAATTCTCTGTAACATAGATGAACTGCGTCAGGTTTTCCTGAATTTAATTATCAATTCAATCCAGGCAATTGAGACATCAGATAAGCGGGGGGAGAGCCTGGGTCAAATAGATATCACGACAGAGTTGCAGGGCGAGGCCGTGTCCATCTCCTTTGCCGATACGGGAGATGGCGTACCGGAAGAGATCCGCGATCACATATTTGATCCGTTCTTCACCACAAAGGATGTCGGCCAGGGAGCTGGTCAGGGGTTGAGTATCTGCTACGACATCATCGTCAATAAACACGGGGGTAAAATTGAGGTCGAGAATATTGCGGATTCCGGGGCCGTCTTTACCATCCATCTGCCGAAATGAGGATTATTACAAATTCTTGTAGCGCTAATGAGTTCACTTAGTGGGTGAAATAATCCAGATCATTGATATGGCATAATAATGCCTATATCACATGATCAAAAATAGCTAGGTTAGCAAGAGCACTAACATCGCTTGCAGGGACACGAAAACCAGAGCGAAGGTTTAGAGCAAGTACTTGACCGGCTTGTTCGTTATGTGTTTTAGAGACATGTGCTAAAAATTAAATGCACCGCCTAATAAGAGAACTAATAGGCAAACACCCAGTATGATAAATGTTTCTTTACCATATGCTGTGTCTATTGAAGCCATTTTTTTACTTTCTGTTTTATCAATTTTATAGCTCTTAATCATCCATACGCTTTTGTATAGGAAATATATTATAAATATTGCAAAAGCTATGTAACTACTAATCACGATTTAACCTTAGGAGCTCATAGTGCTGCGTTTATATGGAGAGCGAGCGCTGCGAGTGCTTCCAAAATGAGCACCTTGTTATGTGGTTTGAATATTACCGGGGGAGGTTCAATTCTTTGTGCAGTAACTTGTTATGCGCAGGACTCTCAAGCTTAAAGTTGTTTTTACTCACCGGTGCCGACGAATCCCACCATACGCGAAATTTTCTCTCCCTCTTTTTCTATAAAATATTGATCAAGTTGAACTTGTTCGTTTCCATCAGGGCCCATTCCACTGAAAACGACAGTGACACGTGTAGCATTGGCGGTAGTATCACTTTTAACTACCTTTGCTGACCAACCCGGAGCATTTGCACTAAACATACCTACGTAATTATTTAATGCAGCAATGCCATCCAGAGTTTCAGGTGTACGAGGGTCGTCGTAGCGTATATTTTCAATGGTTGCACTAGTTATTTTAGCAAGTCTAAGTTCGTCTTCCTCGATTTGCCAGGCGTCAAAGAAGTTTGTGATGCATTCAGACACGTTTTTCTCCTAAATATATTTTAAAAAGTAACGGTTAACGCTCAGCTCTGCGGTTGGTAAAAAAAGTTAAGGTGAAGCCGGAGCTTTTGCCTGTTCGAGTAAAATTACATTACTATGCGCTTGCGCGTAGTGCATCAATATCATGAAGATCAACTGGTCGTGCAAGAGCTTTTTTATAGTTGATTAAGTCTTCTTTTGCCATTAATGGAATGTTTATGCCATAGACTGAGCGGTACTCAATTTTTGAAAAATCGACCTCTAACTCAACCCATTCTTTGAGCGATGTGTCGAATATTTCAATGTCCTTCGAGCTACCAACTTCTATCATAGTTTCTCCGTACTTGAACTGGACGTATTTAACATTCCAGCCCTCAGCTTCTTCGATGTAGTGTTTTGCAGGCTTAGAGACATAATTATTACCTAGGTTGACTACATGATATAAAATATTCTTCAGGTACAAATATGTCGATGTCGTTAATAGCACGCTTTGAACCGTACATGAACGCTAACATATATTTTTCCTCGATCTTGGAAATGCAAGCGAGCACGAATTGCTCCGCTAGCATACTCGGGACCAAATGAACCAAACTCAATATCGTAGATGCCCCCGTATAGATAAGTTTTAAATATTTCGATTTTAGATATTAATTCGTCATAAGCGTCATAGCCTACATATACCTTTTGAACGAAAAGAGACAGACCATCTGAAGATGAAATCTGAAACTCATACATATCGTCGTCATGCCAAATATTTTTGATTTTGATTCCAGAATTCATTTGAATTATCGCCTAGCGTATTTGATCAGCTGTACGCGCCTTTGAGTGACATGACTTTCCTGTTACAGATTTTCACTTGGAAATATACGCACTGACTACAATTTGAGTAACATTCCGTTTAAGAATCATAGTATGATTTTGGCTTTTTTCCTCCTTAGGACCGAGTTTAACAATTATTGTACTTTCACCGACAACCTCGTTTGATACTGCATCATCGATTCTTCGTCTTCTGTGCGCACGAATTTTTACAGTTGCCTCTTGTACAAAATCACCATTGTTTGTAATTGTGTAGCTCACAAGGCATTCTCTAGCATTATTATTCTCACAATCCCACGTATAATCCACTACTTCGATTGGGCCGTTAGAACAACTAGCAAGAGATAAAAATATGCAGGTGTATATATACCAGATGCGCTGGCTAGAAAATACCCGAATGCCAGTCTTTCATTGGACTGGCAATATCTATTTCCCTCAGCTAAGTTAGCCTTTCAGCCGGGTACAAGAAAATTGTGCCGACACCATATTGATGAATCGGGTGTCACTCGATCGATCAAAGCAGCAGCAGAACGTGCAGACATAGAAAAGAGGTCACGAGCACTAAGTTGCGCCACTCATTTGCTACACATCTTTTGGAATCGGGGGCTGAACTAAGAATGGTTCAAGAACAATTGGGACATGCTGATGTAAAGTTGACTGAAATCTATACCTACGTGTTGAAACGTGGCGCTTTCGGTGTCAAGAGTCCGCATAGTGATCTGAACATACCTGGATGACCGGTATGCAAAGCGCCAAGAATATCTAAAAATACGATAAAAACAGGTGTAACCGAAAGGGCTGAGGCTATTTATCCGCACTGCAGCCTTATCATTCACTCCAACTACCGAAAAGTAGTTTCTGTTATAACGTGATGCAATCTATGAATGCTTGTGCTTGATTTAAAGTTTGTATTAGAAAATAGAGAGTTCCCTGACAAGGCTGAACTATATATTTTGAACTTCTTTTTCAGCTTGGGTCGAACAGGTAGTTAATTCGAGTACAATGGCGCTATTCTATGAGTTGTGATGAGAAGGGCGCAAGAGTGGAGATATTTTATGTGGGATAGAGTTTTAATCATATGTGCAGTTCTGCTTTTTCCAGTGGCACTCAATGCTGGGGATGTTGGTTCTGAGCCTGGTCGATCCGCTGCACAGAGTGATAAATCATTCAGCCTGGAGGATTACCGGGGTAAAGTGGTGTTGATCGACTTCTGGGCCTCCTGGTGTGCGCCTTGCCGAACAGCATTTCCTTGGTTGAACAGGATGCAGCAGAAGTATCAAGCCCTGGGGTTTGAGGTTGTCGGTATAAATATTGATGAGGATCTTTCGCAGGCAGATCTTTTTCTAAGCAAGGTGCCTGCTGATTTTACCATTGCCTATGATCCTGAAGGGAAGTTGGCAAAAGAGTATGATCTCCAGGGAATGCCCGCCTCCTATCTCATCGACAGAGAGGGTCAACTCATCAAGAGTCATTTCGGGTTCTTTGAATCGGAAACTGAGATGCGTGAGTCTGAGATCAAGCAGGCTATCAAGCAGTAGGTTTCGTGATCTTCCAGATAAAGAGAGTTGGTTTATGAAGTGATCAGTCGCAGCTGAAGTATATTACCTGGTTAGTTCATGGCTGAAGTTTGTTGCAATCCCTTGCCGCAGCAACTTACCAGATCTGTCTATTAATCTTGAGTAAAACCGTATGGATCTTGGTCTCTGTCAGATGAGGTTAAGGTTCACTTAATAAAACTCTGCCACTATGGCGCATTCTGGCCATAGCTATTGATTGAAAAGGAGAAATCCCTGTATGGAACTTAAATTGACCGTGTGCTTTCTTCCGGTCGTTCTATTGTTATCTGGTTGTAGCAGCCTGGGAGTAGAACCCTGGGAACGAAGTACTCTTGCTAAACCAGAGATGCAACTGATTCCGGACCCTGTCAGTTCCGGTCTTGATGACCATATCTATTTCAGTAAAGAGGGATCAAGTGGTGGACGTGGTTTTGCCGGGGGAGGTTGCGGGTGCAATTAAAAAAACATAAAAAAATAAAACACGCCTTGACAGCGGCTACCTGCACTTTGCTGGGTGTTGATGCAACTGACTCTATTGCTAAGGAGGGTGATTGGGCTTTCGATAGCGCAGTGCTCTACTATTCTGAAGTTGATCGAGTGGATGCTGTTGAGCCAGTGATTTCCGCCACACGGGATTTTGGTGATGAGAAGCTTCTCAATCTTAAACTTGTTTTTGATGTTCTGACTGGCGCCTCAGCCAATGGGGCAACACCTAGCGATCAGCCACAAACCTTTACCCGTCCCTCTGGTAAAGGTGCCTACACCTCATCGGCAGAAGAGACACCGCTCGACGATACGTTTAAAGACACCCGGATTGCCCTCAGTTCGCAGTGGGAACAGCCGATCAATCGAGATTACAAGACAGGTTTTGGTGTTAACTTCTCTACCGAGTATGACTACACCTCTTTCAGTGCCAATGGAAATCTCTCCAGGGATTTTAATAAAAGCAATACAACCCTGAGCGCAGGACTTTCATTAGCCTATGACACGATCAGTCCCGAGGGGGATATCCCGATCGCCTTTTCCTCAATGGCTATCGATTCCGGGCAAGATGACTTCAGAACTGAATTCAATGCCACCCGTGGGGATGGTGAAGATACAAAAGATACTGTAGATCTGGTGTTTGGTTTAACTCAGGTAGTTGATAAAAATACAGTGATGCAGTTGAGCTACTCATTCAGTGATGTGAATGGCT
Organism: Candidatus Thiodiazotropha sp. 6PLUC1; assembly: GCA_040506705.1. Lineage (GTDB taxonomy): Bacteria > Pseudomonadota > Gammaproteobacteria > Chromatiales > Chromatiaceae > Thiodiazotropha. The sequence goes on from JBEVWG010000091.1 coordinate 6,349, forward strand.
ATCTCACCGACCCTTTTAAGATTGTCAGCGTTGTCGACAATAACGGTCGCCCCGTTGATTATCTCTATGAAAAGCGTCCTGATTCCCGCAATAAACAGAGTCTTTTCTGGCAGGCCAAGCATCACTTTAAATCGGATGTTGTTGATTTCTCCTATCGATATTTCTGGGATGATTGGGGGATTACCTCTCACACAGTCGATCTACGATATCGCTGGAAGTTAGGACGTAAAAGTTATCTGGAACCACACATCAGGTACTACGATCAGAGTGAAGCAGATTTCTACCACCGCTTTCTTAATGAAGGGGATAGCCTGCCTGATCACGCCTCTGCAGATTACCGTTTGGGGGATCTGAATGGGATCACAGTTGGTGTGAAGTATGGCGTGGCGTTAGCTAATGAACAGGAGTTGAGCTTGCGCCTGGAATATTATCTGCAAAGTAATGACAATACCGAAGGGGCGCTTCCGGGTATCCTGAATGATGTTGATCTATACCCTGATGTTGAGGCGATAATTTTTCAGCTCAGCTATAACTTTTAGGGTGTTGCTGTAGTTAGTGATTGAGGGGAGAGAGATCGATCATTTAGTTAATCTGAAAGCTGAAGAGGGGTATTGGCTCGGATCTTTTGAAGCCATGGCCAGTCCGTGTGAGATTTTCATGGAAGTTGAGGATCAGAATCTGGCGGCAAGATTGCTCGATATTGCTTCGGTTGAAGCTTGGCGAATTGAATCTAAGTTCAGCCGATACCGTAGCGATAATATCGTTCATCAAATTAACAACAGCAAAGGTCGGCCTGTAAAGGTCGATGATGAAGTTGCCCACTTGCTCGATTTTGCACAACAGTGCTGGATGCTAAGTGAGGGCATGTTTGATATCACATCTGGTGTTTTGAGACGCGTCTGGCATTTTGATGGTGGATCGAGACTACCTGAAAAACAGGATGTTGATCAGGTGTTGTCTCATGTGGGTTGGCATAAGCTCACATGGTCGAGACCCTATCTTACCCTTCCTGATGGCATGGAGATCGACTTTGGTGGACTGGGTAAGGAGTATGCGGTTGATAGATCACTGTTGCTTCTGCAAAAAGAGACCCATGGCGCAGTTCTGATCAACTATGGTGGAGATATCAATGCCAAGGGTCAGAGAAAGGGGGGCAAGCCCTGGTCCATCGGAATCGAAAACCCCGGCCAACTCAATACCCCCATGGGAGTGCTCAAAGTCAATCAGGGTGCTCTCGCCACCAGTGGTGATGCACGCCGTTTTATTCTCAATAATGGCCGGCGTTATGGACATATTCTCAATCCGAAAACCGGTTGGCCTGTTGAAGGTGCGCTTCGCTCTGTAACTGTTGCGGGCAGCACTTGTACTGAGGCCGGCTTACTGGCGACTCTGGCTCTGCTTCAGGGAGAGGAAGGGGAAGCTTTTTTGAAAAATCAGGATGTGACTTTTTGGGTTACCCCCTGATGCTTGTTCAATTATATTTCGCTGCTATTGGTAGCTGTTTTAGGTTGTAGGTATGGGCGTTATTTTATTAGACACAATCGATTTTCGATTCGACGTAGAAGTGATAGTCTATGTGACGTTTCGCTAACACATAATTTTGCCTGGTTAGTTGAACGTGACATAAGTAAATAGGGAAAAATTTAAAAAGGGATTATTTATGAACATTGTTTCTGAATGGCGGAACCTCGCCTTTTTCTTCAAGTTATTCACCCCTTCTCTACTGATTTTACTACTTTTGACGGCTTGTGAAAGTAGTGTCAGTAATTCGTCAAATACGGACGATAATTCAGATGATTCCGGACGATATCTTCTCTACACCAGTGGTTTGGTTGATGAAGGTAATCTGAGCGCAATAGACCCAGACAAACCCGGTTCACCAATTCCTGTTGAGGCGGGGGGTGACATTGTCGGGTGTGGTGATGGTATTGGTCTGGATCTTTGCAGTTTTGCTCAGGGTAACTACAAAAGCAGCACCACGACTGTTTCAGATTTTACACCGGATAGCTTGGTATATATTAAGACTGACGGTAATTTTTATAAAGTGAGCAATCAAAAGAGCGATGATTTGACCCCTGAGCAACTCTCCAACGAGACTGAAGCTCACCAGATCTGTCGTTCAGGTTTGGATGGTGGTTTTTACCACGCTGAAGACTTCTCTGATATCAATAATTCGCAATTGGTTTACCATCTTCCTGGGGCAGATGGTGACTGCTTAACTAGCGAGGACAATATCTGGAAGATGATCCGACTGGGCATGAGCGCTTCCGATGACCCCATCAATGCGATTCACCCACTGGTCTGGCTAACCAATTTTGACAGTGATGCCTCAATCAACGGATGGCTGGTGAATGATAGGGGTAGCCTGCGAAGATGTGATGAAAACTTTTTAAATTGCGGTAACGCTTTGGCTGAAGCTGAGTCTTACGCACTGATGGTATTCGGGCTGGGACGAAATAGTTATCTGCTTGAAATTGATGGACAGATATTTGTCTACAACGGTGATACCGAAAGCCTTTCGGATTCGATCTTCACCCCACCAGAGAATGAGGTGTTCAGTAATTACGGTGTTGATGAAAGCTACATCTATATCATGAATTCAAACAGTTTCTATCGGGCACCAATTGATGGCAGATCAACAGCCACATTGATCGCAGAAGAGAGTGAAGATGCTTCTCTGTTCATTATAGGTTTTTCATTAACGGAGAACAGATTGATCTACTCCAGATCTGCAGGCACAGGAAACGATGCGGAGATCAAGGCTGTCGATAAGATGGGTGGGGTGCCCATCACCCTGGCTACTATCGCAGACGGAGATAGGGCACTATTTTTTACTCATCAGAATTTAATCTATTACTATTTCTATGAGCAGCACATTTCTAATGCATTTAGATTTATTCCTCTTCATGCCGGGATAATGGATGAAGACGGAAATGTGCAGTTTGAAGCACGTGATGCGATGTGGGTGGGTTTTACCAAGTCACAGAGATACCACTTAGGGGAAAACACTCATAATCTTTGGTCGAATAACAAGGCTATTCTTGGTGAGATTACAAATAGTGAAATCTCAGAGATGTCACTTCGGGGATTCGATGGAGAAACTGGAAATGAACTAATCGATCTCGGAGCGCTTCCCGACCTGCAGGATATAAACCGTTTTCATTGCTACACGAATATGCAAGAAGATCTGTTGTGTGAGGCATCGTTTGATCTAACTCCGAATTCCACCCCCCCCACTGATACGAGACAGGATGATATCTTCTATCTCAATGCCTCGACCAGTGACTCACTGGTAAGAGTGACAGATACGCCTGAGACTTCGGAAGCCGCAGTCATCCACTAACATTAAGCGGCTAATCCTTTATGTTGTGGCATGGTCTCTTCCACGCTACGGGCTGCTGTATTCAACGAGGAAAGTGATTCGCCGGGGGGCGAAACTGAATCGTGATCTCTCCCGAAACAAATTCACCTGTAGGGTGCGGCCCTGCCGCACCCTACAATTCATGATGGCCCTACCTCAACAAAATCGTCTAGATCGAAAAGTAAGGTAGCCTGGTTGGAGTGCAACGGAATCCGGGAAGATTGGTGCAGTGTTCTCCCGGATTCCGTTGCACTTCATCCAGGCTACGGGCTGCTGTATTCAACGAGGAGAGTGCCTCGCCGAGGGGGGCGAAACTGAATCGTGATGACTCCCGAAACAAATTCACCTGTAGGGTGCGGCCCTGCCGCACCATGTCCAACTGAAACCAAACCACCTAACAAGTCGGTATAGAGATGCTGCTGGTAATGAACAAACTATCTGGGGTTTTAGTGAATGCTCACCCTGATGGT
>JBEVWG010000043.1:0-9375 GCA_040506705.1 Candidatus Thiodiazotropha sp. 6PLUC1
CATTAAAAATAGACTAAGAGCAAATAAGACCTGACCACTACAATCAACGGTTTAAGGTGGGGCAGGGCCCCACCCTACGGTTGGCCTATACCATCTTGATTGGATGTGCCTGCATTGTGGTTGGGTATGATTGGGTTATTACCGGTATCGGAAAACCTTGTTCCAGTACAGTAGGGTGGGGCCATGCCCCACCATAAGCCTCGAATATTTCACTGGTCGTTCAAGATATTTGATAAGCAATATTAGTGTGTTTATTTGCCATTTAAAAATAGACTAAGAGCAAATAAGACCTGACCACTACAATCAACGGTTTAAGGTGGGGCATGGCCCCACCCTACGGTTGGCCTATACCATCTTGATTGGATGTGCCTGCATTGTGGTTGGGTATGACGGGGTTATTCAATTGGCTCAATCGGTATCGGTGAACTTTGTTCCAGTGGCAAACCCATTTTTTCCCAGCCTGTGGTACCGTCGGGAAACCAGTATATACTCTTATAGCCATACTCTTCTGCAGCGCGTTTTGCTGCATTCCATGACATCCAGCAATCTGCCAGGCAGTAGATTACTATAGGGCTACTCTTATCCTCTTTAGTCAATCTTTTCAGGTTACCTTTGAAATAGTTGTCCAGTTCATCTGACAATGCACCAAAGCCTACATTGGGTAACCAATGAGATCCTGTGATATTTAACCTCGCTGGGGGAAGCCATAAGAGATTTTCCGGCCGATCCTTGGGTTTTATCGGTGTTGGTAAGACGTCGATCAACAGAATCGACTTTTCATCCATTAGATCTTTTAGCTGCTGCGCTGTTAACGTTGTGCCTGAAGGTACAGAGTCAGGAACCGGCGCACGAAAATCAGCAATGCGATAACCTTCTGATGAAAAAAGCGTAGAGTTAGGTTCCGATGCGAAGAGATTTAAAGCAGACAAGCCAACATAGAGCAGTACTATTACTGTGATATGTTTACCATCCAGCAGATTATTTGTTTTAGTCAGTATCAAGGTTTGATCAGTCTGTTGTCTGAGTCTAACAGCGGTATGTCATATTGAAGTAAAATCTTTTCAATATCTGGAGCAAGTTTTTTTAACTCTTCATTTAACTGATGCTTCCAATTGTTTTCGCGTCTTCGTATCCCCATCGATACATTGAAAGCCAATGGCACTGAATCAACTTTTGCGGGTAGGGGGATGACAGTTAAGGGAGTAGATTGCTGCTTGGCAGCATACCCTGCTATGGGTCCCCAGATGACAGCAATATCAATCTTCCCTATAGCTACATCTTCAATGGCTTGAGTGGCTGGTGAAAATAGCCGGGTATCTACTGTACGGTGATACGGATGAACCTGTCCCATCAGTCCATAGTTACTTAGCAATGTCGCTGGTGGGGTTCCTGCAACAACTCCGAGTTGGAGATCCTTCAATGCAGGATCATCGAGAGATTGAATCTCCAGTCCACTATCCTTACGATAGACCAGGGTGTAGACAGAGCGGTAATAAGGGTTGGTATTTTGTAACAGTTCATTAACTGAGGTAACACCCATTACCAGATCACAGAGACGAACTCGAAGGGTATTACGAACAAACCCAATCGTTTGTGGCCACCAGTGATAACGAAGCCTCTTCTCGAGGTCATCTGCAATCAACTGAGCTATCTGATTTTCAAATCCCTCCATCTCCTTATTAGAAAAGGGAAGATGGTTTGGATCTCCACAGACTGTTAAATAGTCTTTATTTCGAGCCTCAAATGTGTTTTTTGCCTCTGCTGGCGTGTTTGCTACTACCAGGAATAGCAATGAGAGAAATAAAAAAAGGTCCAAAATTCCTACAGAATAGATTGAACCTGATTTTAACATTTTTCTTGATCTCCACTGCTATCGGCTAGACCAGTCATCAATGATAGAGTAGATTATCACTACTTATACTATTGATAAATATACACAATTGTTTATTTTTTTATGTGTAGAGGTCTTTACTTGTCAGCAATCATTTTTTTAACTTTAGGGAATTTCTTGGGTCTGTTTGCCCCAATGACACCATCTGAACGCGCTTTTAAATAAGCATAAATATCAGATAGGTTGGTTACGATATCAACGTTTTGAGCAAAAGATGGCATTATTCTGTTATCAATGCCTTCCCGTCCACTGATTACTACATTGACGAAATCTCCCCAGGTCATGACTTTTAGAGAATCCATCAGCGCTGGGGCATAAGAGCTGCCAAGACCAGCGGGACCGTGGCAAACATGACAATCTGCATGATAGCGGCGAAAGCCGTTATAGGTACCGAAGTCAACTTTTCCATCTTCGAAATAGTAAGGTTTATCAGGTGATGGCTGAAAAGACCGATAATCGGCTTTGGATGCAGCTGAATAACTGGTTATAGAATACGTGAGCGCCATGGCTGCCAGGAAAAAGGTTTTGCTGTATCTTAAGTGCTGCATATAGAGCCTCGTAAAAATTACCATGAAAAGGTGTTGTTCAGTTGGTATGTTGTCGCCATTCACGCTAATTCATCTGCGTGAATGGCGACGGTTTAGAGCGCTACATCAGCTCATTAATTTGGCAGTGAGAAAACAGTCAAGGTACCGCCAAGTTGGGTGTAGTCACTGAGAGATGCATAAGCACCCACAGCACCAAGACCCGCAGTTGGATCGGTCAGACCTGCTGCCATTCCGATGCCAGCCCATCCGCCAAGTCCTGAAAGGACTGCAATGTACTGCTTGCCTTTGTGCATGTAGGTATTGACATTACCAATGATGCCGGATGGTGTTTTGAAGCGATAAAGCTCTTTACCTGATTTAGCATCAACTGCCTTCAGATAACCTTCCAGAGTACCGTAAAACACTACATCACCAGCAGTGGCGAGTGCGCCACTCCATACTGAGAATGGCTCTGGGTTTGACCATGCGATCTTACCCTTGTCTGCATCCCATGCGATGAAGTTACCCAGGTTGTTACCACCAGGTGCTGGGTACATGGAGAGTGTTGCTCCAACATAGGGTTGACCTGCAGTATATGAGACCTCAAAAGGTTCATAATCCATACAAACATGGTTGGTCGGCACATAGAAAAGGCCGGTACGTGGTGAATAGGAGGCTGGTTGCTGATCCTTGGAACCCAATGCAGCCGGGCAAATGCCGGTAGAGTTCACATCTTCACCATTCTGATGGGTGGAGTACTTGGATACGACCTGTGGGCGGCCGGTCTTCATATCCACATGAGTGGCCCAGTTGACAGCTGGATCATACTTCTCTGCGACGAGCAGTTCGCCACTTACTCTATCCATGGTGTAGGCAAAACCATTACGGTCGAAGTGAACCAGTGCTTTACGCATTTTACCCTTGATCTTTTTGTCGACCAGGATCATTTCGTTGATACCGTCGTAGTCCCACTCATCATGAGGGGTCATCTGATAGACCCACTTGGCCATACCAGTGTCAGCATCACGAGCCCAAACGGTCATTGACCAGCGGTTATCACCTGGACGTTGTACCGGGTTCCAAGTACTTGGGTTACCAGATCCGTAGTAGATCAGATTTTCATCTGGATCATAAGAGTACCAACCCCATGTAGCGCCACCACCGATTTTCCATTGGTCACCTTGCCAAGTGCTGATGCCGGAGTCTTTACCAACTGGTTTACCCAGATGAGTGGTTTTCTTGCCATCCATCAATGTGTCACTGTCTGGACCCATTGAATAGCCACGCCATACCTGCTTACCATCCTTGAGGCTGTAAGCAGTCATTGATCCACGAACACCGAATTCACCACCAGAGATGCCGATAAAGACTTTATCCTTAACGACCATTGGTGCTGCAGTTGAGGTTTCACCCTTGCTTGGATCACCATTCTTCACAGACCAGATTTTCTTGCCTGTTTTTGCATCCAAGGCAACCAGTGTTGTATCGGCTTGTGACATGAGGATCTTGCCATCACCATAAGCCAGTCCACGGTTTACTGTGTCACAACACATAACAGGAATTACACTGGTATCCTGACGAGGTTCGTACTTCCAGATAATCCTACCACTATCATTAAGGTCGAGAGCGAAAACCTTGTTTGGAAATGGGGTATGGATATACATCACATCACCCAATACCAATGGGCCACCCTCATGACCGCGGAGAACGCCAGTTGAGAATGTCCACTCAACTTTCAAGTCTTTAACATTATTTGCATTGATCTGATTCAGTTCACTGTAACGGGTACTACCATAGTTACCATTTGGCATCACCCAGTCATCAGCGTTCTTTTGCATTTTCAAAAGTTCTGAGTTTGCTGTAACACCACCTGCTGCAGCCAGCATGGCAGAGGCGGTGAAGCATATCGCCAAAACTTTGCGTTTTGCTTTTACCATAGTTTAAATCCTCGGGTCTTTTTCATTAGTGGGACTACCTACTCAACAAGGGAAAACAAACGATTCGAAAAAGTGGCATCCTGCCGGTACTGAATCGTAATAGTCGGTATAGCTTCTCCTCTGCTATCAATGAACACTCCTAATTTGGGTATATAAATATGTTCTGTCGCATAAATGCAGGTAGTCTTATTTCGCGACAATTTGAAAGGAGCAACTAGTGTGCCAAATAAAAAAATATAATAAAAGGGCGAGAATCTGCGGATCTCAGTGATATAAATATTAGACTATTAAAAGTAGATAAAATTTAATTAACAGTTCATTCGTCAGTGTTAGCTTAACCCTTATTCGAGATTTCAATATTAAAAAATAGATATATAGTAATTATTTATTATATTTTATAAATGCTATCTAACTTACTGTTTAAAATATGAAAAAGCGTCTCATAACTACTGAATTTAAAATGAATAATTAGCAAACTTGATATGAATAATTAGTGTGCTTTTAAAAAACAATCAGTTAAGAGTTTATTAGTTTATTAGTTTATAATGCTTATGTTTGTTGTCATACCGCCTAAATATTCAGATACTTGTATTGCTTAGAACTATCAGAAAATACATATGTATAAGAAAGACTCAATTCATGAAAAATCATGTGATTCATTTTATTCGGTGTGGAATTTAGGTGTGTGTCACAGCTGGGACACTTTATTTCAACCCGGCTTAAGTGAACTAAACGATACTTAATGTTCCCTTAAAGAATCCAATAGCAGGTGGTTAACTGCCCAATGGTTAAGTGCGCACCATCCTTTGATTACAACCCAAAGGCCAATAATAAGATGAGATCTCTCTATGCTTCTTGTGAACCCAATAGTGTTCACTATATATCAGTAGATAAGCACCGGCTTTATGTTGAGGAGAGTGGCAATAGAGAGGGGATTCCTGTGATATTTCTACATGGAGGTCCAGGATCAGGTTGTTCTCCAGATCATCGACGTTTATTTGATCCTGAAACCTATCGAATTATCTTATTCGATCAGCGAGGTTCAGGGAAATCTCAACCATCAGGTGATACATCACAGAATACAACTCAAGATCTTGTATCGGACCTTGAAGTGATTCGGGAGCATCTGGGTATTTCGAACTGGCTGCTGTTCGGTGGCTCTTGGGGCGCCACCTTGAGTTTGGCCTATGCATTAGCTCATCCAGGCAGGATATCCGGGATGATCCTGAGAGGAACATTTTTAGCAAGAAAATCAGATCTTGAGTGGTTTTTTGTTGGCCTCAAGCGCCTTTTTCCACAAGTGTGGAATGGGCTTTCGATAAATATACCCAACTGTAAGGAATCAGCTGGTTTAATAGATTGGTACTATAGTGCGGTTCATGGTGATGATGCTGATCTATCGCTACAGGCTGCCCGCAGATGGTCTGCATGGGGTAATCACATAGTTCATTGGCATAAAGCAAAAGATAGTGAGAAAAGTCCACAGCGGGCGAGTGAAACGAGTATTCAGCGGCAGAGATTGCTGGCAAAGGTAAAAATCGAGACTCACTACGCTTATCACCGTTACTTTATCGATGAAAATGAGTTGCTGAGTCGAATTGAATCACTACCCTCAATGCCTGTTTCTATTGTACACGGTAATTTCGATTTGACCTGTACTATGGAGTCGGCTTGGCTACTGCACCAGGCTATCCCTGATTCAAGATTTATTCAGCTGCAGCAGACGGGTCATATTATCGAGGAACCTGCAATGATTTCTGCTCTGTTGCATGAGACTGACCGGTTTAGAGTGATGTTATCCGGAAGTTAGGCGGGATAAGGGCACCTCATAGATTACCTCTGGATTGCCACTATTTTTTCAGCATCAGAGCTTGATAACCCTATAGAGATGCTTTCTGTCGCATCTGGAAATATTCCGCTTACTGGCTGCTTGCTTCCGGCCACTTATCTGAGGTCAGCTTTTTTGAATTTCGCATATTGCGGAATACCAAGGGTACTGCATCACTCTCTTTTTTATTATTCGCTTGTTCAACCATTTGAACCATCTGTTGATGGTGTGGTGATTTATTGCATACCGGATCGGCATTGGTTGCATCGCCAGTGAGCAGGTAGGCCTGGCAGCGACAGCCACCAAAATCCTTCTCTTTTTCAGAACAGCTCTGGCAAGGTTCTTTCATCCATCCAAATCCACGAAACTTATTGAAATCCGATGATTCATTCCATATCCAATCAACACTGTGATCTCGTACATTTGGAAATGTAAGTCCGGGTAGTTCACTGGCTGCATGGCAGGGCAGGGCAGTGCCGTCAGGCGCAACAGTAAGGAATACAGCTCCCCATCCGTTCATGCAGGCTTTTGGTCGTGCTTCATGGTAATCGGGGACAACATAGAAGATTCGCATCTTACCCTTGTATTTCTCTTGATAGCGATGGGCGACGGCCTCTGCGGCTTCGACTTGCTCTTGAGTAGGCAGTAATTGTTCACGATTGTGCAGCGCCCAACCGTAATATTGAGTGGTGGCCAGTTCAACATAGTCGGCTTCCAACGCGTAGGACATCTCCAGGATCTGTTCTACCTGATCTTCATTGTGACGATGAAGAACAAAACAAAGCACCATCGGGTAGTCGTACTTCTTCACCAACCGAGCCATTTCCATTTTGTGTTGAAAGGAGTTATTGCCTGCAATAAAGTTGTTTAGCTCTTCACTACTGGCTTGAAAGCTGACCTGTATATGATCCAGTCCCGCCTCTTTGAAGCCTTTGATACGGGCTTCATCCATACCTACGCCTGAGGTAAGCAGGTTGGTGTAGTAGCCCATTTGATGGGCTTCTGCGATTAATATCTCCAGGTCTTTACGAACCAGTGCCTCGCCGCCAGAAAATCCGAGCTGGACTGCACCCATGGCCCTGGCTTCACGAAATACTCTGATCCACTCTTCCGTTGATAATTCCTCTTTATACCGAGCGATATCAAGCGGATTGGAACAATAGGGGCATTGCAACGGGCATTTATAGGTCAACTCCGCCAATAACCAGAGTGGTTTAGGCGGGCTTGTGTTGGATCCATTGGTTGTCATAAGCGGTATCCAGAAATTGGTAGACATCATCCTCCAGGTCCGTTTCGGGGAATGTCGATTTTAGATCATTCAAGATCAGGGCGACGCTGGCTTCACCATCACATCGCTTGAGAATCTCACCTGCAGCAGGATTCAGTTTGACCATTCCCTCGGGATAGAGAATCACATGACATCCTTGTGCCTCTTCCCACTGAAAACGAAAAGTGGGTGCGATCTGGGGAATATCATCTGCTTTAAAATGATTATTCATGGGTCAGGCCGGTATGTTGTGATAAGGCGGTTTGTTTTCCACATAGGCCATCCACATGCAATCGAGCATCGTCCAGAGAATGTCTAGTTTAAACTGCAGAACTTCTAACATTTTCTCCTGCTGCTCTCGGCTTTTGTAGTAATTCAAGGTGATATCCAGCCCATACTTTACGTCACGTCGTGCTTCAGTCAGGCGTTTACGAAAGTAGTGGTAACCACGTTCATCAATCCAGGGATAATATTTGGGCCAGTTATCGAGTCGGTTCTGATGAATGGTTGGGGCAAAGAGTTCTGTCAGTGATGAACTTGCTGCGATTTCCCAGGGTTGCTGGCGAGCGAAGTTTACATAGGCATCGATAGCAAATTTAACGCCGGGGAGCAGATGTTTGTGCGAGAGCAGATCCTCTCTGGGTAGACCTACTGCCTCACCCAGTAACAGCCAGGCTTCAATACCACCTTCATCGCCCTGTGTGCCATCATGGTCAATCATGCGCTGTATCCAGTGTCGGCGAACATCCCGGTCAGGACAGTTGGACATGATTGCTGCATCCTTGACTGGAATGATGACCTGGTAATAAAAACGGTTGGCGACCCAACCCTGAATTGCCGGCTTATCCAGTTTTCCACTATTCATCAACAGATGAAATTCATGATTGATGTGGTAGAACTTCTCTTTTTCCCGCAGTTTGCTTTCGAACTCTTCCTTTGACCATGGGGCGTGTAAATTTGGGGTCATAACTCTTCTCGTTTATAGTTCTATCTGCATGCCATCGTGGGAGACTTCGATACCTGCATCAGTTAACGCCAGGCGCTCAGGTGAATCGTCCACGAGGATTGGATTTGTATTGTTAATATGAATCAATATTTTTCTTGGCTTGGTCAAACTACCCAGAATCTCCATGATGCCTCCATCACCTGACTGATCGAGATGTCCCATTTCACTCCCCAGCTTTTGGCTGATACCAGCCTGCACCATCTCATTGTCCTTCCACAGGGTGCCATCGACCAAGACACAGTCGGCCTGTTGCATGTAAGGCAAGATATGGGGTTCCATGGAACCAAGCCCGGGAGCATAGAATAGGTTCTGACCAGTGACACTATTCTGCACCCTGATACCGACGTTATCGCCGGGTACAGTGTTGTGGCGATGGGGAGAGTAGGGGGGGGCTTCGCTCTTCAATGGAACCGCAGTAAAGAGCAGACCGTCGATGCCTGGGATGGTAAAAGTGGATTCATCTGTCTTAACTTCGTGCCAGTTAACACCCCTGAAATGACCAAGGATATTGAAGATGGGATAGCCAGTGGTTAAGTCATCATGTACGGCTTGAGTGCAATAGACGTCCCATGGCTCTGTATGCTCTCGTAGCAGCAAAAGCCCTGTGGTGTGATCAATCTGTGCGTCGACTAACAGAATTGCACGGATTGCCGTGTCCCGTATCGATCTACCAGGCTGTAGTGTTGGAAAGGCATCGAGTTGTGCACGAATGTCTGGCGAAGCATTGAAGAGTACCCACTCTTTTCCGTTAGCGCTAACGGCGATGGATGATTGTGTACGGGGGGTAGCTTTGATGGTGCCAGCCCTGACACCCTGGCAGTTTGGGCAGTTACAGTTCCACTGGGGAAAGCCACCACCCGCACCGGAACCTAGAATGTGTATTAGCATATAGTTTTGTTGTTATATGTTACCACCTGTA
>JBEVWG010000063.1:0-8705 GCA_040506705.1 Candidatus Thiodiazotropha sp. 6PLUC1
TTTCAACCACATGAAACGCTTCGCGTACACCCTCTCCCCAACCCCTCTCCCGTAAAGGGAGAGGGGCTTTCAGAGTTGTTCTGAGAAGATTGAAAGTTAATCGGACAGCAGAGGGGCAGTATAACCTCTTTTCCTCCTCTGCTGCCCCTGGCTTGACGCTGCCGGCAAAGGCGGTAGAGTTAGACTTTTATTATGGGTGGGCGAGGCTTATGGCGATTAATGCAGAAGAGGTACCCGGCTTAGTCGAGCGCATGCCCGCTTTTCCTCAGGGGGTGACCAAGGTGCTGGACCTGGCTTCTCGACCCGAGTGTGCCCCCAAAGCCTTGGTTCAGGTCATTGAGCATGACCCGGTAATGACCATGAAGGTGCTGAAACTGGTCAATTCAGCCTATTTTGGTCTATCACGCCCCATCAACTCCATCAAACATGGCGTTGTTTACGTGGGGATCAACACCATCAAAAATCTGGCCCTCTCTATTGCTGCCATTGGCATGTTACCCAAGAGCAATAAGGCAGGCTTCGACATGAATCAGTTTTTGACCCATTCATTGGGTGTGGCTTCGGTGGCCAAGTTGCTGGCAACACACTTGGGTGTGGCGGATAAAGATGCCACAGATTTCTTTGTTGCTGGATTACTACACGATTTTGGTAAAGTGGTGCTGGCTCAGTTCAAACCAGAGGAGTTCCGCCTCTGTCTGGATCATGCCGCTGAGCAAGAACGCAGCTTACATGAGGTAGAGAGGGAGACCCAAGGGATCAGTCACGATGAGATTGGTGGACGCTTGGCTGAGGCCTGGAAATTACCCCCCGCTTTGGCACATGCTATTCATCACCACCATCACCCAGAACTTGGGGCTGAAGAAGCCAACGACGGTATGTGCGAAGCAGTGTTTGCCGCTAACCAGATCGTGCGATCCCTTGGCTTTGGTGATGCAGGCAATCATCTGATTGCGGATTTTCCACCCTCGGTATCTGAACGGTTTGGCAGTGATTTATCTGGCCTGATGTCTGCTCTGGGAGATCTCAGTGGAGAAATGGAAAAGGCCCGTTTGTTCACACAACTTTAATTGATGGTTTATGGTGTTTACATGATGCTTGGTTTTGAATGGGTGCAAGGCCCCTGTTTTTCATCACTGGAAAAGGATATGCCGCGTGCGTTTTAAATTTTGGGGTGTAAGGGGTTCCATCCCATCACCCGGACCCAAGACCGTTCATTATGGGGGCAATACCACCTGTATTGAGGTGCGTGGAGACAATAATGAACTGCTGATTCTGGATAGCGGAACGGGCATTTTCCCTCTGGGTCAGGTGCTGATTCCCGAGTTCCCCCTCAAGGCCCATATCTTTATCACCCATACCCACTGGGATCACATTCAGGGCTTGCCCCTGTTTTTACCCATTTTCGTAGCGGGTAACGAAGTCACTATCCACGGCGCTGCCGACCCCATCACCCAGCGGGGCATTGGTGAGGTGCTGTCCCGACAAATGGAATATGCTTATTTTCCGGTGCGTGAGGCCGAACTCAACGCCCGCATGGCCTACCTGGATATGCAAGAGGGTCAGGATGTGCTGGTCGGCGGGGTCAATGTGCGTTGCATGCTGTTAAACCACCCGGTGCTGAACTTCGGCTATCGCATGGAATGCGGCGGCAAGGTATTTATCTTTACCGGTGACCACGAATGGCCATACAACATTTATAATCCGGATGACGCGGAGTATGCCGATTACCAACAGATGGCGGATGAGCAACGGAGCCGCGTGCTGGATTTTTTCCGCGGTGCCGATGTTCTGGTGATTGATACTGCCTATACCGATGCCGAGTATCCCAAACGCAAAGGCTGGGGGCACGGCACCTTTGCCTCCAGTATCGAGGCAGCACGCGAAGCTGGAGTGAAACGGGTATTTCTCACCCATCACGAACCAACCCGTAGCGATACTGATCTGGACGCGGTATTCAACGAAGCCAAGAAGACCCATGGCGTGGGTAGGGATGGAGACCCTCAGTTCGAATTGGCACAAGAGGGGTTAATGCTAGAGATCTGAGCGGTTTTCTTCATCTCCGGGGCCGGAGTCGAAGCAAGAACGGACTGGTCTGCTAGAGAAATACACTTGTGTTGTTTCGAGGTGACTCACGCTATGGTAGCTCTCGACTCCGACCCCTTCAGGTGCAGGAAATATCTCAACCCCTCCCCCCGAGCAAAAGTCCCGCGATCAAACGTTCAACCGGAGCATAGTCATCGGTAATCACCGGTAACTCATCAAGCGGTTTTCCCAACGCCATCAAATTTTCCGTAACGCGATACCAGGTTCGCTCAAAGCCGAATCGTGCCCGGACGATCTCAGCCGGTCGCTCACTATTGGTTGCACTCAACACGAAGGTTACCCGTTCGGCTTCGGGAACACCCTCCATCCATAGGTCTACATGGGTGAACACCTCTCTCAGGGTTTTGGTGATGGCACGGACAAGACGAGGGTCGGGAAACGCATCAACGATATTCATCATATAGATGCCGTCGGGTTTTAGTCGCTGACGCACGATCTTGGCAAACTCAAACGTCACCATATGCTCGGGGATAGCAACATCGTGAAAGACATCACCGACGATGACATCAAACTTGCTGGATTCAGCAGTAAGTGCACGACGTCCATCTTCATGCAGGATGCGCATTGCCTCCGGCTCCAGGTATAGCTTCTCCACCGCAGTCAGAGTCACCATCGGATCGAGCTCTGCTACAGTTATGGAAGATCCCGGACTCAGCGCCTGTACAGCACGGGGGTGAGTATAGCTACCACCGCCAAGGAAGAACCAATCGAGTCCATCCTCATAACCTTGATTGAAGTGTTGATAGACAATCTCATCAATGGCATGGACATAGGGGGCGATGATGACTCTCGGATCGCTTTCATGATTGATGCCGTGAAGCAGGTGATCAAGCACCATCCCGCGGGCCTGACCAAATGGAGCATCACTACTGCGATCGACCACACGGATACAGAAATACTGGCTCTCCCGATCACAGGAGCCACGAAGCCCCTGCTGAGATAGACTCAGAGTACCGGAGAACAGAGTCACCAGGATAAATACGGCAACTACCGGCCGTCGCAACCGCAGCAGAAATGGTACGGCGAGAAGAATCAACCCAACACCAGTGCCGAACAGAATAGCCCGAGAACCGAACGACTGAACCAACCAGTATCCGGTAGCGAAGGTACCAAAAATACTGCCGATTGCCGCCAGTGCGTGCATTCGCCCGACCACATGCCCTGCCCTGGGATCTATATCGAGAGCACGGGTTGTAAGCAGTGGTGTCACAACACCAATAGCCACAGCGGGTGGCGCAAACAGGGCGAAGGCAAAAACAAAACTTGATCCGAGCAGACCTACCTGTTGCGAGTTCAGTAAACTGCCTAGGATATCCATGAATGGCAGAGCGAGCATGGCATAGATACCCGCCATCGCCATGGCGACACCTGCCACCCGACCGTCGGCACCCCGGTCAGCCCAAACCCCACCAAGCCAGTTACCGAGCGACAAACCTGCGAGGATAACCCCAATGATTGATGTCCAGGTGTAGAGCGACACTCCGATATGCGGTGCCAACAACCGGCCGGCCAGTATCTCAAGCACCAGAAGTGCAGCAGAGGATAGAAACACGGTCAGGGAAAAACCTAAAAGTCTCAGACGATTGGAAACAGTTGCGGCAGATTGATCACTCATAAAATTCTCTCAATCAGGGGTGGCATCCGAAAAACACCTTCAGATACAGGAAGAAATTTGAAAACTCAGTTATAGAATCATCACAGCAAGGATTAATAACCGCAGCAGAGCTAACCATCAAAACAGTGCGAGTCATAACAAAAGCTTGCTATGTTTTTATTGTTCGACTGAAAAAAACAATTATAAATCCTGTATCAAAGTATATCGCTTTCAGTCGAAAATTGACTGCTTACAACTTCTGTTTTTATCAGATAATCTCATAAGAAAATGGTGGTTGTTGAGATAACCCATTACAATCAAACAGTATAGAGATATGGCACATACTTACCTCATTAGGCATTTAACCGTATAGGAGAGTGAAAAGCGGCAGGAGTATCGCAGCAAGGTGCTAGCGACACTGGAACCCAGACAGGGCCTATGGTTTTCCGGGGCAGATTGTCAGCTGTTTATTCGCTACCCATCAGCATAGCGTTACGGCTGTAATCCTTTTACCTGATATGCAGGCTCTAACCGATTGCTAGCCCTCTCATCAGTATCAATTCCTCTTCGCCAGGTGGCAGCGGATGTAGAGTTGCTGACCTATGAAAGGTAAATAAAAATCATCGGACACTCGTCAGAATATTCTCATAAAGGTTTTGTAGGGTGAAATATCACTACGCTATCTATGAGTATAGAATCCAGTTGCTTTGAAGTTGGGGTTGGACTCATACCGGTCTATACACTTTTGATGTAAATTTGGGAGATACCCCCGGCATAGAACTCGTAGATCAATTCGTGGTAAATCAAAACAGCGATAGCAATCGTTCGACAGGTGTTTGGAATGACAGATCTGTCATCCTGGGGGATAGCGTCCACTATCTACATAATCAGGTTCTCTATTCATCGGGTCTCCCTGCGAGAGAGTAACAGATTCTATTAACCCGGTACCTTAAATAATCAGTGACTCTATTACAACCAAACGCAGCTGTTAACGATATACATACAGTTAAATTCTTTGCAAATCCGGATAGTCTAGAATAGGTAGATGGACGATACATTTCTGCATTCTGGTGCTTTAATAATATATCCGTATTATCTATGCAGGTAGTTTTAGTATCAGCATTCATCTGTTTAAATATCCTTTTTAAATAGTATGCATTGTGCACTTACTGAAATAATGCTGCTGAATCTGCGATTTATTTATTTTAACATGTCCCGATTATATGAACGGACTTGAAATATCGCACGACTCACATCAGTTTCTTGATGACGTCGCACAGACTCAATGATCAGCAAAATACCTGTAGCTAGAGTTCTGTGTTCTTGAGCTACAAATAGTGATGTATATTGTATGACATCTTCTGCTACCCTATGAGTGATCAACCAGCCAACAACTTCATCATAGAAGCGTAATCCGAGACTGTTTGACCACTCTATGGACGACTCTTGCTGAAATGGTGTCAGCTCTTTTGGGAACCACTCTTTGGAATTTTGTCTTTTCAGTATCTGCTCTTTATCAATTGGCAGTAACTCGTTCCAGGAAAATATAGAGTAACCCTTTCGAGCCTTCACCTGTGCAAACCATGCGAGCTCAATAAAACTGTTTCTTGTTACTTTATAATATCGCAATGTTTCATTAGCAGACCAACCACCTCTAGTCAGTATATTTCCGCTACAAGATATGAAGGCAAATCAGTGCGAATAGAGTGGCTAAGGACTTGTGTACCCTTCGCAAACAGGAACTGTTCCAATCGTAAAAGCAAAGCAGTGCCTATGCCCTTATTTCGATACTGAGGCAGAACATTCCAGCAGATTATTCTTGCATTAACAACTCAGGTGGAAATCTATGTATAGACATAGGAGGTAGAGAGGAACACATCCCTAAGCAGAATGAGTACATCTAAGATTTGGAAACTATGATTTGGAGTTGAACTGAGAAACAAATTTATTTATATACAACGACATAGGCCTGTTTACTGCTATAGACATTTTACACTATCGGCAAACGAGGGTACCCAATGTCATGATACTTTGATTCGCACAACCCTCATAACATCCATATCTATTCCAGCGACACTCTCCTTATCGGAGTAGTAAGTCAGGTTGACTCGTTGACCTGCTAGACTTTTATACAGTTTCTTCCTTTTATATTTGAAAGGCACGTCAGTGCCCTCAATCAACAAAGTATTGAGCATCCACTCCCCACTCTCACGTTGAACATGCGAAACAACTTTCTTCATTTCTGAGTGGGTTAAATCCCGATGCGCTTTAAGTAGATTATCCACAGGTGACTTCATAATAATTCCAGCCTATTCTCAGGGTGCAATTATAGAGTAAATCAACAACATGATGAACCAAAACAGAGTAATATTGAAAATGATACTACTACCTATAGGGATGCCCCACTAGGTCTCTGACAAAGCCTTCTGAACCAGATCCCGCACCACACTGGCTTCGAAGGGTTTATCGCAGATTGCAGAGACACCCGCCTGCTGAACCGCAGCCAAGCGACTTTCATTCTCTTCGCTGGTTACCATCAATACCGGGATAGAGGCCTGGTTGCTGGCAGTTCGGATGTGGTCAACCAACTCCTTGCCATCCATGTTCGGCATATTGTAATCCGTTACCACCAGATCCAAATAGTTATTAGCGATTATCTCTACCGCCTCCTGACCATCTCTCGCCTCAGTGATTTGCTCAATTCCCAGAGCATTGAGTATCCGACTGATGTGCTTACGTGCCATACTGCTGTCATCCACTACAAGAACCTTGAGATCCTCAGGACAGAAGTTATCCAAATCAAGTTGTGTGGGATCAATAAATTCCACTACTGAGTTCATCGCAATACGAAGTTCGGCCAACTGGAACGGTTTCGGCAAAATAGCTACTGCACCCGCCTGCCGAATCGGGTCTAGATAACGAAAACGGGTCTCACTTGATATGAGCATGAAAGCCATTTCTACCAGCTCGGAATCATTACGCATGGCGTGCACCAGATCGGTGCCTGTCATATCAGAAAGATAGAGTGTGCTGATGGCAAGGTCTGGGTGTTCAATTCGCATAGCCTGCAGCGCTTCCTCCCCAGTGTTTACCGTTATTATATGCTCTATACCCAGTTCAGAGAGTTGTCGCCGTATAACCCGTTGCTGGGTGATTGATGGCTCGACGAGCAGTACCAATAGTTCTTCCAGATGCACTTTGCCACCTATTATTTTTTTGGCTATCTAGTCTGTAGTCGGTCACTGACCAAGGAACTTTAATCCTAACTTCATAATCCACACCCCTGGGTGGGTGTGGCATACAGAAACCTGAACATAACAGCACAAACATCTTATCAAAACCTCAATCTGCTACTGTGCGCTTAACCAGCTCAACCCGACGGTTTTTTGCTCGACCAGTCTCAGCTGCATGACTGCTGACCGGTGCAACCGGCCCCACACCTATTGCTGTGAGTCGATCTTGATTAATACCAGCAGCAACCAGTGCTTTGACAACACTATTGGCACGTTTCAAGGAGAGATTCTGGTTGTAACTCAGGCTACCGACATCATCGGTGTGACCGACTACATATAGTTGCAGAGAAGAGTCAGATTCAAGTGCTTTAACTATCTCCGCCAAGGTCTCCTTTGACTCAGGTCGTAAAGTTGCTTTGTCATGGTCAAATTGGATGCCATATAAGGCAATATG
This sequence comes from Candidatus Thiodiazotropha sp. 6PLUC1, assembly GCA_040506705.1. Taxonomy (GTDB): domain Bacteria; phylum Pseudomonadota; class Gammaproteobacteria; order Chromatiales; family Chromatiaceae; genus Thiodiazotropha. Next base: position 7,385 of record JBEVWG010000063.1, read on the forward strand.
CCCGGACTCCTGAAATTGTTGCTGCATAGCAGAAGCATCCACAAACTCCAATGTCGCTTCGAAGTTGCTGGCCTCCAGTATTTCAACCAGTATCACAGTACGTTTTCTATATTTCTTATTTGCATTGTTCTCAGCGAGAACAGCAGTAAACACACCAACATGATATCGTGAATTTTCCGTCACCACTTCACTGTAACGATAGGCTGGAGAATTATAATTATGTGAGAACGCCAACAAGTAAAACGGTTGTTTAACCCCCTCAGTTGGAATCATACTATCCCGTGACCATAGCGTTGTCGAAAGTATATGCTTGTTGCACTTCTTTTTTTTACAACTATATATTTCTTTAGCTTTTCCCAAATCAGATAGGGCAGTATTATAATTTTTCTGCACCATCAACGGTGTATCTCCAGCCTTTGCCAAATAGAGGATACGGGTTCGTTTTCCTTCCGGATTCTCTACTGCTATTTTTTTCTTACCTTCAGCTTTCAGAAAGTTTGCGGAGTCGTATTCGCTGTAACTGAAACCAAGTATCTCAGCACCAGCCACACGTGGTAATTCAGGATGATCCCTCCCTCCCGACATATCAGCTGCAAACAGATTTGTGGCAGATATAACAAATGACAATAAAATGAATATAGAGTAGTTCATGATTGAGCCTCCTTTTCCGAGCGAGTATAGATCAGCCCCATCGAATAATCGCGGCGATGGTATTAATACCCCCGTATAACTATTAACCCGGCGACTAAGTATGTTGTCTTCAGGGTTTCAAGCCTGCCCTTGATCAAGGCGCGGCTCGCGCCCCGCAGGAAGTGCCCTTGGAGTGCAGGCAATGGTTGTTCCCTTGTCAAGAGCCGCAACACCGAGCAAGGGCAGGCTTGAAACCCTAACAATATGATTTTTAAAAGAGAGGCCGAAGTGTGCCTGCCTGCACATATCGACTGATCCATTTATGAACTGTTGGTCGACTGACGCCGTAATATCTCGCTAGCTCTGACTTGCTGAAATCACCACTCAGCAAATCGCCTATTAACATCATTTTTTTATCCGTTGGGGTCTCGCGTTTCCAGCGCATAGGTCTTTCCTCCTTACCTATGCATTATCTACCTGTAAACGATCTACCCGGTCTAATCTGTAAACGATGTTACCGGTTTGTACCGCCCCCCCCTCTCCCCTCGCGGGAGAGGGGTCGGGGGAGAGGGGGAGAATGAACACCCTATTTTCTCCAACAATCAGCAAGATAAATATGAACGATCAATGCGGTTTTATCTTTCAACCACATGAAACGCTTCGCGTACACCCTCTCCCCAACCCCTCTCCC
>JBEVWG010000033.1:0-8580 GCA_040506705.1 Candidatus Thiodiazotropha sp. 6PLUC1
TTGGAGTGCAGTGGGACAAGACCCTTTGATTCAAAGCGTAGGGTGGGGCCATGCCCCACCTGTGATTTGGAGTGCAGTGGGACAAGACCTTTGATTCGAAGCGTAGGGTGGGGCCATGCCCCACCTGTGATTTGGAGTGCAGTGGGACAAGACCCTTTGATTCAAAGCGTAGGGTGGGGCCATGCCCCACCTGTGAATTGGAGTGCAGTGGGACAAGACCCTTTGATTCAAAGCGTAGGGTGGGGCCATGCCCCACCAAAAAACTGCTAAGTAAGTACCCTCTCTCCCTCACCCGATTTCTCTTAAAATGCAACTTGTTATTCAGCTCAGTTGCTGACCTCTACTCAATTCTATTTCAACCCATTGGTCACTCCCCTTTCGACCCACACGCCTCTCATCTATCTGCACCTCAATGCGGGATATCACCCATCCCTTAAGTTATATGACCTTATATTTAAGCTGTAGGAAAAATCATCTCTATAACAATCAATCAATTACAAATGGCATGTTTCTTGAGCAGTGTAATAGCAGCTGAAGTAGTTCTCGTGACTGAAATCAGCATCTTAATCTAAGGAGAGATAACCCAGACAGATTACTTCTAAGTAGAAAAAAGTGACGCCAAGTTAACTCAATATGATGTTGAAAAAGCAGAGTGTAGATACGCTTGCGCACTTCCTCATACTCGGCACCTATACCCGTTACCCCAAATGTGATTTTAAGATGACCCCGGTCATTTGCTGTGGCATACGTGGTGAGTTTGCTTGATGGAAAATTTCAAACTGAGTGCTGACTTCAGATAACTAAATCACACCCAGGTAACAGAGGAATCTCTGAACAAGTCATTGAGTGCCAATCTGCTTGGCACAGGCTTGATCAGTGTTTCCTGACAGTAGAACAGTAGTAAGGAGAGAATAGTGGAATTATGTTTCGATCATCGCCTTCGTTCCAGGCAAGGTTTTAAACGCACTGCCCTGATGATAGGTATGTTCATCTCCCTGGGGGCCCAAGCTGAGCAGCCTCTCGATGATGAGTCTGATGAAGAAGGGGTGCCTTCCATATCGGTTACCGCAACAAGATTCGAATCTGAAGTGCAAGACACTACAGCTGCCATCACTGTGATCGAAAAGGAGGAGCTGGATAGGATTAAATACACCGATGCCCGCGAAGAGTTGATGAAACGCATCCCCGGCTACAGTATGTCGCGCAACCTTCGCATCCCCATGGGTGGCAAAAACTACACTATCAATCTGATCGACGGACTCTCTATTGGATCAACTTTCGGTAGTGGCACTATCGGTTTTGGAGACAGTACCAACACCTTCGATATCGAACGCGTTGAAGTAATCAGAGGGCCAGCCTCAGCACTCTATGGTAGTAATGCCTTGGGTGGGGTTATCAACATCATCACTCGTGAACCGCCTCTTGAACCGGAATACCGGGTCTGGGCTGAAGGCGGGCAATACAACCGTCAGCGAGCTGGCGTTTCTGCGGCAGGAACTGCCAACTCTGTTGGTTATTTTTTGGATGCCAACAGCCTGAACTTCGAAGGCTCACAAGACCGCACCGAGAACGAGCGCAAACAGGTCAGTGGCAAACTCCTATTTGAAACCAGTGACTACTCGTTACTCACGATGCGGGCCGAATACCTTGACACTTACCTTGAGGATCCGAGCAATCTAACCCAAGCCCAATACGAAGAAGATTGGATGCAAGCGGCTGTCGAAGACGCCTATACCGATACACAGGCTAAATCTTTCTCCACCAAGTATGAGCACGATCTCAGTGAGCAATCAGGCGTCGAGATCTCCTATGGCGTTAGGAACACTGAGAGTGAAGGTCCTCCCTCATACAACGCGACCGGCGGTTTCTCCAGTAGCGATGTTACCAACCACAATGTAGTTGCTCTCTATCGCCATAGTCTTGAAACATTGGATTCTCTTTTCATTGTCGGTACTGACCTGGTACGTAGCTCATCGGACTCAGATACCTATACTGAGCGCACCACCTCCAGCAGCATTGCCCAGCACTGGGATGTGGTAGCCAACAATACCTCGCCATTTGCCCAGTACGAATTTACACCAATTGACAAAGTCCGCGTCTCCCTGGGCGCACGCTATGACCGTATCCGCTACTCAGCTGAGGGCTACACAATTTCACGTGGCACGACCACCGAGTATGACGAATCAACTACTTTCAGCAATACCAGCCCCAAAGCCGGCATTACTTACAAACTGGACAAAGAGAACAGTCTCTGGTTCGGTTATGGACAAGGTTTCGTTGCCCCAAGCCGCACCAATCTATTTGTCGGCAGCCGGGGTACAGCCCCCAATCCCGACCTTGATCCCGAGAAGGCGGAAAACTACGAGTTAGGCTTCCGAGGTCAATATCGTCCAGCAAAATTGAGTTACGATTTTGCCCTCTACCACACCAACATTAAAGATATGCTGGTGACAGAGGACGAACTCGAAATGTACGTCAATGCCGGTGAGGTACGTGTCCAAGGTTTGGAGACCATGCTCGGCTGGAAGCCATTCAAGAGCTTGCGCTTCGACGTGACCCATACCTATGCCGACAATGAGTATGTCGACTTCGTCGACGGCACCAATGACTATAGTGGCAACACTCTAGCCTACTCGCCCAAGCATCATATCGACTTACGCACTATCTGGATGCCAGTTCAGGGGCTCAAAGCCGAGTTGGAGTGGAATCGCACCTCTGACTACTACACCTCAACTGATAACAGCGATCCGCAAGGCAAGGCGTACCGCCCCAGTATTTTCAATCTTCGTGTTTCATACGAGCGTGGTTCCTGGTCCTATTGGGGACACGTATTGAACCTGGCTGATAAAAAATATGCAGAGCGGATCTCCTATAGCTCCCGTAGCGGTCGTAAGTATGAGTCCGGTAAACCAAGAACCCTCTATGCCGGTATCGCTTATAACTGGTAGGCAACATTTGGCAATCCTGAATCCACGGATTCAGGTTGAATCTGGACGCCGCAGTGAATTGCGGCGTCTTCCAGGAGAGCATCAATCATGAAGAGAAAGATCTGGCAAGGAACATTTTTCCTCCTGGCACTGTGTAGTCAGAGCATCCATGCAAACGTACCACTGTGGTTATCAGATGCTCCGCCAGATGAAGAGTCGGCAAGTCTTCAACGCCGATCTCATGGTGGGCCGATAGAGCGAGGGCCACGTGGTGTATCGCGAAAACGACTATGGATACGCAGCGGGGAGAGACTGGCTGAAGCTGCCTATGTTGCACCCGAAGGTAAACTGTCTGCGGAGTTGATCACGCCTGATAAAAAGCAAGGCAAACTGAAACAACCGGTAAAGGATCAACAGGCACAACTGCTCTTCAACATGCCTGATGAGGGCTTCTACAACGCCTACCTGACCCAACGCCTGGTAGAGAACAACCGATTAGAAATAACTACTGCAAAAGCAGAGGTACTCAAACACAGCTGTCGAGAAGGCCACGACCACGTCAAAGACTTGATGCCACCAAACCATCTATCTGTTATCCCGTTAGAGATCGTGCGCGAGCGTCTGCCAGATGAGAATTTTCATGGCCGGGTTGCCTATGGTGATCTCATCTCCTTGCTGGTGTTGGCCTACGGAGAACCCGTATCAGGTGCCGAGGTAACACTCCACACCGGCTCGGGCTGGCAGAACAGTTCAACCAGCGATGAGCAGGGACGGGTTAAATTCACCATTATTCGTGACTATTTCCCCAGTTGGGAGCTGTTCAAGTCGCGTCATCGGCAGGAGTTCCTGGCAGTCGCCAGACTGCAGAGCGATGAAACAGGTAGCTACCAGGGAGAGGATTACAAAGAGGTGAGTTATATAGCAACCCTGCCTGGCGCCTATTTCCCCTCCAGCCGCGACTATCAATCCTATGGCTACGGCTTAACGTTCGGTCTGTTCGGGCTTACTTTCAGCGGGCTCTCCATCTATCTCTATCGTCGTCGTCGGGTGCGGCCATACAAAGAGGTTCGGTTCGATGACTAAATGGAACCACAGGCTCAGCCATAGAGGGTTTAATCATGCTGGCTAACATTCGACAGCGTGTTTATAACGCTGATCTCAAGCGATTCCGTTTCTGGCTGCAGCTCGGCTTCTTCGTACTGTTTGTCTATGGTGGATATCTGGCGATCAACCTGGGTAACAGCCTGCCCACCTTCGCCTGCGGATTTAACGACCAGGGACGTGGTGGTGTCTGTTATCTGCTGCCCTTGCAGCATCAACTCAGTGGCTCCTGGGAACGACTCTTCAGCTGGGCCGGTATCGCGGTCTTGCAGGGCTTTCTCTATTTCACCCTCTGGTTCATTGTGCTCAACAAGGCCTGGTGTGGTTACGCCTGTCCTCTCGGCACCCTGCAGGATTGGCTCAGCAGCCTGCGCCGTGCCCTGGGTATACACTTCGCCCGCTATAGCGAACGCTCATTCCGCACTCTGACCTGGGTCAAATATGGATTGCTGGCGCTTACCATTCTGATCCCTTTGGCGATCGGTGGCGGTTTATTGCCTCACAGCATGGGCACACCTTTCTGCGACATCTGTCCAGGACGCATGATTATCCCTCTGTTCACCGGAGACTACTCACAGTTCACCATCGACTTCTCCAGCAAGACCAGCATGGTTCTGACCGGCCTTGGGATGTTGATCACTGGACTCTTTTTCGCAGGTGCCTTTATAAAAAAACGTTTCTTCTGCTTCTTCTGCCCGATGGCTGCACTCCACTATCTGGTAAGCAAGCCCGCGTTTCTGAAATTGAAAAAAGATGGCAGCAAGTGCACCCGCTGTGGCGACTGCTACCGGGTATGCGATATGGAGATCCCGGAAATTGCTGATCAGGTGGATGATCCACGCATCATGAAGGATGACTGCATCATGTGTCTGAAGTGTGTCGCTGCCTGCCCGGAAGAAGATGCACTCAAAGCCACCTTCGTTGGTATTCCGATCTTTAAAGCGACCGAAGAGGGATTCATCAAACGCATGAATAAAGGAGCAGATAGTGACCCGTCCTGAACAACCAGCCTTTCACCAGAGCCGACAGGCCAGAGAGGCGGAGAGTGTGATCGATCAGATCACCGATCGTTTCGATGATAACCCGCAAAGCATGGCATATTTCTATGACCTGTTCCGCTCTGTCTACTGTCGTGGTGAAGCGCTGCCACGAAAGGGCATGCAAATCGGCACCACCTGCATCCAGGCGCCGGAGGAGCTGATCTATGCGGTAGGTGCAACGCCGATACGACTCTGTAACGGCTCCTATCACTATGATCAAATCGGCGGTGACTTCATGCCCGCCAAATCCTGCTCTCTGGTCAAAGCGACCTTAGGCATGCTCAACAGCGAGAATCCAGTCCCCCGCATAGGAGAGCTCGACCTGGTGGTCAACCCAACCACCTGTGACCAGAAAAAGAAAGCGAGCGCGATGATCGAGGGAATGGGCTACCAGGTCCACGACCTGGAGCTACCCTCCGCCAAGGAGAGCGAGGAGTCGCGACTCTACTGGCAACGGACAGTACGGCGATTTGCAGTTCAGCTGAGTAAGGTCACCGGGAAAAAGATGACCCGCAAAGCGCTCAAAGCAGCGATGGCGCGCACTGCCCGTGCTCAGGCGGCATTTCGCACCCTGCACAATCTGCGTAAGAGCAGTCCGACCCTATTCCTTGGAAAGGATGCTTTCCTGGTTACCAATGCTTTCTTCTTCGATGATATAGAGCGCTGGACAGAGGCGGTAGAGACACTCAATGCTGAACTTCAACAGCGCCAGCAGGAGGGCTTTCAAGCTGCTCAGCGCAAAGCACCCCGCATTCTCTTTACCGGTTCACCACCGATCTTTCCCAACCTCAAGCTACCGCTACTGATCGAGGAGTCAGGTGGTGTGGTGGTGGCTGACGAGACCTGTTCGGCCAACCGTATGCTGTATGACATGAGTGCAGTAGACGAATGGCGGCTGAATGATATGGTCGATGCCCTTGCGGATCGCTATCTCAAACCCTGTACCTGTCCCATCTTTACCCGTAATGACGATCGACAACGCCGCCTGCTCGAACTGGCGGAGGGCTTTGCCGCTGATGGCGTGGTCTATCAGGCCTTCTCGGGTTGCCAGGTCTACGAGATGGAGCAACGCAGTATCGCCGATGCACTCAGCGCCAAAAACATTCCCATGCTCTATGTGGAGACCGACTATAGCCCGGATGATATGGGCCAACTCTCCACCCGCATTGAAGCCTTTCTTGAATCGATCAAGACACGCAAGAGAAAAAAACGATCATGAACTATTTCGCAGGTATCGATATTGGATCAACCGCCATCAAGGTTGCTCTGGTGGACGAGAGTGGCACTATCGCAGGCGTCCAGGTCACTGCCTCTGGCAGTCTGTTCCACAAAAACGCTAAGGAGGCGCTGGCACGACTGCTCACCGAACAGGAGATACACCAGGATGATGTAAGCTACCTCATTGCAACCGGCTACGGCCGTAAGCTGTTCAAGGAGGCGGATGACTCGATCAGTGAGATCACGGCAAATGCCATCGGCGCACACGAGGCCGGTAAGGCATTCGGTGGCGTACGCACCATCATCAACATTGGCGGCCAGGACTCCAAAGCGATTCAGATTGATGACGACGGCCATGTGGCCAACTTCGCCATGAATGACAAATGCGCCGCCGGCACCGGACGCTTCCTAGACGTGGCTGCACGCAACCTGGAGATCGATCTGGAAGAGCTTGGTGACTACCACTTCAACAGCACAGCTGCGCCAATGACCATCAATAGCACCTGTACCGTATTTGCTGAGTCCGAGATCATCGGCCTGCTGGCGAATGGTCATCAAAAAGGGAGCATCATCGCCGGAATCCACTACTCCATTGCTAAACGCACTGTGCGCCTGGCGAAGCGGGTCGGTATTGAGGATCGGGTCTACTTCGATGGCGGTCCTGCCCTCAACAAAGGTCTGGTGGCCGCCATTGAAGATGAACTGCAACGGGAGTTGGTTGTCCCTGAACACCCCCAGACCACAACTGCTTTCGGTGCGGCCACTCTGGCCCGCAGTGAATACTATGCGGAGCAGGAGGGGTGATCCTGGGATGATTCCGATTGAACAAACACTGGTGACCTTCCCCATGGCTTTGGCGCTTGGTCTGGTATTCGGTATGGGTGCCTGCACCATCGCCTGTCTGCCCTACCTGGGGCCTGTATTCCTTGCAAGCGATGGTGGTATCCGCCGATCCTGGCGCATCCTGCTGCCTTTTTCAGTTGGGCGTTTGAGCGGTTACGCCAGCCTGGCTACTTTGGCAGGAATTGCCGGCCACTACCTTGAGGGAGCCATCACCGACGATACCCAGGTGCGCGCCATAGTGGGGGGGGCAACGATATTGATCGGTATCGCACTGTGGCTGCGTGGCCCAGGCGTCACAGCTTGCAGTAAAGATAGTAGATCATCGATTGCCACGGTTCCGGTTGAGCAGATTGGCACGCCTGCCTCTCAAGACAACGTACCCCGTCCGCTGCTCCCAGGTGGTCTTTTTCTGCTTGGTATAGGCATGACGCTAACCCCATGTGCACCACTCGGGGCGGTACTCTTCTCCGCTGCAGCCGTTGCCAGCCCCTGGCATGGTCTGATGCTCGGCCTGGGTTTCGGTGTCGGTGCCATTATCATCCCTTCTCTTATCTACGGCATTGGAGCTGCCTATCTCGGTAGCCGTCTGCGAGAGCAGCTTCAGCATAGACAGTTGATCATCATTCGACTGAGTGCCGGCCTTCTTATACTGAGTGGGATTGGTAATCTGTGGCGATAATCACTAATAGAGAGACCTGGCATGCAATAACTTTTGCATCCCTTCGAGGATAGTACTTCTTTCCACTTAACCAAAAAAATCAGACGAAGTGTTTTTTATGACATTTCGGCACACTTGGTGGGGCATAGCCCCACCCTACGATTACTCTAAAAGCCCCTCTCCCTTGACGGGAGAGGGGTTGGGGAGAGGGTGCGCGCGAAGCGCTTATGAACTGAATCCTATGCGGTACGATCCGATCAATTCTTGTTGTGCTGAGTAATGGTCTGGATGATGGTGTTGTTGAACTCCCTCTCTTCTTTCTCGCAAGAGGGTGTTGTAAATGCAGGCTGGGAAAATTCGAAAATAGATTTTGGTACATGAGAAAGCAAGGGCCTGTCCGTTACAGCACTTCATGGTGGGGCATGGCCCCACCCTACGATTACTCTAAAAGCCCCTCTCCCTTGACGGGAGAGGGGTTGGGGAGAGGGTGCGCGCGAAGCGCTTATGAACTGAATCCTATGCGGTACGATCCGATCAATTCTTGTTGTGCTGAGTAATGGTCTGGATGATGGTGTTGTTGAACTCCCTCTCTTCTTTCTCGCAAGAGGGTGTTGTAAATGCAGGCTGGGAAAATTCGAAAATAGATTTTGGTACATGAGAAAGCAAGGGCCTGTCCGTTACAGCACTTCATGGTGGGGCATGGCCCCACCCTACGATTACTCTAAAAGCCCCTCTCCCTTGACGGGAGAGGGGTTGGGGAGAGGGTGCGCGCGAAGCGCTTATGAACTGAATC
>JBEVWG010000047.1:0-7796 GCA_040506705.1 Candidatus Thiodiazotropha sp. 6PLUC1
AGTCGGTATAGAGACGCTGCTGGTAATGAATAAATATCTGGGTTTTTTAGAAAAACCTTACCCTGCAGGTGGGGCATGGCCCCACCCTACGCTTTGAATGAAAGGTCTTGCTCCACCACACTCTAACTCACAGGTAGGGTGGGGCCATGCCCCACCATGGTAAGGTGAATAGACGAGGGTACAGCCCTGCCGCACCATGCCTAACTGAAACCAAACCAGCTGATGAGTCGGTATAGAGACGCTGCTGGTAATGAATAAATATCTGGGTTTTTTAGAAAAACCTTACCCTGCAGGTGGGGCATGGCCCCACCCTACGATTCATCATGGCTTTTGGTGGGATTCAGCTTCTGAATCTATTCCGGATAGTGGTGATATGGTGATCGTTGGTTTTCAGCTCGTCAATCATTTTGGCAATTTCTGTATTGAGGGCTGACCTCCGCAAGATATTACAATTTAACTCAATTCTGTCTATATCTTTCGGTTGGTTGTTGGGGTTGTCATTCAAAATCGACCTCCGGGTTTTTTCGAGGAGTCTTATTCTAAAGGCAGATAGATATCTGTTATCTGTTCGTGTTCCGGTACATCGGGAACCCGCTTCAAGTAGTGGAAGAAGGGTGGAAAATCCCGTAACTCTTCGCCGCTCTCTGGCAGCCAGTCGCGATATAAGGGGTAGATGCTCTCGTCGATACGATCCGTAGAACCGATGTGGCGTACCTTCGCACAACGGCCTGCTGGAATTCGTTTCGTTGTCACCCCTTGCGCATTGGCGGGTATATCAGCGCTGGCCTCTCCGCAGATGTCGAATTGAAATTGCTCTGCTGGTGTGTTGTTTGGGTCGCTGTAGGGGATGCCAAATGTACGGCTTGTGGCAATCGGTGAAAGAGCGGACTCTTTACGCCACGCTATAAATATCTGCACTGACTCAAGTATCCGATCAGGCGAACCATGGTGTTCAAGCACTGCAATTCGGGTCTCTTCAAAATCTATAATATCTACTTCCACTGCTTTTCTCCTATCTCGTTCAGGCAGTTGCATCTGCTCATTCCAGGGCTGCCATGCGGGTTTGTCTCTGAATTGAGAAGGGGTCTGTCCAAAGCGCTTTTTGAAGGCCCGTGAGAATGACTCGGGGTTTTCAAAACCAGCTTCCAAACCGATGTCGATGATCTGTCGATGTTCACTGAATACCAACTGGTATGACGCTCTTCTAAGGCGAAGTAATTGGATATAGCGGGTCACGCTCATACCGACATAGGCGGAAAACTGTCGTTGGAAATGGAAGCGTGAAAAATGGGCAATATCACTCAACTGATCAATTGATAGATCCTCATCAAGATGTTGATCGATCTTATCGAAAACTCGGTTCATTCGATCCGTATATATTGTGGCTTGCCCTTGCTTCACGTTGATATCTCCTCAATCAGGTCGACACTCTAAGGTGATTATTGGAGTCTATCCTGACTGAGCGTGCTCATTTTTTCTGGCCAGGTAGATACGTAGTGTACTTTTGTCGATGTCTGGCCGGAGGTGAATGACTTCCAGATTGAGAATATCTGCAATTCTGGTGTCGCATCAATCAATCGGTTAGAAATGAATATTTCAAACCTGACAGAGTCTCGATTGTGTCAATATGTTTCAAAGGAGTAAGAAGACACATTGTGATACAAGAAAAGAGTTTTCCATTCTCTGTCAGGTCGGGATAATGATGAGCAATATTTTGACCGGATTCCTGGCCTAACTAAGGGTGTGCTGTTTGTTACTGCGTTGTTGTTCCCACCATTTTTGCTTCTCACTCCTTCTGGTGGCTTGGTTGCTGTCGGCTTGTAGCGCTATGCCTTCTCGTGAGGCATTGCCATTGACACCGCCTGAGAAATTCAGTGTTGAGGGTGGTGAGCGTCCAGTTTCGGATCGCTGGTGGCGAGATTTTTCCGATTCGGGTCTCGAGCTCCTGATAGAACAAGCCTTGGCCGATAATTTCTCCTTGCGTGCTGCCTGGGCACGGTTGCAGCAATTTGAAGCAGTGGCGCTACGGGAGGGTGCAGCACGACTGCCAAGCCTGGACATGAGAGGTAGTGTTACCCATCAGGATTCGAATGAAGCGAAGGGGAGTACCAGCCGCCAGTTTGGACTCTACGCCGCCTATGAGCTTGATCTTTGGGGGCGTGTTCAGGCCACAGCTGATGCAGCGACTCTGGATGCCGAGGCTTCACGAGCCGACCTGCAGACGGCGGCCTTGAGTCTCAGTGTGACTCTGGCAGATACCTGGTATCAGCTGTTGGAGCAGCGGGCGCAACGCAAGCTTATAGAGAGTCAGCTCGAACTGAATCGGCAGCTGTTGAAACTGATCGAAGCCAGGTTCCGCATCGGTCAGGTGAATGCCAGTGATGTCTATCGCCAGCGTCAGCTATTGGCCCAGACCGAGGGTGAGGCAACACAGGCGGAGACTCAGCTTCGCAATCTGGAACACCAATTGGCGATTCTTGTGGGAAGTGTTCCAGGTGGTACAAGCCTGCCAGAGAACTCTGACTTGCCTCTGCTGGGGCCTCTGCCGGCTACTGGCCTGCCTGCAGATCTGTTGCGCCGTCGTCCCGATCTTCAGGCGGCACTATTACGTTTGCGGTCTGCAGATGCCAGGGCGGCGGCGGCCGTGGCAGCACGCTATCCCCGTCTTGATCTCAGTGCCACTCTGACAACACCGGGCGTCAGCGGTGGGGTGTTTGATAACTGGCTTGGCAATATTATTGCCCAGCTGAGTGCGCCTCTGTTTGATGGTGGTCAGCGTCGTGCAGAAGTAACACGTACTCAGGCAGTTGTCGAAGAGTCACTGAATGACTATGCTCAAACGCTGTTGGAAGCCCTCGTCGAAGTGGAGGATGCGCTCGTCTCTGAAGCTGGTCAGCGACGCTATCTTGCTACTATCGATGCACAGCTAGATGCCTTGGGGACAGTAGCAACCCAGGAGCGCCAACGCTATTTCCAGGGTGATGCAGATTACCTTTCAGTACTTGATGCCTTGCGCTCCAGGCAGGCGCTTGAGCGTCAGCAATTGAGTGCCCGGCGTGAGCTGATCAGCTACCGAATTGATCTGGTCAGTTCCTTGGCCGGTGGCTGGTCGATGACCTCAGAGGATGATCCCCAATGAATCAGAAAACCCATGTGTCATCACTGACCGGGTATCTTAAACGGGCTGTGTTGCCGGTTGTGGTAATCGTAGTGGCTGCAGTTGCGGTAACTTATATGATGAATACAAGCAAACATGCGAAACGGGGGAAGCCAACCCGTGAGGCTCGCCTGGTTGATGTTGTTGAGGTTACCCCAGCTACAGTACCTTTGAGTATTGAAGCCTGGGGAACTGTTGAGGCGGCACGAGAGATCAATCTGCAGTCTCAGGTGGCGGGCGAGATTCGGGAAATCGGTAAACAGTTCGAACCTGGTGCTTATGCTGACAAGGGATCGCTGATGTTGCAGATAGACACAGCGGACTACGAGTCAACGCTAAGCCAGCGTCGTGCCGATCTGGTCAAAGCCAAGGCGGATCTGGCGTTGGAGGTGGGTAAGGCAGCAGTGGCGGAGCAGGAGTTTGGTCTGCTGAGTCAGGAGGCAGTGCCTTCACCGGCACAGCGCCGTCTGATGTTACGTGAACCGCAACAGGCAACCGCCCGTGCAAGTGTAGCCTCAGCGGAGGCGATATTGGCCGCTGCAGAGCTGGATCTGACACGAACCCGGGTAACAGCACCATTCAATGCTTTGATTCTGGAACGTCATACCGATCTTGGCGCGCGGGTTGCGGTTGGCGGGAATATCGCAACCCTGGTGGGCACTGACACCTTTTGGGTGGAGTTGGCACTACCTGCCGCTACACTTCGTTGGATCGATCTGCCCAATCAGAATGCCCCAGGTGCTGAGGTTAATATCTATCAGGACAAGGTGTGGGACAAAGGCTATTTTCGGCAAGGCCGGGTAATTCGACTGCGTGGCGACCTGGATGAAATAGGCAGAATGGCCAGTCTGCTGGTTGAGGTCACCGACCCGCTGGGATTGGATGACCTATCCCAGCAGCCGCTGTTGATTGGCGCCTTTGTTCGCGCTGAAATCAAAGGGCGCGAGTTAAAGGATGTAGTGACCCTGGAACGGGGCTGGTTGAGAGATGATGACAAAGTGTGGGTTATGGACAGAGATGACAAGCTCGCTATTCGTCTTCCGCAAGTGGTCTACCGGGGCGTCAATCAAGTGTTTATACGTGGTGGCCTTGAACCAGGGGATCGTGTGGTCACCAGTGAATTGGCTGTGGCCGTTGAAGGCATGCCACTGAGACTTGCTCAGGAAAGAGCCAAACCATGAGTGTCAGCGAAGCCTGGAATAAAGGCCCTATTGCATGGATGGCGAGGAATTCAGTCACCTCGAATCTGCTGATGCTGGTATTGATCCTGGGCGGTCTGTTCATGACCACCAAGATTCAGCAGGAGGTATTTCCTGCCTTCGAAATGGATCGGGTCACAGTGAGTATTGCTTATCCCGGTGCTACCCCGGAAGAGGTGGAGCAGGGTGTGATACTGGCGGTGGAAGAGGCAGTGCGCACTCTCGAAGGTATTGATGAGGTGCACTCCACAGCATCTGAGGGTAGTGCCTCGGTCACCATAGATCTGCTCACAGACGCCGATGCCCAGAAGCTCTATCAGGATGTGCAGCAAGCGGTGGCGCGGGTCACGACCCTGCCATCAGAGACTGAGCGCCCCAGTATTACCCTGGATGTACATAAACATGGCGTTATAGATATCCAGGTCTATGGCGACGCCGATGAACAGGCCCTCTACCATGCGGCCCAGCGTGTGCGGGAGGGTCTACTGCAACAATCCGGCATCACTCAGGTGGATCTCGAAGGCGCCCGTGATCTGGAAGTGCATATCTCAATCCCTGAAGCAGTGCTGCGTTCCCATAGACTGACCTTGACCGAGGTGGCTCAGACAGTGCGGGCGATGGCTGTCGATCGTGCTGGCGGTACCCTCGAAACCCAGGGTGGTGAGATTCTGTTACGGGTTAAAGAGCGTCGTCAGTGGGCGACTGAATTTGCAGCTTTGCCCATTATCAACGGCGAAGGTGGCGTTCTACTCAGGCTTGGGGATATAGCCGATGTCAGTGAAGGCTTTGCCGACAGCAATCGGATTGCGACCTTCGATGGTAAGCGCGCGATTGGCGTTAATGTCTCCCGGGTAGGGGAGCAGACGCCCCTCGGAGTTTCAGAAGCAGTCCGAGATGTGTTACCCGAAATTGAGGCCAACCTGCCGCCGCAGATCGAGGTGGCGATACTCAGGGATCGATCAGAAATCTACCAGCAACGACTCCGTCTGTTGTTAAAGAACGGTTTTATGGGGTTGATGCTGGTACTGGTTTTGCTCAGTCTGTTTTTGGAGTTCAAACTGGCTTTCTGGGTGACTGTGGGTATTCCCACCGCTTTTCTAGGCGCACTACTGTTTCTGCCAGGGGTGGATGTCTCGATCAATATGGTCTCCCTGTTTGCCTTTATCGTTGCGCTTGGCATCGTTGTCGATGATGCGATCATCGCGGGAGAGAATATCTATGAATATCGCCAGCGGGGTATGGGGTTTCTGGAAGCATCTATCCGTGGTGCTCAGGATATTTCCATACCAATCAGTTTCAGTATTCTAACCAATATCGTTGCATTTATGCCGATGCTGTTTATCCCTGGATCGTTCGGCAAGATCTGGGGGGTGATCCCACTGGTAGTAAGTAGTGTCTTTCTGATCTCCTGGCTGGAAGCTCTGTTTATACTGCCGGCCCATTTAGCCCATGTGCGAGATAAGCGCAGAACCCGTTGGGGCGAAGCGTTACATCAGCGTCAGCAGCGATTCAGTCTCGCATTCCGCCATTTTGTCGAAGACTATTACGGGCCGTTCCTGCATACAACGGTTCGTCATCGTTATTTTACTGTGACCTGTGCATTGGCGATTTTGGCGGTGGTGATATCTCTTCCCCTGAGTGGACGCATGAACTTTATTCTGATGCCCAAGGTGGAGTCTGATCGTGCTGATACCCGAGTGACTATGCCAGTGGGTACGCCAATGGCACGGGTCGAAGCTGTGCGTGATCGTCTGCTTACTGCACTAGATAAGGTGGTTGAAGAGAATGGGGGGGAGAGGCTCAGCAAGGGGACATTTGCCCTGGTGGATGAAAATAAGGTCTCCGTTCGCGCCTATCTGCAATCCCCGGATGAGCGTCCCATCAGCACAGCGCAAGTGGCCAGGCTATGGCGAAAAGAGGTCGGTGTCATCCCCGGTACGGAATCAAGTCGATACGAGTCAGATCGGGGTGGGCCAGGCAGTGGTGCTTCGATCAGTGTAGAGCTCAGTCATCGGGATACAGTGATGCTTGATCAAGCCAGTAGTGCACTGGCGGAACGTTTGCAGCAGTTCTCCAACATCAAAGATATCGATGATGGTTTTACCCCAGGGAAGAGGCAACTTGATTTCAAGTTGACTGCCGCCGCGAGAAGCCTGGGGCTTACAAGTAATGAGATTGGCAGTCAGATCAGATCGGCATTTTATGGTGCTGAAGCCTTGCGACAACAGCGAGGTAACGATGAGGTCAAGATAGTGGTTCGGCTGCCTGAGAGTGAACGCAGTCGACTGTACGATCTCGAACAGCTGCTGATACGAACACCTGATGGCGGCTATGTGCCCCTTACCCAGGTGGCGGAATTCGAACAAGGCCGGGCCTTCACCAAGATCAGCCGACGTGGTGGTCGACGAACAGTTACTGTAACCGCCAATGTTGAACCGATCAGCGAGACAGCTCGGATATTAGCGGAGGTCAAAGAGACGTTGTTACCCGCGCTGTTACGTGACTACCCTGGACTCAGTTACAGTTTCGAAGGACGCCAGGCAAGTATGCGGGATGCTGTGCGCAGTTTCTTTATCAGTGTCACTGGCGCCTTGATCATTATCTATGCGCTGCTGGCTATTCCCTTTCGCAGTTATATTCAACCTATGATCGTCATGAGCGCCATTCCTTTTGGTGCTGTCGGAGCGATACTAGGGCACCTGATAATGGGTTATAACCTCAGCTTGATCAGCGTCATGGGGATAATTGCTCTGGGTGGTGTGGTAGTGAATGACGCCCTGGTAATGATTGATTATGCCAATGCTCGTCGTAGTGAAGGATTGTCTGCATTTCAGGCGATGGTTGCTGCGGGTGTGCGTCGATTCAGACCGATTCTGCTGACTACGGTAACTACATTCGGAGGTCTTGCTCCGATGATTTTTGAGACTTCACGTCAAGCTCGCTTTTTAATCCCTATGGCTATATCCCTGGGTTTCGGAATTCTATTTGCAACTGCTATAACGTTGCTGCTTGTGCCAAGCCTATATGTGATTATGGATGATGTGGTAAGAGTGACAGGTCGTAAGGTAAAAGAGCAAGCAGAGGAAGAGCAGAATGAAGTGGTGTAGAAGTAATCAGAGGTTGCTTACTCACCCAGTTATTTCTTTAGTCTCGTGTTATATGACCTGAAGCTCCGGAGTAAATTCGAGCAAGGGCACGGCCCTGCTGCACCCGTCTTCTATTCACCTTGCTATGGTGGGGCATGGCCCCACCCTACCTGTGATTTGGAGTGCAGTGGGACAAGACCTTTGATTCGAAGCGTAGGGTGGGGCCATGCCCCACCTGTGAATTGGAGTGCAGTGGGACAAGACCTTTGATTCAAAGCGTAGGGTGGGGCCATGCCCCACCTGTGAATTGGAGTGCAGTGGGACAAGACCCTTTGATTCAAAGCGTAGGGTGGG
>JBEVWG010000076.1:0-7789 GCA_040506705.1 Candidatus Thiodiazotropha sp. 6PLUC1
GGCCCCACCCTACGCCCTGAATTGAACGGTAGGGTGGGGCCCTGCCCCACCAAAACGGCTTAAGTAAGTGCCATTCGCCCTAGGCCGTAGGCTAAGAAAACATCATCCAGCTCATCACTTGGCGCAGGTCTACAGTAGAGATATCCTTGTGCAGCTTCACAGCCAATATCCTTTAGGTGAGTCGCCTGTTCCTGAGTCTCTACACCTTCAGCGATAACCATCAGGTTAAGACTCTTACCGAGTGCAATCACAGCACCAGCTATCGCCAGATCGTTGGCATCCTCAGGGATATCTCTTACGAACGATTTATCGATTTTGAGCTTATTGATCGGTAGACGTTTAAGATAGCTGAGGGACGAATAGCCGGTTCCAAAATCGTCGATGGATAGTAAAACACCCAACTCCTGCAGCGCCTCAAGCTGACTGATAGCCGCCTCTGCCTGCTGCATGATAAAACCCTCAGTGACTTCCAGTTCTAAATATTCTGCAGGAAGGCCTGATTCATTCAATGCACTCCGGACTTCATCGACCAGACCTCCCCTTTGGATCTGCGGGCCGGCCACGTTAACAGCAATTCGGCCAAAATTAATACCCCGCTTTAACCACGCCGCGCCTTGCTTGCAGGCGTTCTGAAGCACCCACCTTCCCAGTGGAAAGATAAAACCTGTCTCTTCAGCCAGTGGAATGAAACGCGCCGGTGAAATCATCCCGAGATCAGGGTGCCACCAGCGAACCAGGGCCTCAAGACCAATCAGCGTACCACTCTTTAAATCGATCTGTGGTTGAAAAAAGAGACGTAATTCATCGTTATCTATAGCACGACGCAGACCGGCCTCCAGCAACACCCGTTCGAATGCATCCCGAGTTAACTCTTCGGTATAGAACTGGTAGTTATTGCGTCCCTCATCCTTCGCACGATACATGGCGGCATCCGCATTTCGAAGCAGCGTATCCGCATCTTGGCCATCACTTGGATAGAGGCATATTCCGAGACTCGTTGTCACTGAAACCTCCCTCCCTTCAAGCAAAAAGGGTTGCTCGAATGACTGCAGAAGTTTTTGTGCCACATTAGTGGCATGTTCCGGCTCATCGATCTCTTCCAGTACAATGACAAACTCATCACCACCGATACGGGAGACCGTATCCTCCTGACGCACCACCTCCAACAGCTTTTTTGACACCTCCTGTAACAGCATGTCTCCCACGGGGTGACCCAGACTGTCGTTGATATGTTTGAAACGGTCGATATCAATAAAGAAGACGGCCAGATTACGTTGATGACGCTCCGCATGTTTAATTGCCTGCTCCAGACGTTCTGTAAGTAACAAACGATTTGGCAGGTCAGTCAATGCGTCATAGTGGGCCAAGTGATCCAGTTGTTCTTGAGACTGCTTTATCTGGCTGATATCGGAAGAGACTGACAGGTAGTGTGTGACTGATCCCTTGCTGTCAGTAACTACACTTATGTTCTGCCATTCAGGAAATATCGATCCATCCTTGCGTCGGTTCCAGATTTCACCTCGCCAGCGACCTGTTTCATCAAGGGATTTCCACATGCTTTGAAAGAAATCTCGATCATGCCGACCTGACTTCCACAGACTGGGATTTTTGCCAATCACCTCTTCTCGAGAAAACCCCATGATATCCAGAAAAGCCTGGTTGACTTCAACGATCAGCCCATCAGCTCCGGTAACCACGATCGCCTCAGCCGTGTTGTCGAACACGTTCGCTGATAATCTCAGACGTTCGTTTATCTGTCGTGCACTTGTCAGATCATGAATACTGGTAAGTATGCCAGTAGGCTTACCGGTTTTATCACGAATCAGATTAATGGTCATATCGATAGGATGGCCATGTAGGTTTGCAGGGTCATCAGCTTCCAGCGTAATTGTTCCCTCCTGCATCTTTTCCTGAGCTTCGCAGATTGGGCATTGTCGACATTTATCCTGTGGATGTATCAGCTCAGCAATATGACGTCCCTTGCACTGTTCTGGTTTGGCATTCACCATCTTGTAAAACGCCTTATTGGCCCGTCGCAGATACCTCTCTGTATCAAGCATGTAGACCACATCGTCGAGTTGATCCATTGCCTGGGTCCACTCTGCGCCAGCACGGTCCAGTTCATGCTCTACCTTTTTACGACCGGTTATATCCTGAACGATACCGATCAGCCGGACTGGATTGCCCTGCTCATCCAACTCCCTTGACGCCTTGCAGTATAGCCAGTGTTGCTCTCCATCCAGGCTGTTTACGCGGTACTCCATCTCATGTTTTGAGCCTTCTTTGATTGTACTCTTAAGCGAATTATTGACTGCAGGCCAATCATCAGGATCAATCAGGGAAGAGAGTAACACTGACCCAACAGGCTGTCTGGGATCGGTACCGAGTATGGCGTGAATCTCACCCGACCACTTGGCCAGACCCGTTGCAACATCCAGTTCCCAATGTCCCATGGAGGCGGTATGTTCTGCCTCAAGCAGGCGCTTTTCACTCTTGCGAATCCGTTCCAGTAACAGATAGCCGGACAACGCCATGGCTATACGCTCGGAGATAGCTCGAAACAGGGCTTGCTCAACTGGGTTCCAGCGGTATGCGTTTCGACATTGGTGAATCACCAACAGCCTTGGCGCCGCATTTTCCAGATGCAGTACCATCACCATCTCACTCTGAATAGCCAATTCATGGTATTGCTCATCCCCTGATAGAACCTCACCTTGATATCGCAGATAGGGCAAGGCTTGCAAGAGGGCAGATCTCATTATCTCCGAAAAATATCGCTTCATCTTCAGCTTCTCATCCGTAGCAGGCACACTCCGATATTCTGGCCTGGAGGATTCATGAATGACTTGGTAAAAAGAGGCATCAGGATCGCAAGGATCGATCATCCATACTCGATCAGCCTTAAATATATTCAGCATCAAATCCATCAAACTATTCATCAGGCTACCTGAAAACTGATGTTCACTCATTAGCCGAGATACGCTATCAAGACTCTCCAGGTACCAGGTATGCTGCTCAATCTGCTCGAGTGTTTTCTGGCGCTCCATCACAGTGCAGAATGTCTCCGCTGCTGTAAGAAAAACACTGATATCCTCCTCCTGCCAAACCTTGGCCTCCGTTTCAGCATCGAATCCGATAAAACCTTCAATATTCCCCGATCCCTGCAACGGAACATTTATAGCCGATGCGATTCCAGTCTCCTGCATATGTTTTCGCAGAGCCGGCATATCACTGCCGCTGTCAGCAAGAGAGATCGTCAATACCTTTCCTGTGCTTAAGAAATCGAGCAGATCCTGGAATGAGTCGATTTGAAGATCTTGTAACAGTGATTTCTGTGGCAACACCCCATCCGCACACCACTCATGTGTATTGGAGAAGAGACCGCGCTGACGATCAACCAGGAACAGATAGCTACGCCCTGCCTCCACAGCCTCACCAAGTTGCTGCAAAGATGAGTTGATCTTGCTATCCAATTCACTGCTATCCACTTGAGCCAGATCTGTCGAAATCGCTGCAAGAGTTGATTCCAATTTAAGGCGGTAGTGCAGTCTTAACTCATTTTCATGGGCTTCGGTGATCTCTTCCACAACCTCGATATAGGTATCTGGTTTCTCACCAAGCGCCCAGTTCGGCGACACAGTAAGGTTCACCCATACCACCGAGCCATCTTGATGGTAATAGCGTTTTTTCTTTGAGAATGCCCGAACCTCACCTGCCAATAACCTACTCATGTTATCCAGATCGGACTGCAGATCGTCAGGGTGGGTAATATCCTTAAAGGTCATGCCCTCGGACATCTGCTTTGCGCTATAACCTATCATCTCGCAATAGCGACGGTTGATACGCAGATAACGTCTTGTACGCGAATCGATCAGCGCAACACCAATAGCCGCCTGCTCAAAGATACTCCGGAACAGCGCTTCACTGTGGGCCAGATCCTCCTCAGCCTTTTTGATTACAGTGATATCCCTGGCAATTCCAAAAACACCTGTCACTTCCCCATCAATGACCACAGGCCCCTTGGTAGTCAGATAGGGAATAGCACTATCACCAGCGACCACAGACTCTTCATAAGTCTCAGTGTTACCGGTTTCTATGATGCGGCGGTCGTCCTCACGAAACTGCTCTGCCAAATCGCTGGGAAAAAGAGCAAAATCATCCACCCCGGTCACCTCATCCCTGGGCTTTCCTATAAGGTTGGCCAAGGCCTGGTTACCCAGTAGATAGAGTCCCTCCCTGTTCTTCACAAAGATGGCATCAGAGGAGCCCTCGACCAGTGCATCCAACATGCCGTGAAGTCGATTCTGCTGCTGTTGGTGCAGGTGTTTTTCGGTAACATCCTGTACCGTTCCAGCAGAGCGTAACGGCTTACCTGCCTGATCAAAGTGGGTCTCACAACGCATGTTGATGTACTTCACCCGTCCTTCTTCGAATTGCAGGCGATGTACGCTATCGAATGGCTTTCGTTTGATTAACGACTTGTTATAAGCACGACTGACGTTTTTACGGTCGTCAGGATGAACCAGCTTAAGAAAGGCTTCGAACGTTTTGCTAAAACGTTGCGCGTCGACCTCGAAAATTCTATACGCCTCATCTGACCACCATATCGAGTTTTTGGCGAGATTCAGTTCCCAACTGCCAATGTGTGCCAAGCGCTGTATTTCCGCCAGTCGCTCCTCAGTACGGCGTAGCTCTCTCTCGGTCTGCAGATCAGTGCGCAACTTGTCCAGATCTGATTCCCGTTGATCCAGCGTTTCACGTAAATGTTCGACATGGCGATTGTAAAGCTGTTTCACAATATCGTGGCGTGTTACCAGACCGATAACAGTATTCGCCCCATTTACCACGACCAGACGACGAATTTTGGAGCTATCCATGATGTGCATGGCTTCAGGCAGTGGGGTATATTCAGTTACAGTAGTAACAGGCTTGGTCATGTGCTTGCTTAGGGGAGCCTCAAAAACAACACCTGCCTGCGACTCTATACGAACCAGATCCCGCTCAGTGAATATCCCCACCGGCTCGCCCCGCTCCTCTATAACCACACAGGAAATATGATCCCGTGTCATCATCCGCACGGCATCTTCCACCCAGGCATCGCTTGGAAGAGTAAGCACATTGTGAATCATCACTGCGCCAACTTCCTTAAATCGAACCAGAAACTCGTTCCCAATATGCTGAAGAAAGTCGCCCTCAGTGACGATACCGACAAGTCCCCCAGACTCGTTAACCACAACCAGGTGGCGTACACGTTGTTCGGTAATCAGAAGGTAGCCATCCTGATATCCCATCTCCGGTAACGCAGTCAGCAGCGGTTTACCCATAACCTCTTTAATCTGGGTATCGTCCATGCTATAGCGTTTATAAGCGAGCAGAACAGCGTCGCGCTCAGTGAAAATACCAACCGGCTGTTCACCTTCCATCACCACCAATGCAGAGACTTTTCTCTCCCGCATCAACTCCAGTGCATTGCGCACCATACAATCAGACTCAATTGTGGCGACTTGGGCTGTAAGTATATCAGCGAGGGTCAGCAACTATTTTCCCCTGTTCACCTATGAATACCGAATACTCTACACCGTTTTACAGCCTCATCCCTATACTTTAGGTGTAAAATCGTGGATATCATGGTGAGATAAGGAATCTTAATAGTATTAACTTGACGCCTGATCTTGGCCTATGTAGGCCCAGGTTAATAGTGAGTCGCTGAGGCTTTCAGGAAACAGACTTTTCAGTGAGAGGTCGACATGGCACTTGCAGTCATCGGATATATGAATTTTAGTCTAAAGAGGAGAAAAAATTGGTAAAGCCACGCGCCTTTGTTGCCATCCCTTCCGCCACGAAAGCGAATGAGAGGATGGCGTTAGCCAGTAAAAACTCCCGCATAGGTGATATGCTGCTTCTGGCAGAGGAAGCCCCTGCCTCACCATTCAAAGCTGAAGCCTATATCACTGCTGGAAGCGCATTGCGCAAAGCCGGGCAGTTTGACTTTGCACTGGAGCAACTGGAGAAGGGCCTGGCAATTACCCCTTCCGATCTTCAAGGTTTACGCGAAAAAAGCGACTGCATGCAGGCACTGGCCATGGCGGGTAACCCTGAAAACAGATTGCAAAGTAAACAGCATCATATTCAAAACACCGTGCATCCAACAGCCTCGCCTGAACAGTGGAGACCGCGCAAAGTCATACTGTTCAGTGGCCACATGATCGATACTCCAGGGCGAGAAACGCCACGCTTCCCACCCGAGAAGAGAGAAGTTGCAGCCCAACGAATCAGTACAGAACTCGAACATCTCGATGTCGGAGCGGATGATCTGGCGTTAACTCAAGGTGCTTGTGGTGGTGATATTCTTTTCACAGAGGCCTGCCTGCAACGGCATGTTAAGGTGCATTGGTTGCAGCCATACGATGAGCCGGATTTCATCCAGAGATCCGTTTTGCCTGGCGGAGAGGTCTGGCGAAATCGATATCAAAAGATAAAGCCTCAGTTGGCGGCGCCGATCCTGTCCGCGCCTGCCACCCTGGGTGAACCTCCAAAACACTCCGGGCATGGTTATGCCTATGTCAGATGCAACCTCTGGCTGCTCTACACCGCATTGGCCTATGGTGTGGATAGAGTGGTGTTTCTCTGTCTCTGGGATGGTGAAGGTGGAAGCAGTCCTGGAGGAACTGCGCATATGTATGAAGAAGTTAATCAGAGAACTGGAAAAGTAATCAGGATTGATAGTCATTCATTATAAATGAAGTATGACTACCTCTAGACTTCCAGCGAGTTAGAAACAGATAGATAAGGATCAATTATATCTTTTGCGATTGATGATGGAGAAATGAATATACAAGATTATATTCTTCATCGAACTCCAAAGAGGATTAAGCCTGAACCACTACGCTGAATTAGTCGGGTAGCAGGCTTCAAACAATCTTTTCGTCAACTGATCCGCAACCCTGGGTATTGTCGATTGTACTGAGAACAGTTTTACCTGTGGCTTTGCCAAGCCGAGGTTAGGTGAACTTCCCAGATGCTGTTTCCAGAGTCTTTGAAGCTGTTGTTCCAAAAACGTTTTATCAGTAGTGTCGTCAACCACAAACAGGATACGATCTAGCGACACAGTGGTAAGTAACTGTTCAAGCTCCCAGAGACAACCCTGATTCTGCTTTGAAAAACTACGCAGATCCATCAATACAACATCACACTCTGCGGCCAACCGTTGCATACAGATCTGCCAGGTATCATTGCGACAGAAAAACTCATTCACCCGGTAGCGACCATCCGGATCGGGTCGACAATCCCGAAATGAAAATCGCTTTTCAAAGACAGACGGGGTATCAATGAAACTGCGTGACAGATGGCCACCCATATAATCGAGAAATTCGTGAGGCTCTACAGTAGTGGTCACCAGATCTGGCCCAGCGATCATATCGATGTTACCGACACGAAGCCAGCGCCTGGAAAGGGTGTCGAACATGCGTTCGCTTTTGCGCCCTAGAGAGAACACACGCAACAGCAACACTGAAGGTGGTTTTTTTGAATTGATATGCGATTTTAATTTAGAGAAACCTATCCTGGTGATCTGCTTATACAGAATAAATGCCACCAGACCGGTAAAGATCCACAGCCAACCTTCAAAAGCCAGAGTGATTGACTGAAATAGAGCAAACATCAACCAAAGCGCATCCAGATTGAGGGACTGGTCACTCATTGGTAGTGTCAATAATCTTTCGCTCTTTGTTTGGCGGTAGCTTCGTAGTTAGGCAGTTTCTTGCTCCAAGTATTGCTTCTTGAGCGCCTC
>JBEVWG010000003.1:0-7436 GCA_040506705.1 Candidatus Thiodiazotropha sp. 6PLUC1
CAGGGCCGCACCCTACAGGTGAATTTGTTTCGGGAGTCATCACGATTCAGTTTTGTCCCCCGGCGATTCACTGTACTCGTTGAATACAGCAGCACGTAGCCTGGATGAAGTGCAACGGAATCCGGGAGAACACTGCACCAATCTTCCCGGATTGCTACACCGACTCGTTAGGTGGTTTGGTTTCAGCTGTACATGGTGCGGCAGGGCCGCACCCTACGAATCATCATAACTTCTTCGATAAAAAAACTAACGGCTACTCAGCAGTTGATCTATTGGAAAGGGCCTGCAGATGCCGTAACCCTGAACAAAATCCACGCCAATCTCTCTGAGGCGTTCATGGATTTCAGAGTTCTCGACAAACTCTGCGATGGTCTCCAGCCCCATGATATGACCAATACGATTGATAGCATCCACCATGGAGTCGTCTATCTGATTGTCGAGCATCTCTTTGACAAAGGCGCCATCTATCTTCAGATACTCCACTGGCAGATGCTTCAGATAACCGAAAGAGGAGAGACCACTGCCAAAGTCATCCAGGGCGAATTCGCAACCATAACGTTGCAGGGTCCGCATAAAATGTTCAGCCGAGGTCAAATTGGAGATAGCTGCAGTTTCGGTAACCTCGAAACATAGCATGCCTGCCGGGATATCGTGCTCTTGTATTGTCTCTAGTATCCACTTTAAAAACTCATCATCACACACAGAGAGGCCCGAGAGATTAACGAAGAAACGTCGCCCTGATGCCAGACAAACTGCACGATTGCCAATGATAAAGTGGGTGACCTGATCGATTACCCAGCGATCTATGGCAGGCATCAAACCAAAGCGTTCGGCAGCGGGTATAAAGGCACCAGGCGGGACTATTCCCGACTCTTCATCCAGCAGTCGGATCAGTACCTCCACATGCTCCCGTTTCTCCTCGCCTGAGATAACCGAATAAATCGGCTGAACATAGAGGGTGAAGTGGTTCTCCTCCAGTGCGGTTCTAATGCGGGTTACCCACTGCGCCTCGCCATGGCGTTTGGCAGCAGGGCTGTCCACCGAATCATAGATATGGATTTTGTTACGCCCCTCCTCTTTCGCAGTCTGACAGGCAATATCTGCAAATCCGAGTATCTGTTCAACACTCTGACTGTGATTATCAATGGGAATCATGCCGATACTTATGCTCTGGGCATAGGTCTTGCCAGCCCACGCGAAACGGAAACCATGCACAGCCCTGCGTATTTTCTCTGCAATGGTTTCAGCTGCTTCAACGGTACATTGGCTAAGCAGGATTGCAAACTCATCTCCGCCCAAACGGGCAAGTAGATCACTGTTACGTATAGAGCGCTTTATCAGTGCTGCCAGTTGACGCAGAAGCTCATCACCAGCTGCATAGCCACAATTGTCGTTAACCACAATAAAGCGATCAATATCCAGGTAGAGCAGACAGTGTCTCTCCTCATCAAACACAGTCTCTTCAAGAAGGTGTGATAGTCGCCGATCAAATTCGGCGCGATTATAGAGCCGGGTTACCGGATCATGACTTGCCTGCCAGCTCAACTGGGCCGCCAGTTTCCGCGACTGACTGGTATCCTTGAACACCACAACGATACCATCCAGAGTGCCATCATCAGCCTTCAGGCGGGTAATCGTCTGTTGAATGGGAATACTCAACCCTTCACGATGGGTCAATACCAATTGACGGCACTGATCGGCCAGAATCTGCTTCAGACCAAGCATTTCGCTGGAGTGAGCTGACTCATCGTAAACCTGGTAAACATCTGTCAAAGAGCGCCCTGTGATCTGATTGCTTTGAAAGCCCGTCATACTCTCCGCAGCCAGATTGACGAATTCAACCCTGCCATTCGCAGCCAACAAAATAACCGCATCTTCCACGGAGGAGAGAATGGCACGGGTACTGTATTTAGAGAGTCTGTTGCTATTCAGTGGATCCAGTTCCTTCTGCTCAGCATTCACTTCATTGATCTGAACCAGACAATATCCTGGATGCATTACCAGTGGACGAACGCTGACCCGGATAAAACGTGACATATCCAATTTGAAGAAATGACGGGGTGTTTGAAACTGCTTTTCGAGAGAACTGTTTTGATGCGCTTTCGATTGATCTACTGCTGCCTTCACCATGTCATTAAATCTTGGTCCGGCAAGGGAGGGAAAAAGATCTTCTATTGGCTGGGCTTCTCTTTTACGATCAGACAATCCAAAGTGACTGTTCAACCAGTTGTTCCAGATCAAAGCATGATTACCGGCATCCACCAAACAGATACCAACATCACAGGCATCGATTACCTCCTGCAAATTCAAAATAGAATCTTCAGAGAGCTGCAACCAATGACCAGTCGCTACTGAAACCTTACCTCGCACGATAGATACCCAAAAAAAATCACCAAGATATAGAAAAAGTGTAGTAGGTTAAAAACCCAGATTTAATGAGTTAATTCTCATCCCCCCAATCACTTCTTCCATGAGGATACCAGCTTCAGGTATTCATCCACCTTGGATAACATTAGGTCTGTTTTATGTAGTAATTAGTCACAGCAGGACCAATTCGAATAATGCTAACAGGCCCTAGTGCACACTACGACAATATCGTCGGCCGATCATAGGAATAACTTTAACTGCCAGGCGAAATTAAGCAGATAAGCAACTACGGTTTTTTTGTCTTCAGACTGGTTAAAAGAGATCAACCTCTTCCGGGGTCAGTGGACGATGTGCTCCAGGATCAAGGTGTTCGTCAAGAGTCAAAGCACCGATCGATTCCCGGTGCAAGGCAACTACCCGGTTGCCGACTGCCGCAAACATCCGTTTAACCTGGTGGTACTTACCCTCGGTGATGGTCAGGCGCAGATGAGTCTCACCCAGCTTCTGTAGCACTGCCGGACGAGTCGGCTTCTTCTCGTGATGAAGGGTCACTCCCTGCTCAATCTGCAACGCATCAGCATCGCTGAGTGCAGATTTGAGTTCAACCCGGTAGGTTTTACCACAGGCCTTGAGCGGAGATGTGACACGATGGGACCACTGACCATCGTCAGTAATTAAAACAAGGCCCGTGGAATCGATATCAAGACGCCCAGCAATATGCAGCTTGTCAGATCTGACCTGAGGCAAAAGATCAAGGACAGTTCGATGACTGGGATCCTGGGTGGCGCACACCACGCCAGCCGGCTTGTTCAGCATATAGTAGCGAGGCAGCGGCGCAGCCAGTATCTGCTCATCAAACAATACCGAGGCACTTATAGCCACCTGATGGGCAGGTTGTACTATAGCTGAGCCATCGACCGAGACCCGTCCAGCCCGGATAGCACTACGTACTTCGGAGCGACTGAGTTCAGTGACCTGACTGATATATCGATCAAGCCTCATAGCTCTTTATAGAGCTTGCCTCCCTGGGTTTTGAATTCGACAGCCTTCTCCTGCATCCCTTGCTCAAGCGCTTCTCCATCAGTGACACCAAGGGTCTTGGCATACTCCCGCACATCCTGAGTAATCTTCATGGAACAGAAGTGGGGTCCACACATGGAACAGAAATGCGCCACCTTATGCGCCTGATGAGGCAGGGTTTCGTCGTGAAAAGCAATCGCCTTCTCAGGATCCAGACTCAAAGCAAACTGATCCTCCCAACGAAACTCGAAGCGGGCTTTGGACATGGCATTATCTTGCAACTGAGCACCGGGAAAACCCTTTGCCAAATCAGCAGCATGAGCAGCAACTTTATAGGTAATGATACCCTCCCTTACATCCTCCTTGTTGGGTAGACCCAGATGCTCTTTCGGTGTGACATAGCAGAGCATGGCGGTACCGTACCAGCCAATCTGTGCCGCCCCGATACCGGAACTGAAGTGGTCATAGCCGGGAGAGATATCAGTCACCAGAGGACCAAGGGTATAGAAAGGCGCTTCAAAGCAGTCCTGCAACTCCTTCTCCATATTCTCCTTTATCATCTGCATCGGCACATGGCCCGGCCCTTCGATCATGACCTGGACATCATGTTCCCAAGCCACTTTGGTAAGCTCACCCAGTGTCTCCAGCTCACTGAACTGCGCCGCATCATTGGCATCGGCCAGACAACCTGGACGTAAACCATCACCCAGGGAAAACGCCACATCATAGGCCTTCATGATCTCGCAGATCTCCACAAAGTGGGTGTAGAGGAAGTTCTCCTGATGGTGGGCCAGGCACCACTTGGCCAGGATCGAGCCACCACGGGAGACAATACCGGTCACCCGCTCGGCTGTAAGAGGTACATATCGCAACAGCACCCCTGCATGGATGGTGAAATAATCGACCCCCTGTTCAGCCTGCTCGATCAGGGTGTCGCGCATTATCTCCCAACTTAACTCTTCAGCCTTGCCATCAACCTTTTCCAGGGCTTGATAGATGGGCACAGTGCCTATCGGCATTGGTGCATTCCGCAGTATCCACTCACGGGTCTCATGGATGTTATTACCGGTTGAGAGGTCCATCAGAGTGTCCCCACCCCAACGTGCCGACCATGCCATCTTCTCTACCTCTTCACCAATCGATGAGGTGATGGCGCTGTTACCGATATTGGTATTGACCTTTACCCTGAAGTTACGACCGATGATCATCGGCTCAAGCTCAGGGTGGTTGATATTCGCAGGGATAATTGCTCGACCAGCCGCCAATTCAGAACGTACAAACTCAGGGGTCACTTGATCTGGAATTTGTGCCCCAAAACTCTCCCCGGCGTGCTGTCGCAGCAGCTTTGCATATTGGGGATCATTACGCAGTTCCTGGAGTCGGCAATTCTCGCGTATCGCCACGAACTCCATCTCTGGAGTGATAACGCCCTGACGAGCATAGTGCATCTGAGTTACGTTACCGCCCGCTTTCGCACGGCGAGGCGCTCGAATGTGCTCGAATCGCAGATGGGAGAGTTGTGGATCGTTCTGGCGAGCTTGACCAAATTCAGAACTTGGCCCGCTCAGCAACTCAGTGTCATTGCGCTCTTCGATCCAGCCACTGCGCAGATCCGGCATACCAAGCAGCAGATCAATATGCTGCTCAGGGTCGGTAAATGGACCTGAAGTATCATAGACCGGAATCGGCGGATTCTCCTCGGCACCAAAACTGGCAGAAGTCTCTTCCTGGCTGATCTCACGCATCGGCACTCTGATATCGGGTCGGGAACCCTCAACATAAATCTTGCGTGAGTTGTAGAAGGGGCGAGTTACCTCCTCCGACAGACTGGCGGTCTTTTTGATGAAATCTTCTGGAATGGCACTCATGTAGGAAACCTCGCTAAGGCAGAGAGTGCGTAGACCTCAGTAGGTTTCAGCTTCCCTCCGCCGGTATGATCCGGATCAGGTGATTAAGGGTCTTTCTCAGTCCAGGATATAAACACCGGACACCCCTAGCCTTTGATTGGGAAGAGTATACCCTGAATCGGGCTTTTTTATAGCGTGGCTGAAAAAGTGCGGCCAGAGAGGGGATTCTCTATTCATTACATAGAGGTTGAAAAGCCATTATCAGCGAGCCAGTAAAATATAGGTTAAAGCTTAAAATTATCCTTAAATATTAGAAGGATAGCTTGAAATAAATACTAAAACCATCAACCATTTAAAACTCTAAATCCCATAAAAAACAAGGATTTAAATCCGAACCCACTACCTATCCCGGTAGAGAGCTATTCCTTCTGGAATCTTGCCCGCAAGGGTCAAAAAACGTAGTCTAATGCGTCTGCCAGACTAAACCATAAGAAATTTCAGGATATTTATAATGATGGCAAACCTCTTCGAAAAAGCCCGTTTCAACATGGTGGAACAACAGATCCGCCCATGGGAAGTTATCGACCCAAGCGTCTTGTCGCTAATGGAAACCATGCCCAGAGAGGCATTTGTACCTGAGGCCTACAACGATCTTGCCTATGCAGATATAGAAGTTCCGATCGGTCACGGACAGAAGATGATGTTCCCACGTATCGAAGGTCGACTGATGCAGGCTCTTGATCTACAGCCTGACAACAGAGTGCTGGAGATAGGGACAGGTAGTGGCTATCTCACCGCCTGTCTGGCAAACCTTGCCAAAGAGGTTGTCTCTATAGATATCCATCAGCAGTTTACCGATGCGGCGGCAGGCAAGCTCGAAGCGCAAGGCCTGCAAAATGTAACACTGCTGACAGGTGACGCCCTGGCAGAGCCCGTGGAGGGCGGCCCCTTTGACGCGATAGCTGTTACCGGCTCACTGCCTACCAGCAAGCAGGTTGAAATATTTCGTCAACAGCTGGCTATCGGGGGACGGATGTTTGTTGTTATCGGTGTCCCACCCGTGATGCAGTGCATCCTAATCACAAGACATGAAGAGAAGATATTCCAGGAAGAGAGCATTTTTGAAACCGAAGTAGCAGCTTTAGAGAATGCTCCCGCTCCGGTGGAGTTTGAGTTCTAACCCCTCCTCTAGGGTCTGTTAACACTAATCAAATAGGCCCTAGCTGCCTTTGATTGGAACCAAGCAGCAGGGTGGGAAATATAATTATTATGACGAGTAGAGGGATATCATGAGCATAAATAAGAGCACATTACCACTGACACATGCAGCAACCAGTCAACTATTGATTGTCAACACCCAGGAGAGACTGACCAAGGCAATGCCTGATCAGGATCTGGCACTGATGATCCCCAGCATCGTCCAGCTGAGCAAAGCCGCCAGTATGCTGGACATTCCCATCATCCTCTCGGAACACTATGGGCAGGGATTGGGAAATACACTTTCTGAAATCACCGAGCACCTTCCCCCACACACCAAGGCTAAAGATAAGCTGACCTTCTCCTGCTGTACCGCCCCCGGATTCGAAGAGGAGCTGGCTGAAAACGGTGCGCGGAAACAGATTGTGATGGTGGGCCTGGAGGCCCACATCTGTATCTTACAAACTGCGGCCGGTCTACAACAGTGGGGATACCAGGTCTTCGTCGCGGAAGATGGCATCGCATCCCGTAAGGCCGTCCACCGTGAAAACGCCATCATGCGCATGCGTCGCGGTGGTATCAACATCACCAACATGGAATCTGTCATATTTGAATGGATGGGCGATGCAACCCACCCCAAATTCAAAGAGATATCTCAGTTAATCAGATGAGGCGCAAATGATTGATTCGGGATCGGGTATGACTGTCGATCCCTGAATCAGTCGTTAACTGATGACTACTTTCGACCCCCACAATCAGGCCGCCCTTCGATTCTTAAACTCAATGTTTAGTAAACCTGGGTAATTCACTCTGAATTATCCCTCACAACTTTGCTATTCGGCACCACCGCTAAAGTTAACAATTGTTAAATGCATTTACAAAAAAGAGGCTCAAGTTCTGCATTTAAACAACGATACATTTATCACACATAGCGATTTCTTACACCGGATTAACCTCTCCTACTCAGGGATATTGAGGAAAAAGACTAAGGATTAGCCATTCGGA
>JBEVWG010000083.1:0-6667 GCA_040506705.1 Candidatus Thiodiazotropha sp. 6PLUC1
ATTAACTTTCAATCTTCTCAGAACAACTCTGAAAGCCCCTCTCCCTTTACGGGAGAGGGGTTGGGGAGAGGGTGTACGCGAAGCGTTTCATCTGGTTAAAAGAGAAAAACCACACTGATCGTCCATATGTATCTTGCTGATTGTTTGGGAAAAATAGGGCAATCATTCTCCCCCTCTCCCCCGGCCCCTCTCCCCACCTAGTTTAAGATACTGATGACTTGTAAGTTTTTCTACCTGACACTTCAATTGTTTATTTTTCAATGGGTTGGCGACAGCTATCAACCTCATATTGTTCTACCGACTCACATATAGAACATCTACACCTATAAGCTCCCTCCCTTGCAAATGACGGGTAGAAGGTAAAATAAAGTTAATTGTGGCGCAAAACTCCAGATAGTTAGGCTTACTTCAATGTATAAAGGGCACCTCTATTAAGGCAATAATCATCTGTTAAATAAATAATGAGGATAGGTATATGAGTCAAATCAAACAAATCATTGCAACACTGAGCCTGTTAAGTCTGGCAGCGTGCAGTCAATCGGGTAATTCTGGTGACACCATTGCAGTTGAGGAGAAACAAAGTGCTTCTGGTAGCATGACTGAGAAAGTATCTGAAGCTGGCAAAGAGACATGGGAAAAGACCAAAGAGGTCACTAGCAATGCCGCCGATACTGTTGCCACTAAGAGCAAAGAGGTCTATGAAGGCGCTAAAGAGATGGGTAGTGATGCAGCTACTGCTATCGTCGACACAAGCAAGGAGATCTATGAAAACACCAAGCAGACCGCTTCTGAAGTTGGTGCGACTGTGAAAGAGGAGACTTCTGAGGCGATAACTGCGGTCAGTGAGAAGAGCGCCGAAGTTTATCAAGAAACAAAGGAAACAACTGGTGAGATGTACGATGCCACTAAAGAAAAGGGTGCTGAAGTTATGGATAGTATGAATAAGGAATAATTACTACACCATTTTTTACCCCTCACCATGTCGATAGAGCTGTCAGAACAGATGTCAATCTGTTCTTCTTTCCAGTCATATCCCCAATGACGAAATAGATGCTAGCAAGTAGCCATCTGGCGTAAGGATGCGCCATCGTCAATTTTAGAACCTACCCCTTTGATATTGATGCTTTTTATCCTTAAAATTCAAGATAGAAGGATAGTAGCCGAAAATAGTTCTATTGCTTGACAGTGATGGTATCAGGATTAAATCCAGATCCTAATTTTTTTAGACTTGTAGGCATAAAGCATGGTTAGTAGTGCAGACTCTCAGAATGCCAAGATTGTACAAATGCTCTCTGATATTCTCACGAATATCGAAGCAAACTGGCCAGTATTGCCCTCAGGCATCTGGAATGCTTCGAGTGTCAGATCGGCCTTACGCCATCTTAGTGAGCTATCCAGAAACAGTCAGAGTGAAGGATTTGTCAATATCCACGAACTCTCCCAGCAAATTGACAAGGCAATCACGGATATAACAGAAGAAAAAGCCCAGCCCGATTCCGCCGAAATCAGACAAATCAATCAACTGCTTGAGAAGTTGAAACAGATGATTATCGCTACCCAGAAACCTAAGCAAAATCAAGTTGGGCAACAGCCAGATTATGACCTCGTCTATCTACACAGCAGCGAGAGTAGTGGGGAGCAGATCACTGCAGCAATTGAAAAGAATGAATGGCGAGTCCTTAATCTGGAACTCACCGTTGACCTGCGCCATTTTCTGACCGAACAGAGCGTAAAACTCATTCTTATCGATACACAATTTATTGATGATATGAGTGAGATCAACAAGATTCTCAACGAATTACACCCAAACAAGAAGACCAGGCCAGAACTGATTTTTATTACTGGCGAGTGCAATATTGAAATTCGCCTTGAAGTACTTCGCACAGGTGTCACTCAATGCTTCACCAGCCCAATAAACATCAACGACCTGATGTTGAGCATCAAGCAGATAATCTCACCCCATGTAAAACCCAAAGATCGTGTTTTACTCATTGAGGATGATGAATCGCAGGCTCAGTTTGCCAGTACATTATTGCGAAAAGGTGGTTTGAAAACACGATCGATAACCAATCCATTAGGTGTAATGGAGGCAGTAAAGCAGTTCCAACCTGATCTTATATTAATGGATCTTTATATGCCTGGCGCCAACGGTATTGAACTCACACAAGTAATCCGTGATAAAAAAGAGTTGGCAAACATACCCATAGTCTTTCTATCGGGTGAGGAGAGTATGGAAAAGAAGCTTCTTGCTCTTCACTCTGGTGCAGACGACTTTTTAACTAAGCCTGTCAGGCCACAACATCTTTTGGCTACTGTAAAAACAAGAATCAATAGAGCCCAGATTATTTTCGAAGCGGGCGCCAGAGGAAATATAGATTACTCAACTGGCTTACAGAATAGAAAAGCTCTACTGCTAAAGCTGGATTGTATGAGCCAGAACGTAGAGGCAGCAAAATCTGTAGCCGGGTTATTTACAATAACTTATGCTGACCCAGAGCAATATCATAACAATCAAGACTACAGTGACATCATTGAAGAGATAACTCAGCTGGTTGGTTCTACTCTCAATAAGCACGACTATCTTGCGCGTTCTTCAGAATACAGCCTTACAATTCTTTTATTTCGAAACACCTTGGATGAATTCAGTCAATTTGGAACAGAGTTATTCGACCTATTAAAAGCCAACATTCATGATGGTATTGAGTTTGGCATAGGTAAAACTTTGATTGATTTCAATCAAAAAGACCCTGACATCCTGCTGGCACAGTCAGAAACTGCATCATTGATGGCATTTCACCGTCATTCCGAGTCCTATCTTGACCATCAAGAACAGATAGAGGCGCCAGCTGAGACAGAAACATCCATTAATGACTTCCAAAAACAACAGTTTAAAAGTGCTCTAGAAACTGCTCTTATTGAGTTTCGACAGCAGCAATTTAACTCGACTCAAGATGTAGAAATAGTAGCTATAGAATTGTTGCCAAAACCTGCTCCTGCAACAGATATCATTCTGACTTCAGACAACATTTTCATTACAGCAGAGCAGCACGGTTTAAACGCTGAGTTTGATCAGTATATTTGTAAATACGCGTTAAGAATGCTCGGAGAATTTTCACTGGCTGGTGATATGACACAAGTTATTATTTCCATCTCCGCTCTTGCGATGAATGATGAGGTAATAATCAAGTTTATAAAGTCTGAATTGCGTAGACTGCAACTGGTTGGCACTGGCCTGATGATAGAGTTTGACCTACCTTCTCTCGCAAAAAACCTTAAGCAGGCCCGCTACTTTCTTGGTGAACTCTCTGCTATGGGCATAAACACTCTGCTTGGTAATTTCGCCTGTAACGAGACAGCGTATAAAGTACTTGCTTATCTGAATGCAGATGGCGTAAGACCTCACGTCTCCATGCTCAATACCAGCTTCGAGGAGACAAATGAAATTGCTACCCAAGTACATTCACTTAATGCAAAGATCATATTACCAACAGTTGATAAGTTTGGTCTTAGTAGTTTGTATTGGTCTGAAGCAGCAGATTTTGTCCAATCAAGCTATAACGATTAGAACTATTCCAACTGTTTGATCTTCGATAATGCTTACTTCATATCAAACCAAACCTCTATTTTTTTGATCTACAGCAAAAGAATCCAATTCCTCAAACCATACCAATTATGTTACATTCCCACAGGCATGGAACCGTCATAAAAGGTCGCTAGCTTTAGCGACTACGCTGTCCGACCGCTTAATCACTTGTCATGGATGTTACGCCGCCACACCGGGCTAACGCTCACTTGTGGCATTTACTTAGCTATCTGCTCGACATGGGATTGGTGTTCAACGGATGACAAGATGGAAAATGAGAGCCGTTTTCAGCGGCATCATTCATATACTGACACATCTCCGCTTATCTGGTTCAAAGAGACTGATTTTTCTTAGCGCTATCCTCTTTTTCAGGTTCGTGGCAGCAGAGCAGTTGCCAATAGAAAATCTGTTGGAAAGAAGTTATTTAGATGACTATTACAGTAATGTGATTTACGGCTATCGCATCATCACTGAGACTGAAAAATATGGTGCGCGCTACACAGGCAACAGTTTACGCTGCTCCAATTGTCACCTTGATGCCGGACGTCGAAGAGATGCGATTCCGCTCAATGTGGCCGGCATGTATCCCAAGTGGCGGAGTAAGAATGGTCGACGAAACGGTATCGGCCTGCGTATCCGTGAGTGCTTTGTCTACAGCCTTGATGGCATTATGCCACCTGAAGACGCTCCTGAAGTGATGGCTATCTCTGCCTATATCTCTTATCTGTCTCATGGTGAGACGATCGGCGAGGCCCCTGAAGGCCGAGGGGTACCGACTATACCCGATACAGGTTATGACCCTAACCCCGCCTCAGGTAAAGCCATCTATGATCAGAAATGTGCTGCCTGTCATGGGAAGGGTGGAGTGGGCATACCCACAATACCGCCATTGTGGGGGATCGACTCTTATAACGAAGCTGCCGGCATGGCTGATGTGAAGCGAGCAGCCGGATTCATCTGGGCAAATATGCCCCTTGGGCAGGAGCGTACACTCAGTCATCAGGATGCACTGGATG
Organism: Candidatus Thiodiazotropha sp. 6PLUC1; assembly: GCA_040506705.1. Taxonomy (GTDB): domain Bacteria; phylum Pseudomonadota; class Gammaproteobacteria; order Chromatiales; family Chromatiaceae; genus Thiodiazotropha. Next base: position 4,600 of record JBEVWG010000083.1, read on the forward strand.
TCGCAGCCTATATCAACATCCAGATCCGTCCAGGAGACCCACGCAAATATAAATTACTCAAATTACTTGAGTCGGTGTCAGGCATCTTCAGTCGATGAGTTACTTTGTTGGCTATCCAATAACGATATCGGAACTAGAGAAACCGGTAAAAATGCCATGGCATTGAATCGTCTACCTGAAGTTCTCCCCTGGCATCCTCGCAACTCGACTAATATCAACTACTCGAGTGAACTCTTTGGTGCGCTCATCGGAGCAATTCTGGTGATTCCCCAGGGGATCACATTTGCTTATCTGGCTGGATTACCACCGGAATATGGCATCTATACCTCAATCTTTGTCACCCTGTTTGCCAGTCTTTTCGGCACCAGCTCCATGCTTGGCGGCCCCAATACGGCAGTGGCGATACTGATTGGCGTGGCAGTTGCGCCTTATGCAGGTCGGGGGAGTCCGCTCTACATTGATTATGTTCTAATGCTCAGTTTCATGGTTGGCATCATTCAGCTGTTAATCTGGTTACTGCGGGGCGGCCGTTTTTTTATGTATTTGAGTCCTGCGGCCATCACTGGTATCACTACCGGTGTAGGTTTAATTCTGGTTCTCTCCTCTTTGGACGGCATTCTCGGACTCTCGACTTCAGGTACTCTCTTTTTTTTCCAAAAGCTCTATCTGCTGTTCGACGACGCAGAAAATCTGGTAAACCCATATAGCTTCAGTGTGGGAGTGGTAACAGTCGTGACCGGACTAGTCGCGCGACACTACAAGACCCGTTATGCGATCCTGATAGCCATTGCAGCAGGCTATCTCTGCGGTTTGCTTGAGATGGCACAGTTTCCACACGTCGATATGGAATTGGAACTCCTGGGGTACTTGCCAATCACCCCGCTGCCCCTCTCTCATCCACCGGTAGGCACTGAGTATCTCCTGGTTGGCCTCTCCATGTTGCCCGACGCGATAATCATCTCGCTTATAGGGTTGGCGCAATCGATGGTCATTGTAAAACATTTAAGAAGCGATACCGATCAACCCATTCAACCCGATAAAGAGGTCTTCGCTCAGGGCATGGCCAACCTGCTTGCACCTTTTTTCTCCAGCTTTGCCGGATCAGGCAGCTTCAATCGTACTGCGGTGAATCAATCCCTGAATATTAAGACCCCACTGGCAGGCATCGTCTCTTCAGGAATAGTCCTGGTAGTGATTCTTGTACTTGGCCCTGTCCTCACCTACCTACCGATGGCCGTCATCTCAGGTACGCTGTTTTTGGTGGGCATTGGCATGATCAAGACAGATGAGATTCGACGCTTGACAACCTGGCGTGGTGAATTGGCTGTGTTTGCAGTTACTCTGCTCAGTATTATCTTTGTCGGGCTCCAAACCGGACTGGTGGTAGCGCTGGTATTGTCTGTATTACTGTTTGTACTTTCAGCCTCCCGATTGGAACTCCAGGTGGAGCATGAGGCTGTCTCGGTTAGAATCCGTGTCGAAGGCCATCTCTTCTATGCCTCCATCGATCAACTCAGCCAACTGCTTAAGCGTCATCGCTCAGAAAATGTGATTCTGGATCTTAGTGTTGTCTCTTATCTCGACCTGTCAGCGACAGAGGCTATCGCCAAAGAGCTAACCAATCGCAACAACAAACAGACCTTCTTCGCCATTCAACTCAGCTCCCCTCGCCTTCAGGCTCAATTCGAAAACCGCATGCTAGGGGAGCCTGTGCAGTTTATACAGCAGACTCAAACATAATCTATTTTCCCCACAGTGGAATATGTCAGCTCTTACGATTAACCCGGCGACTAAGTAGGTCGTCTTCAGGGTTTCAAGCCTGCCCTTGATCAAGGCGCACCCCAAGGGCACTTCCTTCGGGGTGCAGCTCGCAGGCTATAGTTGTTCCCTTGTCAACAGCCGCAACACCGAGCAAGGGCAGGCTTGAAACCTCTAACAATATGATTTTTAAAAGACAGGTCCTAGGCCGGAATGACGCTTACTTAAGGGGATTTGTTACGTAGAACGAGAATTTTCTGAGGTAACCAAGCTATTTTGGTGGGGCAGGGCCCCACCCTACGCCCTGAAT
>JBEVWG010000074.1:0-5984 GCA_040506705.1 Candidatus Thiodiazotropha sp. 6PLUC1
CCCGTAGCCTGGATGAAGCGAAGCGGAATCCGGGAGAGCAGTGCACCAATCATCCCGGATTCCGTTTCACTTCATCCAGGCTACTCGTAGATGAAAAACGGCGGCATCAGATAGATCAGATTGCCGAAGGGTCATACCCGGACACGGCATCAACGAAGCACTAGGGGTTTAGAGAGCGGTTGGGTTTATTAGCTCGGGATTGGTGCGGCAGGGCCGGTACCCTACGGATGTGCCTTTAAGTCAGAGGCACGATGAAATCACACGCCGAGGTAGAGTGCGGCCCTGCCGCACCAGGTCACCGGATATCAAACTGACTGCTTGAATTAGCCCCAAATAGGACAGTTTTCCACAACATCCACAACCGCTGAGGTGAGTTGCGTCAGATCTTCCTCGTTGATGATAAACGGCGGCATCAGATAGACCAGATTGCCGAAGGGTCGAACCCAGACACCGGCATCAACGAAGCACTCCTGGATAACTTTCATATCCACTGGCTTCTTCAGCTCTACTACCCCAATCGCACCCAACACCCGCACCTCCTCCACTTGAGGTAATTCCCTGCAGGGTGACAATCCCGCTTCGAGAGAGGCTTCAATTTTCTGGATACGCTCCTGCCAGGGTGAGTCGAGCAGTAGTTCGATGCTGGTCAGGGCAGTACGGCAGGCCAGTGGATTGCCCATAAAGGTCGGGCCATGCATAAATAATCCAGGGTCACCATGGCTGATGGTCTTGCTTACCTCCTCTGTAGTCAGCGTGGCAGCGAGGCTCATATAACCACCGGTCAGAGACTTACCCAGGCACATGATGTCAGGGGTGATGCCTGCATGTTCACAGGCAAAAAGCTTACCGGTACGGCCAAAGCCGGTGGCGATCTCATCGGCAATAAGCAGCACGCCGTACTGATCGCAGAGTCGACGCGCCTCCTGGAGGTACTCCACCGAGTAGAAGCGCATGCCCCCGGTCCCCTGAACAATGGGTTCAAGTACCAGAGCAGCAATTTCATTATGGTGTTGTTTAAGCTTTTCAGTCAGGTCTTTAGCGCCATCGCCTTTGCAGGGATGGCCGAAATAGCAGCTTGGCGCATCGGAAAAGTACTGTTTTGGCAGGATATCGGAGAAGAGGTTGTGCATCCCGGTGACCGGGTCGCATAGTGACATGGCGCCGAAAGTGTCGCCATGATAGCCCTTGCGTATGGTGAGAAAGTGCTGCTTTTCCGCTAGGCCCTTGTCGTGCCAGTATTGGATGGCCATCTTCATAGCGACTTCAACAGAGACTGATCCGGAGTCAGAGAAGAAGACTGTTTGCAGAGGACCTGGGGTGATCTCTACCAGCTTTTTTGCCAGATCAGCTGCTGGCTGATGGGTTAGACCACCAAACATGATGTGAGCCAGTTCACCTGCTTGTTCGGCTATCGCCTGGTTGATCTGCGGATGGTTATAACCGTGGATTGCGCACCACCAGGAGGACATACCATCGATCAACTCTCTGCCATCGGCCAGTTTTATGCGCACACCGTCGGCAGAAACTACAGGATAGACCGGTAGATCTGCACCAATTGAACTATAGGGGTGCCATACATGTTGCTTGTCAAAGGTTATCCAATCGTCACTATCACTCATCGTAAAGCTGTTTGTTATTTCGGGATGCAGAGTTTAACAGATAATTATCGAGGATGTTGTTGTGTTTTTTTGACCTGCTCGGAATGTTTTCTCCAGGGCGCTGTTGATTGTGCCGGGATCACTGTTCTGTTGTGGACTGATGTATGAAAAGCTAATATAAAATATTGAATATAAAAGAAAAATAAAAATATTGCGGGAGTCTGGGTATGAGGGCTAATTGAACGAAGTAATTGAGCCTTGCAGTTTGACGATAACCGGGGAATATCGCTCTGAACAGCAGTTCAGCTCAGATTCCGGGTTGGTGGGAATCACATTCTCACTGGTTATGCCGGCGGTTTTATTTCGATGGTTTATGTGGTACCAATGGCCACTTCTTCATAAGAAAAGACCTCATTTCTCATCGGGATAAGGATTTTCCGGCCGATTGAAGACGTGGGTTTACATGGCACTCTTTGTGCTGGTCACAATAACAGAGGAGATAAAAATGGATAAACCTGTAGTAGCTGCTAAACAGCCAATCGATGTTGATCTGGTGGCGGGCAAAGAGTATTGGTGGTGTGCTTGCGGGCGTTCCGAAGAGCAGCCTTTTTGCGATGGTTCACATCGTGGCACAGGTATTGAGCCGCTTGGTTTCAAGGCTGAGAAAAGTGGTGAAGCTTGGCTGTGTCGCTGCAAACAGACTAAAACGCCCCCCTATTGTGATGGTAGCCACAAGCAGGTTGAGGATTAGCTGAAGTAGGCAGGGTTCCATCCTCTGATGGGCTAGGCGCCTCTTTTGTTGTGGATGATACCATCCTTGATTGGTGGTTCATCCTTTCCTTCAGGCACCTCATATTCAATTCTGTTTCTACCGTTTGCCTTTGCGACATAGAGTGCTTGGTCGGCGCTGGCCAGGAGATGGCTGCCAAGCTCTTTATGGTGTGACTTTCCGAGCATGGGCAAGGTTTCACTGACACCGATAGAGACGCTTATCTGCAGGCTTGATCCATCCTCCAGGGCAATGGGCGTTGCGTTGACCTCAAGGCGAATACGTTCGGCCAGCATCAGTGCGTCAGAGAGACCGGTCTGAGGTAATAACAGTGCAAACTCCTCCCCACCATAGCGGGTGGCCACATCACTGGCACGCAGTTGAGAGCGGATACGATTTGCCAGTTCCCGTAAAACCAGGTCTCCAACAGGATGGCCATAGCTGTCGTTGATGCGCTTGAAATGGTCAGCATCGATGAACAGGCAGCTGAGAGGTTGACGGTAACGGCTGGCCCGGGCGAGTTCCTCTTCCAGTCTGCGGTCGAGGTAACGTCGATTGTGTAACTCTGTAAGAGGGTCGGTAAGACCGCTGATCAGCAGACGTTCCCGATTGATGACGTTCTCCAGACAGACACCGCAAATGGTGGCCAGACGAGCCAGGAAGTCAGTGGCATGCTGCCGTGTAAAACGGTCTACATCATAACTGCCGAGATTGATGCTTCCAACCAGGTGATTGCTGCAGATCAGTGGTAAAACGGCAATGCTGCGAAGATTGTTGTACTGGTCAAAAAGGTTGTTGTACTCAGGCGCAAGAAAGGGCCCGAGCCAAGGGCTTTTCAGTCGTAGAAAACGTTGATTTATCATCCCCAGATCATCCACGAATCGAACATAGGGAAAGGCATCTGCCGGAATGCTGCTGTTGCTCAACAGATGGCGGATCTCATGGTCTGGATCGAGCATCAGAACCTGAATGCTGTCGACGTCAAATGAGTTGAGTAATCCTTCACTAATGCCGCTTAACAGTTCGGCCAGGCTTTCAGCGCTGAGAAGCTCCAGTTCACGCGCATAGAAGCGTCCCAGAGTCTCCTGGTTTTCCTGGGCCTTGCATGTCAGCTCCTTCAGGCGGAGGCGCAAGAGTCGGTTCTCTTCTTTTAGGTCCATTTCATTGTGTGACGGGTAGTTTCATCTTAGTGAGATAACTCGGATGGCCCCCGAAAACGTCGTTCATGATAAGAGACTACACAAGCTGCTCTATCGGCCGTACCATCGCGATCTTGAACCTTGATTCCGCAGTTGACCGCTGACATCTTACGTAAAGTGATGATATACCTCATCAATAACTGCAAACGACCTCTTGCCGGGCACGCCGGGATTTTCCACAAATCCATCTTCAACTGCGTGAATCCCGGCTCAGTCGCTGCTACCAACCCGCCAGCGTTGATAATCCGGTTGCTTCAGATAGCCGCGACTGGTGATGTAGTTGATAACGTTGCGTAACCGATAGAAACGAACCACTGAGTCGACACGAATAATCTCTTTGCCCTGCTCATCAAAAAACAGCAGTGAAGGTGTATAGAAGAGACCCAGATCTTTGGCCCATTGTCTGGCATCTGTTCTACGGCCATCAGGAGTGATGACGGGAGTTTCCGAGCCTATGTCGAGCTGCACATTATCAAATGCACTGACCAGCTTGCGGATTGCCGGATCTTGAAGTGGCTGGCCATGTAGTACATCACAGGCATGGCAGTTTCCCTGCTCGAAGAAGACCACAAGCGGGCGTTGACCGGGAAACCTGCTTCGATCCAGGTTGTGCGGTGGCGGGATGAAGAAATCCTCTTCATTGAGATCGCCCGGTTCAAATGCGGTACTGGCCTCTCCCCGAGCTAAATAGTCGGGGAAAGATTCGTTCTTAAAGTGTTGGTCGGCAACATACTCCAGCGCGGCGCGAAACTGATAGGGGGGGTAGTATCCCCGCAAGCGCAGCACCTCGTTCCCCTTGGGATCAATAAATATCAGTGACGGGGTGAAGTTGGTCTTCTCATCCAGGGCGTACTCCCGCTGGGTAAGGGTTTCTCCCTCAAGGGTGGTGATCTCCTCAGTGCTCCAGATATCGATTGGGATAATGTCGAAATGGCGTCGGGTATAGGTGGTGATGTCACTTAAGCCGAAATTGACTTGCAGAAGCATCTTGCAGTAGGCGCAACGTTTTTGACCAAAGTAGAGAATGATGCCCTGCTTGCCCTCATCTACTGCATCCTCGAGGTCAGCAGGCAGATCGAGAAAACTCTTTTTAAACCACTCTGGATACTGCAGTAACTCCTCCAGTGGGAAATCATCAAATGCAAAAACGTCATCTTCTGATTCGATGGCATAGGCATTTTGCTGCAGGGCAAAAAGCAAAATCAGCCACAGGCCTAGAGAAAGGGTTCTGATTCGGTTGGTCATAATATCGGCTCATGTTTGGAGCCCGGAGCATGTTTGTTTTATCCGCACCTGACTCCAACTCACGTTAGAACCGACAGGGTGCAGGCGCATTTATGTTTATTCTTGAGTACTCGATCAACCCGGCGACGAACGCTATTGCCAAAGCAAGTTCGAACTTACTCAGTGTTGTTTTGTCTTCAGCATAGCTGACTCGGGAGGAAAGCTGAATAGGTAATGGTATTCAGACTATGAATTGGCTATTGTTTTCTCAGAAACCTAGGAACGGAGAAATAAAGATGAAAAAAACCACGATGCTGATAACTGTTTTAGCTCTGACAGCACCCGTGTCAGCAATGGCGGAGGGTGACCCGGCCGCATACTGCAGCCAGGCAGCTAAGCTCTATCAGGAAAACGATATACAAGGTGCTGTGGAAGAGGCGAAATGGTGTCTGGAGTCGCTGGAGCAGATTCAGCAATCTCAAAAAGGTGACCGCTTTGCAAAACAGGTTGCCGGCTGGACGCGGGGTGAACTATCCAAGCAGAAGGCTATGGGTATGTCGATGATTGAGACTGAATACACTAAAGGCCAGAAATATATCAAAGTGAGCTATAACAGCGGTGTTGGGGGTATGGGCGCCATGTTCAGCCAGATGGGGCTGGCTGGTGGTGGCAAGAAGATACGCCTCGGCCAATACACTGGCCTGGTTTTGGAAGAGGGCCGAAACAATGAAATCATGATTGGTCTGAAAATGACCCAGGGGATGGTCAATCTTTCATCTGACACAGCGAGCCTGGATGAGTTGACCGCCTTTGCAAAGGCCTTTCCGGTGAAGGATATCGATCAATAGAAAATAGAGGCTATGGCCATGATGAATCGTAGGGTGCGGCCCTGCCGCACCATCAGGGTGAGAATTCTCTAAAAATCCCAGATGGTTTGTTCATTACCAACAGCGTCTATACACCGACTCGTCAGGTGGTTTTGGTTTTAGTTGGGCATGGTGGGGCATGGCCCCACCCTACAGATGAGTCTATTTTGGGGAGTCAGTTGGCTACTGTTTCATCCTTCTGGGCGAGCCACTTACCTCGTTTAGACCTCCAGCGTCAGAATGAATAGGGCAGCCCGTAGCCTGGATGAAGCGAAGCGGAATCCGGGAGAGCAGTGCACCAATCATCCCGGATTCCGTTTCACTTCAT
>JBEVWG010000060.1:0-5803 GCA_040506705.1 Candidatus Thiodiazotropha sp. 6PLUC1
CATGAAACGCTTCGCGTACACCCTCTCCCCAACCCCTCTCCCGTAAAGGGAGAGGGGCTTTCAGAGTTGTTCTGAGAAGATTGAAAGTTAACAGGCCCTAAGCAATATCTATATTCGCCAAAGCGGCTTCGATTGCGTCTATCACCTGTTCCGATTTTTTTACATTAAGTGCATCACGATGTGGTGATGCGAATTGGCCTGCATCGTTGTCAAAATAGTCTCCTGAAGCATCCTCGAATTCACTGGATAGTGCGGCACGGATAAGAATATCCATGCCGATGCGGATATCCTTGCCAGCCATGCCAAAGCCCTCTTTTACCATTTTGGTCGCGAGCAACGATCCTGGATTGACTGCGATGAAAAGCGGGCCCTTATCTTTGAGTGACAGTGCCATGGTGCGTGACCACATAGTCAGGGCCAGTTTACTTTGTGCGTAAGTGTTTAAATCATCAGAAATTGTTCTTCGTCCCGCCAGGGCCTCCAGGTCAACTGGTGACTGTGCAGCGGAAGAGAGATTGACCACACGGGCAGTCGACCCAAGTAGCGGCAGCAGTCGCTTGGTCAATAAATATGGGGCGAAGGTGTTGACTGCAAACCTGATGTCAAAGCCGTCGTTAGTGATGGTATCGTTGGTGCGCAAGATCCCCGCGTTGTTAATCAGGACATCAAGTCGACTGTGGCGTTCGCAAATCGCCTGAGCAAACTTCTCTACTTCGGCCATTCGTGATAGGTCGGCCAGATAGCTTTCAAGCTGCCCACCATCCGTTAACTCTGAGATTGCTTTTTCCGCTGCTTCCAATTTTGCTGGGTTACGCCCATGTAGCAAAACCCGATGTCCCAGGGAGTAGAGCTCTTTGGCCGTTTCAAGTCCTATACCGTCAGTGGAACCGGTAATTAATATGGTCTGCTGCATTTTCTTATCTCCTCACCCCGGAAAGTCCGGCAATAACTCATCGGCAACACGTTGTAGAGTTGTCTCGATATCGGCCTGATTAAAGCGTAGGTTCAGTGCCACATGATTCATACCAATATCCTCCAAGGATTTCAGATAGGCACGTAAATGGTTCATTCCGGAACGGAAACCCAGGTGGATAGGCTGAGGTGGTGCATCCGGCTCGTCCAGCAGATCCACATAAAGTGATTGGAGAGCAGGTTTGGCATGGCCACCCACTGCTTCAATACGCGCCCGCCAACCATTAATGATTTGCCTCTGTGTTGCGATTGGGCGTGGATAGGTTATCCAGCCTTCACCGTTACGTGCGACCCAATCAGGGTCTTGCTGGCTGCCCCCGGTGATCAACAGCGGTAGTTTTCCTGATGGGGGTTTAGGTAACATATCCATACCACCACCGAGTCTGCCATAGCTGTTTTTGAAATCTGGGCACTGCTCCCACATGCGCTGGATATATTCAAAGCTCTCTCGAAAACGGTCGCCACGATCATCAAATGTTTGATTGAGGGCTGGATACTCCTCTGGGCGATCACCAGAAGCGACACCAAGAATAAGGCGTCCCCCTGAAAGCACATCAATAGTCGCAGCTGCTTTGGCTACATGTGCTGGATGACGAAGTGGCAAAACAATACTGGCGACACCCAAAGCAATCTTATTTGTCTGACCTGCCAACAGTCCAAGATAGACGAAGGGGTCAAACATCTGACCTGCATCCCCGAATGAGGGCACGTTGAGTGGCACATCGCGCAACCATACAGCAGAGAAACCAAGCGCCTCAGCCAGACGTACCCGTTCAATATGTCGCGTCATCGATGGTACAGGCCCATGTGGATAGGCCTCCAGTGGTACAACGAGTCCAAGGCTCAAGCTGTTAATGCGCAAAGCAGAGTTGTATCCACGATTGATGGTTTGGAATTCTTCTTTATCGACTTGCTTTGGCATCATATGTTCCTATTCCAATGTGATGACATAAACCAAGTATTGCTACTTTTTGAGTCGAGTCGGAATGACCTTGAACTTGCCATCCGTGCGTACATAGAGAATGCTCTCCTCATCCACATGAGACGAGATAGAATGTACTGATTCTTCTTCTGAGCTGAAATAACTACCCGGTTCCAAGGTCTTGCTGTCTACTTCACTTACTAAATACTGTGGATGACCCTTGGCAACTACAGCACGGAAGGGTGTACCCTGAGAGTGTATCTTTCCAGTAAATCCGGCTGGTAGTTTAATCAAGGATCCACTCAATTTATCTCCATTCGGGTTACCCCAGAGAAGGGCTATCTTGGGTTCATTGGCAGAGGTTGATGTTCCAAGCTGGTCACCCCATGATGTGTTATACGCATCAAACCAAACAATGTTGGATGAATCCACATTAATTGGCCTTTCCCCACTATCAAATGCTTTCTTTATAGGAAGAACGAGATAGGGCCCCTTCTCAATCTCTATGTAAGCTACATTGGTTCTAGCCCTGGCAGCGGTAATATGCACTTCTCCTTTTGGCTGTGTCCAGAATGAACCTGTTGGCATCCACATCTCAGCAGCATTGGGATCATCATTGTGAATGAGGCCACTAATAACCACGCCTCGATAAGAGACATTGTGAATATGCGGAGGCGACGAGAATCCTTCGGCAAATTTTACGAGAAAGCCTGTTGGCACAGAGCCCTTGCGATCACCCCAAAGCGTAGCAGCCAATGGACTCTTGTCACCACGGGCTGGGTTGAGCTGTTCCCATTTAACATCTGACGCCAAGATAACTTCTTTAATTGGTTCGGCTGCAACCTGCATACTTAAGCAGATGGAGATTATGACGCTTACATATCTTAAACTTCTCATCTTAGGCTCCTTTAACAATCTGAACTTATCAAGAAAATATTAAACTCTATACCTTGTTATGCTTGGCATAGAATTGAGCTGGTGCGGGTGACTTCAATATCCCAATGCCGCCATTGCCTTAGATTTCTACCACAACCTTACCAATGGCTTGTCCGCTGGTCAGGCGGTCGTATGCTTTACCAACTTCTTCAAAACCAAATTGCATCTCATCGAGCAATGGCTTAACTGCACCCAGGTCAACAATCTCAGCGAGCTTGGTGAGGATCGCTCCGTGTTCTTCCCTTTTGTGGTTATACAACATTGGAATCAGCATGAAGACAACATGTAGCGACAGGCCTTTAAAGTGCGCTGGGGACAAATCCAACTCCAGTAAAGATACCGTAGTGGCTACCTGTCCATTCAGTGCAGCTGCTGCAAAAGAGTTCGTCATATTGGCTCCACCAACAGAGTCAAAGATGACATCGAAGCCGGCACCTTCGGTATATTTAGCGACATAATCGCTGACTTTCTCTGTTTTGTAGTCAATGGCAGTGGCACCATACTTTCTGATGATATCCATCGCCTTCTCGCCAGAGCCTGTTGCATAGACGTCAGTGCCATAGTGTTTGGCTAATTGCACAGCAACATGCCCTACACCACCAGTACCACCATGGACCAGAACCTTCTGTCCAGCATGAGTATCAGCCCTTTGCAAACCTTCATATGCGGTAATCCCTACCAGTGGCAGCGCTGCCGCTTCACGCATAGTTATGGTCTTCGGTTTATGGGTAATCAGTTTTACGTCGGCCTGCATATACTCTGCCAGCGTGCCTTGCAGATCTGCGAGTCCGCCGGCACAGCCATAAACCTCATCACCTAGAGTGAAATCGGTAACGCCCTCACCAATAGCTTCTATGGTGCCGGCAAAGTCCATACCGATTATGGCGGGTAGATCAGGCGAAAGCGGTAGATCATTGCCCATTTGACGGATCATGGTATCTACTGTGTTCACACTGGTAGCAGCGATGCGTATTACCACATGCCCAGCTTTTACTGCGGGCTGTGGTAACTCAGTTAATTGGAATTCAGAATTGGAACCATATTCATTGAGTACCATAGCTTTCATTGAGCTTCTCCGAAGGATTGTTTGGTTGGTCCATATAATTGAATTGCTTCAATTGGCACTATTTCTCTCCAGCTAGCATCTGTATTGAATAATAGTAATTGTTCTGAAATCATTAAAAAATGACTTATAATTGATTTTATAATTCGCAAAATGGATATAATCAATGGATACCGAGAGTGTTCGGTTATTTGTCCTTGCATCAGAGAGACTGAATATCAGCGCGGCGGGTCGTGAACTGGGCATGGCGCCTTCGGTGGCCAGTGCCAAACTCGCGAAATTGGAAACGACCTTGGGAGCAGACCTTCTGCGTCGTTCGACTCGGAAGGTGGCTCTTTCACTGGAGGGTGCAGAGTTTCTGCCCTATGCCAGAGAGATTCTTGCTCAGGAGAGTGCTGCACACGCTGCTTTGGGGCGAGGTAATGTCACAGCGACGGGTACGCTCAGGTTTACGGCCCCAAGCACCTTTGCCCAGCTCTATATCGCACCAATCCTACCCGAATTCCTCTCCTTGCATCCGGGGATAAGTCTGGACCTGAGACTCACCGATATGGAGTTTGACCTCATCCAAGGCAGTTTCGATCTGGCGCTGCGCTACTCAGCACTTCCAGACAGTAGCCTGAAGGGACGCAAGCTGGCAGAAGATATCGCTATTCTTTGTGCCTCACCTGGTTATCTGAAGCAATATGGTACGCCAACAGATCCCGATGAACTTGCAGCTCATCAATTAATTGCATTCAAAGACAAGTCACCGATCCAGCTGGTTAGTCGTGATGGAACCGCCGGACAATTCAATCCACGTTTGGCCAACAGCCAACTCATAGTCGATGATGGCTTGAGTCAGAAGATCACTACTATTGCTGGGGCAGGCATCTCTATGAACGCACTATGGAGTGTCCACCAGGAACTCGCCGATGGCCAGCTGGTTCGAGTGTTACCTGACTACAAGATCGATAATCAGACAGCCTTGTGGCTCGTCTATCCGAAATCGAATGTACTGACAGCGAAAGTCAGGATCTTTATCGATTTTCTATTGGAGAAAATTGGTAATTCTCCAGCTTGGAGCGCCACCTGAAGATGGCTGAGATATAAGGGGTCTAATATGTCAGTTATTCTTTATATAGGACGCTACACTAGTATGAAGCACCACACTAGGGCCAATGTCCCAACCTGAAATGCGTAGTTACTCTCTTTATTCGCCACTATCAAAAGGTCCTGTCATAAACAAAAAACTAAGCCAACTGTTTGTTTTGATTCTGCTGTTGGGACCACTGTCTGCCATGGCCCATACCCCACCGCCTAACGCCCGGGTCTTTTTTATCGGTATCGAGGACGGTGCAGTTGTCGAAAGTCCATTCAAAGTCAAATTCGGTATCGTTGGCTTTGGCATTACTCCTGCAGGTACCAAAGGCAAAATCCGCCACAAGGCCGGGCATCACCATCTGTTGATTGATGTCGACAGACTACCTGATCTCGATGGGCCGATTCCACGGGATGAGCATCATCTCCATTTCGACAAAGGTGAGACGGAGGTGTTGCTGGATCTACCACCCGGTAGACACACCTTACAACTGCTACTGGGGGACGAGGATCACGAGCCTCAGGATCCGGTTTTGATGTCGGAGAAGATCACCGTGAAGGTCAAGTGAATCGTTATTTCCAATCAAGCAGGAGATAGGTAAATTGAGGACATCCCAACTTTAAATGTACTGAAATCTATTGAATATAGATTCTTGATTGCTTCTCTCCCTACCCAACTACCACAAGACGATAATTACTTTTCGCTGCACTTTGACCCTGGAACCAGCACTTCTCCAGAGATTGAGCATAGGCCTTTATCCGATCAATCGCTCCAACCGCTGTAAAATAGTCTCTGTTATAGTGCTTTATACTTCTTAACCAGGCATCAG
>JBEVWG010000026.1:0-5483 GCA_040506705.1 Candidatus Thiodiazotropha sp. 6PLUC1
CTGCGTGTCTTACTCATTTCGTCACCTGTTTATCATTTAGGGTGATAATATCACCTATAATCAGGTGGCCAAATTAACTATGCCACTACATAGAGCACAACTGGAATATCATACATTTTTCACCTGATATGGTGGGGCATGGCCCCACCCTACAGCAATCCTGAAAAGAGCGTCTCTTGGTATCCTATTTTGATACGAGCGTGTAGCGCAGGATTAACCCAACTATCGGAATAGTTTCAAGCGTAGGGTGGGGCCATGCCCCACCATCAAGGCGTGGTTAGCTGAGAAGGCTTTTCTTTGTCATGAGCCTCAACGCTGTGCAAGAGCCCCTAACATTTATATTAAAAGGACAGGTACGCTTCGGTTGATGAGGAGATATTTATTTTCCGGGTTAATAAATAATCCACTTAGGAGCTACTCACTGATAGGATCTATGACACCGTGCCGAATTGCCAGGTGCACCAGTTCGGTTGTGCTTTTAACATTGAGTTTTGATTTGATCTGTGTGGTGTAGTTGGCCACTGTCTTGTAACTCAAAGATAATTCGCTGGCAGTTTCAGTTGGCGAGAGACCATGGGCTAGAAGATTAAAGATTTGAAACTCTCGGGTGGTGAGACAGGCGAATACTTCTCTATCGCCACTAGCTTTATGCAGGGCCAGGTTCTGCGCGAGTTCGTGATCGATATAAGCCTGCCCTGATGCAATTGCTCTGATCGCATCCACCATAATTTCAGCAGCGCTATTCTTGGTGATATAGCCCCGGGCGCCGGCTGCCAATGCCTTTTCAACAAAGGCGGTGTCATCATGCATACTGAACACCAGAATTGCAGCATCACGATCACGGGCAACAATACGCCGGATCGCCTCAAGTCCACCTATTCCAGGTAATGAAAGATCCATCACCACCAGATCGGGTAGAAACTCAGCATATCGTTGGCAGGCTTCTTCACCACGACCAGCCTCTGCAACCACATCAATATCATGGGTTCCATCGAGCAGAGTCTTGTAGCCGGCCCGTACAACGGCGTGATCATCAACAAGTAGAACCCGGATAGCACTCATTTCTATAATAATTTTCCTAGGGTCTGTGAACACTAATCGAATCGTCCCTGCTGAGACTGTTTTTTCGTCCAGCAAGGCAGAATAAGCGAGTTGTAGCCATTCTACATGAGCGAATGATAACGCCGCTGGGCGGAAAAATAGCCTCAGCCCTTCGGGTTACCCCTGAAAAAGTGCCTCTCGGCGTTACTCGTCGTTCATTTGGAGTGACCAAACCTCTCTCCTCGCGCCTTGATTGGCGCTTTTTCAGGGGCAACAGGGCCGATTCGATTAGTGTTAACAGGCCCTAATTACCCCTAACTTGAGGGTATAGTGATATCAATTGATACACCTTTGGTGGGTTCACTGGCAAGGGAGATTTTCCCACTCAAAGCCTCAATTCGTTCACGCATACCAAGCAGCCCCATGCCTTTGCGCTTGTTTTTTTGATCGAATCCCTGACCATTGTCACGGATAGATACCCTGATCTCACCTGACGAATTACGTTCAAGTTTTATCTCCACCTTCTCCGCTTTAGCGTGTTTGGCAACATTGGTTAGTGCCTCCTGTACGATACGATAGAGGGTAATTGCACGATCTTCGTCCACCTCATCGAACTCACCAATGATGGTGAGAGCACAGAAACACTCTTCCTGATGATCATTCCAGCCATCTACCAACCTTTCAATACCTGTTACCACACCCAGCTCTTCCAGGGCAACAGGTCGCAGACGATTCATCATGTCACGAACAACACTATACATGTGGTTACAGACACTGATAATGGAATTCGTGCCATCATTGATATTTTCAGGGTGCTGTCTGAGCGTGACTGCCATTGCCTTTATTGCGCTGATCGATTGGCCCAGTTCGTCGTGCAGTTCCCGAGACAGATGACGTCGCTCCGATTCCTGCACTGACATCAAACGCCTGCTGAGCTGTCGATTCTCTTCCTGCTGAGCCTCCAGCACCTGCGCCATATGATTGAATTGCTGTGACAGACGGTTCAATTCAGGCAAGTTAAACTTTGGAAGACGAGCTTCATAATTACCAGACTGTATGATGCCGAGACCAGTACTGATCTGATTGACAGGTTTTAATGCTCGACGGATGGTAAATGCCATCAGTACAAGGTAAATGAGTGTAAAGGTAGTGATCAGCATGACAATCGAGCGAGCCTCCAACCATACCTCTCTGATCTCATCTGATGGATCTGCCAATATTACAATCTCACTGCTACCAAATTGTGGACTTGCTATACGCTTATGATATTCCGCTGGCGGTGGTTTGACTAAGTTGACAAACCATTCTGGAACCACTTTTGGTACCAACTCCTGTCGCTCACTGAATGGATAGATGACCGTGCCGTCACCACGGGTCAGTGCTATGTGCAGATGACGCGTATCATCCAGTCTTTGCAAGTGGGTAATCAGAATTTGCTGTGCCTTTACCTGATCCTCGGCATGGCTGCTTATCAGCGCTGCTGTTAGCAGTTGCATTGTGATTCGCGCACTCGATTCGACCTCATTAGTGATGTTGGTACGTGCCACACCAAGCGCGAAATAGGCACCAAAAACAAACATCGCCAAGACAATCGTCAATACCAGAATCAGTAGTCTACTTGTCAGTGTCATAAGGCTCTTGTTTACCGAAACATACTAACCAGGTCATAGATATTAATATCGACTTGATTGCATTAACAGGTCAAGAGACCAAGTCCATACAATGTCATCACGGGATTTTTTCCCATATTAATAAAGGTTCAGATGGATTATTTTTTGCATTACTCAAGTTATATATCTCTCTCGGAGTGAATCATGTTACCTCTACGCCGTCAAACACCAGCACAGCTTGCTATTCTGATTTCCTTCACCCTGTGCAACGACATTATGGCCGAGGAATCTGCTGAGGCTACCGTTTTGGAAGACATTTCGGTAACCGCTACACGAGTTGAAAAACCACTGGAAAATGTACCGGCAGCAGTTGGTATTGTGCAGCAGCAGGCGATCCAGTTCGCTCAACCCCAACTGGGACTCGATGAATCTCTGACCCAGATCCCCGGCATCTTTATGCAGAACCGTTACAATTTCGCTCAGGATCTGCGCATCTCGATTCGTGGATTTGGAGCCCGCTCAGCATTTGGTATCCGCGGCATCAAGGTAATGGTCGATGGAATTCCTGAAACCCTACCCGATGGACAGGCGAATGTGGACAGCATCGATATCGGCTCAATTGGGAATATGCAGGTGATTCGCGGGCCTGTCTCAGCCCTGTATGGGAATGCATCAGGAGGCGCACTGCTGATTGAATCAGAAGAGCCGCCAGAGATTCCTTTTATCTCACTTCGCCCTACTTTTGGTGAAGATGGTTTTCAAAAAACACAACTCAAATTTGGTGGCAAAACTGAGTTGTTTGATTTCTTGGTCAATCTTTCTGACATGAGCTACGATGGATATCGCGACCACAGCGCCACAGAGCAAAGCTCCCTTAATAGTAAGTTTGGTATCGATTTTGAAAATGGTGCACGTTTCAATACTGTAATCAACTACACCGACTCACCACAGGCCGATGACCCCGGTGGTCTGACCGAAGCACTGGCAGAGGATGATCCAACAACAGCCTGGACGAGAAATTCAACCCTCGATTCTGGTGAAGAGCTGGAGCAGACACGATTGGGTTTTGTCTACGATACCCCAATGGGTGACAGTGGTGAATTACGAGTACGCAACTACTATGTCTGGCGGGATCTGGCCAATCGTCTGCCCATAGGGGCAACAGGTCAAGGCATCCTGCTTGATCGCTTCGCTGTAGGTGGTGGTATCCAGTACACCCACAGCGCTCCTGTTGCCAATCATGCCAATCGCTTTACCACTGGTATTGACCTGGATCGTCAGCAAGATGAACGAAAACGTTACCTTCTGGCAGGTGACAGTTTGGGTGAAAAAACTCAGGATCAGGATGAGCAAGTCGATAGCATCGGCCTCTATCTGCAGAATGAATACAGTCTCAGTGATCGCATGGAATTAACCCTGGGTGGTCGTTATGATCGACTCAACTTTGATGTGGAGGATAACTTTCTCAGCAATGGTGATGACTCAGGTGATCGAAGCTTCAACAAATTCAGCCCCTCTGTGGGATTTCGCTTCACAGCCATGCAGGATCTCAATCTTTACACCAATATCTCTCGCTCTTTTGAATCACCAACAGCAGTAGAACTGCGGGATCCCGATGGTGCCGGATTCAACCAGAACCTGGATCCACAGGTGTCCACCAATTATGAAATCGGTTTTAAGGGTGCCATGGGTAAAAAAGTCCGCTATGACCTGGCTCTATTCACTATGGATGTAACGGATGAGCTGGTACCTTTTGAAATCGACGACATAACCTATTATCAAAACGCCGCAGAATCCCGTCGCAATGGATTGGAAGCTCAACTGGTATTTGAACTCTTCGACTATCTGATTACCACACTGGCCTACACCTACTCAGATTTTGAATTTGACAAATTCATAGATGATAACGGCAACGATTTCAGTGGAAATGTCATACCAGGCATTCCCGAAAACCTGTTCAGTGCCGATTTCTCCTACACCCACCCAAATGGTATCTATAGCCAGTTCACCGCCTTGTTTGTAGATGAGATTTACGCCAACAATGCCAACACAGTAACCAATGATTCCTATACCGTGGCAGATCTCAGAATTGGTTATACAAAGTTCTTTGGCCCTTGGGAGCTCTCACCCTTCATCGGCGTCAACAATCTGTTTGACGAGCAGTACAACGGCAATGTACGTATCAATGCCTTTGGCGGACGATACTTTGAACCAGCCCCTGATCGGGATATCTATGCTGGATTAACATTAAGGTATGATTTTGGAAGCTAACGAGCGGCCTAGTATTTAAAACAAACAACGCCCTCTGGGTAGGGTGGGGCCCTGCCCCACCATAAGGTTTAGCGAAAAAAAGAGTTTGTGGGTTTATAACCACCTTCTTTGGTGGGGCATGGCCCCACCCTACCTGTGAAGGTGAGCTAGCAGATTAGAGTAGTCCGTAGCCTGGATGGAGTGCAACGGAATCCGGGGGAACAGCGCACCAACCATCCCGGATTCCGCTGTGCTCCATCCAGGCTACCTAGCTCGTTCTGAGATTTAATGCACGGCCCAATAGTTAAAACAAACAATGCACTCTGGGTAGGGTGGGGCCCTGCCCCACCATAAGGTTTAACGAATAAAGTTTATGGTTTTGTAACCACCTTCTTTGGTGGGGCATGGCCCCACCCTACCTGTGAAGGTGAGCTAACAGATTAGAGTAGTCCGTAGCCTGGATGTAGTGCAACGGAATCCGGGGGAATAGCGCACCAACCATCCCGGATTCTGCTGTGCTCCATCCAGGCTACCTAGCTCGTACTGAGATTTAATGCACGGCCCAATAGTTAAAACAAACAA
>JBEVWG010000068.1:0-4972 GCA_040506705.1 Candidatus Thiodiazotropha sp. 6PLUC1
AGTGGCTTCCCGCAGGGCGAGGCAGGTGATTTAAACGCAAACTGAGATTGGCCTTGTCTAAATATAGGGTTTATATGACGCACCACACTAGCTACCAATATAGCGTTTGCGCTTCGATGCCTTAACCGAGGCTATCTCAACCAGGATCATGCCATCGGTGCAACCGGCAAATTCGGGATCGATGCCAAAATCCAGAAATCTGGCTCCCCCCGGCTCACAGATATCTGTGTATTGTTTGAATAGGGTGGGAATCGTTAAATCAAACAGAGCCAATTGGTTCTTCAACTCCTGCAGATCAGCATCATAGTCTTCACCACTGAACACCTCTCCATATTCATCCCAGGTTGACTGGCTGATCTGATAAGGCATCCTGGCCTGACCCAGATACTCTTTGCCCGTGAAATAGCGTCGATAGAAGTCCACCATCAGATCCCTTGCGGGTTTAGGGTAGTGAGCACTGATACTCACCGGCCCATACATATAGCGAATTTCAGGATGGTGACGCAGATAGGCCCCCACGCCCTGCCACAGGTAGTCGAGAGCCCTTGAGCCCCAGTAGCGGGGTTGAACAAAACTTCTGCCGAGCTCAATGGATTGACGGGCATAACGATCAAAACCCTCACCGAATTTGAACAGTGAATGGGTATACAACCCTTCTCTACCCTGATTGACCAATATAGAGCCAACCTCACCTATACGATAGGAGCCGACCACTTCCAATTCTGCCTCATCCCACAACACCAGGTGACGGTAGTGCAGATCGTAATTATCGGTATCCCGGCGTTTACCGGTTCCCTCCCCGACTTTGCGGAAACTCAGTTCACGCAAGCGTCCTATCTCACGCATCAAGGCACTACCCGGCTCCCAGTTCATCAACAGGATCTGCTTACCATCCCGAGTCTGCCCCAGCACCTCCCCCTTACCCAACTCTTTTTTCAGAGCCTGCCTGGACTCAGGATGAGCAATGCTCTTCTCTGTGGTAAACACCCCTGGTTTACGTTGAGAGATGCGATAGAGATGCTTACGCACCATCTTGACCCTGGCTTTGAGGCGTATCCCCTCCACATTCAAATGTGAGAATGGAATCAGCTCTCCGACCCGAAACGCAATTGTGTTGGAGCGCTGCATAAACATCTCCTGCACCAACAGCAGCGCTGCAACCGGTTTGTAGAGCATAGAGACGCCATAGAACAGAGGAGAGTTTCGAGCATCAATGAAGATCGGCAACAGCGGTGAACTGGTACGACGTGCGAACTGCATAAAGCCGCTTTTCCAGCGCACATCCCTGACACCGTTGGGTCTTAAGCGGGAGACCTCACCTGCGGGAAAAATAATAACCAACTCCTCACGTTCCAGAGAGGCGTGAATCTGTTTAACACCCTGACGGCTGGAGCCACCGCCCATATTGTCCACCGGCAGTAAAAGATCTTTCAGCGGCTCTATGGAGGCGAGCAGGTCGTTGGCGACAACCCGGATATCGCGACGAACCCGGCTGATCATCAGAATCAGGCTCAAGGCATCCAAGGCGCCCAATGGGTGGTTGGCAACAACAATGACTCGACCACTGGAGGGGATATTCTCCAGATCCTTATTAGATACCAGATAGTCCATATCGAAGTATTCGAGGATTTTTTCGATCAGGTCGAGACCGCGCAGAGCATGATGCTCTTCTAAAAACCGATTGATCTCCCGCTCACGAAAGAGCAGACGCAAAGCTTTTAACATGGGCTTGGTCAAAAGCGATGGTTTTTTATCAAAAAATCCTGGAAAACGGTTGGTCAAGACCTGCTCAATATTCAGCACAAGTAGGCTCCTTGGGTTAAAACAGGCAGATCTTAGAGGAGATAAATGACAAGGCGTTTGCGACCTTGTGAGGATTAGGTGTCGGCGCTATGACTGTCGTGTGAATCAGATTTTTTGTTGTCTGACATTGATCAGCTTCACCACCAGCCAATCATCACTTACCCATTCATCGGCTGATATGTGATAATTGCGGTTTTTTCCGGGCTGGAAAGCCTGCACTCAGCAGAAACGTAACCCAAGATGAACAACACACCACGCAAAATTCTAGTCACCAGTGCCCTGCCCTACGCCAATGGGCCGATCCATATAGGCCATCTGGTGGAGTATATCCAGACCGATATCTGGGTGCGTTTTCAGAAAATGCGGGGACACCAGTGCTACTACGTCTGTGCCGATGATGCCCATGGTACACCGATCATGTTACGTGCCCGTCAGGAGGGCATTGAGCCGGAGACCCTGATCGCCCGCGTTGCCGAGGAGCATCAAGCAGACTTTTCCGAGTTCCGTGTTGGCTTTGACAACTACCACTCAACCCATTCGCCGGAGAATCAGGCCTGCGCCAATACTATCTATGAGCGCAACCGGGATGGCGGCCATATTGCCAAGCGAACCATCACCCAAGCCTACGATCCGGTGGAAAAGATGTTCCTTCCCGATCGATTTATCAAAGGAACCTGCCCCAAGTGTGGCGCTGAGGATCAGTATGGAGACAACTGTGAAGTCTGCGGTGCCAGTTACTCTCCCGCCGAATTGAAGAATCCGGTCTCTGCTGTATCCGGTGCGGTACCTGAACAGCGCGAGTCGGATCACTACTTCTTTAAGCTGGCCGACTTTGAAAACATGCTCAAAGAGTGGACAGGTGGCGGACATGTACAAAATGAAGTGGCCAACAAACTCGACGAGTGGTTCGAGGCTGGTCTGCAGGAGTGGGATATCTCACGCGACGCCCCCTACTTCGGTTTCGAAATCCCAGACCACCCAGGCAAATATTTCTATGTCTGGCTCGATGCGCCCATCGGCTACATGGCCAGCTTCCGCAATCTGTGTGATAAAACAGAAGGTCTCGATTTCGACAGCTACTGGCTGGAGGGCAGTGACACCGAGCTCTATCACTTCATCGGCAAGGACATCATCTATTTCCATACCCTGTTCTGGCCGGCGATGCTGCATGGCGCCGGATTCCGTACCCCCAATGCAGTCTATGCTCATGGCTTTCTGACTGTGGACGGGGCAAAGATGTCCAAGTCCCGAGGCACCTTCATCAAGGCACGCACCTATCTGGATCATCTCAATCCTGAATATCTGCGCTACTACTTTGCAGCCAAGCTGGGCTCGGGTGTGGATGATATCGACCTCAACCTGGAGGACTTTGCACAGCGGGTCAACAGCGACCTGGTAGGTAAGGTAGTCAACATCGCCAGTCGTTGCGCCGGGTTTATCAGCAAGCGTTTCGATGGCCGGTTATCAGAGCAGGTTACCGAACAGTCGTTGTTCAATGACTTTGTCTCTGCAGGTCAAACCATCGCCGATCACTATGAGAAACGGGAGTTCAGTCGTGCCGTCCGGGAGATCATGGCACTGGCAGACCGGGCCAATCAGTACATTGACGAGCAAAAACCCTGGGTAGTCGCCAAAGAAGAGGACTCTGAAGCTAAGTTACAGGCGATCTGCAGCGATGGTATCAACCTGTTCCGACTACTGATTGGATACCTGCGTCCAATTCTTCCAGGCACCGCAGAAATGGCAGAGAGTTTTCTTCAGGTCGAACCCCTGACCTGGCAACAGCTGGATACCCCGCTGACCAGTCATACCATCGGCAAGTTCAAGCCGCTGATGACCCGGGTCGACCCAAAACATATTGAAGCCATGTTAGAGCACTCGAAAGAGGATCTGGCTGCACAAGCAGAACCGAAGGCAGCTCAAACAAAAGCTGACTCAGCTTTGGCGAAGGATCCTATTGCCGACACTATTCAATTCGATGACTTCGCTAAGCTTGATCTGCGGATCGCCCGCATCGCCAAAGCAGAACATGTAGACGGAGCTGACAAACTGCTACAACTGACCCTGGATCTTGGAGGCGAGACCCGCAATGTCTTTGCAGGCATCAAATCCGCCTACGCACCAGAGGACCTGGAGGGAAAGCTCACAGTGATGGTGGCCAATCTGGCGCCACGCAAAATGCGCTTCGGGGTTTCGGAAGGGATGGTGTTGGCTGCAGGACCTGGTGGAAAGGATCTTTATATCCTCAATCCCGATGAGGGGGCGCAGCCAGGGATGCGGGTGAAGTAACCGAGGCATTGCAGCGGGAAATCGATATACATACCAGGAGTTTCAGATACCGCTGGTGAGTTTATTCATTCAGATGATAGTTATGTGCAGCTATAGACAAACTCAATTATTACAATACGCTTGGATTTATCGATGGTTAGATTCAAATCAGGAGCTGGGGAGTTACTTTTCTTCCTTCGAATAGTACCTGTCCTGGTTCATGATTGTGGTAACTTTAATCTATTTTCTATTTATAGAGTGGGGCATGGCCCGCATGGCACTTACTTAAGGGGATTTGTTACGTAGAACGAGAATTTTCTGAGGTAACCAAGCTATTTTGGTGGGGCATGGCCCCACCCTATAGCTCAAGAATGGTTTTATTTCAGATATATGTAGACCCGATCACTACCTGGATCTCCAATGATCAAATCGCTCCTGCCATCGTTGTTGACATCTCCAGCTGTCAGAGCATTGCTATAACCCGGAATATTACTTGGAGAGTGGTAATCATCGGTAACAGATTCAAGAGGGGCAGTGATGCGGTGCAGGGCTCCTTCGAAATTCTGATATCCATGACTCCCCGCAAAGCTTTCAATTCCTGAGCTGCAACCAGGGCGAAATTGAGGACACCCTAACTTTAAATGTTCTGAAATATATTAAATATAGATTCTTGATCGCATCTCTCCCTACCCAACGACGACAAGACGATAATTGCTTTTCGCTGCACTTTGACCCTGGAACCAGCACTTCTCCATGGATTGAGCATAAGCCTTTATCCGATCAATCGCTCCAACCGCTGTGAAATAGTCTCTGTTATAGTACTTTATACTTTTTAACCAGGCATCAGGATTCAATTTCAACTGTTCAAGTATCGGTTCCAATTCTTCGGGTATTGCGCCTC